>JAFRNE010000024.1 GCA_017430325.1 Eubacterium sp.
AACAGAGTGGCTACATGCCGGAGACTGTTAGAATGGCTCTTGCCAGATGCTGTCAAAGACAAACAAATGTGACTGTTCAAAAGAAGGTAGCAAGTTGAAAATTACCTCTTGACAAAGGTCACTTCATAACAGGGTGGAAGTAATACAAATGCAGATTTTATAGTATCGCCAAACGGAGTGGTTGTAGACTCTAAAATAGGTATAGAATCCATTCCTGAAACAAAGTTTACTACTAATAAACTACAACATGAATTTAGCCATGCTAGTGATTTTGGGATAGAAGGTAATTGGAACAGTGCCAAAGGGATTGAGTATCAAAATGCCATTCAAAATAATATAAATAATGCAACTGATATTTACATTTCAAAATATAGAGGTACAGATGTTTATGTATATTATAATTCGAATACAGGGTTAGGTTCATATGTTGATTATTTGGGAAATTATGTAGGAGGATGGAAATTCTCAACAAACCAACTTAATTATCATATTACAAATGGATTAAAGATATATTAGGAGAGTTGTTGTTTATGGGAAGTTATATTAATATAGGCTTGGCATCAAAAAAAACAATTATAAAAAAATCCGTAGTGAATTTATTTAAAGAATTAAATAAGTTTGTTTTTTTGAGAGTATATTTGCCGCATAATAATAATTACGATGAGTGGATATCACTCAGTAATAGAGAGTGTTCTGTAGAGGAAGCCTTTGATTATTGTCTCAAATATGAAATGTCATACTTTCTTGGTGAATTTATATTTAATTATAAGCATTTAAATAATGTCGAATTTGCTTTGGAAACAACTAATGATGGCATAGTGTGCCTTATTATCAAGATTCCAGACGAAGAATTATTAAAAGATATTGATGAAAATGAGTGTTATATCATTGAATTTTTGCAAAAGATAAAGGGCTTCAGTTTTGCCTTTTGTGATAGTGAAGCACATTTAAATGATGCTAAGTATTCGATATATGTACAATATTTAGATAAACCTATATTTACATATGAAGATTGGAAAATTGATGGATTTACAGAACGATGATTTTTAATCACTTACTTTGGAAAGGTAAAATATGGAGATAGAGAAAATAAACTTACATGATGAAAAGCTGATATGGTTTCAAAAGCTGGTTTTTTTGATGAAATTATTGTAGCGATAGAATTAGGTGCTTTGTATGGGCAAGCATTGGTTATGGGTTATGGGTGGAGATGGATGAAAGTCAGACAAAATTTAAAGGAAGACAATTTTTTATATTGTGTTGTGTCTCCAGATGATAATTGGATTAATTTCTGTGGGGCATTTATTAACAGAATCCTGACGAATAAAAATACTGGTCAAGATGGTAAAAATGATAATACGGTCTCATTATTATATAATATGATTGGTGAAAAAGTAAAAACAATTCCTGCTAAATAATTAACTGAAATATGCTGAGTATTATGATACAACGCAAGAGAATGCGACAAAATGGGGTGATATTTTTATCTGGAAAAAGAGTGAAATGATGAAGGGTTGTTTTATTTCCAAAATAAAATGGATTTCTTATAAAAAAGGAGGACAAGAAATTGGCTAAAAAGAATGACAAAGATGTCGATGTTGTGATCGACGAGAAAGGAAAAGTGCTCAAGGGTCTTGATAAGAAGTCTTCGCTGCTGATCAAGATCGCTATCGTAGCTGTGATCATTTTCTTCGCGATAAACGGCAGTTACTACTACGTTAATGAGCAGGAAAATGCAGTAGTTACAATGTTTGGTAAGGTTGTGAGGACCGATACCGCGGGACTGTATTTTAAAATACCGTTCATCCAGAAGGTTGAGAAGGTTGATATGACCACTCACGGTACAGGCGTTGGTTACTCGGTTGCCGGAAACGGACAGAATATTACAGATGACAACAACGGAATCATGATCACCTCGGATTTCAACCTGTTAAATATCGATTTCTACCTTGAATACAAGGTATCTGATCCGGTTGCTTATCTCTACAACTCAAACGATCCTGAGGAGATCCTCAAGGATATCGCGCTTTCAAGCATCAGATCCGTTGTATCAAATTATACGGTTGATGAGGCGATGACGACCGGTAAGGGACTTATCCAGTCAGCAGTAAAAGAAGAGATGCTGAAGGAGCTTGCAAATCATGACATCGGACTTACAGTTATAAATATCACGGTTCAGGATTCTGAGCCGCCTACAGCTGATATCATCGCAGCCTTCAAGTCGGTTGAAACTGCAAAGCAGGGCGCAGATACAGCTAAGAACAACGCTCTGAAATATCAGAACGAGCAGCTTCCAAATGCTACCGCTAAGGCAGATAAGATCAGAAAAGAAGCAGAAGGTAAGAAGGAAGCACGTATTGCCGAGGCCGAAGGTCAGGCATCGAGATTTGAGCAGATCTACGAGCAGTATAAGCAGTATCCGCTCATCACCAAGAAGAGAATGTTTTACGAGACTATGGAGGAACTTCTTCCGTCAATGAAGGTCATCATCACCGATGGCGATACAGAGACGATGTATCCTCTGGACAGCTTCGTAAATATCAATAGTGGCAGTGGTTCATCAAGCAACGGATCAGGGGAGGACTAAAAATATGAAGAAGACAATCAAGCTTACAGCCCTGGTCGTATTTCTGATCGCAGCGGCTGTTATACTGTTCAATTCACTTTATACAGTAGAATACAATAATTACGCACTTGTTAAGCGTTTCGGTAAGGTCACAAGAGTTGACGACGAGCCGGGACTTCACATCAAGACACCATTTATCGAGAACGTTCAGCTTGTTTACAGCGGAACGAGAGTTTACGACCTTCCTACCAGTGATGTTATCACAAAGGATAAGAAGTCGATGATCGCAGACGATTACGTGCTCTGGAAGGTTACAGATCCTATCAAATACTACAAGACTCTTGGCGCAGTTGACGCAAGAGCAGAGGAAAGAATCGACGCTGCGGTTTATAACGCAACGAAAAATACTATCTCATCAATGACTCAGGATGAGGTTATCGCCGCAAGAGGTGCCCAGCTGACCGAGATCATCACAAATGCATCGAACTCAGATATTGCTGAATACGGTATCGTGATCATGACCGCTGAGATCAAGGCCCTCGACCTTCCTGATGATAATAAGAATGCGGTATATGAAAGAATGATCTCTGAGAGACAGAATATCGCTGCAAGCTATACTGCAAAGGGTGAGTCTGATGCTCAGATCATTAAGAATGAGACTGATAAAGAGGTTACTATCACTATAGCTGAGGCTGAGAAGGATGCTGAGTCTATCATAGCTGAGGGCGAGGCAGAGTATATGCGTATACTTTCCGAGGCCTACAACGATCCTGATAAGGCAGAATTCTACAATTATCTGAGAGGTCTTGATGCTCTTAAGGCTTCCCTCAAGAGCAACGGAAATATCCTTATGCTTGATAAGGATTCAGAGCTTGTTAAGATCATTTATGGCGCTGATGAGGCTATCGGAGTTGAAAATCTCGGACCTATCCAGAGTACAACAACTGAGGAAACGACCGAGGCTACAACAGAAGCTACAACCGAAGCGACAACTGAAGCAGCAACAGAGGCGACAGAGGAGTAAAAAATGACAGGAAATATTCATTCAATAATTACAGGAAGTACGGTGGACGGACCGGGAACGAGATATGTTGTATTTCTCAAGGGCTGTCCGCTGAGATGTAAATACTGCCACAATCCGGATACCTGGGACGGCAGAGGCGGCAAGGAGATGACCGTTGCCGAGATAATGGCTGATATGAGAAGCTACCTTCCTTTCATGAAGAGAGGCGGACTTACTGTTTCCGGCGGTGAACCGCTTGTGCAGATTGATTTTGTTACTGAGCTTTTCGCAGCTGCAAAGAAGCTGGGTGTTCATACTGCCCTCGATACCACCGGTTATCTCTTCAATAAGGATGTTCCGGAGATTTACGCAAAATACGAGAAGCTGGCTGAGGTTACCGACCTTGTGCTTCTTGATCTTAAGGCTATCGACCCTGAGATGCATGTGGATCTGACAGGGGTTAAGCAGGATACGATAATCGATTTCTATAAATATCTGGATGAGAAAGACATTCCAATCTGGGTAAGACATGTTATCGTGCCGGGTTATACCTTCGATCCTGTTCTCCTTGAGAAGTCAGGAAAGTTCCTTGCGCATTTCAAGAATGTCAAGGCTGTTGATATCCTTCCTTACCATGATATGGCCAAGCCAAAATACGCTGAGATGGGTATCGACTACGTTCTGAAGGATGTTAAGCCGCTCACTGGCGAGGACGGACACCAGGCCCGCGACATGGTTGTAAATGCCATGCGTGCAGAGAGACTTCGAATGAAGGAAGCCGGCATCCACGTTGGATATCCTTTCGATACGCCGGTCCTTCCGGAATAATATAGGAGATATAAGATGAATATAACTGTATTTGCAGGTGCAGCGGAAGGTAAGAGGCCGGAATATATGAAGGCGGCCGCAGAGGTCGGCAGATGGATAGGAGAAAAGGGGCATGTACTTGTTTACGGTGACGGCAAGGTTGGTATGATGGGGGAGGTTGCAAGAGCTACACTCACAGCAGGCGGCAAGGTCACAGGCATCATTCCACAGTTTATGATAGATAACGGCTGGGAGAATACAGACGTTACCGAGATGATAGTGACGAATGATATGTCCGAGAGAAAGCTTAAGATGGCCGAAATGGGAGATGTATTTATTGCGCTTCCGGGCGGCATCGGAACTCTTGAGGAAGCGGCTGACATGATATCATGGATACGCCTTGGACTCTACAAGGCACCGTTCATCTTCTATAATACTCTCGGCTGCTATGACAAGCTTAAGGAGCAGTATGACAGAATGTTTGAAGACGAGTTCTACGAGGCGGGGGAGCTGGATTTTATGCTTTTCTCAGACAATCTTGTGGAGATTGAAGCGTTTGTTATGAAGTATCTCGGGTGATCTGGCGGAAATAGAGGAGTTTGTAAAAAGTATTGAGGATGATCTGGTGGAAATAGACGAGTTCATAAACGAGCACTTTCGAAATAAAAAAATGGCAATTTTTTAAATTTTGCCGTTTTTTGTTGGACATTTGTTGGATAAGGCATGTTAAACTGACCATAAGTTTTCAGAATTGAGTCTGAAGAATGAGGTTTTTGGAGAGAACATGAAAAAACGAAAAGAGGGTCGGTTTTCCGATCCTCTTTTCCTGTCCGGTAAGCGATTTCACATTCTTCCGACCGAAAGTCTCACAAACATCCGACCAAAACCCTCACATTCTTCCGATTGAAAGTTGATTTGTTAAATGATCTTAAAAACGGAAAGTTCTCAAATTCCATGTCAAAAAAAGACATTAACGATTATGCATATTATATATGTAGAGGCGGATGGCCGGTTGCAATAGGCAAGGAAAGGGATGTAGCCTTGGCCCAGGCAAGAGATTATTACGAAGTTGTTGTCAGTGATGATATTTTTTCGTTAAAAGATATTCCTCTCAAAAAGGATGAGCAGAAGGCAAGAAAGCTGATGCGTTCCTATGCGAGAAATGTTTCAATTGCCGCAGCTGATACCACTCTTTTGAAGGATTGCAGTGGAAATGATGAAACCTTTGATAAAGATGTATTTGCAAAATACTTGAATTCGCTGCGAAACCTTTATGTTATCGAAGAATTACCTGCATGGAACCCAAACCTGAGAAGTAAAACTGCAATCAGAACGAAGGAAACAAGACATTTTACTGACCCTTCAATTGGTGCAGCGGCGTTGGGTGTCTCGCCCGAGGGGCTGTTTAGGGATATAACAGCGTTTGGATTCCTATTTGAATCTTTGGTGGTGCATGATCTCAGAGTGTATGCGGATATGATAGGTGGTCGCGTTTATAAATATCGCGATTCGAAAAAAAGAGAGGCGGATGCGGTGATTCAGTTTAATGATGGTTCATGGGCGCTGATCGAGGTTAAACTGGGTGGTGAGGATGATATCAGGAAAGCTGCCGATAATCTTATCAATATAGCTAAAGATATTGATTACGAAAGAACCGGAAAACCGGCATTTTTGATGGTTGTTACGAAGAATAAAGTGGCGTACAGGATGGATAATGGTGTATACGTTGTACCTTTGTGTTGCTTGAAGAATTAATGAAAGTCGTATCTGTTATGCGAGTGCATTGGCTTGTTATTTTTGCTTTGCTCCAGCATCATGTTCCATGATGCTGCTCAGCTGCTACGCAGCTGCGGTCGTGTTTTACACGACGAGTCCTGTGCCATATCACTGCGTGATATGCAAGACTTGCGTTGCAAGTCTTGATTCTGCTTTGCAGAACGCATCTGTCCTGCGGACAGACTCACGGTTCTTCGAACCGTTACTATTCTCACTTCGTTCGGATCATGGGACCCTCATCCACTTCGTGGATGCAATCCCATGACTTATTTGTTGCGGTTTTGTTATCATTTGCAATATATAATGGCTGTAATTTGATACCGTAGGACAAAATGTTTGCGGATATGGCAGACAGTAAATATGTAAAACTATAAGAGAATGTATTTGACGCGAATAAAGGATGAAGAACGATTCCGTCAAGAAGGAGGAGAAAACATGCCAAGTTATAAGGATTTGAGAAAGAGTAAAAAATATGGAAAAAGTGCGCTGGCTTATGCAATAGAAAAGGTTTATACAAACAATTATACAGTATTTCAGAAATGGATGCCGCAGGATAAATTTGAGCAGTTCATAGAAAAGATGAACGCGTACATTGGCATGAATCCGGGCGTTGAATTAGCTGATGCGCCAAGGAGCCGTCTGGGGGGCCATGAAAAGTTTCATCAGGTTATGGATTCTCAGGCCGATAAGCTTGGCATAGAGCTTATGGAAATCATGAAGGAGCAGCTGAGGAAGGAAAGGGATGAAAAAGCTAAAAATAATGATCCTTTCCTCCTGCTGTATGACTACAACCTTCATGAGACAACGATGGAAGGAAATCTTATGGAGGCGCGCTTTGAGAGCCAATACCTTTCAAATGCCAACCAGTTCGGAGGAAGACCTAAGATTGAGGCTATGGATCATAATGAACTGTTGCAGGGGCTTCAGCAGGGAAAGGGTGGTTTAATAGGTGAGGATAAGGGCCTTTATGAACCTCTTATGGAATACTATAAGGCATATATTGAGCTTGAGAAGGTTGAGTTCATCAGGCAGAAGAATAACAGAGATGGCTGGACTGCTAAGAATGAGCGGGCCTTTCTTGCTGAGCTTCATGATAAACAGCAGAGGGTGGTAGATGCTTTTGATAAGTTATATGCTATAGAGGATAATCATCAGTATGATGGTTATTTGGACAATGATCTGGGTCATATTACAGGAAAGCATAATAACAGACGAAGCGCATATGAAGTTGTAAATGTTATGAGATGGCAGATCAAGGCTATCGAGAATGGCTGGTCACAGGATGAACTGACTCTTCTTGGAGCGATCGGTTTTATAGAAGCATATCAGAAAAGTAATGAAGCTGAGTTCGATGAAAAGATGAAGGGTCATCACCAAACTCTTGAGGCTCATAAGGATGACTGGTCAAACCTTAAGGGCAATGAGCTGCAGTCGTATGCGGAAGCCAGGACGGCAGTTGAAAAAGAGGTGTCAAACAGAAAGATGCTTGACGATTATGCGAAGGACATCGAAGCTCTGAAGAAACAGATCTGGGATAAAAAGATAAGTTCTCCGGCGGATAAGGCTCAGGTTATCGCGCTTATTGATGATTTTACGAGGACACATAGCGATAAACAGCTTGAAAGCTTTGTAACACTGCATAAACTTTCGGGCGGGCTGAAGGATAATATGAGCTTTATAGATGAAGTTAAGAATCTTAATCCGAAGCGCAGAAAATATAAGCTTTATGACGGTGTTAAATACAATCCTCCGAAAGGAAAAGAGGTTAGTGGGGTTAACGTTCTGAAAGCCGAGCCTGTCAAAGTTCCTGAGGAACCGAAGGTAGAGGTTGTAAACAATGTTCAGCCTGCAGGACCGGAGGCGGATGTTCCAAAGGAAAATGAACCAGATGCTCAGGCTCCGAAGAATGAAGAGGATGAGGAACATCTTGAGGATGCGTACGGAATCAGTAACGGTTATTCCAGCCAGACATCGGTTGAAGATAAATATATGTATGCCCTTCTGTATAAGACGAGAAACAGACTCCTTGACAGAATGGAGCTTGATAATAATAAGATAGAAGAATTCCGTGATATCAAAACCTTTGAGAATTCCAATCAGATGGAAGAAGAGTTTGTTAAGAATCTGACAGACAAATTCAAAGGAGAAAAGTTCACCTTCAAGGACTTTCAGTCGATGTTTGATAAGATGATGCTTGCTCAGGCTAAGGCTATGGTACTGACCGGCAAGGATTACAAGGCCATCTATGATAATCTCGACGGAGAACATAAACAGGATAAAGCACAGATGATTGCCGCTGAAACAGGTATATTTGAGCTCCCTGAGGCAGAAGGTTTGCTTCGTTCGGAAGTGCTTGATTCAGGAGTATTTATCAATACATTCAAGGCTAAGCTGAATCATAAGCCGGGTATGACCTTTGAGGAGGCTTATGATAACATGGGCTTTACCAAGGAAGAGATCTCGCAGCTCAGGAATAAGGATAACCTTAAGAGAAGGATTGTAGGCAAAGATATTTCAGCAGATAAAGAGGAAGAATTCGCGATCAGAATCATGTATGACGATTTTACTAATGTTTATAAAGCTCGCGGAACAAAAAAGGCTCTCGCGAGTCTTTCTGCAGAGGAAAAAATGTTCTATGATCTTGGTTCCAATGCATATATGCTGGCTGCAAATGAAATGAACAAGGAGGAGCAGGATAAGGATAAGGAAGTTGCCAGATGGCAGAAGGAGGAAGGCGCAAATAAGGTTAGATCGCTCAAGGTTAATCTGGGCAAGGACCAGTTGAATTCAATCAATGCTTTCCTGTACGGCGAGAAGACTATAGGCATAACCAGGAAAGATGAGTTAAGTGGTGCTTACACTGATATGCTTGGCAAGAAGAATGATTACATCGGAGCTATCCTTAAGGGTGATCCTCAGGCCGAGGAGAAGGCCGGTGCGGTTGTTAATGACGAGAAACTGCATAAGCAGCTTGGTACCAAGAATAAGAAGATGGGCGTTACCTATAGCTCTTATATCAAGTTGCATACAGGCGTCAGAATGGGTAAAACACCTGAAGAGATGGTGGAAAACCTTTCGAAGTGCATGGCTGCTGCGATTCTTTACTCGAATGGTGATAAGTTTAGTATAAATTCAATACATGCCACGGCTAAAAAATGCAAAGAGCATTATTCCTTGGACGCGTTGAAGGGCGCTCCGGAGATGCTTACGCATATGCTCAGCAATAAGGACAATCTGGTCAAAGACCTCAACTCTCTTAGGGACAGTATTTATAACGTACAGCCGGATAAGAGGGAGAAGTATTTTGAAGATATGAAGAAACTTGCCGACAACCTGCCGACAACCAAGGGTCACGGCAAGCAGTATAGCAAGCTGAATTCACTGATCAGGGATGCGGCAGCTATTAAGGACAAGAACCTGTCGAAGAAGGATCTTGATACGGAGATCAGAACCATAAACCTGAAGATTTTTAATGCTTCCATGGAATACTTTAAGAGTAAGGGAATGAGTAAGCTTGAGGTTGAGAAGAATCCGCGTGCTGCGGCAGCACTCAATGCTATTTCGGTCATGACTAACAGCACAGAAGGACTTAAATACAGAACGACAAAGCTTGTTGTTGACCTGAAGAAATCCCTTGATGCAAGACATTCCGGCGCGGCCAGGAATTTTGAGAGTGTTGAAAAGTTCACTCAGAAATACGGCGCCACAAATACTGCTATGCAGAAAGACAATATAAAAGCTTCGGCAGTTAAAAATAAAACTGCCGAAGCCGGTAAAAAATAATTATTAATCTTCGATCAGAGATATCCTTCTTATATGACGCTCATCGTTTGAGAACGGAGTGTCAAGGAAGGTATCGACGATCATAAGCGCGAGTCCGGGGCCTACAACGCGGGCTCCCATACAAAGGATATTTGCGTCGTTATGCTCTCTTGTAGCCTGCGCTGAAAAAACGTCATGGCAGAGAGCGGCGCGGATACCTTTAACCTTATTTGCAGCGATCGACATTCCGATGCCTGTTCCGCAGATAAGGATTCCGAACTCTGCTTCACCGCTTGTGACAGCAGCAGTTACTTCTTTTGCAAATACCGGATAATCACAGGATGCTGCACTGTAGCATCCTTTATCTATGTATTCTACGTTACGAGCCTTAAGGTGCTCCATTACTTCCTGCTTGAGGGCGAATCCGCCGTGATCTGAGGCAATTGCTATTTTCATGATTTTTCTCCTTTAAACTAATATAACTTTCTGTCCGGCAGCTTTGAGCAGTCTGTTCATGATCGCTCCGCCGTATTTATCTCTGTTGAAGGCTTCGCTGAAAATAAGGTCAGCCTCCAGATCATCGCATTTTCTGAGGGCGCTGTAGAGATTCCTTGCGACCTCTTCACCGCTTCCGGTCTCGCCGAGAAGGATGATGTTCTCTGCAGTGTAGGAGCTGCGGTTCTCTGCAGTGGTAAGGATAACTACCTTTTTACCGAGAGAAGAAGCTTCCTCTGCAAGGCGGTTTATCTCTGCTGTTACTGCGTCTGTAACCTCAGCCGGATGAGCCTTATCTTCTATAATAGTAAGGCTGCCCTTTGGTGCGTAGTGGGTGTATTTCATGCCGGGAGCCTTAGGTCTGAGGTTTGGATCGGGCTTTATGATGGCCGGGTCGATGGTCACCTCGCCAAGTATTTCCTCGAAATCAGCCTTCGTGATGTAGCCGGGACGGAGTATCGCAGGAACCTCGCCGGTCATATCGATGATGGAGGACTCGATTCCGATATCAACCGGGCCGCCGTCAAGTATCATATCTACACGACCGCTCAGGTCTTCGACAACGTGATCCGCTGTGGAAGGGGAAGGACGGCCGGATGTATTTGCGCTTGGAGCAGCGATATAAACGCCGCTTTCGTCGATCAGCCTCATGGCATCCGGATGTGAAGGCATCCTTATGGCAACGGTGCCGAGTCCGCCGGTTGTGGCGTCCGGAACGATGTCCTTCTTGTTAAATATGATAGTCATCGGGCCCGGCCAAAAGCGTTCCATGAGCTTTTCGGCTGCCGGCGGCACATAGGAAGCGAGCTTATACACGTCTTCCTCATGGGCTATATGGACGATCAGAGGATTGTCCGAAGGTCTGCCTTTGGCTGCATATATTTTCTTTGATGCTTCAGGGTCCAGGGCATCTCCGCCGAGACCATACACGGTTTCTGTGGGAAATGCGACCAGGCCGCCGCTTTGGAGTATCTCCGAAGCCAGGCTGAAGGCATCACTGTCTGTGGTTTTTCTGATAATGGTATTCATCATACGCCTTCTTTTATGGTTTAGTTATACGGTTTACGTGCCCGGAAAGTATCTCCCGGGGAGTATTTTCCGGCCGTATTGACATGTATATATTAGCAGTATTCTCCCTAATTGTAAAATCAAAAATAAATGTTACAAAAATATTTATTTTCTTAATAATTTTTCCCGGATAACTTGTTGACAAAGCTATAGTGTTTTGCTATTATGAGCATGTAACAAATTGTAACATTTTCGTAATATATCAAATAGTAGTTAAATATTTTGTAGATTTTTTTGAAAATAACAGGAGGACTTTCGAGAAATGATCAAGCCATCCAGGAAATTGGCCGTTTTAGCAGTTACAGCAGGGCTGATGGTTTCATCTTTCGCAGTATTTGCAGGTGATGAAACAGTTATTTATGACCAGTCGAACGTAGGAATATCTGCAGCAGTAGACAGATATGTAGAAGCCACAGCTGATACAGAGACGGCCACAGTTAAGGATACTAAAGCACAGGAAACAGCATCCCTTACTTCAGCAGACAAGAAGGAAGTGCCAACAAAGGGAGCTAAGGTTACAGAAACTAAGGATAAGGCTACAGAAACAACAGAAGCTGATAAAAAGGACACTGCAGAGTATGTAGGAGATGCTCTTACAGCAGGTTACGAAGGCAAGGCAGTCGTAATAGCAGACGAACCACTTAATATCAGACAGGAGCCATCCACAGAGGGCTTGATACTCGGACAGCTTGGTAACGGAGCAGTCGTTGAAGTAAAGAAGCAGGCAGCTGACTGGACACTTGTTAAAGTGAATGACATTGAAGGCTATGTATTCAGCGCTTACCTCAGATTCGGCGACGAAGCAGAGAGCTGGGTTAACAATGATACAGGTAAGGTTGCAGTAATCACAGAGAGCGGCCTCAGACTCAGAGGAAGCGCAGCAGACGACGGAGATATTCTTACACTCCTCGGACAGGGCGAGGCTTACAGAGTTTTAGGCTACGAAGGTTACTGGACAAAGATCGGAATAGATGATGACCTTGTAGGTTATGTATATAATGCATATATCAGAATAGTTGACAGAGCAGATAAGGATGCAACAGTTGCGGAAGTACTTGCAGCTGCAGCAGAGAAGGAAGATACTGAAGAGGTAGAGGAAGACAGCGAAGAAGAGACTGAGGCAACTACAGAAGCAACTACCGAAGCAGTTGAGGAAGAGGAAGACGACGATACTGACGAGGAAGAAACAGAGTCAGTTGATGAAGATGACGACGATGACGACGATGATGTAGCAGATGATTCCCAGGATGATGAGGACGCAGACGACGAGGAAGAAGAGACAGAAGAGACAGAAGAGCCTGCTGAGGAAGAGACTACAGAAGCACCTTCAGATGTTCCATACAACTCAATGGGTGAAGAGGTTGTAGCATTTGCAACACAGTTCGTTGGTAACCCTTATGTATACGGCGGAAGCAGCCTTACAGACGGAGCTGACTGTTCAGGATTTACAATGGCAGTTTATGAGCACTTCGGATACTCACTTCCACACGGTGCAACATCACAGTCTTACTGTGGTACAGAAGTTAGTCTCGACAGCATAATGCCTGGCGACCTTCTCTTCTACGGAGTACCTGGTGATTACGGTCACGTAACTATCTACATGGGCGGCGGAATGGTTGTTCATGCAAGTACACCTGAAACAGGTATTAAGATTTCATCATATGATTACAGAGAGCCTGCAAAGGCTGTCAGGATCATCCAGTAATGATTTTTCACAAGAAATAACATATATTCTAGAGCCGATTGCATGTGCCAGCAACCGGCTCTTTTTCTGTTCCGTGATCTTCATAGTTATATAATACGTTGGTAATAAATAAACACAGTTGCCTTATCCTGAGTATTTATTAACAGGCCTTTAGTCCGTCTGACACTTTCACAAAATACACACTTTGTGCAACATGCACAACAAACATATGGTTTGGTTGACTATAATTTAGATAGTATGGTGGGAGGGGATGTTGATAAGTATGTTGTATTTGCGTGATTCTTTGATATATAAACAAAGTTATCAACATTATCAACATAAAGCTGTGATTAACATAAAATTATGAATAAAAAAATGTGTATATGAATAATTTGTAGATTGTTCCGAATTTTATTTTTTTTTCGGGGCTAAATACGGGCTAAAAAGGGGTATTTTGAAAAAATTAGCCGAGTTGTCTGACAAAAATAAAATGTATTAATATATTGAATGAACTATTCGTCTATGGTATAATTTACCTATCAGTTGAGGTATCCGAAACTGAATAAGACGCACGTAAGGAGTGAGGCATATGAATTACATTATAAGCGGTAAAAACATTGATGTTACTGACGGTTTAAGAGATGCTATCTATGACAAATTAGGGAGGTTAGAAAAGTTCTTTAACGAAGATACCAATGTTCAGGTTACATTCTCTGTTGAGAAGGACAGACAGAAGATAGAGGTTACTATCCCAATGAAGGGACATATCATCAGAGCTGAGCAGGTAAGCGATGACATGTATGTGTCAATCGATATGGTTGTTGAGATCATTGAACGCCAGGTTACAAGATATAAGAAGAAGATTATCGATAAATCACAGGATGCAGCATATTTCAATGACAGATTCCTTGAGGATGAGACAGAGATTGCTGATGAGGACGAGATCAAGATCATCAGATCAAAGAAGTTCGCAGTTAAGCCTATGTATCCTGAAGATGCTTGCATCCAGATGGAGCTTCTCGGACATAACTTCTTCGTATTCAGAAATGCTGAGACAGACGAGGTTAACGTTGTATATAAGAGAAAGGGAAGCACCTACGGTCTGATCGAGCCTGAATTCTAAAAATTCTAAAATATATTATATATAGATAAATCGCCGGGAGGACGCAGTTCCTCCCGGTTTTCTTTATAAATAAATGGCCGCTGAATGATCAGCGGCCGTTTATTGTTGTTTTATCGTACTATTTTTTTTCTTTTTTATTGTTGTTCTTTGGACGTGGTGTTGCGGCCGTTTCCTTCGAAACAGGCGTTACACCAAGCTCTTCCTTTATTTCTTCCATGATCTCGTTGGTAGGCTTAATATCCTTTCGGAGCTCTTCCTCTTCATCATCAGCGTCGTCATCAAGGCTTTTATCTACAGCTTCGCTTGTAAGGATCTCTGTGGTTCCTGTTCTTTCGCGTTTGCTGCCTATCTTGACCTTCTTCAGGGATTCCAGAAGACCCTCCTCCCGTTCGGGTACTGTAAGGTATTTGTCAGCCGGAACTTCTTTCTCGGCAAGCTTCTTATAAACATGCTCTCTGAAAAGAGTATATAAAACCGATGCTACAGGGATCAGTATGAGCATTCCTACGAGTCCGAAGAGCGAACCGCCGACGGTTACCGACATAAGAACCCACATACCCGGAAGTCCTACGGAGCTTCCTACAACGTGCGGATAAACAAGGTTTGCATCGATCTGCTGCAGAGCAGTAAATACGATGGCGAAGACCAGAGCCTTGACCGGCGATACCAGAAGTATCAGGAGCGATCCGATGGCGAGACCGATAAATGCACCAAGTATAGGAATAAGTGCACAGAGCATACACAGGATACCGATAAGCAGTGCGTAAGGCATCTGAAGTATTGAGAGAACTATAATGAATTCGCAGCCCAGCATGAAAGCGTCGAGGCACTGTCCTGAAATGAAATTACCAAAGGTACGGTTTGAAAGTCTTGCGATGCGGAGGAGCTTATCTGCTCTTTCCTCAGAAAGCATGGCATAGATGATCTTCTTGGCCTGAAGTGCAAGCTTATCTTTATTTCCCAGAAGGTAGATTGAGAAGATGAAACCGATAAATATAGTAGTTACAGTTGATAAGATACCGGTGATAACTCCGAAGCCGCCGCTTATAATAGAAGAACCCTTGCTTGAAAGGTAGGAAAGCATTGTATTTATAGCTTTCTCGGAATTCTTTGTAAAGTTGGATATCTTCTCGGATACTTCAGGGTATTTTGCAGTGGACTTGACAAGCCATTTTGAAAGCTTCTCTAATCCCTCCGGAACCTGCTGAGCCAGGTTTACGATAGTCTTCGAAAGCTCAGGTACAACCAGAAGGATGATGGCTACTATTGCGACGAGGGTGAGGATTATGACGATCACCATCGCCAGAGCGCGCCTTATGCCGCTCCATTTCTCGTTCTGGTATTTCGGCTTCTTGAACATATGCTTCTCAAGCTTTGTGATAGGAACGTTCAGGATAAATGCGATGGCACCGCCGAGTATGAACGGTGTGAGGATGCCGAAGATCCAGCTGAAGGTATCTGCGAGATCGCTCAGATTACTGAGTATGATATAAAATGTGATGAGAAATGCGCCGATAAATATATTCTTGCGCACCTGATCGTTTTTCCAGTATTTTTTCATATATTTTAACCTTCTTATCTACAGAGAGCGCTGCCGAAATACTTTAAAACCCCTTTGTCTGCGGCAGGAATCTGTTATTTCTTATATAATATATAATAATATGTCATGAGGATACAAAATGCAAGTTTATATAAAAAACATTTGCCAGTGTATGGAAGTAATGTTATATTAGAGGTTACGATGTTACAACTATACAAAAAAATACCATTAGAATAAATACTCTGGAGGAAAGAAATGGGTCTTGGTGAAAAAATCTTTGGTTCGCACAGCGACAAAGAATTAAAAAGAATATATCCGATCGTAGACAAGATTGAAGCTCTTGATGAGGATATGCAGAAGCTTTCGGACGATGAACTTAAGGCGAAAACCGATGAGTTCAAGAAGAGGCTCAAGGACGGAGAAACTCTCGATGATATCCTTGTTGAGGCTTTTGCCGTTGTTAGAGAAGCAGCCAGTCGTGTTCTCGGAATGAAGCATTTCCGTGTTCAGCTCGTCGGTGGTGTCCTGCTCCATCAGGGACGTATCGCAGAGATGAGAACAGGTGAAGGTAAGACACTTGTATCAACGCTTCCTGCATACCTCAACGCACTTGATGGCAAGGGCGTTCACATCGTAACAGTTAACGATTACCTGGCAAAGCGAGATGCTGAGTGGATGGGTTCTGTCCACCGCTTCCTCGGACTTACAGTCGGAGTTATCCTTAACTCAGATTCAAACGATGAGAGAAGAGCAGCATATAACTGCGATATCACATATATCACAAATAACGAGCTTGGTTTCGATTACCTCCGTGATAACATGGTAATATATAAGGAGCGTCTCGTTCAGAGAGGCCTTCATTTCTGTATTATCGACGAGATCGACTCTATCCTTATCGATGAGGCGCGTACACCGCTCATCATTTCCGGACAGAGCGGCAAGTCAACAGATATTTACAAGATGTGCGATTACCTCGCAAGAAGAATGGAGAGAGGTACCGCAACAACAGAGATCAGCAAGTTCGATGCCCTTATGGGAACACAGATCGAAGAGGATGGCGATTACCTTGTAAATGAGAAGGACAAATACGTTGTTCTTACTGCACAGGGTGTTAAGGAGGTTGAGCAGTTCTTCCACATCCAGAACCTCGCAGATCCTGAAAACCTTGAGATCCAGCACACTATCATCCTTGCTCTTCGTGCTCATGCACTTATGCACAGAGATCAGGATTACGTTGTTAAGGATGATCAGGTTCTCATCGTCGACAGCTTTACAGGACGTATCATGCCGGGCAGACGTTTCAGCGACGGTCTCCATCAGGCAATAGAAGCCAAGGAAAATGTTAAGGTTAAGCGTGAGAGTAAGACTCTTGCAACCATCACCTTCCAGAACTTCTTCAATAAATATGATAAGAAGGCAGGTATGACAGGTACCGCCCAGACAGAGGAGCAGGAGTTCCGTGAGATCTACGGAATGGACGTTGTAGTAGTTCCTACAAACCGCCCTGTTGCCAGAATAGATGAATACGATGCAGTTTATAAGACCAAGAAGGAGAAGCTTAAGGCTATCGTTGAGCAGGTTTACGAAGCTAATCAGAAGGGCCAGCCTGTACTTGTAGGTACAGTAAACATCGACTCTTCAGAAGAGATCAGTAACATGTTCAAGAAGCGCGGCATCCAGCACAAGGTCCTCAATGCCAAGTTCCATGAGATGGAAGCTGAGATCATCGCAGATGCAGGCCAGAGAGGTGCTGTAACCATCGCTACAAACATGGCCGGTCGTGGTACCGATATCAAGCTTGGCGACGGTGTTGCAGAGCTCGGCGGTCTTATGGTAATCGGTACAGAGAGACACGAGTCAAGACGTATCGATAACCAGCTCCGTGGACGTTCAGGACGTCAGGGAGACCCTGGATATTCAAAGTTCTACCTCTCACTTGAAGATGATCTGATGAGACTCTTCGGTTCAGAGAAGGTTATGAGAGTTTACGATGCCCTTAGAATTCCTGAGGGTGAGGAAATACAGCACAAAACAATCACAAGGTTCATCGAGAGAGCCCAGAGAAAGATCGAGTCAAACAACTTTGCTATCAGAAAGAACCTCCTGGAGTACGATGAGGTTAATAACGAGCAGCGTGAGGTTATTTACGCTGAGCGTCGTAAGGTTCTTGACGGCGAAAATATGAGAGATACCATATTTGGCATGGTTCAGGATACAGTCGCAAGATACGTTGACAAGGTTGCTTCAAATGAAGTTGATCCTTCAGAGTGGGATCTTAAGGAACTGAACGATACACTTCGTCCTATCGTTCCACTTCAGCCTATCACACTTCTTGAGGAAGAGAAGCAGAAGGGAAGCGCCGGTGCATTTAAGCAGAGACTTAAGGAAGAGGCTGCAAGACTTTACGAAGCTAAGGAAGCTGAATTCCCTAATCCGGAAGCTATGCGTGAGATGGAGCGAGTTGTCCTCCTTAAGGTTGTAGACAGAAAGTGGATGGACAATATCGACGATATGGATCAGCTCCGTCAGGGTATCGGTCTTCAGTCATACGGTTCGAGAGATCCGCTTGTTGAATACAAGATGGCCGGCTACGATATGTTCAATGATATGACAGATTCCATCAAGGAAGATACATCACGTCTTATCATGCACGTAAGAATAGAAGAGAAGGCAGAGCGTGAGCAGGTTGCCAAGGTTACAGGAACCAACAAGGATACAACAACCAAGAAGGAGCCTGTAAAGAGAAAGGCTGCAAAGGTTGGACGTAACGATCCATGCCCATGCGGAAGTGGCAAGAAATACAAGTATTGTCACGGCGCAAATCAAAGCTGATTTTATATCAAGGAAGATCGGCATGTTGTACCGAACTGGCATTGCGCAGTCAGTGAGGTATAATATGCCGATATTCCGCAAATCATAAAATTAAAGGTGGTGAGAGTAGTGTTAGAACTGGACCAGTACAAGTTCACTTTAAATGAATACAGAAAACCACTGCTTGAAGTGAGGGATTCACTTTGACATTGCAGGTAAGGAAGAAAAGATAAAGACTCTCGAAGCAGCCATGGAGGACCAGAACTTCTGGAACGATGTGGAAGAGAGTAACAAGATCATGAAGGAAGTAAAGAACCTGAAGGATACCATTGCAGAGTTCAATGCCATCCAGACCTCCTTTGACGACATAGAAGCTATGATCGAAATGGCAGAGGAAGAGGATGACGAGGACCTGACGGAAGAGGCAGGCGGAATGCTTGAGAAGTTCAAGGAGCAGTTCGAAGCCTTCAGGATAGAGACTCTTCTTTCCGGAGAATTTGACACAAACAATGCGGTTGTCACCATTCATTCCGGAGCAGGCGGTACAGAAAGCTGCGACTGGGTTTCAATGCTTTATCGTATGTACACGAGATGGGCTGGAGCTAAGGGCTTTTCCGTTGAGGAGTTTGATAATCTTCCCGGTGATGAAGCAGGTATCAAGTCTGTAACCTTCCAGGTCAACGGCTACCATGCTTACGGATATCTTAAGTCAGAGCACGGTATTCACAGGCTTGTCCGTATTTCTCCTTTCAATGCAAATGGAAAGAGGCAGACATCCTTCTGTTCGGTGGATGTTATGCCGGAAATAGATGATACGATAGAGATCGAGGTTAGGGATGATGACCTCAAGGTCGACACCTACAGATCCAGCGGTGCGGGCGGTCAGCATATCAATAAGACTTCATCCGCAGTCAGGATCACACATCTTCCTACAGGTATCGTTGTTCAGTGCCAGAACGAGAGATCGCAGCACATGAACAAGGATAAAGCTATGAAGATGCTGAAGGCCAAGCTTTTCATGCTGAAGCAGCAGGAAAATATGGCTAAGATGTCGGGCATCAGAGGCGAGGTTGCCGACAACGGCTTCGGAAGCCAGATCAGATCCTATGTACTTCAGCCATATACTCTGGTCAAGGATCACCGCACAAACTGCGAGGTCGGAGACGCCGCAAGAGTACTTGACGGTGGCATCGATCCGTTTATCAACGCTTATCTGAAGATGATAGCTACCAGCGACAATCAGGAGTAATTGCAAAACAATTACGCTTGACTGACCGACGAAAGCATAATATTTTATATAAATAATTACGAGAGTGAGGTTCGGCATATGTTTAATATTGCAGTTCTCGGATATGGAACCATTGGTTCAGGAGTTGTTAAGATCATCAATGACAATTCCGATGTCCTTAAAAAGTCCTCAGGAGAGGATATACAGGTTAAATACGCTCTTGATCTCAGGGAATTCCCTGGAGATCCGTATGAAAATATCATAGTTCATGACTACGATATCATTTTAAATGATGACAGCGTTAAGTGCGTTGTTGAGGTTATGGGCGGCGTTGAGCCTGCAAATACATTTGTAAGAAAGGCAATCGCAAAGGGCAAGTCTGTCTGCAGTTCTAACAAGGAGCTTGTTGCAAAATACGGTGCAGAGATTCTTGAGCTTGCGAAGGAAAACAACGTTTCCTTCCTGTTTGAGGCTTCTGTTGGCGGTGGTATTCCGATCATCAGAAATATCAATGAGTCGCTTACAGCTGATCATTTCGACAGCATTACAGGCATCCTCAACGGAACAACAAACTATATTCTCACAACAATGAGAAAGAAGGGCCGTGACTTTGATGAGGTTCTCAAGGCTGCACAGCAGAAGGGTTATGCAGAGAGAAATCCTGAGGCCGATATCGAAGGCTACGACGCATGCCGTAAGATAGCAATCCTTACTTCTCTTGTATGCGGAAAGCAGGTTGATTTTGAAGATATCGCTACAGAGGGTATCAGCCACATAACCAAGGAAGATATCGCTTACTCTGTTAAGCTCGATATGCCTATCAAGCTTTTCGGTCTCATGAAGAGAGACGGCGAAAATACTTACTGTATGGTCGCTCCTTTCATGGTTGATGAAGAGCACAGCCTCAGAGGGGTTGAAGGCGTATATAACGCAGTTAACCTTCACGGCGATATGCTCGGAAATGTAATGTTCTACGGCAAGGGCGCAGGTTCTCTTCCGACAGCCAGCGCAGTTGTTTCGGACGTTATCGAGATAGTTAAGAATGGTAATAAGAATATAAATATTATCTGGGACAAGGAAAAGCTTGTTCTCGGCGATGCTTCTGCATTTAAGGCAAGATATTTTGTAAGACTTAAGGCAGAGGGTGTTCAGGATAAGATCGCAGAGCTTTTCGGCGAGGTAAGCTTCGCAGAAGCCCTTTCAGGAGAGACTGTATTTGTTACTGCCGAGGAGTATTCTGAGGCAGAACTTACAGATATTTTGAAGGATTATACTGTAATTACGAAGATTCGTGTTGCGGAATAATGAAATATGTTGTATAACATAGCAGGAAAAATCAACTTTCAGGCCGGCACGGCCTGATGAGCTATAAAAATAAATGGAGGCACACACAATGTTAGTGGTAAAGAAGTTTGGTGGCACATCGGTTGCCAACAAAGAGAGAATCTATAATGTGGCCAACAGATGTATTGAAGAATACAAGAAGGGAAATGACGTAGTCGTTGTCCTTTCAGCTATGGGAAAATACACTGATGAGCTTATCGATATGGCAAAGGATATCAATGAGAATCCTCCAAAGCGTGAGATGGATATGCTTTACACCATCGGTGAGCAGATGTCGGTTGCACTTATGGCTATGGCTATGAACAAGCTGGGCGTTCCGGCTATCTCCCTGAATGCATTTCAGGTTGCTATGCATACAACATCCGTTTACGGAAATGCAAGGCTTAAGAGAATCGATGCAGAGAGGATCAGAAATGAGCTTGAGCAGAGAAAGATAGTCATAATCACAGGTTTCCAGGGCGTAAACAAATATGATGACTATACCACACTTGGCAGAGGCGGTTCAGACACAACAGCGGTTGCTCTTGCTGCAGCACTTCATGCAGACAAGTGCGAGATCTACACAGACGTTGACGGTGTTTACACAGCAGATCCACGTAAGGTTAAGAATGCACGTAAGCTTGACACAGTAACATATGATGAGATGCTCGAGCTTGCTACACTCGGTGCAGGAGTTCTCCACAACAGATCAGTGGAGCTTGCCAAGAAATTCGGAGTACAGCTTGTAGTCCGTTCAAGTTTAAATACAAATGAGGGTACAGTCGTTAAGGAGGATACAAAGATGGAGAAAATGATAGTTAGCGGTGTTGCAGCCGATCCGGATGCAGCCAGAGTTGCAGTAGTTGGTCTTAAGGATGAGCCGGGCGTTGCCTTCAAGCTTTTCAATCTTCTTGCTAAGAAGAATATAAATGTTGATATGATCCTTCAGTCAATCGGCCGTCATGGCACAAAGGATATAAGCTTTACATGCTCACAGGAGGATGCTGATGAGGCTAAGGCTCTTATCGCAGACGCTATGGAGTGTGAGGATGTTGACGTTAATAAGGACGTTGCAAAGGTATCTATCGTTGGTGCCGGAATGCAGACAAATGCAGGCGTTGCAGCTAAGATGTTCGAGGCTCTCTATGATGAGAACATCAACATCAGAATGATCTCTACATCAGAGATCAGAGTAACAGTTCTTATCGACTCAAAGCATGTTGAGAGAGCTATGAACGCTATCCATGAGAAGTTCGAGCTTGGCGAGAAATAATCGATAGATGTTTATCTGAAATGTCAGATTTTGCTGACAGACGTTAAATAATAAAAAGCGCCTTCCGAGGTTGTGTGATACAGCTTCGGAAGGCGTTTTTTGTTCCTGCTTCCTTCGCTTTTTTATCGTCATTAACTTGCATTCTTGTGATAATTATCATAAAATGTTATTATCTATAAGTATGTGTACTTTGGAGGATGGTATTATGACGAAGAGAACGGATTATATTACGTGGGATTCGTATTTTATGGGTATAGCTCTTATGTCAGCCCAGAGGAGTAAGGATCCGAATACACAGGTCGGAGCTTGTATAGTCGGCGCTGACAACAGGATTCTTTCGGTTGGTTACAACGGTATGCCGCAGGGCTGCGAGGACGACGATATGCCGTGGAGCAGAGACGGTTCTGCCCTCGATACAAAGTATATGTTCGTCTGTCACGCGGAGCTCAATGCGATACTTAACTATCGCGGCAACGGAAATATGAAGGGTGCGCGCATATATGTGACCCTCTTCCCTTGCAACGAATGTGCAAAGGCCATCATCCAGGCCGGTATAGCCGAGATCATTTATCTTTCCGATAAATACCAGGCTTCCGAAAGCACGCTTGCCTCTAAGAAGATGTTCGACATCACAGGCGTAAAATACAGAAAATACGAGCCGGCAGGTCGCCAGATCACACTGGATCTGTAATCAAGAAAACATAGAAAGAACCACCCGAAGTTCATGATGGGTGGGAGAAGATAGGATAATGGAAGCATCATCAAAGAAGATAACTGTAAATATGAACAAGAAGGCTCTGACGGATTTTGTACTTAGATCGTATTACTCAAAGCTGTCAGGAATTATGAGTATAATACTTGGGCTCGGAGGACTTGCCTTTCTGATCTGGAATATAGCCAGCGGTAATCCGACCATCAGAAATATCCTGCTCTTCGGAGCAGTTGCGGTGATCTGCCTCGTGCTGAATCCGCTGACACTTATCTGGAAGGCCAAGAATCAGCTTAAGACCAACCCTTCCTACAAGGCACCGGTTAATTATGAACTTACACCGGAGAAGCTGACTATTTCAGCAGGCGAGGAATCAACGGATCTTGAGTGGAATAATATTTACAGACTCCGTGCTTCAAGCAGTATGGTTGCGGTCTATACAAGTCCGTATCATGCATTTGTCATTCCGACAACTGAGCTTGGGGATGACAAGGCGATAGTTCTTTCAAGATTCGTGCAGTACACACGTGAATTCAGACCAAGACTTTCAGGTAACCTGAAGAAATATCTGGCACAGTGATAAAGCCGGACAGTTCGGGTAACCTAGAAAAACACTCGGCGTGGTGATGAACCCCGGGGCAGGGAATAAAAATAGAAAACGAGTAACAATAATGACAAAACAGACAGAAACATACAGTGAGAAAGAAACATTTGAATATGCGCGTGCACTTGCTGAGCAGGCAGTTCCGGGGCAGGTTTACTGCCTTAACGGAGAGCTTGGAGTGGGCAAGACCGTATTTGCGCAGGGCTTCGGAAAAGGACTCGGAATAGACGAGCCCATCGTAAGTCCGACCTTTACGATACTTAAGGAATATGATGAGGGAAGACTGCCGCTTTACCATTTCGACGTTTACAGGATTGGTTCTTCGGACGAGATGGAGGAGATCGGGTATTTTGATAAGATCAGCAGCGGCGATGGTGTCTGCCTCATTGAGTGGTCGGTGCTCATCGAGGATGTGATCCCGGAGGATGCGATCAGAATAGAAATAAAGAAGGACAGAGACAAAGGTTTTGATTATCGAACCATCGTGATCGATCAGGACTGAATTTGATCAGGATTAAATAGATCAGGATTGAAATCGAAAAGTTTGTGTTTGTTGAGGGGTACGTTAAAAATTGTGGGAAGTAGTTTGAGACTTTTGAAAAGGAGGGGAGAAGGTTGAAAATATCTGTAACGAGAAGAGGTTTATCAATTAGGAAGATAAACATCATAATGCTTATAATTGCAATTGTGGCTTCTGTAGCTCTTGTCGGATCGATGATGTGGACGAAGCATCTGTATCGAAAGACAAGAGGGATCACGCAGGATGCTCTTGAATGGCGAGGCGGCGTGCATCTGTTTATAGATGCGACCGACTATATGACGGAGCAGATGCGAAGCTTTGTAATAACCGGAAAGAAGGATTACCTCGATAATTATATGACAGAGGTTAACGTTACAAAACGCAGGGATAAGGCCCTTGAAACAGTTAAAGAATATAAGTCGGATTCACCTGCCTACAAAGAGCTTTGTAAGGCGATGGAAGAGAAGACCGTGCTGATGGAGATGGAATATTATGCCGCAAGACTTACGGTTGAAGCTTATGGCTATGATATTTCCACATTTCCTGATGAGATAAAGAATGTTGTGCTGAGTGAAGAGGATGCCGCATTATCGCAGGAGGAAAAGGATAATGCTGCGGAGGGTATGCTTTTTGGTGAAGAATATCTGCATGCAAAGGATAGCATCGTTTTTAAAGCGCATGAATGTATAGATATGATGGAGGATGAGCTGATCACTGAACAGGCGGACCTGTCATCACAGCTGAAGACTCAGGTATTTATCGAGCATATACTTACATTTCTCTATATTGTCATAATGCTCTCGATAGTATTTGTTAATAAGAAGCTTGTTATTGAGCCGCTCAAGAGGCTGGTCGGAAGGATCAGGGAAGGCCAGAATGCTGAAGAGGAAGGTGCTTACGAGATAAGATTTGCAAGTAAGACATACAACCTCATTTACAATTCCGACGTTCAGAATAAAGAGAAGGTTTCGTATGACGCAACCCATGATAAGCTTACCGGTCTCTATAACCGTGAAGGTTTTGATTTCCTTGGTAAGAATGTTGACATTGAAACAACATCGCTGCTTATCCTGAATGTGGATGATTATAAGAAAATTGTTGATGAAAATGGTTCGGATTTTGGTGACAGGGTGCTTTACAGAGCTTCCGGTATCATCTTCAGGAGCTTCAGGTCTCAGGATTATATCTGTAGACTCGGTGAAGATGAATTTGCGGTTATCATGATCAACTCCGGACCTGAGCATAAGGAACTTATCACCTCGAAGGTTGCAAGTATAAATAAACAGCTTTCCAAGGGAGGCGGCGAGCTGCCACCTGTTTCAGTAAGCGTTGGCGTTGCTTTTGGTGCAGGCAGGATAATCTTCTCGGATGTACTTAAGCAGGCTGATAAGGCACTTGAGAAAGCGAAGAGCAAAGGCAAAAATACGGTCGTATTTAGTGGCGACTGATTGAAAGGCGGAATTAAATCTTGAAAATACTTGGTATCGACAGTTCAGGTATGACCGCGTCCGTGGCACTTGTCACGGACGCTGGTTTAGTGTCTGAATATACTGTAAATAATAAAAGAACACATTCGGAAACTCTGCTTCCCATGATCGATGAGATGCTGAGACTTGCGGGAACCGAGCCGGAGGAGCTTACGGCCATCGCTATCGCTTCGGGTCCGGGTTCCTTTACGGGACTTCGTATAGGTGCGGCAACTGCAAAGGGGCTTGCTCTTGCGCTTGATATTCCTATCATTCCGGTTCCTACATTGGAGGGCCAGGCCTACAATCTCGCAGGCGACAAGAGACTGGTTGTCTCTGTAATGGACGCAAGAAGAAATGAGGTTTATGCCGGAGCATATCGTGTTCATGGCGAGACCGGTGAGAGAATTAATACGGCCGAAGAAGGTGTGTCGGAGACCGGAGCGGCAGAGATTAGTGCAGCGATCATTCCGGTACTTACCGAGGATGCACTTCCGGTTGTAGAGCTGTTCAGAAAGCTGAATGAGATCGGCGAAGAGGTTGTATTTGTCGGAGACGGTATTCCGGTTGTGAAGAAGATACTTGCGGAGATCAGCTCGGCTTCTGCCGGTGAAGCGATGGCTGAGAATAATGGTGACGGAGCTGTATCGGCTGAAAACAGCGGTGATGAGGCTGCGGGTCTCAAGGTTCCGTACAGCTTTGCACCTGCAAATAATGCAGCTCAGAGGGGAGCTTCTGTGGCGGTTCTCGGCGGTATTTATTTTGAAGAGGGAAAGGCGATAAATTCAGATGATTTTGCACCTGAATATCTCAGAAAGTCTCAGGCTGAAAGAGTAAGGGACGAGAAATCGCAGGCGTAAGAGTCTATGATAAAACGGTTTGAGTGGCAGTTCTGGCGGAATAAAACTGTGAGCGCGCAAAATAGGTGATTGAACGATGTCTTTGATTGACGAAATTGCAGAGATTGAAAGTGAAATATTCAGTGACGCCTGGTCGGCCGAGCTGCTGAGAGACAGCTTCAGATACGATTACAATCATTATATGGTTGTGACGGCGGACGGAGAAATGATCCCGGGGAGCAGCAGTACAGAGAAAACTGATGCAGAGGCCGGGGATGGTGAAGGGAATATCGCAGGCTATATCATCTATTCGGAATCGGATGTATTTGAGCTGCAGAGGATTGCGGTGCGTGAGTCCGAGAGGAGAAAAGGACTGGCAGATCGTCTGATGAAGGCACTTTTAGAGGCGGTTGACGGAAGAGTCATCCTTGAGGTGAGATCGAAGAATGTTCCGGCGATCGGCCTGTACAATAAATATGGATTTAATAAGATAGGAGTCAGAAAGGAATACTACAGTGACCCTGTTGACGACGCGGTCATTATGGAATTGGTACGATAAGCTATGGTTAAAAGATTTAAGAAGATAAGTATGGTTCTTGCGCTCAGCATGATGCTTTCGCTTTCAGGCTGCGGAGCTAAGGACAAATATAAAACTGATACAGAGACGACACATCATACAGAGGCTACGGAGGATAGTACAGCTGATACCGCCGATACGTCGGATACCATAGGCGCTACTACTGAAGGTGATACGTCGACTACCGCAGATACAACAGAAGGCGATACTTCAACGACCACCGAGGCTGCTACTGTGGAAGTAAAGCCTGGGGAGAAATATCTTCAGTATGCAAATATGGCTCCTGAAGAAATAACAGCGAGCCTTACCATCGAGCAGAAGGCTGCACAGATGGTGCTCCCTGCCATTCAGTATACTAAGACTTCGGAAATGCAGAAGAACTGCTACGGAGGAGTTCTTTCACAGAAGAATCACCTGGCCTATGATGAGTGGCAGGTGACTGTTGATGCATTTCAGAAGGCGGCCCTCAATTCGGATGCGGGCATTCCTTTTATCTATGGACAGGACGATGTTCACGGAGTTAATTACTGTCTGAACACGGTTATATTTCCGCATAATATAGGTATGGGCGCGGCGAACGATCCTGAGCTTATGTATCAGGTGGGACTTATCACCGCGGACGAGGCAAAGCTCTGCCATATGCTCTGGAACTATTCACCTTGCGTTGCGCAGTCAGTGGATCCACGCTGGGGCAGAACCTACGAAAGTTATGGTTCAAATCTTGAGATCATCACAAATCTCAGCACTTCATATTCAAAGGGACTTATCGACGGCGGACTTATCGTATGCGCAAAGCATTATCTTGCTGACGGAAATGTAAAATACGGTACCGGCGAGAATTCTGATGTTTCGCGTCTCATCGACCGAGGCGATGCGCAACTCAGTGATGCCGAGATAAAGGAGCTTCTCGATGTTTATCAGGCGCTTATCGACAGCGGTGTGCAGACTATCATGATCAGCCATTCATCACTTAACGGCGTGAAGATGCATGAGAACGGTGAATACATCATGAAGCTTAAGAACGAGATGGGCTTCACCGGCTTTATCGTCAGCGACTGGAATTCGGTTCAGAATACATCAGCTTCTGATTACTACACTCAGGTTGTTAACGCAGTTAACGCAGGCATAGATATGTTCATGGAGGTTGAGAGCTTCGATGTGGTGAAGGGTATCATCATGGACGCAGTGAAGAAGGGTGATATTTCCGAGGAGAGAGTTAACGATGCGGTTACAAGGATCATCAGGGTTAAGCAGAACGCAGGCGTCATCGCTGATCCTTACTGCAAAGATATGAAGAATGTCCAGAGCGTGACCGGTTCGGCTGATTATCGCGAGGTTGCCGAGAAGTGCGTTGAGGAAAGTCTTGTACTTGTAAAGAATGAGAATAATGTCCTGCCATTCAAACAGGGTACGAAAATATATGTGACAGGTCCTGCGGCTGACAATGCAAGAGTACAGTGCGGCGGCTGGACAGTGGATTGGAACGGCAGTCCGGACAAGGATATTCCGGGAGTGACGACGATCCTTGACGGCTTCAAGTCGCTCAGTGACAAATACGGTGTTGAGATCATCACAGACGAGAGCCGTGCAGGCGAAGCAGATGTTGTTCTTCTTGTTGTGGGCGAGCAGTCATATGCTGAGTGGAACGGCGATACATCTGATCTGGAGCTTTGCGGAATGCTCGGTCTCAGCGGTAACAGCGATGCAATCGCAAATGCCAAGGCGCTGGGCAAGCCTATAGTTGCCTGCATAGTTGCCGGAAGAAATGTGATAATTGATAAATACGTTAATGACTGGGATGCAGTAGTCATGTGCTATCTTCCGGGTTCTGAGGGACAGGGCGTTGCAAAGGTTCTCTGCGGTGAGGCATCCTTTAGAGGAAAGCTTCCAAGCCCATGGTATTCTTCACTTGATCAGATTCCGGGTGGAACACCTTGGCTCGAGCAGGGCTTCGGACTTACTTACTAATTCCGCTGACTTACAGCGGGATATTTGGCCGGATCATCCGGTGCTAAACATATTTAACAGAAACAGGAGATTTATAAATGCTGGATATCTGCCTTCTTGGCACGGGCGGTATGATGCCCCTTCCTTACAGATTTTTAACTTCATTAATGGTCAGATACAACGGACACAGTGTTATGATAGACTGCGGCGAGGCGACACAGATAAGTGTCAGGCTGCAGGGCTGGAGCTTCAAGGATATCGATGTTTTGATGATAACGCATTTTCACGCGGATCATATCAGCGGTCTTCCGGGACTGCTTCTTGCTATGGGAAATGCGGACAGGACAGAACCGCTCACCATCATCGGCCCGAAAAATATCAAGAAGGTCGTTGATTCACTGAGGGTCATCGCACCGGAGCTTCCGTTTACGATCAATTGTATCGAGATAAACGGCGCCGAGCAGGTATTTAATATGTTCGGCCTCAGGCTGAAGGCCTTTAAGCTGAATCATAATATCCTCTGTTACGGTTACAGCATCGAGCTGGACCGTAAGGGACGCTTCAATCCGGAGGCGGCCAAGGCGTTGGAAATACCTGTCCAGCTCTGGAGGGTTCTTCAGAATGGCGAGGATGTTACCGTTGACGGCAGGACCTTCACCAGCGATATGGTCATGGGGGAGGACAGAAAGGGACTTAAGGTAACCTACTGCACCGATACACGTCCGATCGCTTCCATAGTTGAGGCGGCAAAGGGCTCAGACCTTTTTATCTGCGAGGGAATGTACGGAGAGAATGATGAGGAGACCCTTGCAAAAGCGAAGTCCAAGAAGCATATGACTATGCTTGAAGCAGCGGGGCTTGCTAAGGAAGCAGGAGTTGAGGAACTGTGGCTTACGCATTTCTCACCATCCATGAATAAGCCGAAGCTTTTCATGGAAGTGGTTAAGGAAGTATTTCCAAATACAATAATAGGGAAGGACAGGATCTCGAAGGAACTGAATTTCCCGGATGAGTGATCGTGCTCATTGTGATCGTTAAGGATATTTTTGTTGACAAAAGACCGGCAGATAAGTGCTGAAATATAATAAAGAAGAGTGAAAATATGGAAGACGTTGTAATACTCGGAATTGAATCATCCTGCGATGAAACGGCAGCGGCAGTTGTGGTGAACGGACGTGATGTGCGCTCGAACGTTATCTACTCCCAGGTTCCGCTCCATACACTGTACGGAGGAGTTGTTCCGGAAATAGCTTCAAGGAAGCATATCGAAAAAGTTAATCAGGTTATCAGGAAGGCACTTTCCGATGCGGAAATGTCGTGGGAGGACATCACCGCCATAGCAGTTACCTACGGACCGGGGCTCGTGGGCCCCCTCCTTGTGGGAGTCGGCGCAGCCAAGGCCATAAGTTATGCGAAGAAGATCCCTCTTGTGGGAGTGCATCATATTGAAGGACATATTTCCGCAAATTATATCGAGAATAAAGATCTGGAGCCGCCTTTCATGTGCCTTGTGGCATCCGGCGGACATTCACATATAGTTAAATGCACGGATTATGGAAAATACGAGATCATCGGACGCACAAGAGACGATGCGGCAGGTGAGGCCTTCGATAAGGTTGCCCGCGCCATCGGACTTGGCTATCCGGGTGGACCGAAGGTTGATAAGCTGGCGAAGGAGGGGGACCCGAATGCTATCGAGTTCCCGAAGTCGCATTTTGCAGATTCGCCTTATGATTTCTCCTTCAGTGGAATCAAGTCAGCAGTTCTCAATTACCTTAACAGCTGTGAGATGAAGGGGATCGAAGTTAATCGTGCGGATGTTGCGGCATCCTTCCAGAAGGCGGTTATCGAGGTACTTACCGAGCATACCATCATGGCGGCTAAGGATTTCGGCTGCGATAAGCTTGCGCTTGCCGGCGGTGTTGCGGCTAACAGCTCCCTCAGAGAATATATGAGAAGTGAGGCAGAGAAGGCCGGAATAGCATTTTACAATCCGTCCCTCATCTTCTGCACAGACAATGCAGCAATGATAGGTGCGGCAGGATATTATGATTATATGCGTGGTATCCGCGATGACTACAGTCTGAATGCGGTACCGAACCTGAAGATCGGCAGCAGGTAATATATAGTGAGGATGATCCGGTGTTAAACGGATCCTGTCGGAATGATCGTATGATGACAGATAATACAAGAGGAGAAACATGGTTTCAGCAATAGTCCTGGCGGCGGGCAGCGGCAGCCGCATGAAAAGTGATAAAGCAAAGCAGTTTATGGAGATAAATGGAAGACCTCTTATTTATTATGCCCTCAAGGTATTTGAGGCGAGCATAGTTGATGAGATAATTCTCGTGACCAGACAGCAGGACATAAATATTATGCGTGAGGACATCGTGAAGAAATACTCCTTCACTAAGGTTCGACGCGTTGTTGCAGGCGGCAAGGAGCGATATGATTCCGTGGAGAACGGACTGAAGGCCTGCGATAAGAGAAGCAATATCATCATGATCCACGATGGTGCCAGACCTTTCGTTACAAATGCGATGATACTTTCCTCTATTTCCGAGGTGAGACGCTGCAAGGCATGTACAGTTGGTATGCCTGTAAAGGACACCATTAAGGTTGTCGACGAAGAGGGCTTCGGCATCGAAACACCTGACAGAAGTACTCTCTACCAGATCCAGACACCGCAGACCTTTGACAGGAAGATCCTCACGGAAGCCTACAGCAGGATGCGCGCTGACCTGGCAGATATCCGTGCTAACGGTGCCGGCAGCAAAGGCGGCGCAAAAGATAACGGTGCCGGCAGAGTGAACATCACAGATGACACTATGCTCGTGGAGCATTATCTTGATATAAAGTCTAAGATCGTTGAGGGAAGCTACAACAATATTAAAGTAACTACGCCGGAGGATATCGGTTTCGCCGAGGCGATACTCAGAAGCTGATACTGATATTACTTCTGGCCTACCTCGTTATGAAGGCTGTTACGGCTTTGTGGGACGAGGCAGGAAGGAGCGTATCATATACATTCGCGAGTTCAATAAGGGCAAATGTGTCGCGGTCTATCTGATCGCAATCCCTTTATTCTTCATAGGTTACAACTATGTCCATGGGGGACACGGCGCAGCTATCAGACGCGGTGCAGGCGACATCAATTCGAGAGCTTATAATATGGCTTATCAGGAGAGCCTCAGATGGAATGCAATATGATGAGCTGCGGAATAGTGCCGGCTGATAAGGATACCATACTGAATGAGAAGGACAGCCGCGGATGTTTTACCAACGGCAACAGCTACGAAGAATGCCATCACGGAAACCTGACTGACTTCGATGGGCTATGATATTTATAGGACTAAATAGGGTTAAATAAGTCAAAAAACACAAAATATGACTACTATATAATAGAAGAAACGCAAGATATTCTGCTTGAAAAATCAAAGCGAAAAATTTATTGCAAATGCCCCGAAAAGCACGAAAATATACGGTTTTTCGGGGCAAAAAATTTTTCGAAAAAAAGCAAAAAAAACTGTTGACACTGCCCTCTAATTTTGTTAATATACACATTGTCGCTGATGAAAGCGACAACAAAAAATGCCTTGGAGAGGTATCGAAGTGGTCATAACGAGGCGGTCTTGAAAACCGTTTGTCTTCACGGGCACGAGGGTTCGAATCCCTCCCTCTCCGCTTCACTTCTTCAATTAGAAGTATTGCACATTAACAACTTAACAACATGACAACCCCGAAAATTCTTTTAAGACATTTTCTTACTCTTTCGGGAGTGAGACGAGATGAAAATCTCAAAAGAATATTCGGATTTGAACGAATCCAAACACAGTAAGTTTAAGGACAGGATTTAAAAGCTAAGCGATTAAATCTGACCAAGGACGAACAAACTTTTATATGAGAGTTCGATCC
>JAFRNE010000006.1 GCA_017430325.1 Eubacterium sp.
GCATCACGGCTCCACTCCTTGATAGAGTACGGCGGATTGGCCAGCACCAGGTCGAAGGTTTTTAGCTTGCCACGCTCAATAAACGCCGGCGCTGCAAGCGTATCACCATTTACAATCTGGAAATCCTCTATGCCGTGGAGGAATAGATTCATTCTCGCGATAGCCGCTGTCAGAGCATTTATTTCCTGACCATAAAGAGAGACATTTCTCCACTCTTTTTTCTGGTCCTTCAGATATGATATTGCGGAGATCAACATACCAGCACTTCCACATGTAGGATCGTAGATGGCCTCTCCTGATTCAGGTTTCAACATCTCCGTCATAAGATGTACTACGGTTCTGTTAGTATAAAACTCCTGAGCTGTATGACCGCTATCATCAGCAAACTGCTTAATCAAATATTCGTATCCCTGTCCAAGTTCATCTTCAGGGCAGTTCTCAATTGAAAGAGTCTTAGAACTAAAGTGTTCAAGCAAATCTTTCAAAAGGCGATCAGGGAGACGCCTTTTGTTGGTCCAGGTACCATCTCCAAATATTCCTGTCAGCTTATCGCTGTTTGCACTTTCTATTGCACGGAATGCTGCCTGGATTGCCTTGCCCACATTTTCAGGAACGTTTCTAACATCATCCCAATGTGCGCCGTCGGGAATTGTAAAGTTGTGAGTTTCGTCCCAATCAGCAGCTTCAGGGCCGTTATTCTTTATTGCGTTTTGTGTCTCTTCCTCATACACGTCGTTGAGACGTTTGAAGAACAGCAAAGGGAATATGTACTGCTTATATGCTCCTGCATCAATATGATTTCTCAGGAGGACAGCCGAACCCCAAAGATACGATTCAAGCTCTTCTTGTGTGATTTTTTTACTCATTAACATACCCTCCTTCGATGAGCAGGTCTCTCATTTTCTCCTCAGACTTACGAACCTTCATAAGTGCTTCGTAATACGCCATCAATACCTTTTCATGGGGTACCACTTCTTTGGCTTTCTGCTCGATATACTTCTTAACACTAAGCTCAAAACCGCCTTTCTCCACATCATCAATCGTAACGATCTTGCACTTTTCGATGACGTCTACGTAATCGGTATAGAACTTATAAAGGGTCTTCACGTTATCCGGCGAGATAATATTCTGTGCTCGCTGTGGTGTGTAAACCTCTGTTCCATCGATCAGGCAAATTCTGCCCTTGTGTTTATGCTCCTTCTTGTTATTGAGGAACAGAATGCAGGCGGATACTCCGGTGCTATAGAACACGCCACTTGCCAAGGTAATAACTGCTTCCAATTTGTCCGAGCGAACAAGCTGCTCTCGAATATCGCCTTCTTTTCCAGAATGGAATAGAACTCCTTGCGGAAGGACAACTGCACATCGACCGGTCTTCGGGTCCATAGATTTAATCATGTGCTGCAGCCATGCAAAATCCGCACTGGAATCCGAAGGGCATCCCCACATATTACGTCCGTACTGATCTGACTCAAACTGGCCAGCACCCCACTTCTCCATACCGAAGGGAGGATTTGCAAGGACGCAGTCAAAGGTTTTAAGTTTTCCTTTTTCAAGGAACAACGGATTTCTTAACGTATCTCCCTGCTTAACCTGAACATCCTTTGCACCGTGCAGATACAAATTCATTCGAGCAATGGCCGAGGTAGAGAGATTGTTCTCCTGTCCAAAAATCCTGCCGTAAGCAAGTCTGTCATTGTTCATATGATGTATCGCTTCGATAAGCATTCCACCCGTGCCACAAGCTGGATCATAAACAGTTTCGCCGGGCTTAGGATCAAGCAAATCTACCATCAACTTTACAATGGTTCTCGGTGTGTAGAATTCTCCGGCATTTTTCTTCGACATGTCTGCAAACTTCTTTATCAGAAATTCGTAGCTGTCACCCATGATATCTGCCGAGTAATTCTTGTTACCAACCTTGATAAGCGACATGTGCTCTATCAAATTCTTGAGGCGCTCATCGGTCAGTTTGTTTTTATCGGTCCAGGTTGCATCATCAAAGCTGCTGAAAACACCGGACAAAGTATCTGGATTTGCCTTCTCAATACCGGTCATCGCCTTAACAATCGCTTTCCCGACATCCTGACTCACCATACGAACATCATTCCAATGGCAGCCGTCAGGTATCACGAACGAATGCATATCCTCAGCTTCTGCATACTCAACATCGCCTTCGGAAAACTCCAATGCCTCCTCATACTCTTCATCATAAACATCTGATATACGCTTAAAGAACAGGACCGGTGTCACATAGCTTTTAAACTCGTCCTGGTTAATAGGACCACGGAGAATATTGCATGCCTCAAATAGATGATTAAAAAGATGGCGGCTTGTAGTTTCCTCTTTTGTAAGCTCAGCCGCTTCAGTATCATCATCTGCAGCCTGGAATGCTTCTTCCATCATGGTCTCGCGCTCAGAGCCTTTAACTTTTCGCTCGGTCTTACGTTCTACCGGTACGCTAATATCGCCAACCTTCTTCTCCATCACCGGCGGATACTTATTCTCAAAGGCGATCAGTATCTTGAGAAGCTGCTTATCCAAGAAGGTGAGCGCATGTTTCCTTATCTCCGAAGGAACACCATAGTATGCCTCAGCTACACCTCCGCAGATGGCAGCCAGCGTATCACTGTCACCACCGATAGAAATTGCGTTCCTGATCGCATCCTCAAAGTCTGTCGATTCAAAGAAAGCCATAAGTGCCTGCGGAACCGTATCCTGGCAAGTCTCGTTGAACTTGTATGTAGCTCTGATTACATCCAGAGTGAAGTTCATCGGGTAGTAATTCTGATCGATATAATCTCTGATTTCCAAGAGGCTGCTGCCTGTCTTGGCCATATAAATAGCCACGGCTGTTGCCTCCGCACCCTTAATCCCTTCAGGATGGTTATGTGTTACTTCTGTGATCTTCTTAGCTATATCCTTAGCCTCTTCAATACTGTTTGCGGCAAAGCCTGCTGCACTTACGCGCATAGCAGCTCCGTTACCATAGCTGTTATAAGGCTTAGGATCATCAGAGAACATCCATATACGGAAGCCTCCGCCATATCCGCAGTCAGGATAATTGCGGCCAACAGACTGCATACATTCAACCGCATTCTTTGCCAAGTCACTGTGGTCTGTTTTA
>JAFRNE010000007.1 GCA_017430325.1 Eubacterium sp.
ATTATATCTTAGATCGAAAACCAAGTATAAAGAAGGGGATATCCTTGCTATTAAGTTTTTGAAACCGATAGAGGAATGGGGAGGAGATAAAGATGATGAGAAAAGTATTATAGATTTTAGAAAATCTCAGGAATTCATTAAAGGGAAATACTTGTTTTTTTATGTCTCAGAAATATTTAAACATCCAATTACTCAGTTAATGCCGGAAATTGATTACACAACAAGACCTTTCATATCATTATTTGATTTTGTGGTAGAGAGAATAGAAGAATTTGATATTGATAAAAATTATAAATTTATGGATATGATATATAGTCCATATAAGAATTCTTACCGCTCGACTCGTTATATTTCGTTATGTAATGCTTTAAAAGAAGAATTGGCAGAATGGGCAGAAATATCAGTGATCGGTAATAAAAAAATCGATAAAAAAATAATTGGAGAGAAGAAAGGAGTCCCTCTAGTACACATAGCCAAATTGGATATGATGGTCCGATGGAGCTTTATGAATAAATATGAATAATGCTGTTATGCCGGTCAGCTTTGTGCGTAGCAAATGTGTAGTGATTTAGGGGCGTATTGAACAAGATGTTGCAGGAGTAGAAAGAACATATGAGAAGTGTTGCAAGGTATTATTACGAAGATGAATACTATGATATTATTAGGGATTATGAAATACTTTTAGGATATAATGTTCCGAAGGATGAAGCCTTCCGAATTATACATGACCATTATTATAAAGATTATGCCGGAAGTTTTGATGAATACAGGTATTGGGTTGTTATGGCGGAGTTTCAAGCTTTAAGTGGAATCCTGATGGATAATGTTAAAAATAATGCTTTAAGATTTATTGACTCAATGGATGATTATCTTGAAGATGAAGAGGAAAAGCTTAAAAAGATCAGAAATATAATCTTATCACCTCAAAAAGAAAAGAAATTTAAAAAACCTCCCACATATCTTAGAGCAAAGACCAAATATAAAGAAGGAGATATTCTTGCTATCAAGTTTTTAAAACCCATAAAAGAATGGGGCGGAGATAAAGATGATGAGAAAAGTATAATGGATTTCAGAAAATCTCAGGAATTCCTCAAAGGGAAATACGTGTTTTTTTATGTTTCAGAAATATTTAAGCGCCCTGTTTGTCGGTTTATTCCGGAAATTGATTATATGTCAGAGCCTATTTTATCTTTGTTTGATTTTGTGGCAGAGAGCGTGGAAGAATTTGATATTGACAAAAATTATAAATTTATGGATTTGATATCTAGCCCATATAAGCATAATTACCATTCAACGCGTTATGTCGCACTTTGTAATGATTCAAAAGAAAAAGTTGCAGAATGGGCAGAAATACTGGTAATTGGTAATAAAAAAATCGACAAAAATATTATTGGAGAGAGGAATGGAGTCCCTTCGGCACATATAGCTAATTTGGATTTGAAGATTCGCTGGAGCTTTATGGATAAATATAAATAATACAGGAATCATATAGATAAATGGCTAGCGGCAATAAAAACTGGGTTAAAAGAAGTTCCAATAAAGATAATGAATTATGAGAATTAGTATGGGTGAGTTGTGAAAGAGTACAATTATAAAAGTATTAAGAGATTTGATAAATTCGGAATAGAATTTAAGGATGAATATATTATTAGTTTTATTGAATGCAGAATGAATTGGGCTGATAGTAGAAAAATAAGCTATACTGATTCAGTTTGTGTCGCTGATAGATTTTTTTCTATAGGTAATTCATATTTTATATTTTACACTAATGAAAGAGTATAAATAATATTTACGAAGTCCATTTTTCCTTGGAACACTAAGCATAGAAAAAATTTTTAAAAATACAAATTGGGTTAAATCGTTATGGATATTCATCATATGATTGTTCTTGAATGTCAATACTTTAGCATCACTAACATCTCCCCGCTCAAAGCTAGCCAAAACAAATCCAACCACCATCCCGAACTCGAATCGACTCTCGGCTGTGCCGATAAATTCGATGAGGATGAGGGACAGCGAGTTACGGAGTGACGAGCAAGAGTATAGCGGTTTTAACCCCCTGTTGGGGAATACTTTAGAAAAATAGAAACTCCGTTTATCGTTTACAGACTGATAAACGGAGTTTTTTAATTACCACAAGAATAAACAGATATTGAATGAGGTATTTATTTATCCATATTCTTTCTTGCTGAAGCAAGCATAAGTTTAATTCTGTTGATCTGGTTAACCTCAGATGCTCCCGGATCAAAGTCGATGGCTACGATATTTGATTCAGGATAGTTAGCGCGGAGCTTTTTGATAACGCCCTTACCGATGATGTGGTTCGGCAGACAGGCAAATGGCTGAGCACAGATGATATTTGGAGCGCCGCTCTTAATGAGCTCGATCATCTCACCTGTAAGGAACCAGCCCTCACCGGTCTCATTACCGATGGAAACAACCGGTCTTGCGTAATCAGCGATAACATTGATACGCTTTGGTGGCTCAAAACGCTTACTCTTTTCAAGAGCTTCACGCATAGGCTTTCTGAATTCTTCAAGAAGCTTGATTCCTGCATTTGAGATAAGCATAGACTTGTATGACTTACCGAGGAACTCATGCTTATAGTTTGAATTGTAGAAGCTGTAGAGTATGAAGTCGAGAAGATCAGGCATAACAGCTTCGGCACCTTCCTGCTCGAGAAGATCAACAAGGTGATTGTTTGCTGACGGAAGGAACTTAACGAGGATCTCACCTACGATTCCGACTCTTGGCTTTTTGATGCTTTCATCAAGCGGAAGCTCATCGAATTCTCTGACAATATCTCTGACGATCTTCTTGAAGTTCTTTGAACCTCTTTCGATATCCCTGATACAGATCTTTTCCCATTTTCTGTGGAGCTTGTTTGCAGATCCTTTAACCTTCTCATAAGGTCTGGTTCTGTAAAGGACTCGCATGAAGAGATCACCGTAGAGGATAGCATGCATGGAGCATTTAAGTCCGGCCATATTTATCTTGAAGCCGGAGTTTTTCTCAAGTCCCTGGGCGCTGATACTGATAACTGGTATCTGACCGTAGCCGGACTTCTCAAGAGCTCGTCTTATAAAGCCGATGTAGTTTGTCGCACGGCAGCCACCGCCGGTCTGGGTGATGGCAACAGCAAGCTTGTCAGGGTTGTATTTGCCTGATTCTATAGCCTGCATGATCTGGCCGACAACTATGATGGAAGGATAGCAGGCGTCGTTGTTAACGTATTTAAGACCTGTATTTATCGTTTCCTTCTCAGCATCAGGAAGAACCACAACGTTAAGATCCATCTTCTTAAGAGCTGCTGAAAGCATAGAGAAGTGGATAGGAGACATCTGAGGGGCAAGAACTGTATAGCCCTCCTGCATGTCCTTTGTGAACTCAACGCGGTTCATTCTGGTGGAAGCAGGGAGAGTCTTCACGTTAAGCTTCTGACGTGCCTTCACGGCAGAGAGAAGCGAACGGATACGTATCCTTGCTGCACCGAGGTTGCTTACCTCATCTATCTTGAGAACTGTATATATCTTATTTGATTTAGATAAAATATCATTTACACAGTCGGTAGTTACTGCATCAAGACCGCAGCCGAAGGAGAAGAGCTGGATCAGCTCGAGATTCTCATTGGTCTTGACATAGTTCGCTGCCTTGTAGAGACGCGAATGATACATCCACTGATCTGAAACTATGAGAGGACGCTCAACCTCGCCGAGGTGAGAGATGGAATCCTCGGAAAGCACGGCAACTCCGTAGGAATTGATCAGCTCAGGAATACCGTGGTTGATCTCTGGGTCTACATGATATGGACGGCCGGCAAGAACGATACCGAGCTTTCCGGTCTTCTTAAGGAAGGCAAGGGTTTCCTCGCCCTTCTTTCTGACATCAGCCTTAACACGGTCAGACTCTGCGTAAGCCTTGTCGATAGCGCGGCTGATCTCTTCTTTGGTAACATCTGTATATTTTGAGAATTCCCTATACATGCGGGCCTTAAGAGCCTTTGGATTATCAAGTGCAAGGAAAGGTCTGATATAGGTGATATTTTTCGTCATCAGTTCTTCCATATTATTCTTGATATTCTCAGAATAGGAAGTAACGATAGGACAGTTATAATGATTGTTTGCATTCGGTGTCTCGTTCATCTCATAAGGAACGCAAGGGTAGAATATCTGCCTCAGACCATTCTTAACAAGCCACATAACATGACCGTGGCTGATCTTTGCAGGGTAGCATTCCGTATCACTTGGGATAGACTCGATACCAAGCTGGTAAACTGCCTTCGAAGACTTAGGAGAGAGGATTACTCTGTATTTAAGCTCTGTAAGGAAGGTGAACCAGAATGGATAGTTCTCGTACATATTGAGAACGCGAGGCACACCGATCTCACCACGTCTTGCCTTGTCGAGAGGAAGCGGGGTGTACCCAAATATCTTGTTGTATTTGTACTCATAGAGGTTAGGCATATCCTCGGCATTCTTCTTAAGTCCGAGGCCCTTCTCACAGCGGTTGCCTGTAATGAAACGTCTGCCGCCTGTGAACTTATTGATAGTAAGGAGGCAACTGTTTGTACAGCCTCTGCAGTGAGTCATCTGAGTTTCGTATTTGAGCTCCTTAACCTCATTATAAGGAAGGATAGTTGATGTAAAGCCCTCTGTATAATTGTCTCTTGCGATAAGAGCGGCACCGAAGGCACCCATGATACCTGCGATATCAGGACGTACCGCGGTTCTTCCGGAAACGAGCTCGAAGGCTCTGAGAACTGCGTCATTGTAGAAGGTACCACCCTGAACGACTATCTCTTTACCCAGCTGTTTTGGATCTGTCAGCTTGATAACCTTGAGAAGTGCGTTCTTTATTACTGAGTAAGCAAGACCTGCGGAGATGTCTTCAACTGAAGCGCCTTCCTTCTGAGCCTGCTTAACCTTTGAATTCATAAATACGGTACATCTCGAACCGAGATCGATAGGAGACTGTGCGAAAAGTGCGATCTTTGCGAAATCCTTAACCTCGTAGTCAAGGGACTTGGCAAAGGTCTCTATAAATGAGCCGCAGCCTGAAGAGCATGACTCATTAAGGAGTACATTATCAACGACTCCGTTTCTGATCTTTATACATTTCATATCCTGACCGCCGATATCAAGTATGGTATCAACCTCAGGATTGAAAAAGGCAGCTGCTGTATAGTGAGCTATGGTCTCAACCTCGCCATAGTCAAGGTTGAAGGCTGACTTAAGAAGAGCTTCACCGTAGCCTGTTGAGCAGGAACCTGCGATAGTAACTCCTTCAGGAAGCTTCTCGTATATTTCCGAAAGTGCCTTGATAGTTGTATTTACCGGGCTTCCGTTGTTGTTGCTGTAGAAATCATAGAGCAGCTCGCCCTTTTCACCTACGAGAGCAAGCTTTGTGGTCGTAGAACCTGCATCGATACCGAGGAAGACCTTACCCTTGTAGGTGGCAAGATCACCGCGTCTTACATGGAAATCCTGCTGACGCTCAACAAAATCATTGTAGCTTTCAACATCCTTGAAGAGTGGCTCTATACGAGCTGACTCAACAGCAATCTTAAGATCATCGTTAAGCTTTGAAGCTATCTCTGAAAGAGAAGCTGTAATATCGTCATTTGAATGAAGTGCAGCACCCACAGCCGCAAAAAGATGCGAATGAGGTGGATTGATGGTATGCTCCTCGTCAAGATTAAGCGTTCTGATAAAACATTCCTTAAGCTGGTCAAGGAAATGGAGAGGTCCGCCGAGGAAAGCAACATGGCCTCTTATCGGCTTACCGCAGGCAAGGCCTGAGATGGTCTGGTTAACAACTGCCTGAAGGATAGAAACTGAAAGATTCGGCTTGGTTGCGCCTTCATTGATGAGCGGCTGGATATCTGTTTTCGCAAATACACCGCATCTTGCAGCGATAGGGTAGACGGTATCATAATCTTTGGCGAACTCATTAAGACCGGAAGCATCTGTCATAAGAAGAGCAGCCATCTGGTCGATGAAGGAACCGGTACCGCCTGCGCAGACACTGTTCATTCGCTGCTCGATACCGTTCTTGCTGAAATATATGATCTTGGCATCCTCGCCGCCAAGCTCTATGGCAACATCGGTCTGAGGAGCATAGTCCGAAAGAGCAGAGGATACGCATACAACTTCCTGCTCGAAAGGAATACCAATGACCTTGGCAAGAGCCAGTCCGCCTGAACCTGTAATGTCAGGGGCGACAGTGCAGTCACCGATAGTGTTGATGGCATTCTCGAGAAGCTCGCGGAGTGTCTCCTTGATCTTCGCAAAATGCCTCTTATATTCTGAGTAAAGTATATTATGTTTTTCGTCGATGATGGCGATCTTGACAGTAGTCGAGCCGATATCAATACCTAAATGATTCATTATTTTGTCCGGCAGCTTGCCGTCTCCTTTTATCAATTCTTTAATGTGGGCGCTTCAGGGATTGATATATCATATATAAACGCACACGTAATAACATTATAATAGATGAGATACTATAATTCAAATATTTTTTAGAGTGAAATAAGAGTGAAAATTTGCAAAACAAGGTTTACTTTAAGACCTTAATTTAGTAAAATAAAGTGATGTGAAAGAAGATACGAAAAGAGGAAATAAAGTGAAATTCAGTAAGCTGGAAAGCAAGTTATATAAGTTTTCAATAAAGTTTCTGCCGGAGATAGTAATAGGCTGTTTTATAATGGGGTATTTCCTGTATTTTGCAATGCCCGATATATATATGAAGCTGATCTTAAACCCATATCTGATGGTGGAAAATAATGAATACTGGAGGCTGCTTACCTGGATATTCACGGTTCCTTTCGATCCGGATTCGGCACTGGGCATCATATTTATCCCGATATCGCTTTTCTTCTATTATTTTGTGGCAAAGCGTCTTGAGATGGCCTGGGGCATGGTAATGTTCAACCTCTATATGATAGGCGGCTTCCTGCTGATCGATATCAGTGTTCTGATAACAGCCCTTATCAAGTTCAAATGGGCTCCTTCAGATGATATCTGGAGCTTCTATACAAATATCCTGATGAGCAGTGCTTATGGTATGAGCATCACTTACTTTACGACCATGAGTATGTTCCTTGCCTTTGCGGTAATCTACAGCGAACAGGTTGTTATGCTGTATTTCATGATACCGCTCAAGGTTAAGTGGCTTGGATATTTCGACCTTGCATATCTTGTTTATGAGTTCATCAAGGCAGATGATATATTTGCAAGAGTCATAATCGTATCGAGTGTCGCAAACTTCTTTATTTACTTCTTTATCAACAGGAAGAGAAATATACGCGACAACATAGAAAATTATAAAAGACGCCGTGACTTCCAGAGGAGAGTCAAGGGTGCAAATATTACGGGTGTATACAGAGGCGAAGGTAATAATGGCGGCCGCACAAATACCAATCAGACACCGTCAGGACGCCCTGAACCGAAAAAGATCAATCCATTCAACAACAATCCGCCAATGGCAGGCATGCACAGATGTGCGATCTGCGGCAGGACCGATGCAGACGATGACAGCCTTGAATTCAGGTACTGTTCAAAGTGCGCCGGCAATATGGAATACTGCATGGATCATCTTTATACACACGAACATAGAAAATAACGGAGCAGATAACAGATAATGAAAAACGAAGCAAAAAAACTGATCAAAGAACTTAAGGCCGGAAGAGATATGAGAAAGAATGTCAGAAGATATTCTGAGGTGCTCAGCACCGCATTTACAGATTATGCGGTAGTTAAGCTTTCACTTAATTTCTTTACACTCATGGAAATGATAGATGCACTTCCTGATGACAGGAAGGAGATAACACTTGGCAGAGTAAGCGACCTGAAGAAGGCGCTTAATAAAGCACTCACAACCGGTGAGATTGATGAGGCTGATATAAAGTCGGTACTGGATATAAGAGATGCGGTTACCGAAAAGATGAAGATACTTACAGCTTATACTGATGTATTTTCTATCTATGAATATGTTGCTGTCAGAAGAGATCCTGAATATGATGCAGATGACGACGCTCAGCTGGATACAGCAGGAATCGCCGAAAATATGTATAATTACGTATTCCAGGATGATGATAAGATGCTGATCAACAGTAAGATCCAGAGTCTTATCGCAGAGCTTCCTGTAAGGATGACGAAAGACAGATTTTTTGATATAATCAGTAATACGCTGAATATCTACAGAGGCGGCGAGAAGGAAGCGGTTGATGACTTTACAGAGATGATAAGGACCGCTGCAGTACTTTCCGTACCAGAAGGCTTTGATGATGAATATCCTGAGCTCAGCGAGATATACGGCAGACTTAAGGAAAACGACTTTAAGGCTGTTACCAAGGCTGACCATCTTGCAATTGTAGAGGATATCGAGAGAGCAACAGATATCATCAATGCGTACGTTACAGATTATCTCATGCTTATTGAGGTTGTTAATGATACACTTACCATACTTCTGACACTTCCGAATATGGATAAGAACCTTCTTGATGATAAGTATGATATTTCAGTTAGAATACTGACTGAGACTGTGAATGCAGAGGATATCTACAAGGCGGCTGAGGGATTTGATGAGCTCTTTGTAAGTCTTGAGGGTGTGCAGGAGGAAGCTTATGAAACTCTTGCAACTGTTGATTCAAGCCTTTTTGATGTATGTGACAGTTACAATGAAGCTATCGCAGAGGAAGGTATAGAGGATATATTTGCAGCTCTCAATAAGGCTGACAAGCTTACCTCAACAAGCCTCTTCATCGACCTTGACAGAGACATCAGGGTTGTAAATGATGCGGCAGGTGAGGAGTATATCGCCGAGAAGAAGGACGAGCTTGAGAAGGCCTTCAGGAAGAGATTCGATGAGACCTCGGTTCCTGTAAGAAGAGGAATCATGGCGAAGGTACTCGCTGTACTTCCTGTATTTTTCAATAATAAAGAAGAGATAAGAGAGTATTTTAATTATGCTCTTGAAAAATGTGCCGACAGAACAGAGCTTTCTGCATCGGTTGATAAAATAAATGAATTGATACTTGGTGAATAATATGTATATGTTGGAGCATGTCTATTCGGACATAGAGAGAGGAAAAAAACTGAACAAGCAGATAAGAAAGCTTTACAAATTTAGGCCTGTTATGAATCTGTTTCTTATCACTTATCCGATAGCAGACAAGGGGATGCTCGAAATATATAATTATAATGTGCTGCTTCAGCCTTATTATAGGAAGCTTGAGGATGAGGTGATCATCGTGGGTATTTCCGATAAGAAGGAAGGGGCTGAAGAGATCCTCAGACAGATCGTTGAGGAGACTGTACGCGAGACCGGCGGGCTGGATGTCAAGGAATATATCGACAGCAGATACAGCGTTATAAAGCTTCCGCCAAAGCGTAATTCTGAAAGAAAGAGGATAAGAGATATAACCGACATAACAAAAAAAGAAGGGATTTAAAGTATGAGTGTGGTACTTCTCATCCTGAAGATCCTCGGTATAGCGCTTCTATGCATTATTGGGCTTGTGATCGTTCTGCTTCTATTGGTTCTTTATGCGCCGATAAGGTATAAGGTCAAGGGAGTCTATAATGAAGATATAGATGGACTGGTCAAGATCAGGTGGCTGTTTGCCGGCGTTAAAACGACTGCTGTCAAGAAGGGTGAAGACGGCTTGTCGGTGCTGGCTAAGATAACAGTCTTCGGAATACCGATTAAGAAGCTCCAGATTGTTGGCGGTGATAAAAACGCTGACGGATCCGGACATGTTAAACCTGATAAGCCGGGGAAGAAGGACAAAAAGAAGAAAAAGAAAAAACAGAAGAAAGCTGAAGAAATACCGGCTTCAACCGGTGAACAGATAACAGCGGCTGTTGATGATACTGCTCAGACAGGCACTCTCGGAATGCAGGGAATAACAGATGGTCTGAACGAGACAGTGACTCGGTTTTCGGCAGAAGCACAGGGCACGGAAGATTCCGGTCCGGCTCCTGTAGATATAAATGAAGAAATATCATCAGAAGAATCACTTGATGATAAGAAGGCTGAAAAAGCCAGAAAGAAAGCTGAAAAAAAGGCCAAGAAGGAAGCAAAGAAGGCCGAAAAGGCAGCCAAGAAGGCGGCAAAGGAAGGCTCCGGAGCTTCTGGTGAGGCTGAAAAGAAAAATATCGCCGACAGGATAGATGTTATCTATGATAAGGTTGTAGGCGTAATGGATAAGGTTTCCGAGAAGACGGAAAAGATCGTTGTTAAGAAGAATCATATATCGGAATTCCTTGAAAGACCGTATACACAGAATACGATCAGAAGAGGTAAAAAGGTACTGAAGAAACTCTTTAAGAATCTTCTTCCGAGAAAGGGAAATGTGAATCTTCTTCTTGGACTTAAGTCACCATCTTCGACAGGAAATATACTTGGCAAGGTGAGTATGTTCTATCCACTGTATTACAGATGGCTTCATATAACGCCTGAGTTCCACGAGAAGAAGATCGAGGCGGACCTCTGGTGCAAGGGAAGGATCCATATCGGTGCCTTCGCGGTACCGGCACTGTTCCTGTATCTCAGTAAGGACTTTAAGAAGACAATGAATCTTGCAAAGAAGATATAATGAATATTAAGTGAAGTAAAAGAATATAAAACAGGTATTATCAGGAGGATGCAGCAATGGCAGATATTAAGAAAAATGATTTTAACAGTACAGTAAATTCACTCTTCGACGGTATGAGCGCATTTCTTACCGCCAAGACAGTTATGGGCGAACCACAGAGAATAGGGGATACAACAATCATCCCTCTCGTAGATGTTAACTTCGGTGTTGGTGCAGGCGCATCACAGGGCTCAAAGGGCGCTAATTCTGCAGGCGGCGGTATGGGCGGCAAGATGTCACCTACAGCTGTTCTTGTTATCCAGGGTGATTACGTTAAGATCGTTCCTATAGGAGAGACCAACAAGCTTCAGAATGTAATGGATATGATCCCTTCAGTTATTGAGAAGGTTCAGAAGTTCCTCAGCGGCAGAGGCAAGTCTGACGAGGAGAAGGCTGTGGACGATGCGATCAACAGTCTTGAGGAGACAGATATCTAACAAGTAAATTTAATATTATTCCGGTGAAAAAATAAAAATAATGCTTGCATTCAAATTGCATTTCTGATAATATATGTTCGTTGTGTGGTCTGATGGCAGACAAATATACCATTTTAAGGAGGTGCTAGACAGATGGCAAAGTGTTTTATTTGTGAAAAAGCTGCTCACTTTGGAAATAATGTGAGCCATTCTCATAGAAGATCAAACAGGATCTGGAATTCAAACATTAAGCGTGTAAAGGCCGTAGTTGACGGTTCTCACAAGACAGTTTATGTTTGCACATCCTGCCTTCGTTCAGGAAAGGTAGAGAGAGCGTAGTTTTATAATATACGCGAAATTAAGCGACACCGGAGAAACTTCTTTGGTGTCGCTTTTTCTTTTTTTTAGTGTTGTATTGATAATTACCTAGGGGAGGTATTTATATGAGCGGTAATATAACAAGCGAATATGGAAATATCGTTATAGATAATGAAGTTATAGCTAAATACGCCGGCCAGGCGGCAATCGACTGCTTCGGTATCGTAGGTATGGCGTCGATCTCTGTTAAGGAAGGAATAGCAACACTTCTCAGAGGCGACAGCAGTACCAAGGGTATTAATGTTAAGATAGATGATCAGAACAATATTGATATAGATTTTCATATCATTGTTGCTTACGGAGTAAGCATCAGAACGGTTGTGAGCAATCTTATCAAGACAGTCAGATATCAGATCGAAGAGATGACCGATATGAAGGTCAAAAATATAAATGTTTACGTAGAAGGAGTCAGAGTTATTGACTAAGGAGGAAACTGAAGTGTCACTTAATACTATTGATGCGGCTGCTTTAAAGAGATATTTTATCTCGGGTGCCAATAACATTAATAATAATAAGGAGTACATAAACGAGCTTAACGTATTTCCTGTGCCGGATGGAGATACCGGAACAAATATGACGCTCACCATTATGACTGCCGCTGCTGAGGTTGATAAGCTTGAGAAGCCGACCATAGACAGCCTTGCCAAGGCTATCTCTAATGGATCGCTCCGTGGAGCAAGAGGCAACTCGGGTGTTATATTGTCACAGCTTTTCAGAGGCTTCTGCAAGGATATCAAGGGTAAAGATAAGCTTTATCCGCTTGATATTGCGCTTGCTTTTTCAAGAGCTGTTGATACCGCCTACAAGGCTGTTATGAAGCCGAAGGAAGGCACTATCCTTACGGTTGCAAAGGGAATGTCTGAAAAGGCTTCCGAGATCATAGAATCTGATGATCCGATAGATATGATAAGCTTTGCGGATCAGATACTCAGCTATGGCGAGGAGGTTCTTGAGAAGACTCCTGAGATGCTGCCTGTACTTAAGGAAGCAGGAGTTGTTGATTCGGGCGGACAGGGTCTTGTTGAGGTTATAAGAGGCGCTATCCTTGCTATGAAGGGTGAGGATGTTACTTCACAGGAGCGTTCGGCTGCAGCTGCGCCTAAGGCTAAGCCTGCTTTCAAGGAGATAAATTTCTCGGGAAGCAGTAATGATCATATTTCTACCGCTGATATCAAATTCGGCTATTGTACAGAGTTTATAATCATGCTTGATAAGCCTCTTTCAGACGAGGAGGTTGAAGCATTTAAGGAATACCTTCTTTCAATCGGTGATTCACTTGTTTGCGTTGCCGATGAGGAGATTGTTAAGGTACATGTTCACACCAATCATCCGGGCCTTGCATTTGAGAAGGCTCTCGGTTACGGTGCCCTTACAAGGATGAAGATCGACAATATGCGCGAGGAACATACCGAGAGAGTTATCCTTAACGAGGAGCGTACCAAAGAGAAGGAAAAGAACGATCAGTTTAAGAAGATTGAGGCAGATAAGGCTACTCATGTTCCTAAGCCTTCAGAACCACCCAAGAAATACGGCTTCGTTGCTGTAGCTGTAGGTGACGGCATCTCTGATATACTTAAGGATATCGGTATAGATCATATCATTTCCGGCGGACAGACCATGAATCCGAGTACGGAAGATATCCTTTCTGCTGTTAAGCAGGTAAATGCAGAGAATGTATTTGTATTTCCAAATAATAAGAATATCGTTCTTGCGGCAACTCAGGCTGCAAATATCTTTAAAGAGAAGAATATCATCGTTATCCCGACAGCCTCTGTGCCTCAGAGCATAAGTGCGATGATCGAGTTCGATGCCGAGGCTGATCCTGAGGCAAATAAGGAAGCGCTGATCTCTGTTATGGATACTGTCAAGACCGGAGAGGTTACCTACGCTGTACGTGACACCTCACTTGACGGAAAGACTATAAAGAAGGGTGATATTATGGGTATTAATGGCGGCGGTATAGCTGCTGTCGGCGAGGATATCAATGAGACTACCTTCGCTCTTGTTGAAGATATGGTCGATGAGGACTCAGGTCTCGTGACCATCTATTATGGAGAGGAAATAGGAAAGGAAAAGGCCGAGGAGCTGACTGAAAAGCTCAGTGAAAAGTTTGCCGATCTTGAGATAGACGTTCATTACGGCGGACAGCCTATCTATTATTATATCGTTTCCGTAGAATAGAAAACGTGTTTTACAATTAACAATATGGCTTCTGCTTGCTGCGGGAGCCATTTTTAAAGAGGATATGGAATGGAACTGAGGAGCAGTATCGAGTCTGTCAAGGGAATAGGCGAGAAGACAGCCAAGCTGTTTAATAAACTGCATATTTATACGGTGGAGGATCTGATCAAGGCATATCCGAGAGATTACCTTAGCTATGAAGAACCGCGGAGTCTTGCAAAGGCGCCTGTGGGTATCAGGATAGCTCTTTACCTTGAGATCAAGACCTATGTGAACACTGAAAAACGTGGCAGATATATCATTACGAGCCTTACTGCAGGTGATTCCGTAAATACCATAAAGCTTGTCTGGTTCAACAGTCCGTTCCTCAGAAATGTTCTGAAGAGAGGCGACAGATACGTATTTGTCGGCACTATAAAAAAGAAGAACAATTTTCTGGTAATGGAGATGCCGGAATATTATCCGAAGGATAAATACAAGGGCATGATGACGACGATGCAGCCGGTTTATAGTCTGACCTCGGGGCTTACTAACAATTCGTTCCAGAGGGCTATCAGAGAGACCGGCAGCCTTATAAGAAATATTACCGATCCGCTGCCTGAGAAGGTGCGGCAGGAATATAAACTGATGAGGCTTGATGAAGCACTCTTCAATATGCATTTCCCGCAGAATGAAGAGGTGCTGAAGGATGCGGTGAGAAGGCTGGCCTTTGATGAATTTGCAGGCTTCTTATTGGAAGTAAGAAAGCTCAGGGAAGAGAATTCTGCCCTCAGCAATACACATCCTTTATCAGAAGCAGCTCTTATAAGGGCGGATGCATTTATTGCATCACTGCCGTTCAGTCTTACGAATGCCCAGAAGAATGCGATATGCGACATAAAAAATGATATGAGCTCTGATTATGTTATGAACAGGCTTGTACAGGGTGATGTAGGAAGCGGAAAGACGATTATCGCAGTGACTGCTCTCTATATGACTGCTTTGTCCGGGTATCAGGGAGTGTTGATGGTGCCAACTGAGGTTCTGGCGCAGCAGCATTTTAAGGATATAGACGGTATGCTCAGGGGGCAGGGGATAAGAACGGCGCTCTTGACCGGTTCACTGTCGGTTAAAGAGAAGCGTGTAATATATGAGAAACTCAAAGCAGGTGAGATAGATATACTTATAGGAACCCATGCGGTCATACAGGATAAAGTGGAAATAAAGAACCTTGGACTGGTGGTAACCGATGAGCAGCATCGCTTCGGGGTAAGACAGAGAGAGAAGCTTTCCGAGAAGGGGCAGGATCCTCATGTACTTATAATGAGTGCAACACCTATACCGAGAACCCTTGCGATAATACTTTATGCGGACCTTGATATTTCTGTTATAGATGAGCTTCCGGCTTCAAGGAAGCGCGTAATGAACTGTGTGGTCGATACCTCTTACAGGGATACCGCATATAAATTCATATTGAAAGAGATAAGGGCCGGACATCAGGCCTATATCATATGCCCGATGGTGGACAGCTCTGAAGCGGTGGATGCAGAAAATGTTATTGACTACAGTGAGGAGCTTAAGGCATATTATAGAGATAATGCAAGGATTGAATACCTCCACGGCAAGATGAAGGATGAAGAGAAGAATCAGATCCTTGCAAGGTTCATGAACCGGGAGATAGATATACTTGTTTCAACGACTGTTATTGAGGTTGGTATCAATAACCAGAATGCGACAGTCATGATGATAGAAAATGCGGAGCGCTTCGGACTTGCCCAGCTGCATCAGCTGAGAGGAAGAGTCGGAAGAGGAAGCGACAGCTCATACTGCATATTTATCAATGCCAAGGAAACTGAAGATTCGGTTAAGAGGCTTAAGGTACTCGAGAATTCCAATGACGGATTCTATATCGCGAATGAAGATATGAAGCAGAGAGGGCCGGGCGACTTCTTTGGCATCAGACAGAGTGGAGATATGATATTTAAGGTGGCGGATATTTATAATCACGCCGATATACTCCGGAAGGCTCAGGATGCTGTTTTAAAATACGGCGATGAGCTGGGACTGGTGCAGGATAATGAGACTGTGATCACTACGCTGTGATATAAAATGAAATCAATATCATATGAGAATATCAGTGTCAGAGTAATATACTGATATTGATATATCATGAATGAATATTAATCATATACGGGAGGAAGAGATGACAACGGGAGATTTAAACAAAAATGATGCTTCTGAAATTAAAGAGGGGGCAGAAAAGGCATTGGAGAATAAGGTGGACAAGAAAGACGGCGGCAAGGGCGGCAAAGGCTTCCCTAAGGGTGCATTTATCGCAATAGTAGTACTTGCGCTTGCTGTAATAGGACTTGTTGCGTTTATCATCGGTGATAAGACCGGTAAGAAGAAATCAGATGACAATACTACCAAAGTTGATAATGTAACTGAGGATACATCAGATAAGACAACTGAGAAGACAGACTCAACAGATACAACTGCAGCAAGCAGTGAGAAGACTTCTACAGAAGCAACAACTGAGAAGGTAGAGAAGAAGGATGATCCTCTGCTCAGTTCAAAGTCACCTGTATATCTTAAGCTTGATAATTCAGGTTACTGGGGTGACGGCAGCAGCTTCACCTGCCAGTACAATGTAAATATCGTAAATAATTCCGGTAAGGCTATCGAGAACTGGGAGGTTGTATTTACGGGTTTTGGTAAGGACAGTAAGCTTGGCGACAACTGGTGTGGTTCTTATAAGCTTGAGGATGGAACACTCAGTGTTAAACCGGCTGATTTTAATAATAAGATCGATGATAAGAACGAGACAAATTTCGGCTTCCAGATAGTACTTACCTCAGAGGCTGAGGCAAAGAATGCCACAAAGGATGTTAAGCTCTTCATAAACGGAGAGGAATATGATGCGGCAGCGGCTGTTTCAGGCGGCAAGACTGAGGATGGCGGCAAAGAAGATAAGACTGAAGACGGCGGCAAGGAGGATAAGACCGATAGTGGAAAGACTCCTTTTGAGACCCACGGAAAGCTTAAGCTTGACGGCGTTGATATCGTAGACAAGAACGGTGATAAGTTCCAGCTTAAGGGCGTAAGTACTCATGGTCTTGCATGGTTCCCTGACTATGTAAATAAAGACGCATTTAAGTCGATCAGAGATGACTGGGGCGCAAACCTTATAAGACTTGCTATGTATACAGACGAGAACGGCGGTTACTGTGCAGGTGGCGACAAGGATAAGCTTAAGCAGCTTGTTAAGGATGGTGTTGATTACGCAACTGAGCTTGGTATGTATGTTATAGTTGACTGGCACATCCTTCATGACCTTACACCTATGAAATATAAGGATGAAGCCATCGCTTTCTTTACAGAGATGTCAGAGCTTTATAAGGATCATGACAATGTGATCTTTGAAATATGTAATGAGCCAAACGGTGGAACAAGCTGGTCAGAGGTTAAGGAATACGCTGAAGAAGTTATTCCAGTAATAAGAAAAAACTGTCCTGATGCCATCATCATAGTTGGTACACCTAACTGGTCACAGGATGCTGATGCAGCTTCAAATGATCAGATCAAGGGCTATGACAATATAATGTATGCAGTACATTTCTATGCGGCAACACATAAGGAAGGCATAAGAGATAAGGTTAAGACAGCAAGAGCAAACGGTGCGGCTGTATTTATCAGTGAGTTCAGTATATGTGATGCATCAGGTGACGGCGCCATCGATTATGATTCGGCAGCGGACTGGATGGATTATCTGAATGATAATGATATTTCCTATGCTATGTGGAACCTCAGCAACAAGAATGAGGCATCTTCACTGATAAGCTCAGGCTGCAGCAAAACTTCAGGCTGGAGTAAGGATGATATGTCTGAGACCGGTAAGTGGCTCCTTGAGCAGCTGGGTAAATAGTTAATATTAAAAAAGACTTAAGTTGTGCAAAGGTTGACATTTTGTTAAAAAAGTATTACAAATAGAAGTGGCGTTTTAATACAGGAACAGAGGTTTATTTATGCGTGTAATTGCAGGTTCAAGAAGAAGTCTTCCTTTGAAGACTGTGGAAGGGCTCGAAACAAGACCTACCACGGACCGTATAAAGGAAACATTATTTAATATATTGATGCCTGATATCAGTGGTGCAAAGTTTCTCGATCTTTTTGCGGGAAGCGGTGGAATAGGTATTGAGGCTCTTTCAAGAGGAGCTGCATCGGCTGTATTTGTTGATAATAGCAGAGATGCCATCAGATGCATAAATGACAATGTGAAGTTTACGAAGTTCACGGATGAGTCAGAGGTTGTTAGGCTTGATGCTCTTTCATATGTGAGAGCTCTCAGAAAGGTTGATTTCGATATCATCTTTATGGATCCGCCATACAGTCTTGGAGCTGAGAAGGATATCCTTGCGGTGCTCGGTTCGAAGGAATTCGTAAATAATGATGCGCTGATAATAGTAGAGGCTGCACTTGATACTGATTTTTCTTATGCAGAGCAGCTGGGCTTCACTATTTATAAGATAAAAGAATATAAATCAAATAAACATGTATTTATGCAGAAGAGTCTGTAAGGGATGCATGGCCGGCTTGCCGGTATTAAGGATAGTATAATGATAACAGCAGTTTACCCGGGCAGCTTTGATCCGGTCACACTCGGACATCTTGATATCATCAAGAGAGGTGCAGAGTGCTTTGACAAACTGGTCATAGGCGTGCTCAATAATTCAGAGAAAAAATCACCATTGTTTACTTTAGAAGAACGTGTTATTATGTTAAAGGAAGTTACGGAGGATATGCCAAATGTTTCCGTTGAATGCTTTAACGGACTTCTGGTAGACTTTGTAAGAAGTAAGAATTCAAACATAATCATCCGCGGACTCAGAGCGATGGCGGATTTCAATATTGAACTCCAGATGGCGCAGAATAATCGTGCTGTAGCACCTGATATTGACACCTTGTTCTTTTCGACAAGTACACAGTATTCGGCAATCAGCTCGAGCATAGTGAAGGAATATGCCAGTTACGGGGTTTCGGTGAAGGATTTTGTTCCGGCAACTATCCTTCATAGGATAGAAGCAAAGTATAAGAAAGTATAAATCCAGGAGGGAAACAAAATGGAGAAAAAAGGCGTTGAAGAGATGATCAATGAGATAAGCATATTTATAGATAACTGTAAATATCAGCCACTCTCATCAAATAAGATCGTAGTGCCTAAGGATGAAATAGATAAGATGCTCAGTGAGCTTAAGCTTAAGCTCCCTAACGAGATTGAAAGATGCAAGAAGATCATGAGAAATAAGGAAGCTATCCTTGCTTCAGCAAGAACACGTTCTGATGCTATCATTTCAGAGTCAGTTAACGAGGCAAACAGACTTGTTGAGACAAATCATATCACAGAGCTTGCAAATATCAGAGCTAACGAGATTCTTGAGCAGGCAAAAAGAGATGCTCAGCAGATCCTTGACGATGCAAATGCAGAAGCGAGTGAGGTTAGACTTTCAGCTATGGAATATACCAAGACAAAGCTTGCTGAAATGAGAAATTACTTTGCACGTACTCTTGAGATTGACAGAGAGAATTATCATAATCTCATCGACAGCCTTGAAAATACAGTATATACACTTGATTCAAACGTTAACGATATGGATGCAAGTATCAACCTTCTGACAGGTAATCCTATCCAGGCTCCTGTTTCACAGCCTATGGGACAGCAGTATTCAGACGAGGATATTTCTGAGTTTACTCAGGATGATTATGGTTATGCACCACAGAAACCTGCACAGCAGACTCCTCCTGTTGCACCTCCTCCAATTGTACAGTCACTTTCAAATATGGGTGATGATGACGATGAAGATTATGATGAGGATTACGACGACGAAGATTACGATGATGATGACGATTTCCTCGATGAATAATCATTCGTGATAAATATCAAAAAAGCAGCTTCCCGGGAAGCTGCTTTTTTGATGTCGGATCGGTATATTTGATGTGAGATGATCACTCATGATGTCAGATCAGTGCTTTAATTGTTTATGATGTCAGACCAGTACAATGTTTGAGGCAAGTTCGTTAGGTCTATTGATATTGGTCTTGCTGTAAAAAAGTAGATTATAAATATCCGTGGCCAAGCGGTCGTAAATATATAAAGCTGATGCGTATTCGCTATCAGGCTTATAATCGGAACGCTTATTTATAATAGTGATATCGGACTTCTCGTTTATGCTTCTAAGAAGATGTGAGGAGTCCTTTCTTAATGCAAGGAGAGTAGCATAAGGGCAGTATTTGATGCCTTTGATATCCCTGATGCCAAGAAGCAGATGTATAAGAACTCTGCATATACGCGATCTGGTAAGCTCTTTTGATTTTAATGAATCGATCATATCCTCGTAGGAAGCCGGAAGAGAAAGGTTCCTGAGCTTATTCAGGATATCCGGTGTGATATCAAGGATATTGCTATATTCAGACGGAGCGTCGATGTTTCGCTGCAGCTTCATTAATTCAATATTAAGTATAGACTGGATATCTGAACTGAAAATAGGACGCTCACTTATATCCTCCGGTATAAAAGTTGAGATGCTTTCATTACCGGCCTTTAGTGACTCGCGGATCAGCTTTCCGGAAGCGTATTTATTATCAGTGATATCTGAATCGTGTCCTGCACCGAAACGCTTAACAGCAACAGGTCTGATATTTGAATCGAGCTTCGTGAGGGCTGAAAGATATTCGATAGCAAGGATGTTGTTAGGAGTGGACAGGATCTCTGCGTATTCCTCACCAAACTCTTCGGTGAGAGCGAGGCTTCTGGCCTTAGGGAAGGAATTGCCTTCCTTAAGATAGTCGTTCAGACTGGCCTTAAAAGAGGCTGTTTCGTTGGTGAGACAATCCGAGATCTTTTTCAGAACGTTAATATCATCAGTTTCTGCACCAAAGGAAAGATATTCAGCGATTCCGAGAGAGTTGATCATCTCAACAGAAGCATAAGCGAAATCCTGTGCGCTTGCGGTGCTGAATCTGACCGGCAGCTCAAATACAAGGTCGAGTCCGTTTCTTACAGCAGCCTCGGCGCGTATAAGCTTGTTGAATACAGCCGGTTCGCCTCTCTGTACAAAATTACCACTCATTACGGCCATGGCATGCTCAGCCCCTGTGAGTTTTTTCGATTCATCAAGGTGGTATTTGTGTCCGTTATGAAAAGGATTATATTCGGCTACGATCGCTACTGTGCTCATGGTTCCTCCGGAGAATGTTTTGTTAATGTATATTATATTATCATATTTGATCCTATTGTTTAAGAGTAATATTTTATACGCGGGAGTAAATTGTATTTAGTACATAATGAACAAAAGAATACTGTGTTTGGTTAATAATTGAAAAATAATTAGTCAAATATTTAATTTTCCTCTTTATTTTTAAAAAATACATGATATAATTAAGCAGATTTAACGTTGCTATATAATAAATTTATATGTAGATATAATTTCACGACAGAAAAGGAGATTGTTATGAAAGCATACGCCGAGATGACAAAAGAAGAACTTAGCGCTGAGCTTGAGAGCCTGAAGAAGGAATACCACAAATATCAGGAGATGGATCTTAAGCTTGACATGAGCCGCGGTAAGCCATGCCGTGAGCAGCTTGATATTTCCATGGGAATGATGGATGCCCTGAATTCACAGGCTGATCTTACCTGCGAGGATGGAACAGACTGCAGAAATTATGGTGTACTTACAGGTATCCATGAAGCAAAGGTTCTTATCGGCGATATGATGGAGAACAATCCTGACAATATAATCATCTATGGTAACTCATCTCTGAACGTAATGTATGATACTGTTTCAAGAGCTATGACACACGGTATTCTTGGAAATACACCATGGTGCAAGCTTGACAAGGTTAAATTCCTCTGTCCTGTACCTGGTTATGACAGACATTTCGCGATCACAGAGTATTTTGGCATCGAGATGATCCCTGTTCCGATGAATGCTGACGGTCCTGATATGGATATGGTTGAGAAGCTTGTTTCAGAAGATCCTGCTGTTAAGGGTATCTGGTGTGTACCAAAGTATTCAAACCCACAGGGTTATTCATATTCAGATGAGACAGTAAGAAGATTTGCCAGACTTAAGCCGGCTGCAAAGGATTTCAGAATCTTTTGGGACAATGCATACGGTATCCATCATCTTTATGATGATGATCAGGATTATCTCATCGAGATCCTTGCAGAGTGTAAGAGAGCTGGTAATCCGGATCTCGTTTACAAGTTTGCCTCAACCTCAAAGATCACTTTCCCGGGAAGTGGTATTGCAGCACTTGCTACATCACCTAACAACCTCGAGGATATCATGAATCAGATGAAGAATCAGACAATCGGTCATGATAAGGTTAATCAGCTTAGACATGTAAGATTCTTCAAGGATATCCACGGTATGACAGAGCATATGAAGAAGCATGCTGATATCATCCGTCCTAAGTTTGAGGCTGTTCTTGAAGCACTTGACAAGAACCTTGAAGGACTTGGCGTTGGTGAGTGGACAAAGCCAAAGGGAGGTTACTTCATCAGCTTTGATGCACTTCCTGGCTGTGCAAAGGCTATCGTTAAGCTTGCTAAGAAGGCGGGAGTTACAATGACAGGTGCCGGTGCAACCTGGCCATATGGCAAGGATCCTGAGGACAGAAATATCAGAATTGCGCCTACATATCCAACACTTGAGGATCTTAAGACTGCAGCAGAGCTCTTTACTCTCTGCGTAAAGATCGTTAGTCTTGAGAAGCTTCTTGCAGAGTAATCTGTTTGATAAAAAATATGATGTTTTATGTTCGATGGAATATAAGATGTTATGTGTTCGATAGAATGTAAGACGTTTTGATCAGTAAAAAATAGCAGCTATGTGTTGTTGATGCATAGCTGCTGTTTTTATATGTCTGAAAATATAGTTTGTTTGGGGTTCGGGATATTGTGTCGGTTGATGGGAAATAGAAATTTTTATGAGGAGAAAACCGCGCAAATAAAGGAAGTGCAACATTTTGAAGCTTTTTTTTGCTTGGAACGGATAGGGCTTTGTGATATATTTTTCATGCAGACCAAACAGGCCGTAGATAGTTATTGACATTTCGGTGTTATTATATTATTATTTAGAAAAAGCGAACATATGTTTTGTTTACTAAGGAGGATGTTATGGCAAACGAAGATAAGATAAGGGCACTTGATGCCGCACTTGCACAGATTGAAAAGCAGTTTGGAAAGGGCTCTGTCATGAAGCTGGGTGACGGCTTCAATGAAATGAATATAGATGTTGTTCCTACAGGATCCCTGAGTCTTGATATCGCGCTGGGAGCAGGCGGTATGCCAAGAGGAAGGATCATTGAGATATATGGACCTGAGTCAAGTGGTAAGACAACGGTTGCGCTTCATGTTGTTTCAGAAGTTCAGAAGAGAGGCGGTATCGCAGGTTTCATCGATGCAGAACATGCACTTGATCCTGTATATGCAAGAAATATCGGTGTTGACATCGATAATCTTTATATTTCACAGCCGGATAACGGTGAGCAGGCTCTTGAGATCACAGAGACTATGGTAAGATCCGGAGCTATCGATGTTATCATCGTTGACTCGGTTGCAGCACTTGTTCCTAAGGCTGAGATCGAAGGAGATATGGGTGACAGCCACGTAGGTCTTCATGCAAGACTTATGTCACAGGCGCTCAGAAAGCTTACTGCAGTTATCAGCAAGACTAACTGCGTTGTTATATTTATCAACCAGCTTCGTGAGAAGGTTGGTGTTATGTTCGGTAATCCTGAAACTACAACAGGTGGACGTGCGCTTAAGTTCTATGCTTCTGTAAGACTTGATGTAAGAAGAGTTGAGACCATCAAGCAGGGCGGTGAGGTTATCGGTAACCATACAAGAGTAAAGGTTGTTAAGAATAAGATCGCTCCTCCATTCAGAGAGGCTGAGTTTGATATCATGTTCGGTAAGGGTATTTCCAAGGAAGGCGATGTTCTTGATCTTGCAGCTGACAGAGGAATAGTTGTTAAATCAGGTGCATGGTATGCCTACAAGGGCGAGAAGATCGGCCAGGGACGTGAGAATGCAAAGATCTACCTTCAGGAGCATTTTGATATCTATAAGGAGATAGAGAACAGAGTAAGGATCGAAGCAGGTGTTGGCGGAGTATCTGAGGAAGAATACGAAAGACTTGTAGCAGAAGGTCTGGTTGAGCCAAAGGATGCTTCCGATGAGGAATAAATAGTGGCAGAGGTCAATATTGAGAAGAAGGGCTCAAGGAACTTTGTGATCATAGACGGTGAGAAGATAGGCTTTCTTTATGACAGTGATATCAGACGTCTCGGACTTATTGATGGTCAGGAACTTGATGAGGCGGCTGTTGAAGAGCTTAGGGACATTCTGTACAGGAGAACCTATAATAAAGCCTGCTCTTATCTTGAAACGGCAGAATACTGCGGTGCAGAGATAAGATTTAAGCTTAAGCATAATGATTTCGCCGATGATATGATCGAAAGAGTTATAGCTGAGCTTTACGAGAAAAAATATCTTGATGACAGAAGGTATGCGGAGGCATATATCAGATCTTATTCGGCTACAAAAGGAAGAAAGCTTATCGAAACGGAGCTTGCCTATAAAAAGATAGACCGGGAGCTTATCAGAGAAGCTTATGAGGAGTATCTTGAAGAGTCCGAATATGATGAAGATAAGGTCATTGAAGATATGATCAGAAAAAAATACGGCTCTGCAGATTTATCGGATATAAAGGTCAAAAGTAAGATAATTTCGTATTTTTCACGCAAGGGTTTCAATTTGGATAAAGTCAATAATCACTTGACATAATATGAAAAAACGTTTAATATTTATTTGTTGTACCTTTGTACAATGAAAACTTAATAAGGAGGTGCTCCTGTGAATCCTATCTACATAGTGATTGGTGTGATCATCCTTGTCGTAGCTATAGTTGTTACCTGGTTCGCAGCAACAGCATATAGAAAAAATATTGCTGAAGCAAAGATCGGTAAAGCAGAGGACAAGGCTAAAGAAATTATAGATGATGCACTGAAGACTGCTGAAGATAAGAAACGCGAGATCGTTCTCGGAGCTAAAGAGGAAGCTCTTAAGACCAAGAATGAGATTGACAAAGAAGTCAAGGATCGTCGTAACGAAATTCAGCGTATGGAGAAGAGAGTTCTGTCACGTGAGGAGAATCTTGACAAGAAGAGTGATGCTCTTGAGAAGAAAGAAGCTTCACTTTCTGCAAGAGAAGCAGAGATTGTTAAGAAGAAAGCAGAGATTGACGAACTTTCATCAAAGAGATTACAGGAACTGGAAAGAATCTCCGGACTTACCTCTGAACAAGCAAAGGAATATTTACTTAAGACTGTTGAAGACGAAGTTAAACACGAAACAGCAGTCATGATCAAGGAATTGGAGTCCAGGGCTAAAGAAGAAGCCGACAAGAGAGCTAAGGATTATGTTGTTTCAGCTATTCAGAAATGCGCAGCAGATGTTGTTTCAGAATCAACAATATCTCTGGTACAGCTTCCGAATGATGAGATGAAAGGACGTATTATTGGTAGAGAGGGAAGAAATATCAGAACTCTTGAAACTATGACAGGTGTTGACCTTATCATAGATGATACACCTGAAGCAGTAATTCTTTCATGCTTTGATCCTATCAGGAGAGAAGTTGCAAGAATAGCACTCGAGAAGCTTATAGTTGATGGTAGAATCCATCCGGCTAGGATTGAAGAGATGGTCGAGAAGGCTAAGAAGGAAGTGGAAGTCATGATCCGTGAGGAAGGTGAATCTGCTGCTCTTGAATGTGGTGTACACGGATTACATCCGGAAATCATCAAGCTTCTCGGTCGTATGAAGTTCAGAACCAGCTACGGCCAGAATGCTCTGAAGCATTCGGTAGAGGTTTCTCAGCTCTGCGGACTTATTGCCGGTGAGATCGGTGAAGATATCAAGCTCGCTAAGCGTGCTGGTCTTCTTCATGATATCGGTAAATCAGTTGATCATGAGATGGAAGGTTCACATGTATCCATTGGTGTTGATATTTGTAGAAAATACAAAGAATCAGCAGTTGTTATCAATTCGGTAGCATCACACCATGGTGACTGTGAGGCAGAGAGTTTAATTGCTTGTATAGTACAGGCTGCTGATACAATTTCAGCTGCAAGACCTGGTGCTAGAAGAGAGACGTTAGAGACATACACCACAAGACTTACTAAGTTAGAGAATATCGCTAATGAGTTTAAGGGTGTAGACAAGACTTTTGCTATTCAGGCAGGACGAGAGATTCGAGTAGTTGTAGTTCCTGAGCAGGTCAGCGATGCGGATATGGTACTTCTTGCCAGAGATATTTCTAAGAAGATCGAAGATGAACTTGAATATCCTGGACAGATTAAGGTTAGCCTTATTCGTGAGTCAAGAGTTACTGACTATGCAAAGTAAGATTCAGATTCTTATCCCCTGATTTATATCAGGGGATATTTTTTTGAAAGGTAGATTATCATGGAATTATTGAATAGAAAACTTGTATTTAAAGGCCATAGAGTTGAGGTTTATGAAGATGAACTGAAGGTGGATGACGGACGTATATGTCATTATGACTATGTTCATAATCGTAACGGCGCCGGCATGCTTCTTGTGGATGATTCAGGAGAAGAGGACAAACTTATATTTGTTAAGCAGTTCAGAAATACTCTTGGCAAGGATGATATTGAGATACCGGCCGGCTGCCAGAATTTCCCTGAGGAGGATTTTCTGGTATGCGCCCTTAGAGAGGCGGAAGAGGAAACCGGACTTATCCCTGAAAAAACCTATTATCTTACAAAGATCATAGCTGCTGTAGGTATATTTGGTGAGATGACAGCAATCTATATTGGTACAGGTCTGAAGAAGGGACGGGTACAAAGAGATGAGGATGAATATATAGATGTTATTACAATGACACTGGATGAAGCTGTTGAGGCTATATACGGCGGCAGGATAATAGACAGCAAAACTATCATTGCTATACTTGCTTATAAGGACATGAAAACAGGCGGACGCCTGTAAAATCATTATGTTACGTAAATGTTACTAATATAAACTTAATATTTTTAATATTTGTTTAAAAATATTTTTTCAATATTTAGTGGAGGGTTATGTAACCTAATACTTTATTTTGTGAAAATGCCTAAAAAGCGTTATTTTGCACGATTTTTGCTGAAAAATTATGATTGATTTTATGTTAATTTGAAATTATACTGTAACATATAATTTGTATTTTGGGGAATAGTGATGGGTAATCTAATTGACAGTTTCATAGAATATCTTAAGGAAGTAAAGAGGTCGAGCGAGAACACGGTTGCTTCGTACAGGCGTGATCTGAATAAGCTTGATCAATATTTTACTGCTAATGGTATTTCTCTCCGGGACGTTAATTCCACAACAATAAATACATATATTCTCAAGCTCGAGAAGGAGGGCATGAGCTCCGCAACTGTTTCCCGAAATGTTGCGAGCATCAGATCGTTCTTTACATTCCTCCTTAATCGCGGGCTTATTTCCAATAATCCTACTGAAAACATAAAACCACCAAAGGTTGAGAAGAAAGCACCTGAGGTTCTTTCTATCGAAGAGGTTAATCTGCTGCTTGAACAGCCGGATGGCGAAAGCGGTAAAGAAGTGCGTGATAAAGCTATGCTTGAGCTTCTTTATGCTACAGGTATGAGAGTAACCGAGCTTATTTCGATGAAATACTCAGATGTTGATCTTTCTATGAACTTTGTTCAGTGTAATGATAATGGAAGGGTTAGGATAATACCGTTTGAAAGTGCTGCTAAAAATGCATTATCAAAGTATATAAATAGTGTCAGACCAACAATGTGCGGTGATTCTGAATATCTTTTCACAAACTGCAAGGGCGAGCTGATGACCAGACAGGGCTTCTGGAAGATAATCAAGCTTTACGCCAACAGAGCAGGCATCGAAAAGGATATCACGCCTCATATGATCAGACATTCCTTTGCCATGCATATGGTAAATAACGGAGCGGATCTTCGTGCACTTCAGGAGATGCTCGGACATTCGGATATTTCCACTACTCAGGTTTATCTGAAGGGAAAGAGAAATAAACTGAAAGAGGTTTATGAGAAATCACATCCACGTGTGGGTGTAAAATAGAATAATTTAAGAAAGGAACGGCAGGGGTTATATGCTGCCGGAATGATAAATATGGCTGGATCTGTTTTTGGTGATATTTTAAAGCTTTCAACATGGGGTGAGTCCCATGGTCCTGCACTTGGTGCGGTACTTGATGGATGTCCTGCAGGACTTCCTATCGATGAGGAGTATATACAGAGCTTTTTGAACAGAAGAAAGCCCGGACAATCGAGATTCTCTACCCCAAGGGCGGAGAGTGATAAAGTTGAGATATTATCGGGAGTATTTGAGGGTAAAACTACAGGTACTCCTATTTCTTTACTTATCAGGAACGAAACTCAGCGTTCGGGAGATTATAGTAATATAATGGATGTATACCGTCCGGGACATGCGGACTTTACTTTTGATGCAAAATACGGCTTCAGGGATTACCGCGGAGGCGGAAGGTCTTCCGGAAGAGAAACTGCAGCAAGAGTCGCAGGAGGAGCGATTGCGGTTAAGCTTCTTTCTGAGTTTGGAATAAGCTTTATAACCTATGTTGAGTCTGTCGGTGATATAAAGATCGATCCGGAAAAATTCGACAAGGATGAAATATTTAATAATGAGCTTTATATGCCGGATAAAAAGGCTGCCGAGAAAGCGGCAAAATATCTTGATGATTTAAGAAGTAATGGAGATTCATCGGGAGCTGTGGTAAAATGTATCATAAGCGGAGTTCCTGCGGGACTCGGTGATCCTGTATTTGATAAACTTGATGCAAAGCTTTCTGCAGCTGTATTTTCAATAGGTGCAGTTAAGAGCTTTGAGGTTGGTATAGGCAAGGATGCGTCAACGCTGACCGGATCAGTGAATAATGACAATTTCTTTAATGAAAACGGCAGGGTGGCTAAGAGGACAAATAACGCCGGCGGAATACTTGGGGGTATAAGCGACGGAAGTGATATCGTTCTTACAGCCGGATTCAAACCTACACCGTCTATTTACAGAGAACAGGATACTGTTAACAGGGGTGGAGAAGATACCAAGCTTACGATCAAGGGAAGGCATGATCCTATTATAGCTCCGAGAGCAGTTGTTGTGGTTGAGACTATGGCGGCGCTTACCATCGCGGATGCTTTGTTGAAGAATGCTTCATCGAAGCTTGACAGCCTCCGTAAGATATATCTTTCGGACAACTAAAAAAGGTGTTTCGATTATTTAGTTATATTAGGGGTGTATATGAGTAATAATTCGAAAAAGAATAAAAAGGCTTTAAAAGATATTTTTTTATTCCAAATAGACAAGGTTTCTGTCACGGCAATTCTGCTGGGCATAATCCTAAATATCATTCTTCAGAATCTTGCCATATGGCTGAAGCTTCCGCTTTGGCTTGATTCTGTAGGTACGATAGCTATTGCGATCAAGTTCGGTCCGGTTGCAGGTATGCTGGTCGGTGTTGCGGCCAATTTCATCCTGAACATATCCGATCCGACCTATTTTTCATATGCGATAATAGCTGTGATAATAGCTCTGATCATCGGAATATATTTCGGGGTTAAGAAGAAGTTTGAGGCAATAGGAGTTGTTTCGCTGGCTATTTTCACGGGACTTGTTGCAGCTATAGCAGCATATCCTATTGATAAGATCAACTTTAACGGTATGACCGGTAATAAATGGGGAGATGCATTCTATGCGATGATCGAGGATAGAATTGGCCATTCTAATTTGAATATCTTATTCTCAAAGATATTTATCGAAATACCGGATAAGTTCGTTTCTGTTCTCCTGGCTGTATTAATGCTCAGGACGATGAGAGATTATTTTTCCAACATTGAAAAGAAAAAAACGATAAAAGCCAGAAATAAGGTTGTTTCTTCTGTTTTGATCGTATTTATGATCATGTCTTCTTTTGCTGTATTTACCGGTAGAACGGTTGCGGCAGAGGAGTCTGATTATGAAACTGAAACCTTCGGAAGCAGCGAAGGCCTTCCGACGGCTGAGACAAATGCAGTGGCTCAGACCAGAGATGGTTATATCTGGGCAGGAACCTATTCCGGACTGTATTATTATAATGGCGTCAGATTCCAGCAGGCTGAGATCGATGACAGGATTAAGAATGTAATGACTCTGTTCGTTGACTCTAAGGGAAGACTCTGGGTCGGTACAAATGACAGCGGTGTTTTCTGCTATAATCCGGAAACAAGAGAGTGTGTTAACTACAATATGGAGAATGGACTCACGGGAGATTCTATAAGAAGTCTCTGTGAGGATGCGAAGGGTAATGTGTATATCGGTACGGTCCGCTTTACCTCAAGAATATCTCCGGAGGGAAATATCAAGACCTATTCACAGTGGGAGGATGTTTATTATGCTGTTTCCCTTGCTTCTCTTGAAACAGGCGAGGTTGTCGGTGTAACCAATTCAGGCTGTCTGTTCCTGATCAAAGACGATATGCTTCTGGATACAAAGTATTATACCGGTGAGGACGGAGTTTATTACAGACAGGTAGGCGTATCGAAGGATACACTTCTGGTCGGCACAAGCAGCACGGGCTTTGATAATTACAAAGTGCTTCCTGATGGAAAGGGTCTCAAATACCTTGGCTCAGAACAGCAGGCATACGCTTCATACACGAATAAGCTTCTTTATTACGAAGGAGGCTTTCTGATATGCAGCGAAGATGGAATGGGTTACTGGGGCGATGACGATTATTATGTGGATCTTACAGGAAGTGACGTTAAAGGCTCGGTAAATGATGTCTGTGTGGATGATCAGTTTAATATCTGGTTCGCCTCTAACAAATACGGCCTTATAAAATACTCATATTCGCCTTTCATCAATGTTTTCCGCGAATATGACATTGATGCAGAGGTTGTAAATGCGGTCCTTATCGATGGTGATCTGATGTACAGCGGAACCGATAACGGCCTCAGAGTATTAAACCTTAAGACCGGATCTCTGGTTAAAGAAATCTATATGGCTGACCTTAACAATGTTCGAATAAGAAATATTTTCAAGGATTCCAAGGGCAATTTCTGGTTCAGTACCTATGGTGAAAATGGCCTGATAAAGGTTGATAAAGATGAAAAGGTTTCGTTCTTTAATGATAAGAGCGGAGGAATGCTCGGTGGAAGATGCAGATGCGTTATCGAGCTGTCTGACGGAAGGATCCTTGCGGCCAGCAATATGGGTCTGACCTTTATCGATAATGATAAGGTTGTTGCAACGATAGGTGAGGCCAATGGTCTTAATAACCAGTATATTCTTTCCATGTATGAGAAAGAGGATGGTACGATACTTGCGGCTTCGGACGGAGACGGAATATATATCATTAAGAATGACAGGATTGCCGGACATATCGGTAAGAGTGAGGGGCTTGATACGGTTGTAGTTATGAAGATCGTCAAGTGCAGAGACGGTTATCTCTACGTAACAAGTAATGCACTATATCATGATAACGGTGAGTCCATAGTTCCGCTTAAGAATTTCCCTTACTCAAATAATTATGACATCCTGATATCTGATGATCATACATGCTTTATCACATCAAGTGCCGGATTGTTTGTTGTAAGTGAAGATACACTTCTGGCTGATGAAGAATACACCTGTACGCTTCTTGATGCGAGCTGCGGACTTAAGACGAAGTTCACGGCGAATTCATGGAACGTGATAAATGGTGAATATATGTATCTCTGCTGTACGGACAGCGTCAGAAAGGTGTCGCTGCTTGATTATAGCGGCGGAGATCTGGACTTTCAGCTGCATCTTGATTCTATCGAAACAAAGGATGAGATCATCTATGAGAAGGATGGAGAATACGTTATCCCTGCCGGAAGCGGAAGAGTAAGTTTTAATATAGCAGTAAATAACTATACCTTATCGAATCCTATGGTTCACTATTATCTTGAGGGAAGTGATGATGAAGGTATAACCTGCTTCCAGAATGAGATAACACCGCTGACCTTCTCGACTCTCCCTTACGGAGAATACAAGCTTCATATTGCTGTGCTTGACAGCGTCACCGGAGATGTAAAGCTGGATAAGCAGTTCACTGTTGTTAAGAAGGCGATGATGTATGAGAAGCTGTATTTCCAGCTGTATCTGTACTTCATAAGCGTTCTTCTGGTGGTATATATCGCGTGGCTCTTCATTACCATAAACAGAAAGACCAAGCGTATCACGGGTCTTCAGACGGAAATATCAACGGATCCGATGACCGGTATCCTGAACAAGGCAGGTGCCTTTAAGACACTGGAGAAGCTGTGTGCGGAAGATAACGGTATCTTCATGATGATCGATCTCGACAGCTTTAAGCTGGTAAATGATATTCATGGTCATGAAATGGGAGATAAGATACTTATCAGATTTGCAGAGCTGATAACCGAGGCTCTGGGTGAAAATAATATGGCCGGACGTATCGGTGGTGATGAGTTCTGTGGTTTCATGAAGGATACCCAGAGCGAAGAAGATGTTGAAAGAGTTACCAAGTTCCTTAATAAAGAGCTTGTTAAGTCGGCACATGAGTATATGGGCGAGGATATGAATATTCCTCTTGGTACTTCGATAGGTGCCGTAAGGGTTCCGGCAGACGGAAGAGACTTTACCGAACTGTTCAAGCTCGCTGACAAGGCTCTCTACGTTGTAAAGCAGAACGGCAAGCATAGCTACTCGTTCTATCAGAAGTCAGGCAGTCAGGATCTCGACAAGGATAAGCAGGATAAGAATAATCTCGGACAGATCAAGAAGATCATCGGTGAGAGAAATGAAGGCAAGGGTGCATATCTTGTTAACTTCGACAAGCTTCAGGTTATTTACAAATATCTCTGCAGAGAGAAACATGTAAGCTCCTCTGATATAGGCATCCTGAGGTTCGTCATAACAAATGTTGACGGAGGCGATGCTCCGGACAGCATACTTGATTCTTTTGAAGACAATCTTGTGGTCGGACTTAAGAAGAATGATGTTGTGAGCAGATATTCCGGAAGCTTCTTTGCCCTTTGTACAAGGGCTTCGAAGGATGAGCAGTATAAGATAGCTGAAAGGCTTGTGGAAAACTGGAAGCAGTCCGCTGAAAATGCAGCATATGTTGTCAGCTATGAGGCTGAAAATATAGGCGAATAACACGGAATAACGAATATTTGCAATTTGTCCTTGCATAAAGACGTTAACTCTGTTATTATTTTCTCTGGTCAGAAAGCTGACCTAAGAGTTTTAGCCGTTACTTAGACCATGGAGGACTCCGACCTGGTCCCGGTAGGCGGCAGTATTTAATAAAAAGGAGGTTGTAACAATGATTACAGCAGAGCAGAAGAAAGAAATCATCGCAAAGTATGGCAACGGCGAAGGAGATACAGGTTCACCTGAGGTTCAGGTAGCACTCCTTACAGCACGTATCAATGATCTCAACGAGCATTTCAAGGCTCATCCTCATGATCATCACTCAAGAAGAGGTCTTCTTAAGATGGTTGGTCAGAGAAGAAATATGCTTGCTTACATCAAGAGCAAGGATATCGAGCGTTACAGAAAGCTTATCGAGAGCCTTGGCCTTAGAAAGTAATTCTTCGAATTGTGAGAGATTCATATCAGACACTCGCATAATGTGTCAGAGAACTGCAGGCGTCCCAGTGGTGCCTGCAGTTTTTCTTTTTGTGCTGCCATAAAAAATATGTGTAAATATTGTGTTTTTTTTGACGTATTTTTGCTTTTTTATCCTTGATGTGAGGGTAGTTCTATGGTAGAATAAAACAGATTGTTTTGGGGTTTGTCCGAGACTACTGAAAAGGGTATTTTTCAAAGGATAAAATACATTTTTCAGTCGTTTCGGAACCTCGGAATAAAATAAAAATTTAAGGAGACTTAAAAATGTACAAAAAGTTTGAAATGGAGCTTGCCGGAAGAACTCTTCGCGTAGATGTAGACAGAGTTGGCAAGCAGGCAAATGGAGCAGTTCTTATCCACTACGGAGACACTGTTGTTCTTTCTACAGCAACAGCAGCAAAGGAACCAAGAGAGGGAATCGATTTCTTCCCACTTTCAGTTGAGTACAACGAGAAGATGTATGCAGTTGGAAAGATTCCTGGAGGCTTCAATAAGCGTGAGGGTAAGGCATCTGAGAATGCTACACTTACATGTCGTGTTATCGACCGTCCTATGAGACCACTTTTCCCTAAGGATTATCGTAACGATGTAACACTTGAGAACCTTGTAATGTCAGTTGATCCTGAGTGCGCACCTGAGCTTACAGCTATGCTCGGTACAGCTATCGCAGTATCTATCTCTGATATTCCTTTCGATGGTCCATGTGCTACAACACAGGTTGGTCTTGTAAACGGCGAGTTCATCTTCAATCCGAACTCAACACAGAACCTTGAGTCAGACCTTAAGCTCACTGTTGCTTCAACAAGAGAGAAGGTTATCATGATCGAGGCTGGTGCAAATGAAGTTCCTGAAGATAAGATGCTTGAGGCTATATTTGCAGCTCACGAAGTAAACCAGAAGGTTATCGAGTTCATCGACCGGATCGTAGCAGAGTGCGGCAAGCCAAAGAGCAGCTACACAAGTTATGCAGTTCCTGAGGATCTTATGGCAGACATCATGGCTGAGTATCCTATGGAGTCTATGGAAGAAGCTGTATTTACAGATGACAAGCAGACAAGAGAGAACAATATCTTCGCTATGAAGGAAAAGCTTCGTGAGAAGTATGCTGAGAATGATGCATGGCTTGGAAGACTTGACGATGCACTTTATCAGTATCAGAAGAAGACAGTTAGAAAGATGATCCTTAAGGATCACAAGCGTCCTGATGGAAGAGCTATCAACCAGATCAGACCACTTGCAGCTGAGGTTGATCTTATTCCTAGAGTACATGGTTCAGCTATGTTCACAAGAGGACAGACACAGATCTGTGACGTTGTAACACTTGCACCTCTTTCAGAGGCTCAGAAGGTTGACGGACTTGACGTAAATGTTACAACCAAGAGATATATCCATCACTATAATTTCCCATCATACTCAGTTGGTGAGACAAAGGTTTCAAGAGGACCTGGACGTCGTGAGATCGGACATGGAGCACTTGCAGAGAGAGCACTCCTTCCTGTAATCCCATCAGAGGAAGTATTCCCATATGCTATCCGTGCCGTATCAGAGACATTTGAGTCTAACGGATCAACATCAATGGCTTCTACCTGTGCATCTTGTATGTCACTTATGGCAGCCGGTGTTCCTATCAAGGCTCCTGTAGCAGGTATTTCATGCGGACTTGTTACCGGTGAGACAGATGATGATTATGTAGTACTTACAGATATCCAGGGCCTTGAAGACTTCTTCGGAGATATGGACTTCAAGGTAGCAGGTACTAAGGAAGGTATCACAGCTATCCAGATGGATATCAAGATTCACGGACTTACACCTGATATCATCAGAGAAGCGATCAGAAGAACAAGGGAAGCAAGAGTTTACATCCTTGATGAAGTTATGCTTAAGTGCATTCCGGCACCAAGACCGGAAGTTAACGACTATGCTCCTAAGATCGAGATGATGACTGTTGATCCTGAGAAGATCGGTGAGATCATCGGACAGAAGGGTAAGACGATCAATGCTATCATTGATGAGACAGGCGTTAAGATCGACATCGATGACGACGGAAAGGTTTCTATCTGCGGCGTTGACAAGGCAGGTATTGCTAAGGCAATCGAGATCATCCATTCCATCGTTGACCCTATCGAAGTAGGTAAGACCTACACAGGTAAGGTTGTAAGGATCATGCCATTCGGTGCATTTGTAGAGCTTTCTCCAAATAAGGACGGAATGATCCATATTTCAAAGCTTGACACTAAGAGGGTTGCAAAGGTTGAAGATGTTGTAAATATCGGAGATGTTGTAAGAGTTAAGGTTCTTGAGGTAGACAGAATGGGCAAGATCAGCCTGAGCCTTAAGGACGCAGATAAGTAATTGATTTTATTTAGCTACGGCGGGGAGAATTATTTATGAGATTTGGCTATTTTGATGAGATCAACAAGGAATATGTTATTGACAAACCAAACACACCGGCACCATGGGTAAACTATCTCGGTTCACCATTATACGGCGCAATAATCTCAAACAATGCAGGCGGATACAGCTTCGAGAAATCAGGAGCTAACGGAAGAATACTTCGTTATGTTTTCAACAGCTTTGATCAGCCTGGTAGATACATCTACATCAGAGACAATAAGAGTAAGGATTACTGGTCTGCTACATGGCAGCCGGTAGCCAAGCCTCTTGATACTTATAAGAGTGAATGCCGTCACGGTACAGGCTATTCAAGAATGAAGGCTGAGTACAGCGGTATTGAATCTGAGGTTCTTTATCTTGTACCACTCGACAAGAAGTACGAGGTATGGAAGGCTAAGATCACAAACAAGTCAGATGAGGAGAGAGACCTTACAGTTTCAGGTTATGCAGAGTTCACAAACAACAATAACTATGAGCAGGATCAGGTTAACCTCCAGTATACACTCTTCATCACAAGAACATATTTCAACACAAATCGCATCAGACAGGTCATAAATGAGAACGTTAAGAACAATGCTGTAAACGGAGATGCTGCAACAGACAGATTCTTTGGACTTGCAGGTGCACCTGTAATTTCTTACACAGGTGATAAGGAGAAGTTCCTCGGAAGCTACAGAGGATACGGTAATCCTGAAGGTATCGAGAACGGAACACTCGGAAATACACTTAACTATAACGGTAATGCCTGTGGCGCGCTTTCAACCGTTATCACACTTAAGCCGGGTGAGTCTAAGGAGATAGCATTTATCCTTGGTCAGAAGGACGATGCTGAAGCAGGCGAGATCATGGACAAATACCATGAGCCGGGCGTTCAGGCCGAGGTTGATTATGCAGAGCTCGTTAAATACTGGCATGAGAAGCTTTCTCATCTGCAGGTTAACACTCCTTGCAAGGAGTTCGATCAGATGGTTAATACATGGAATGCATATCAGTGCTTCATGACATTTATCTGGTCAAGAGCAGCATCATTCATCTACTGCGGACAGAGAAACGGATACGGATATCGTGATACAGTTCAGGATATCCAGGGTGTTATCCATCTTGCACCTGAGATGGCTAAGGAGCAGATCACATTCATGCTTTCAGCTCAGGTAAGCAACGGTGGTGGACTTCCACTTGTTAAATATACTCATAATCCTGGTCATGAGGATACTCCGGACGATGCTTCATACGTTAAGGAGACAGGACATCCTGCATACAGAGCAGACGATGCACTCTGGCTCTTCCCGACAGTATACAAATATATCGTTGAAACAGGCGATATGAAGTACGTTAACGAGATGATCCCTTACGCTGATAAGGATAGAGACAGTGTTTACGATCACCTTAAGAGAGCTATCGAGTTCTCTATGAACAGACTTGGTGATCATGACATGCCGGCAGGTCTTCACGCAGACTGGAATGACTGCCTGAGACTTGGTAAGAAGGGTGAATCAACCTTCGTTGCTATGCAGCTTTACATGGCATTCTCTATCATCAGCAAATTCGCTGAGTACAAGGACGATACAGAGTACCTTGCGTATGTAAGCAGAGAGAAGCGTGATCTTGGTAAGGTTCTTAACGAGCTTTGCTGGGAGGATGACAGATTCATCAGAGGCTTCACAGAGAAGGGACAGGTTATCGGTTCTAAGAACGATCCTGAAGCAAGCATGTGGCTCAATCCACAGAGCTGGTCAGTAATCAGTGGACTTGCAACTAAGGAGCAGGCTGAGGCGGCTCTTGAGTCAGTTCACAGAGAGCTTGCTACAGAGAATGGTGCAATGCTTATGGCACCTGCATACAGAAACAATGCATTTGACGGAGCTCTTATGCTTCTCTTCAATGCATCAACAAAAGAGAATGGTGGTATCTTCTCTCAGCCACAGGGATGGCTTATCCTTGCCGAGGCTCTTATGGGTCACGGAAACAGAGCTATGGAGTACTACCTTGACTGTGCACCTTCTGCCATGAATGATAAGGCTGAGATCAGAAAGCTCGAGCCATACTGCCATGGACAGTTTACAGAGGGTAAGGACAGCCCATACTTCGGAAGAGCACATGTTCACTGGCTTACAGGAACAGCTTCAACTGTTATGGTTGGTTCTGTAGAAGGCATCCTCGGTCTCAGACCTGAGTTTAACGGAATCAGGATCTCTCCATCAATTCCTTCAGACTGGAAGGGATTTGAGATGAAGAAGTTCTTCAGAGGAAAGTGGCTTAACATCAAGGTTGTAAATGATAACGGTTCAGAGTCAGGAGTGGCTTCCATCACCTTAAACGGTGAGGAGATCCAGGGAGACTTTATCATGGCTGATAAGCTCCAGGATACAAATGATATCATTGTTAAATTAGTATAATTTCTTCTGCCCTCCGTCCGTTTTTCGGACGGAGGGTATTAAAAGTTTACGAGGTGCAAGATGGCTGCAAGTAAAAGTAGCAGTAATAATCGCAAAACCGGTAGTAGAGGGACTTCAACAAAGAAGACTGCCTCCACAGGAAGAACAACTAAATCATCGCCTGCAAAGAACGCACAGCAGGCAGCAAATCCGGAAAGAACGAGGGAAATATATTTCTTCGTCTTTCTTGCTGTATCAGTATTTTTGTTACTTAGTAACTTCAGGATCTGCGGAGTTGTCGGAAATGTATTTTCCGGTTTCTTCTTCGGACTGTTTGGCTTTGTAACATATATACTTCCGTTTTATCTTTTCCTTTCGGCAGCATTTCTTCTTTCGAACGGAACAAACAAGGTCGTAGTAAAGAAGATAATCTGGATAGGAATAGCATTTCTTTTGGTAGGTTTCATCATGCAACTTGCAGCAGGCGCTGATGGAATGACAGTAAAGAAGCTGTATATGGAAGGCTATAAGAACAGAAAGGGCGGCGGAGTTATCTTCGGCGGAATCCTTACGATGCTTTATAAGCTCATCGGTAAGGTCGGATGTATCATCCTTACAGTGCTTCTCATATTGGTAAGCATTATAGAGATACTTGATATCTCGATCATCGACCTGTTTAAGAGTTTTGGAAGCAGCTTCAAAAATACAGCAAATTATCAGAGGGACAGATATAACGATCAGTATGACGACTATGATGAAGAGTATGATGAATACGACGAAGCATACGATGGATCGATATATAGTAACGAGGCGAAGGAGAGACACATCCTTCAAAATACGACTATTCTTGATGAGAATAACAAGAAGCCTGCCCCTGAACGTAAGAAAAAGAGGAAAAAAGTCGAATATCCGAAGGATGAGATGGTTGAACTTTCATCCGACGGTTCGGTTAAGGATATATATAATAGTAAGAAGGATGAGGTTGGCGGAATGCCTGACTTCCTGAAGGACAGCCATAAGGCTGTTAAGGAGAAGGCTGCCAACGGTTCGGCAGATCAGTCAATATTCAGCTCTGATGCTCAGCCGGCAAGCGGCGTAAATACTCAGAGTGAAGATGATATGGATGCTTACAGGTCTATAAGCGGACTTAGTGCGGCGGCATACAGCGAAAAGAAAGATGAGCAGCCGTATATCGATGACGGTTCGAGAGTTGAGAAGACTTCGGGCAGAACCGGTATACATATGAGAGACAGGCAGATCAAAACTGATATTTTCGATCGGAAGCCTGTAAAAGAGGATGCTCCGAGAACAGCGAAGCCTACAGAGATATTCAGTAAGAGTTCTGCAGAGGATGCTTTTGGCACCAGAAGTTCACATGATACGGCCAATAATTCGTTCAGTGCAGTAAACAGTTCTGTGAAGAGCCCATCCGGAGTGGATGAGATTACTTCAGATAATGAATATGATGAGCTTGAAATTGATTCATTAAATGAGTATGATGAGGCAGATTCATTCTCAGCGGCAGGTAGTTCACCGGCTGACTCAGAAGGTACTACACTTCGCAGTGCATCAAAGCCTAAGCGCCCGAAGGAATACCGCTTCCCGCCAATGTCACTTCTTGCAAGCGGCAAGGGTAAGGGCAGTTCAAGATCAAATGATGAAGCTGTTCGTGAGAATGGTATTAAGCTTAAGGAAACGCTGGAAAGCTTCGGCGTAAATGTAACGATTACAGATTACAGCGTCGGTCCATCCGTAACACGTTTCGAGATGCAGCCTGAGCAGGGCGTTAAGGTTAGTAAGATCGTTAATCTTCAGGATGACTTAAAGCTTGCTCTTGCGGCAGAGGATATCAGAATAGAAGCGCCTATCCCGGGCAAGCCTGCGGTAGGTATCGAGATTCCGAACAAAGAGAACCAGAAGGTTTACTTCAGGGATCTTATAGATAATGAGAAGTTTAAGAACTTCGATTCAAACCTTGCATTTGCAGTTGGTAAGGACATCGGCGGACAGGTTATCCTCACGGATATCGCTAAGGCGCCTCACCTTCTTATAGCAGGTGCTACAGGTTCAGGTAAGTCGGTATGTATAAATACCATCATCATGAGTATTTTATACAAGGCTAAGCCTGAGGATGTAAAGATGATAATGGTCGACCCTAAGATGGTCGAGCTTACAGCATATAACGGTATACCGCATCTTCTTATTCCGGTAGTTACGGATCCTAAAAAGGCGGCCGGAGCCCTTAACTGGGCAGTGGTTGAAATGACTCGCCGTTATCAGCTTTTTGCAAAATACAATGTCAGAAATATTAAGGGCTTCAACGATAAGGTTAAGAATGAAGGACCTAAGGAAGATGATGCACAGTTCATTAAGATGCCTCAGATACTTGTAATAGTAGACGAGCTTGCTGACCTTATGATGGTTGCCCATGCCGAGGTTGAAAATGCGATAATCCGACTCTGCCAGCTGGCCAGAGCCGCAGGTATCCATCTTATCATCGCGACTCAGAGACCTTCGGTAGATGTCATAACAGGACTTATCAAAGCAAATGTTCCTTCAAGAATAGCATTTGCGGTTTCATCAGGTATAGATTCAAGAACCATTCTTGATATGAACGGAGCAGAGAAGCTTCTCGGCAAAGGAGATATGCTTTTCTATCCGACAGGCTTCCCTAAACCGGTCAGAGTTCAGGGTGCGCTTGTTACAGATGATGAAGTTGTATCTGTTGTTGAATTCGTCAAGAAATACAACGACGGTTCCTACGATGAGGAGGTTGGAAATGCGATAAACAACAGTAACGTTTCCTCGGACGGCGGACAGTCATCCTCTGATGATGGCGGAGATGATGACAGATATGATGAGTATTTTGAAGATGCAGCAAGGCTTGTTATTGAGAAGGACAAGGCTTCGATCGGTAATCTTCAGAGAGTATTCAGGATAGGCTTCAACCGTGCTGCCAGGATCATGGATCAGCTCTGCGAGGCCGGCGTTGTTGGACCTGAAGAGGGTACCAAGCCGAGAAGAATACTTATGACCATGGATCAGTTTGATGAATACATGTCAGTCTAATTTTGTAATGGTGGGAGTTACAAAGAAGCAAAGCAATTCGTATCATTAAAATTGAAAGGATAAGAAAGAATGTTAACTGATATTGAGATCGCACAGCAGGCGAAAATGAATAAGATTAAGGATGTTGCAGCTATGCTGGAGCTTGGGGAGGATGATATTGAGCTGTATGGTAATTATATGGCCAAGTTTTCCGATGAGGCTCTTGATAAGCTGAAGAACAACAAGGACGGAAAGCTTGTTCTTGTAACAGCAATCAATCCTACACCTGCGGGCGAAGGTAAAACAACTGTTACAATCGGACTCGGACAGGCACTCTGCAGACTTGGTAAGAAAGCAGTAGTTGCACTTCGTGAGCCATCTCTCGGACCATGCTTTGGTATCAAGGGTGGAGCAGCAGGAGGCGGATATGCACAGGTTGTTCCTATGGAGAAGCTGAATCTGCATTTTACAGGAGATTTTCATGCTATAACTTCAGCAAATAACCTTCTCTGTGCGATGCTCGACAATCATCTTCAGCAGGGAAATACACTCCGCATCGACCCAAAGAGGATAGTTATCAAGAGATGTCTCGATATGAATGACAGGGCTCTCAGAAATATCACTATCGGTATGGGCGCAAGAACAGACGGAGTCGTAAGAGAGGATCATTTCATTATCACAGTTGCTTCTGAGGTAATGGCTATCCTTTGTCTCGCAGAGGATCTTGAGGATCTGAAGAAGAGACTTGGGGCAATGATCGTTGCGTATAATTATGATAATGAGCCTGTTACAGCTGAAGACCTTAACTGTGTTGGTGCTATGGCACTTCTTCTGAAGGATGCTATCAGACCAAACCTCATTCAGACGCTTGAAAATACACCTGCCATCGTTCATGGCGGACCATTCGCAAATATAGCTCATGGCTGTAACTCAGTCAGAGCAACCAAGACAGCTCTTAAGGCTGCTGATTATGTAATTACAGAGGCCGGTTTCGGTGCAGATCTCGGAGCTGAGAAATTCCTTGATATCAAGTGCCGTATGGCAGACCTCAAGCCTGACTGTATAGTACTTGTTGCTACAGTAAGAGCTCTTAAATACAATGGTGGAGTTGCAAAGGATGCGCTCGGTTCAGAGGATCTTGAAGCTCTCGGCAAGGGCATCGTAAACCTTGGAAAGCATATCGAGAACCTGAAGAAGTTCAATGTTCCCGTTGTTGTTACTCTTAACAGATTTGTATCTGATACAGATAAGGAGCTTGAATTTGTCAAGGATTACTGCGCTAAGCTTGGCTGTACAATGACTGTTTCAGAAGTATGGGCTAAGGGCGGCGAAGGCGGAATCCCTCTTGCTGAGGATGTTCTTAAGACTCTCGATGAGAAGGAGTCAAACTTTAAGCCTATCTATGAGGATGATATGCCTATAGCAGATAAGATCACTTATATCTGCAAGGAAATATACGGCGCAGGACAGGTTGTATTTGCAAAGCCGGCTCTTAATGCTATCAAGAAGATAGAGGAAATGGGCTTCGGTAAATTCCCTGTATGTATGGCTAAGACTCAGTACTCGCTTTCTGATGATCCTTCACTTCTCGGAAGACCTGAAGGCTTCACGATGAACATCAGAGAGGTTTACGTATCTGCAGGCGCAGGCTTTGTAGTTGCACTTACCGGAACTATAATGACTATGCCGGGACTTCCAAAGCATCCGGCAGCCGAAAGTATAAATATAGATGCCGACGGAACGATTACTGGATTGTTCTAAAAAAGTGATTCAAGCAATTTGTGCTCTCAAAGGTGTATTTTGCTACAAGTGAGCGGGTACGAAATTGGTTGAATCCGGGATTATAAAAACAGTATAGGAGGAATCATGGCTGAATTAATTGATGGAAAGAAGATTTCAAAGGATATAAAGGACGAAACAAAGGAGAAGGTTGCTGCACTTAAGGAGAAAGGTATCGAGACTTCCCTTGCAGTTATACTTGTAGGAAATGATCCTGCATCTTCTGTATATGTTTCAAATAAGAAGAAAGCCTGTGAATATACAGGCATCAGATCGCTTTCATATGAGCTTCCTGAGGAGACAACAGAGGAAGAGCTCCTTAAACTTATTGACGAGCTTAACAATGATGTGACAGTTAATGGTATTCTCGTTCAGCTCCCTCTTCCAAAGCATATCAATGAGGATGCTGTAATCAAGAGAATTTCTCCTGACAAGGATGTTGACGGATTCCATCCTGAAAGTGTTGGTCGTCTCAGTATAGGAGAGAGAGGCTTTCAGTCATGTACACCTGCAGGCGTTATCCAGCTTCTTAAGAGAAGTGATGTTAAGATCGAAGGTGCTGAATGTGTTGTTGTAGGAAGAAGTAATATCGTAGGTAAGCCTATGGCTATGCTCCTTATAAGAGAGAATGGTACTGTTACAGTCTGCCATTCAAGAACAAAGGATCTTCGTGAGGTTACAAAGAGGGCTGATATCCTTGTTGTAGCTATCGGTAAGCCTGAATTCATCGATGCTTCCTATGTTAAGGATGGGGCAGTTGTTATCGATGTAGGTATTCACAGAAAGGGCGAGAAGAAGCTCTGCGGTGATGTTGATTTTGCATCAGTTGAGCCTGTTGCTTCAAAGATCACTCCTGTACCTGGCGGTGTAGGACCTATGACCATCGCTATGCTCATGAATAACTGCTACGAAGCTGCTGTAATGCAGAATAAGCTTTAAGATGATCGCTGTAATACAGAACAAGCTTAAAGATGATTAATGTGAATATCTGTCGTGACGACTGGTATTTGCAAATGTTAAGGATTTAATTATGTTCAACGTATGTCTGATATCCCTTGGATGTGATAAAAATACAGTCGACAGCGAGGAAATGCTGGGTGTGCTCGCATCAAGAGGATACAATATTATAAATGATGAAACCGAAGCGGATGCCATCATCGTAAATACCTGCTGCTTTATAAAGGATGCGGCAGATGAAAGTATAAGTACGATATTTGAGATGGCTGAACTGAAGAAAAACAGGCTGAAATACCTTATAGTAGCCGGATGTATATCTGAGAGATATAAGGATGAGGTAAGGGCTGAGCTTCCTGAGGTTGATGCTTTTGTAGGAACCTCTGCAACCTGTGATATAGCTGATGTTATAGACAGGCTGAGAGAAGGAAGTGAGGATCCGGATGCCTTTAGATCGCTGGATGAGCTACCTATAATAGAGGCCGACAGAGTTCTTACCGGTGCACCGTATTACGGTTATCTGAAGATAGCAGAAGGCTGTGATAAGAGATGTACTTATTGTGCTATCCCTTCCTTCAGAGGTCGTTACAGAAGCTACCCTGAAAGTATACTTCTTCGTCAGGCTGAGCATATGGCTGAGAACGGTGTTAAGGAGCTGATCCTTGTTGCTCAGGAAACAACCTGCTACGGTGTTGACAGAGAAGGAAAGAAGACTCTTCATCAGTTGATAAATAAGCTTTCTAAGATAGAAGGCATCGAATGGATAAGGATACTTTATGCTTATCCCGAAGAGATATACGATGAACTTATAGAAGAAATGGCTGTAAATCCTAAGGTATGCCATTATATCGATATGCCGCTCCAGCATACTGAGGACAGAATACTCAGACGTATGGGCAGAAGGCTTAATAAGAAGAGGATATACAAGATCGTCAAAAAGCTCCGTGACAGGATACCTGATATAACAATAAGAACTACCTTTATCACAGGTTTTCCGGGGGAGACCGAGGAAGAGCATGAAGCACTTCTGGATACCATAAATGAGCTGGCTTTTGACAGGGTTGGCGTATTTACATATTCGCCTGAGGAGGGTACTCCGGCGGCCGGATTTGACGATCAGCTTCCAGAGGAGTTGAAGGAAAGCTATAAAAATGATATTATGGCTTTGCAGCAGGATATTTCCTATGAGATAAATCAGAGCTTTGTAGGAAAGAGTCTTGATGTTATAATAGAGGGGTATATTCCGGATGATGACATCTATGCGGCTAGAAGCTTCAGGGATGCTCCGGATGTAGATGGCTTTGTATTTGTTAAATGTAATTATGAGCCTGTTTCGGGTTCTATCATAAAAGCCAGGATAATAAGTGCCGGTGAGTATGACCTCATCGGAGAGGCGGAGGAATAGTGAGATGAATTTACCAAATAAAATAACAGTCTTCAGAGTAGTGCTTGTACCGTTTTTCGTATTTTTCATGCTGTTTGATCAGCTGCCGGGAAACAAATGGTACGCTCTCGGAGTATTTATTATAGCCAGCTTTTCGGATCTTATCGATGGAAAGCTTGCAAGAAAATACAACCTTGTAACTGACTTCGGTAAGTTCATGGATCCTCTTGCAGATAAGCTTCTGGTTGACTCGGCAATGATCGCACTCTGCGGTATCGGCAGACTTTACAGCGTTGTAGTAATCATTGTAATAGGAAGAGAGTTCATCATAAGCGGTTTCAGACTTGTAGCGGCAGATAACGGAAGAGTAATTGCTGCAAGTATGTGGGGTAAGGTCAAGACAGTTGCCCAGATGATCATGGTATGCTTCCTTATTGCAGATCTTGGAGCAGAGTTTAGCGGAACAGCTCATGATGTGATAGGTATAGTTGAAGCGGTTCTTGTGGTAGCTGCAACAATGCTTGCTGTTATATCTCTGCTTGATTATATTTTCAAGAACAGAGATGTCATATCAAGCCAGAAATAGTTTATTATTATTTGATAAGATCCATCCCGTATCCTTATAATTGGATACGGGATTTTTATAGTACAAAAATCGTAAATAAATAAGTTGAAAAAAAAGGATCAAAGTAATATTATATATATTGGCGAAAATTGGTTCTGTAATAATTTACAGGATTAGTAATATAACAAAATGGAGGACTGGAAATGAGCAAACAGGGTTTGTCAGCAGCAGATAGAATTAATGCGCTGCTTGATGATTCAAGTTTTGTTGAAGTCGGTGCATATGTAGAAGCCAGAAGCACAGATTTCAACATTCAGAAAAACGAAACACCTAAGGACGGCGTTATCACAGGTTATGGCGTTATCGGCGATAAGCTGGTTTACGTTTACAGCCAGGATGCAAGCGTTCTCGGTGGTGCCGTAGGTGAGATGCATGCGAAGAAGATCGCAAATATCTATAATATGGCAATGAAGGTGGGGGCACCGGTCATCGGTCTTATCGACTCAGCCGGAATCAGATTACAGGAAGCGACCGATGCTTTAAGTGCGTTCGGAAGACTTTACCTTAAGCAGACAATGGCATCAGGGGTTATTCCTCAGATCACAGCCATTTTCGGAAACTGTGGCGGCGGCGCTGCAATCATCCCTGCTTTTTCGGATTTTGCTTTTATGACAAGTAAGGACTCAAAACTGTTTGTTAACAGTCCAAATGCACTTGATGGAAACTATGCTGAGAAGCTTGATACAGCTGCTGCATCATATGTTTCTGAGAACACATCACTTGTTGATGGTGTATTTGATTCAGAGGAAGAAGTGCTCACAGGAATTAGGGAACTCGTAAGCATCCTTCCATCAAATAATTCTGAGGTTGCTTTTGCAGAGACTTCAGACAATCTTAACAGGGTTATCCCTGATCTTGACGGCTTCAGCAGCGATGCAAGAGCTGTCCTTCAGAATGTTTCTGATGATTCACTTTTTGTTGAGATCAAGAAGGATTACGCTAAGGATATGGTTACAGGCTTTATCAAGCTTGGTGGAGCAACCGTTGGTGCCGTAGCTAACCAGGCTACAGACGGCGGAGATAAGCTTACTACAGCAGGCGCTCTTAAGGCTGCCAAGTTCGTAAGCTTCTGCGACAGCTTCAACATCCCTGTCCTTACACTTACAGATATTACAGGTTATGCTGCATCTATGGATGAAGCTAAGACCATCGCACCTGCAGCAGCTAAGCTTTGCTACAGCTTCGCAGATGCTACAGTTCCTAAGGTTAACCTTATCATCGGTAAGGCTTACGGAACAGCTTACACAGTAATGAACAGCAAGTCACTTGGCGCTGATATGGTTTATGCATGGCCAAATGCAAGCATCGGAATGATGGATGCAGAGATGGCTGTTAAGATCATGTATGCTGATGAGATAGCTGCAAGTGATGATGCTAAGAGCCTTATTTCAGAGAAGACAGCTGAATATAAGGAAATACAGAGCAGTGCGATCTCTGCTGCAAAGAGAGGCTATGTTGATGATATCATCGAGCCGGATGCAACAAGAAAGAGACTCATTGCTGCATTTGAGATGCTTTCATCAAAGGATGAGACAAGACCATTTAAGAAGCATTCAAGTCTGTAAAGAAAGGTGTTAATGAAAATGAAGAAAAGATTATTATTCATCTTAAGCTGTATTTTTCTTCTTTCACTTACAGCCTGCAAGAGTTCGGATGATAAGCCTTTTGAGTATAAAGAAAGTACACTTGCTTATATGACAATGAATATCATCAATCAGTACAAGGATATTGATGGTGATGCAGTTGACTATTATCTCAATGAAGGTACCGAGCTTGAGAGGAGTGCGGTTCAGGGCTTCAGACAGATACAGACAACCGATAAGGTAGGAAAGTTTGTTTCCATGTATGAATCTGTTGATGATGCCAAGTTTGAAGTAGGAAGCAGCGATGATATACTTTGCACAATTAGATGCAAATACGAAAACAGAGATGTAGATGTCAGAGTTTCTTATGTAAAGAATCTTGAGTATTTTAAGGCACGTGAGGAGACGATAGATTATTATGAGTCTGCACTTATGCAGCAGTATGGAATGACTCTTAAGGAAGCTGTAGAGGAAGACGGTGCATATGGCACAGTAGATGAGTTCATCGATAGTGTTCTGATCCAGCAGGGTATCTATCCATACAAGGCCGTACAGGCCGAGGTTTCTGCTGTTTACAGCAAGAGCGAGCTTCTCAGCAAGGCCGGACAGAATACAGCAATCGGTATGATCACAGTATTCTGTGTACTTATATTTATTTCATTTGTAATTTCACTTCTTAAGTTTGTGCCAATGATCTTCGATCCTTCAAAGAAGGAGAAGAAGCTTGCGGCAGAGGCTGCTAAGAAGCTTGAGGATAAGAAGGAAGCTGTTCCTGCTAAGGAAGCAGCACCAGTAGCTGTTGCTGAAGCGGCAGACGAAGAACTTGTAAATGATGATGAGCTTGTTGCAGTTATCACAGCAGCACTTTATGCGGCATTTTCAGACAATACAGTACCAAATGCTGTCAGCAAGGATAAGCTTATAGTCAGATCTATCAGAAAAGTAAGATAATCAGGAGGATTTAAGATAATGAAGAATTATAGAATAACCGTTAATGGTACAACATATGATGTTTCTGTAGAAGAGGCAGACGGAGCAGCAGTTAGCGCTCCTGCAGCAGCACCTAAGGCAGCAGCTCCAAAGGCAGCTCCGGCACCTAAGGCAGCACCTGCACCAAAGGCTTCAGGAGCTGAGGGCAGCGTAGTAGTTGCAGCGCCAATGCCTGGCAAGATCCTTGGTGTTAAGACTGAAAGCGGCAAAGCAGTTAAGAAGGGCGAAGTTCTTCTTATCCTTGAGGCTATGAAGATGGAGAACGAGATCGTTGCTCCTCAGGATGGTACAGTTGCATCTGTAAATGTTTCTGTAGGCTCCCAGGTTGAAGCCGGTGATACATTAGTAACACTTAACTAAGTGTATTTTAAGATCTAAAGTATTACGGTTAAAACCAGAGAGGAGTTAAAGAAATGCTTGATATTTTACAAAATTTGGCTGAGCAGACAGGTTTTGCTACTCTTGGCTGGAAGAACTATATAATGATACTTATAGCATTCTTCTTTATGTATCTTGCAATTGCCAAGGGCTTCGAGCCGCTGCTTCTTGTTCCAATCTCCTTCGGTATGTTCCTTGTAAATATGTTCCCGAGCATCATCGAGGAGGGCGGTCTGTTACATTATTTCTATAAGCTTGATGAGTGGAGTATTCTTCCTTCACTTATCTTTATGGGCGTAGGTGCTATGACCGACTTCGGTCCACTTATCGCTTATCCGCCAAGCTTCATTCTTGGGGCTGCGGCTCAGTTTGGTATTTACGGTGCTTACTTCTTTGCAATCGTTCTTGGATTCACAGGCAAGGAAGCAGCAGCTATTTCAATCATCGGTGGTGCCGATGGTCCTACATCTATCTTCCTTGCAGGTAAGCTCGGAATGGGTGGAACACTTCTCGGACCTATCGCAGTTGCGGCGTACTCATATATGTCACTCGTGCCTGTTATCCAGCCACCTGTAATGAAGCTTCTTACAACTGAGAAGGAAAGACTTATCAAGATGCCTCAGCTTAGAAAGGTTACAAAGCTTGAGAAGATCCTTTTCCCAATCGTTGTTACACTTGTAGTAGTTATGATCCTTCCGACAACGGCTCCACTTGTTGGTATGCTCATGCTCGGAAACCTCTTCAGAGAGTGTGGTGTTGTTAAGCAGCTTACTGAGACTTCATCAAATGCACTTATGTATATCGTAGTTATCCTTCTTGGTACATCAGTTGGTGCTACAACAAGTGCTGAAGCATTCCTTAAGCCAACAACACTTAAGATCGTTGTTCTCGGTCTTGCAGCATTCATACTGGGTACGGCGATGGGCGTCATATTCGGTAAGATAATGTGCAAGGTCACGCATGGCAAGGTCAATCCGCTTATCGGTTCAGCCGGAGTTTCAGCCGTTCCGATGGCAGCACGAGTTTCGCAGAAGGTTGCTGCGGAGTATGATCCGACAAACTTCCTTCTCATGAATGCGATGGGACCAAACGTTGCCGGTGTTATCGGAACCGCGGTTGCCGCAGGTTCATTCCTGGCTATTTTCAACGTTCATTAATACTACAATAGATTAGAAAGGGAAATAAAATGTCTGAACAGATTAAAAAAGTTGGCATAACCGAAACAGTTCTTCGTGATGCTCATCAGTCACTGATCGCTACACGTATGACAACAGAGGATATGCTTCCTATCATAGATAAGATGGATAAAGTCGGATATCATTCAGTAGAGTGCTGGGGTGGTGCTACATTTGATGCTTGCCTCAGATTCCTGAAGGAGGATCCATGGGAGAGACTCAGAAAGCTTAAGGATGGCTTCAAGAATACAAAGCTCCAGATGCTTTTCAGAGGACAGAACATTCTTGGTTACAATCATTACTCAGATGACGTAGTTGAGTATTTCGTACAGAAGTCAATTGCAAACGGTATTGATATCATCCGTATTTTCGACTGTCTGAACGATCTTCGTAACCTTGAGACAGCTGTAAAGGCTGCTAACAAGGAAGGCGGACATGCTCAGATCGCACTTTCATACACACTCGGTGATGCATATACTCTTGATTACTGGAAGAATATCGCAAAAGAGATCGAGGAGATGGGTGCAAATTCAATCTGCATCAAGGATATGGCAGGTCTTCTTGTACCATACGAGGCAGAGAAGCTTGTTAAGGCTCTTAAGGAAGGTACAAAGCTTCCTATTCAGCTCCATACACATTACACATCAGGAGTTGCTGCAATGACCTATATGAAGGCTGTTGAGGCAGGCTGCGATGTTATCGATACTGCAATGTCACCAATGGCTATGGGTACTTCACAGCCGGCTACAGAAGTTCTTGTAGAGACCTTCAAGGGAACACCTTATGATACAGGTCTTGATCAGAAGCTTCTCGCTGAGATCGCTGATTACTTCGCACCACTTCGTGAGAAATACATCTCAAGCGGCCTCATGAGCACAAAGGTTATGGGTGTTAACATCAAGACACTTCTTTACCAGGTACCTGGTGGTATGCTTTCAAACCTTGTATCACAGCTTAAGGATGCAGGTCAGGATGATAAGCTTACAGCGGTTCTTGAAGAGGTTCCAAGAGTTCGTAAGGACTTCGGTGAACCACCACTTGTTACACCTTCATCACAGATCGTTGGTACTCAGGCAGTTCTTAACGTTCTTTACGGCAATGGCGGTGAAGGCGCTGACAGATACAAGATGTTTACACAGCAGTCTAAGGATCTCCTTGCAGGAAAATACGGTAAGACAGTTAAGCCTTTCAACCCAGAGGTTCAGAAGAAGGCAATCGGCGATACAGAGCCTATTACCTGCAGACCTGCTGACAATATTCCTGATATGCTTCCTGAATTTGAGAAGAAGGTTGCTCCTTACAAGCAGCAGGATGAAGACGTTCTCTCATATGCACTGTTCCCACAGGTTGCAACAGAGTTCTTCAAATACAGAGAGGCTCAGCAGAAGAAGGTTGATGTCAGCGTAGCTGATACAGAGAACAAGGCTTATCCTGTATAATTAACATGTTAATCGGATATTATTGAATGGATCGGTCTATGCCGATGCTATGAGATAGTATTTATCTTGGATCAAGGAGTGGATTCTTACGACTATAATCAGTCGCCGGGTCTGCTCCTTGATAAATATTACGGGTGCTTCTATGAAGAAGATGATAGTGATCGGAGCAGGAGCTGCAGGACTTATGGCAGCGCTTTCTGCCTCTGAAAGATATAACGTGACGATAATTGAAAAGAATGAAAAGGCCGGCAAGAAGATATATATTACCGGCAAAGGCCGCTGTAACCTTACAAATGCCTGCGACAGAGAGGAGTTTATGAATAATGTGGTTCATAATAATAAGTTTCTCTACAGCTCGCTTTCGGCATTTGATCAGAAGGCTGTTATGGAGCTCTTTGAGGCTCTGGGAACGCCCCTTAAGGTTGAGAGAGGCAATAGGGTATTTCCTGTTTCGGACAGGGCTTCCGATGTTACAAAGGCTTTAACTGACGAGCTGAAGAAGTGCAGAGTGAAGATACTCTACAATACCGAAGCGAGAGAGATACTTACTGAAGAGATCGTAAATGATCCTGAAGATATCTCTGATGAAACGGAAAATTACGAGAACGAAGCTGAAACTGTTCAGTTCTCGAATAAATATAAAGCATCAAAGAAAAGCAAGGGACAGGTAAGCAGGGTTGTTGGAGTTGAAACCTCCAGAGGCAGATTCCCTGCAGATGTTGTTGTGGTTGCAACAGGCGGCCTTTCTTATCCATCCACAGGCTCCACAGGAGACGGTTTGAGGTTTGCTAAGGATCTTGGACTTAAGGTGACAGATACCTTCCCGGCTCTTTGTCCGCTTAATATAAAGGGTGAAGAGTGTAAGAGGATGATGGGACTGTCTCTGAAGAATGTCAGGGCGGGATTTTATTCTGAAACAAAAAATAAAGAAAAGAAAAATAATAAAAAGCTGAAGCCTTTTTATGAAGACTTCGGTGAAATGCTTTTCACTCATTTCGGTGTAAGCGGACCGATAGTCCTTTCGGCTTCGAATTATGTCTGTGATCATGACGGTGAAGAGCTTTATATGGTCATCGACCTTAAGCCGGCCCTCAGTATGGATGAGCTTGTAGCAAGGATAGAAAAGGATTTTGCAGCCTTCCGCTTAAGAGAGTATTGCAATTCTCTGGGACAGCTGCTTCCGAGACTTATGATACCTGTGATAATCGAAAGATCAGGTATCAAACCGGATAAGAAAGTAAGCAATATTTCAGCCGATGAAATAAAGCGTCTTGCTGAATGTCTGAAGAACTTCAGGCTGGATATAATCGGTCTCAGAAGCTATAACGAAGCGATAATCACAAGAGGTGGAGTGGCAATAAGTGAAATTGATCCGAAGACCATGGAGGCGAAGAAGGTAGAGGGCCTCAGGTTTGCAGGAGAGGTCATCGATCTGGATGCAAAAACAGGCGGATTTAACCTTCAGATCGCATGGAGTACAGGCTACGCTGCAGGCAGATAAAGGTAGCGCTTCCTGCTATAAATGTGGTATAATATAATAGGGTATTTTGTACACATTTTATAGAGAAGGAGGGTTACAATATGAACGTTGATCAGGTAGCATTTGGGCAGGTAGCAAAAGCACTCGCGAAGCATTATGACAGCATGTATTACGTGGATGTTGAAACAGATAATTTCATCGAATTCTTTCATTCACAGATGCTGAACGAATTGAATCTCCCTGAACAGGGAGTAAACTTTTTTGATTTCATGACAGAACAGGCGCACAGAATCGTCCATCCGGATGATCTGGGATATATCCTTAAGCTTATTAATAAGGATTCACTGCTTGGCAAGCTGAAAGAAAGCAGCTCCAGCATAGCTGTATGCAGGTTCATACTGGGCAGTGAGATCTTCCATATCTGTCATATCAGTATTCTTTGTGAGGATAATAAACATATCCTGGGGTGCATCAAAAATATCGAGAATGAATATCAGGAGAGAGAAGCTCAGGATCTGATACTTCAATCGGTTCAGCGTCTTGCAAGGATGGATGAGCTGACCGGCATCAAAAATAAAAATGCATATGCCGAGCGTGTCAACGAGATCGAATTCATGATCCGTAACAAGGATATGAATATGGAATTTGGAGTTGTCATGTGTGATATCAATGATCTGAAGCAGATCAATGATACAATGGGTCACAGCTTCGGTGATGAGTCTATTCAGAAGGCGAGTCGAATGATCTGTGATATTTATAAAAACAGTTCGGTCTACAGGATCGGTGGAGATGAGTTTGTTGTCATTCTTGCCGGTGATGATTATAAAAAACGTGATCATCTGTTTTATAAGCTGAAGAAGGAATCCGAGACAAATGCAAAGCTTCGTTCCGGACCTGTTGTTGCATCCGGTATGGCTGTATTTAATGCGAGCGTTGACAAAGGCTATTATGAAGTGTTTGAGCGTGCAGACGGTCATATGTATGATAATAAAAAGAAGCTGAAGTCAGGAAACTATTCGGGCGTGATCCTTAGACCTGAAATTGATAATGTTACCATTCCTGACGGTAGAAAACGAACGCTTGATAAGCTGTTTGCAGCTATGTATACCATGGCCGGCGACGGATATGTATTTCTGACGGATCTTAGATACAGCTTTTCGAGATGGTCGCTTTCGCTTGTAAATGATTTCGGTCTTCAGTCTGAATATATGTATCATGTTGAAGATATTTGGGCAAGATTCATACATCCTGATGATCTGGATAGATATCGGGAGGTAGTAGATGCTGTATTACAGAACAATTCGGTTCTTTATTCCATCAGCTATCGTGCACAGAAGGCTGATGGTACATATGTGATCCTTAAACCAAGGGGATTTGTTTTAAATGATAATGATGGTGTTCCGGAGTATTTTGGCGGAATAATCATACCTCAATAAATACAATACGCATAAGGAGAATGTTATGAACGTAGCAATAGACGGACCTGCAGGTGCAGGAAAAAGTACGATTGCCAGACTGGCAGCAAAAAAACTAGGATACATCTATGTAGATACTGGGGCAATGTACAGAGCTCTGGCTCTTTATCTTATCTGGAAGGATGTTGATATTTATGATGAGGAAGCTCTTTCGAAGACTCTCGACAGAGCAAATATCAATATAGTATATGAGAACGGTGTTCAGCATGTATTTCTGAATCTTCAGGATGTTTCGGCAGAGATAAGAAGTGAGAAGGTCAGTATCATGGCTTCAAAGACTTCAGCACTTTCACCTGTAAGAAACAAGCTGCTTGATCTTCAGAGAGATATAGCTGCAAAGAATGATGTCATCATGGATGGCAGGGATATCGGAACAAATATACTTCCAAATGCTGAGGTTAAGATCTACCTCGATGCATCTCCGGATGTAAGAGCAAAGAGAAGATATGACGAGATGAGAAATAAGGGCGAGAAGCCTGATCTTGAGTCTATCAAGAAAAATATCATCGAGCGTGACCATCAGGATATGAACAGAAAGCTTGCACCGCTTAAGAGGGCTGACGATGCAGTTCTTATTGACAGTTCTTATATGTCTATTGATGAGGTTGTTGAAGAGATAATCGGACTTGTAAAGAAGGTTCAGTAAAGATAGTTTGCGAATGTATAGAATGTTTGGTTTGCCGGCTGGAAAATGCCGGCAAATCTAATGATATCTGGAGGACGTTAATTGGAAGTAATACTTGCGAAAAAGGCCGGCTTCTGCTTCGGTGTCAGAAGAGCGGTGGATACAGCATTTCAGGCTGCGGAAGCAGAAAATAACGAAGGACTCTCTGTATATACCTTTGGGCCCATCATTCACAATCGGTCGGTGGTGGATGATCTGAAGGAACATGGTGTTGGTCTGATAAATAATCTGGAGGAACTAAAAGAACTCCCTAAGTCGCGTATCATTATCAGATCCCATGGAGTGGGTCGGGAAGTGATAAAAGCTATAGAAGAGCTTGGTCACGAGGTTATCGATGCAACCTGTCCTTTCGTTAAAAATATACATAAAAAAGCTGACGAATCCACAGGAGAAGGAAAGGTGCTCATAATCACCGGAGATCCTGATCATCCTGAGGTTCAGGGAATCAAGGGCTGGTGCAATAATGAACCATATATTATCAGCAGTATTTCCGAGGCTGAGGAGCTTCCGGCTTTCGAAGATAAAGTGGTTACGGTTGTTTCGCAAACTACTTTTAACGCAAAAAAATTTAAAGATATAGTTGAATTATTGCGTAAAAAATATTATAATGTCATTGTTTGTAATACTATCTGCAATGCGACAGCAGAGAGACAGGCGGAGGCTGAAAAGCTTTCATCCAAGGTCGATGTGATGATCGTTATTGGAGATCCGAGTAGCTCAAACACCAAAAAACTATATGAAATAAGCAGACAGAAATGTAAAAATACTTACTATATACAGACACTTAATGACTTGGATTTGACTGTTATTGAATCCGCTAGTAGGGTAGGTATTACTGCTGGGGCATCTACCCCGAGAAATATTATTAAGGAGGTTCATGACAGCATGTCGGAGACAAATGAATTTGAAAAATTATTACAGGAGGAGGAAAACTTCTCTATCAGAACCGGTCAGATCGTTGACGGTACAGTAATCGGTGTTAAGCCGGAAGAGATCATTGTTGATATCCACTACAAATCAGAAGGTATTGTAACAAGAGAAGAGTATTCAAATACTCCAAATATCGATCTCACCACCATCGTTAAGGAAGGTGATCCGATAACAGTTAAGGTTATCAAGACAAATGACGGAGAGGGACAGGTTGTCCTTTCATATAAGAGAATCGCAGCTGAGAAGGCATATGCTAAGCTTGAAGAAGCATTCAACAACGAGGAAGTTCTTACAGGAACAGTTACTCAGGCTCTTCAGGGTGGTCTCAGTGTAACAGTAGACGAGTGCAAGGTATTTATCCCTGCAAGCCTTGTTTCGGATGCTTATGAGAGAGATCTCAAGAAGTATGAAGGAACAGAGGTTGAGTTTGTTCTTACAGAGTTCAATATCGCTAAGAGAAGATTCATCGGTAACAGAAAGAAGATCATTTCTGAGAAGAAGGCAGCTCTTGCTAAGGAGCTCTTCGATCGTATCGAGGTTGGTCAGACAGTTGAAGGTACAGTTAAGAATGTAACAAACTTTGGCGCATTCATCGACCTCGGCGGTGCAGACGGACTTCTTCACATCTCTGAGATGTCTTGGGGAAGGGTTGACAATCCTAAGAAGCTCTTCAATGTTGGTGATAAGGTAACAGCCTTCATCAAGGACATCAAGGGTGACAAGATCGCACTTTCACTTAAGTTTGATGATCAGAATCCATGGCTTTCAGCTGAGGAGAAATACGCTATCGGCAGCGTAGTAACAGGTAAGGTGGCAAGAATGACAGACTTCGGAGCTTTCGTAGTTCTTGAGCCAGGTATCGATGCACTCCTTCATGTTTCTCAGATCGCTCTTAAGAGAATCGAGAAGCCATCTGACGTTCTTAAGGTTGGTGAGGAGATCACAGCTAAGGTTGTTGATTTCAAGCCTGCTGACAAGAAGATCAGCCTTAGCATCAAGGCATATCTTAAGGACCAGGGAATCGAGCCTGAAGATGATGTTTATGATGAGCCGGCTAAGGAAGACTACGATGATGAAGTAGTTGAAGAGGCAGCTGAAGAAGTTGTTGAGGAAGCTGCAGAGGCAGTTGAGGAAGCAACTGAGGAATAATCAAATAGTTTTTTGCAGGGGATGGTTTTCATCCCCTGTTTTTTTACGGATATCCAACATCGAGACGTCAGTCGAGGTGCCGAGCGACGTAGTCGCATCTACACTATAAATAATTAAGAAAAAGTCCTTGCTTTATTTAAAAGGCTATGATATATTATAACAGTTGCAAAAGAAAGATGGTCCGCTGTATCGGTTAAGATAGTAAGAACATCGAATATTAATTCAGGAGGTTGATTTCGATGAATAATGCAGAAATCATGAAGAGCATTGAGAAGGCTCAGGAAAGAGAAACAACATTTTCTTTCAACGTAGGTGATACTGTTAAGGTATCAGCTCTCATCAAGGAAGGTAACAGAGAAAGAATCCAGGCTTTCGAAGGAACAGTTATCAAGATTCAGGGTACAGGTTCAAGAAAGACTTTCACAGTTAGAAAGAACTCTAACGGCGTTGGCGTTGAGAAGACATGGCCTGTTCACTCACCACTTATCGAGAAAGTCGATGTAATCAGAAGAGGTAAGGTTAGAAGAGCTAAACTTAATTATCTCCGCGACAGAGTTGGTAAGAGTGCGAGAGTTAAGGAAATCGTTAAATAGTTATCTAAGCTATGACCGGAGTAGTTTTTACTCCGGTCATTTGCGATTAAAAGGGTTTTTATTCGGGCTGTGATATGAGTTCAGACAGAAGGAACAAAAATATAATGAAATACGTCCTCGGTAAAGAGGGAACGAAGAAGAAAAAGAAGAGCAAGAAGCGTAGAAGGATAGAGAGGATCATAATACTGGTTGCCGCAGCTATCGTTTTAGGCTTTGCTTTTGTTGTATTTATGTTTCAGACTGTTAAGATGGTCGGACCGTCCATGCAGGGAACCATTGAGGATGGCGAGACTGTGATTGTAAGCAAGATCGGTAAGCTTATTCACGGCGTTAAAAGAGACGACATAGTTGCTGTTAAGAAGAACAGTGACAAATATTACAGTATAAAACGTGTTGTCGCCGTACCGGGCGATAAGGTGAAGATAGACGGTGGTAAGCTGTATATTAACGGAAGTATATACGAGCTGAAATCCGGCGATATCATAGTCAATCCGGGAACTGCTTCTTCAGAGATCGAGCTTCAGGATAATGAGTATTTTCTTCTGGGTGATAATGTAAATAACAGTGACGATTCGAGATTCTCAAATATGGGCATCGTTCAGAAGACAGATATTACAGGTATAGTAATCTACAGGATCAAACCGTGGTCAAAACGCGGGAAGATTAAATAACGACAGATCGTACGTGATTGGATCAGGTGAGATTGAATCGATCAGGATACAATGATTGATCATATAATGGGAGATTGAAATGAAAAAATTATTCGGTGGAATAAATATGACATGGCTTAAGCTGGTTATATTTGCGGTTGTCGCCGCGGTATATACTGCGGTTGTTGCGATAATACCTATAACAAGGGATACTTCCTTCAGGGATATCACTATTTCCTTTGAGGTATGGATACTCTTTGGCGTTATCATAATAATGAACAGTAAGTCGGCAGTGGATTCGGCGTTGAAGTGCTTTGTATTTTTCCTTATAAGCCAGCCGCTTATATATCTGATACAGGTGCCGTTCTCGCACCTTGGCTGGGGAATACTCGGTTATTACAAGACCTGGTTCATCTGGACACTGCTTACAATACCGATGGGCTTTGTCGGTTATTATATGAAGATGGACAAATGGTGGGGACTGCTTATACTCACACCTGTTCTTATCTTCCTTGCAATATACCATTATTATGGATTCTTCTCATACATGCTGACATATTTCCCTTACAGGGTTATAAGTTCGCTTTTCTGTATCGTAACCATGATAATGTATCCGCTTGTAATCTTTAAGGATAAGAAGATCAGGCTTGCAGGACTTGCTATAAGTATCGTGCTGATCCTGGGTACTTCGGGCTATGCATTTATTAAGGGCGACAGCTCTTACGAGACGGTTATAATGGCAACCGGTTATACCTTTGATGATACCGGACTTGTGATCACCTTTGATGACAGCTACAGTGTAAGGCTGAAGGATGAGTCGTATGGTGATGTAAGCATATCCTATAATGAGGATATTGAAGATTATGCCATCGATGCCAAGTTTAAAAAGATTGGTAAGACAGAGCTTATAATTGAATCACCAAGCGGTGAGAAGGTTGAGATAAAGATTGATATTAAATCGGACAGCTACAAGCTGACGGAGAAAAAGGACTAGTAAAATGGCAGATAACAAGATAAACATTCAATGGTATCCCGGACACATGACCAAGGCTGTCAGGGAGATGGAAAAGAATATAAAGCTTGTTGATATACTTATAGAGCTTCTTGATGCAAGAATACCGCTTTCCAGCAGGAATCCGGACATTGACAGACTTGCCAATGGAAAATACAGGCTTGCGATACTTAACAAGACTGACCTTGCGGATCCGAAGACTACTGAGAAGTGGGCAGAGTATTTTAAAGATAAAAATATCCGCACCATAACTCTTGATTCAAGAAAGAATAAGGATGCAAAGAAGATCACCTCGGTGGTGCTTGAGATATGTAAGGAAAAGCTTGAGAGAGATAAGAGAAAGGGGCTCCTTCAGAGACCTATCAAGGCGATGGTAGTTGGTATTCCGAATGTAGGAAAGTCTACATTTATCAACTCCTATGCAGGTAAAGCAAGTGCTAAGACCGGTAACAAGCCGGGGGTAACAAAGGGACTTCAATGGATCAATCTCGGCAAGGATATCAACCTTATTGATACACCGGGAATACTCTGGCCAAAGTTCGATGATCCGGACATTGGTATCAGACTTGCACTTATCGGATCGATAAATGACAACATTATCAGCAAGTATGATCTGGCCCTAAATCTTATAGAATATTTAAAAATAAACTATTGCGGTATTATTTCAAAAAGGTATAATATTGAGGAGACAGACATAGAAGAAATACTTAAATCTATTGCAGATTCAAGGAAGTGCCTGCTGAAGGGCGGAGAACCTGATATAGAGAAGGCTGCGGCAATACTTATCGATGACTTAAGAAGCGGCAGTCTTGGCAGAGTCTCCCTTGAGATGCCATAAGAAATTGGGGTAAACAATCTTGGGTAAAAAGTTTAAGGACGAAATAGAAAGTATAGATGAAGCCAAAGAGCTTTTTTACGGACTTGCTGAGGAAAGAAAACAGGAGAAACGTGAGAAGCGCGAGGCTGAAAGAGAAGCAAAGAGACTGGCTAAGGAAGAGGCCAGGGAAGAAGCAAGACGACTTAAGGAAGAGGCCAAAAGCGGCAAGTCTTCAGATGAATCTAAGGATGCTGAAGCTTCTTCGGATGATAAAGAGACTAGGTCAGGAGACGTCGAGGCAGCTGCTTCAGAAGTAAAGAGTTCTTCTGATACAGAAGCAGATACCAAAGAGGCTGATTCCAATGAAGAAGACGGCAAGTCAAAGAGAAAGTTCAAGGGCCGCAAGAAGAGAAAAGAAAAGGTAAATATAGTAAAAGAGTTGTATTACCTGGCAATCTATATCGGTGTCGTTATCATTGTATGCTTCCTCATCATTACATTTATCGGTGAGAGAACAACAGTTAAGGGTGATTCGATGCTGCCGACACTTGAGAACGGAGACAACCTCTGGATCGATAAGATAAGCTACAGATTCACAGATCCTAAGAGATTTGATATCATCATCTTCCCACCGAGAAATAATTCCGAGAAGATATATATCAAGAGGATCATCGGTCTGCCGGGCGAAACCGTTCAGATCGACGAGCAGGGAAATATTCTTATTGATGGTAAGGTTCTTATAGAAGACTACGGTCTCGAGCCGATAGATCCGGACAAGAGAGGAATAGCCAGCAGTCCGATAACGCTTGGTAAGAGCGAGTATTTTGTTCTTGGAGATAACAGGAACAACAGTGAGGACAGCCGCCGTTCGGTAGTCGGAAATGTAAGAAAGAGCGAGATAATCGGTAAAGCCGTATTCAGGCTTTCACCACTTAAAAAGTTTGGAAAGATCAAATAGTTTTATTGAGGGAATATATGGAGTATCACGTATTCCCTCTTTCTATCTAAAGGGATGCCATGAATATTTGCGAGATTAAAACAAGAATAAGTGAAATAAACAGCCTTCCTCTTATGAAATACGAGGACAAGAAGAGACAGTTCGGAGAACTCCTTCAGGAAATATCAGGTGATGAAAGAAAGGGCGTTCTCAGCCTTGCCGATAAGCTTAAGAAAAATATAGCCGATATCGAAAAGGAAGTTCAGCGTGTCAGAGGCATGATGACCTTCGAGAATAAATATACCGATGCAGAATATATCTGCGGTACTGATGAGGTTGGAAGAGGCCCTCTTGCAGGACCAATCGTTACAGCAGCGGTAATACTTCCGAAGGGACTTGTTATTCCGTGGCTGAACGACTCAAAGCAGGTTAAAAAGGAAGTAAGAGAGGAGCTTTATGATATCATCCTCTCAAATGCTATTTCCGTAGGACTTGGCATGAATACACCGGAATTCATCGATACAGAGGGCATCCAGGAAGCTAATTATGATGCTATGCGTAAGGCGGTAAACAGCCTTTCTGTTAAGCCTGATCTTGTACTGGTTGATGCGGTTAAGATCCCTAAGCTGGATATCAAGCAGGTTTCTATCATTAAGGGTGACGCGCTTTCTGTTTCAATAGCTGCAGCAAGTATTGTTGCAAAGGTTACAAGAGACAGACTCATGAAGGATTACGACCAGCTCTATCCGGATTATGATTTTAAGAATAATATGGGATATGGTTCGAAGAAGCATCTTGATGCATTGGTCGCAAAGGGACCTTGCGAGATCCACAGAAGGTCATTCATAAAGAATTACTGGAACGAAGGGGAAAAAGTTGCAGAATAAAAGGCAGGTAGGCAGCGAAAAAGAAGAGATAGCGGCAGAGTTTCTGAAGGCTAAAGGCCTCAGGATACTTTCGAGAAATTATAAGGTCCGGCAGGCCGAGCTTGATATAGTTGCGTCGGATGATGAAAGCCGCATACTGATCTTTGTTGAGGTTAAATACAGAGCTACATCGGGAAGAGGTATCTCCCTTGAAGCAGTAACTCCCGCTAAGCAAAAGAAAATATGCCAGGCTGCGCTTTTTTATATGAACCAGTTCAGGATCAATCCTGAAACCGTAAATATACGTTTTGATGTTGTCGGTATCGATGGCGAGAAGATCACGCATATTGAAAACGCATTTATGTTTTCTATTTAGTTATGATCGTGTTTTGACAATATTCGTGAACGATATGAAGTTCGTGAACAATATGATAGTTTGAAAAATATGAATATATATAATGATATACATTTTAAGAAATTAATATCTGCATACAACAACGAAGAAGTTCCGGTCATAAAGTCGGTGCTTCTTTCAAAATACGAGGACAGGCTTATTCACGGAATGTCCACCAGGCTGGGTGGTGTAAGTGAAGCACATCTTGCGTCTATGAACCTCAGCTTTTCGAGAGGTGATGATCCTGAAAAGGTGATGGAGAATCACAGGATATTTTCCGGGGCACTGGGCTATGATATGAACAGAACTGTATTTTCAGACCAGGTGCATAAGACTTTTATCAGAAAATGCACTGAGGATGACGCAGGCAAAGGGCTTATCAGAGAGACTGATATAAAGGAAACCGACGGTCTGATCACGGATTGCAGGGAACTGCCGCTGATGACCTTTTATGCAGACTGCGTACCGCTTATATTTTATGCGCCGGACAATAATGTCATCGCCGGTGTTCATTCAGGCTGGAAGGGTACCCTGGCCGGCATCGGTGCCATAGCTGCAGATATATTTGAAAAGGATTATAACTGCGATAAGAAAAAGTTGATCTGCTTTATCGGACCTTCTATCTGTAAGGACTGCTACGAGATAAGCAGGGATGTGGCTGAGCAGTTTATTATTAAGTATCCGGAATATGAGAAGGAAGATATAATAACCTATACAGGTAATGATAAATACCATCTTGACCTGCAGCGCGCCTGCAAGTCTGTACTGATGGATGCAGGACTTGTTCAGGAAAATATTGAGATATCGGGACTTTGCACCTGTTGTAATCATGAGGTTCTTTTTTCACACAGAAAGACCAACGGACTTCGCGGAAATCTTGCCGCACTTATCATGCTTAAATAATGTTTGGCACTAATCATGCTTAGATAAATCAGCTGATAAGTATTAACTATCGATGATCGTTTATAATTAATATAGAAAAATATGAAAAAACACTTGATCGTAAAGGTAATTGAAGATAGTCCTGCAGACCTTGCTGGGATCAAAAAAGGTGAGACGCTTGTCAGTCTGAACGGGCATGAGATCACCGATATTTTTGATTATGATTTTATTGCTGAGGATGATCAGGTAAGTCTGATCGTTGAGGATGAAGCTGGCAAGGAGAGAGAGGTTCAGATAGAGAAGGAGGAGGGCGAGGACCTCGGACTTGTATTTGAAGAGTCTCTGATGGATAATTACAGATCCTGCTACAACAAATGCATCTTCTGTTTCATCGACCAGAATCCGAAAGGGATGCGTGAGACCATATATTTTAAGGATGATGATTCGAGACTGTCGTTCCTTCAGGGCAACTACATTACCATGACAAATATGAAGGATTCGGAGATCGACAGAATTATCGAATATAAGCTGGCGCCGATAAATATTTCCGTGCATACGACCAATCCGGAGCTTCGCTGCAGTATGCTGCATAACCGCTTTGCTGGACGCATATTAGAGCATATGGATAAACTTTATGCGGCTGAGATTCCGATGAATGCGCAGATAGTTCTCTGTAAGGGCGTTAATGACGGAGAGGAGCTTCTGAGAAGTCTCCGTGATCTTGCAAAATACGCTCCGGTGCTCGGAAGCGTTTCGGTGGTTCCGGTAGGCCTTACAAAATACAGAGACGGCCTCTGCCATCTGGATGAGTTTAACAAAGAGGACGCGGAAGAAGTTATAGATATGATAGAGGATATCCAGAAGGAGATTTATCCGAAATACGGTATCCACCTTGCACACGCCAGTGATGAATGGTATATCATGGCCGGAAGAGAGATCCCGCCGGAAGAAAGCTACGACGGCTACGAGCAGCTTGAGAACGGTGTGGGAATGACAAGACTTCTTTATGATGATTTCACTGCGGCTGTCGACTGCGTTCTTGATTATAAGACAGCCATGGAGAAAAAGGGAAAGCTCGGAAGAGTATTTCATCATAAGACTGAAGAAGAAAAGCTTTATGAGGCTATCCTGAAAAATAATCCGGGAAGAAAGGCATCCACCGTATGCGGTATGCTCTCGAAGGATAATAAAGATTATATCTGTAAGGAGTTAAATCGACTTAGACCGGATGTGGAATTCATGGTCTATCCGATAGAAAATAAGTTCTTCGGACCGAAGATAACCGTCACGGGCCTCCTTACCGGAAGCGATATCGTATCCGGTCTGCAGGGCAAAGAACTGGGCGATGCACTGCTTATTCCGTCAAGCTGCCTCAAGGCTGACGAGGAGATCTTCCTCGATGACATGACTTTGGAAGAGCTAAAGAACGCTTTACAAGTAGAAACTGTTATTGTAAAATCATATGGAATGGAATATATAAGAGATATCTTGGGAGTATAAATATGAGTAAACCTGTTGTGGCCATAGTCGGAAGGCCGAATGTCGGTAAGTCGACTCTCTTTAATGCGCTCGCCGGAGAGAGAATATCCATAGTTAAGGATACACCGGGCGTAACAAGAGACAGAATATATGCAGATGTAACCTGGCTCGATAAGAGCTTTACAATGATAGATACAGGCGGTATTGAACCTGAGTCAAACGATATAATATTAAAGAGTATGAGAGAACAGGCTGAGATAGCTATCGAGACAGCTGATGTTATCATATTTCTTACTGATGTCCGTCAGGGTCTGGTTGATGCGGATTCCAAGGTTGCGGACATGCTCAGGCGTTCAAGAAAGCCGGTCGTTCTTGTTGTAAATAAGGTTGATAATTTTGAAAAATACATGAACGATGTATATGAGTTTTACAATCTCGGACTCGGGGATCCGTTCCCGATTTCTTCGCTTGGAAAACTCGGCTTCGGTGAGATGCTTGATGAGGTGTGCAGTCACTTCAGAAAGGATGCCTCAGAGGATGAAGAAGATGACAGACCAAGGGTTGCCATTATCGGTAAGCCAAATGTAGGTAAGTCATCTATTATCAATAAGCTTCTCGGAAAGGACCGCGTTATCGTTTCGGATATTGCCGGAACAACACGTGATGCCATCGATACCGTTATCAAGAGAAATGGTACAGAATATGTATTTATCGATACGGCCGGACTCAGAAGAAAAAGCAAGATAAAAGATGAAATAGAAAGATATAGTATCATAAGGACGGTTACAGCTGTTGAAAGATGTGACGTAGCGGTCCTTGTTATTGATGCAACGATGGGAGTTACCGAGCAGGATGCAAAGATCGCCGGAATAGCTCATGAGAGAGGCAAGGGTATCATCATTGCCGTAAATAAGTGGGATGCCATCGAGAAGGATGACAAGACCATGAATAAGTTCAGAAACAGCATCAGACAGACTCTGTCCTTCATGCCTTATGCAGAGATGCTGTTTATTTCTGCGGAGACCGGACAGCGTATGGACAAGCTTTTCACAATGATCGATGCCGTTGTACAGAACTGCTCACTCAGAGTAGCGACCGGTGTCCTTAATGAAATACTTGCCGAAGCGGTTGCAACAGCAGATCCGCCATCAGATAAGGGCAAGAGACTCAGACTGTATTACATGACTGAGGTTTCGGTTAAGCCACCTACATTTGTTATATTTGTTAATGATAAGGAACTGGCACACTTCTCATATATAAGATATATCGAGAATAAGGTTCGTGAGGCCTTCGGCTTCAAGGGAACACCGCTTAAGTTCATCATTCGTGAAAGGAAAGAAAACCAGTGACGGTAACTATCAGGATAATATGTTTTATCTGCGGATATTTCTGCGGAATTATAGAAACAGGATATATTTACGGAAAGTTAAATGGTATTGATATAAGAAATTACGGAAGCGGTAACTCAGGTACCACAAATGCACTGAGAGTACTGGGAAAGAAGGCCGGACTGGTTGTATTTATCGGCGACTTCTTTAAGGCATTTATTCCATGCTTTATCGTGAGACTTCTCACACAGAATTCATACCCTGACATCTTCCTTCTTTTTGTTCTTTATGTAGGACTTGGAGTTGTTGTGGGACATAATTTTCCTTTCTACCTTAAGTTCAAGGGTGGTAAGGGAGTTGCGGCTACAGCCGGCATGATAGCAGGACTTCTTATTCCTTTAATGATAGTTATCCTGCTGGTGCTTTTCATAGCTGTTGTTGCTGTCACAAGATATGTATCGGTTGGTTCGATACTGCTTATGATCGAATTCGTGACATGCTATGTAATATTTGCATTTAAGGGAATGCTCTGCTTTGATCCTAAGGGTGATTCAAAGTCAGAAATGATAGAGAGTATAGTGCTTGCGGTCATATTTGCGACTATGTCTATTCTTAAGCATAAGGCAAATATCATCAGACTCATGCATGGTGAGGAAAACAAGCTTGGAGATAAGAAAAAGGTCAGTGAGATCAAGGAAGAAAACTGATCTTTAAATAGATTATTAGTCTGAAAATACAGGAGGGGAAAATAATGAAGATTTGTATACTCGGTGCAGGAAGCTGGGGAATAGCTATAACAAAGCTTCTTACATATAATGGACATGAAGTTTCGGTTTGGTCGATCGACCCTGAAGAGATTGCAATGCTCAACGAATTCTGCGAGCATAAGACTAAGCTTCCGGGAGTAATACTCAGCGGAGCGGTTACATTTACCACAGATATGAATACAGCTATAGATGGCGCGGAAATGATAGTTATGGCAGTTCCGAGTCCTTTCGTGCGTTCAACAGCCAAGGCTGCTTCTCAGTACGTTAAGGAAGGAACCATCATCGTCAGCGTTGCAAAGGGTATCGAGGATGAGACTCTTATGAGACTTTCTCAGGTTATCAAGGAAGAGATCCCTGTAGCTGATATCGCAGTTCTTTCAGGACCAAGCCATGCTGAGGAGGTTGGCAAGTGTCTTCCTACTACAGTTGTTGTGGGTTCAAAGGATAAGGCTGTTGCAGAAAAGGTTCAGGATACCTTTATGGCTGATTTCTTCAGAGTATATATAAGCCCTGATGTTATGGGTATCGAGCTTGGTGGTGCGCTTAAGAACGTTATCGCACTTGCGGCAGGTATAGCAGATGGACTTGGCTGCGGTGATAATACAAAAGCTGCTATCATCACAAGAGGAATAGTTGAGATAAAGAAGCTTGGTGTTAAGATGGGTGGCTATCCGGAGACCTTCTCGGGACTTTCTGGAATCGGCGATCTTATTGTTACCTGTGCTTCTGTACATAGTAGAAACAGACGTGCCGGCTATCTTATCGGACAGGGCAAGACTTACCAGGAAGCTATGGACGAGGTTAAGATGGTTGTTGAGGGTGTTTATTCAGCGAGAGCAGCATTTGCTCTTTCTAAGAAATACGAAGTATCTATGCCTATAACAGAGGCGATAAATAAAGTCCTCTTTGAGGATTATCCTGCAAAGGATGCACTCACGGATCTTATTACAAGAGATAAGACAAGAGAAGTTATCGGAATGACCTGGTAAAAAGGTTTTATGCTAAACATGATAACAAAAAGAATCCGGAGACATTTGTAAATGAAAGATAATAAACCCAAAAAGATAAATAAGAATAATAAAAAAGCTATAGCGATACTTGTCAGTTTTTTTGTGCTGATAAGCGGTGCATATGCTGCATATGAGCTGTCTGATATCCATGAGACTGTTCGTGATGTCAGTGTCAGCGCACAGACCTCTGATAATGATGTTCAGGTAGTTGATGCTTCAACAGAAGATACATCAAAGAAAACAAAGGATGATACGACTGCGACTGAAACAGAAGCTCCTGGTACTGAGGCAACTGATAAGTCTGAGCAGCAGACTACTGAACAGCCTACCAGCGAAGCAACTACTGAGAAACCAACAGAAGCTACTTCGGAAACTCAGCAGGCTTCAACCGATGCTACAACAGAGAAGACTACTGAGGCAACAACCGAGAAGGTTGAGCTCCCTGAAGGAGTATTTTCAGAGAATAATACGATCCTTCCTGATGTTGTGGATGTTCCATGTACCGACTGGTACGATTCAAGATATTTCATGCCTGATAAGGTTAAGGATACATCATACTTTGATAAGACTGTATTTATCGGTGATTCGAGAACAGAATCTCTTGCCTACTATACAGGTTTTGATAATGTAAATGCTTTTGCTTATAAGGGACTTAACGTAGGCGGTGTAAAGACCGAAAGATGTATAAGTATCAACGGCAGAAAATACACTGTTGAAGAGGCGATTGCCGCAACCTACTATGAAAATTACTATATTTCCTTTGGTATAAATGAACTTGGTTGGGAATATATAGATGTATTTACAGATGACTTAAGCGAGCTTGTAGATATGATCTATGCAAGAAATCCAAATGCTGTTGTTTATATCGCAGCAGTAGTTCCTGTATCACAGGAGACTTCGGACAACGACGATATCTTCACTATGGAGAATGTTGAGAAGTTTAACAATGCGATAATCAAGCTCTGTCATGACAGAGAGGATGTTATCTTCATTAATTATGCAGCTGCAGTAAGTGATGAGTATGGTTTCCTTCCTGAGGAGGGAACTGTTGACGGAAAGCACTGCACAGGAGACTACAGCCGAAGAATTATGGAATATATCCTTCTTCATACCTATAAGAGAAGATAGTTCCGGCATTAAGGAGAGCTGCCATGGCAACCGTTGTTGATGTCAAGATAAGCAATTTTGAAGGTCCTCTTGACCTGCTGCTTCATCTGATTGAAAAGAATAAATATAATATTTTCGATATACCGATCGTTGAGATAACAGAGCAGTATCTTGCTTATCTGGATGACCTTTCTGAGAACGATTATGATAAGATGAGCGACTTCCTTCTTATGGCCGCGCAGCTTATCAGTATCAAGGCGAAGATGCTTCTTCCTAAGGAAGAGGAGCCTGAGGTTGATGAGGGTGATCCGAGAGACGAGCTTGTCAGACGACTTCTTGAGTATAAGATGTACAAATACGCATCCTACGAACTTAAGGACATGGAGATGGATGCGAAGGGAGCTTACTTCAAAGGAAAGTCTGTTCCGGATGAGGTTAAGAATTACAAGGAAGAGGTTGATCCGGCTGAGCTGATCGGAGATATGACTCTTAGAAGACTTCAGGAAATATTTGAGCAGATGATGAAGCGAGAGGTTGACAGGATCGACCCTGTTAGAAGCTGTTTCGGAACCATCACCAGAGAAGAGATCAAGCTTGAGGACAGAATGATCGAAGTTCGTGAGGAGATTAAGGGCCTGAAGAGTATTAATTTCAGAACTCTGATCGGAAAGCGTAAGGGCAAGATGAACATGATAGTTACTTTCCTTGCGATACTTGAGCTTATGAAGACCGGTGTGCTGACTATCAGACAGGATGGCCTTTTTGATGAGATAATCATCGATTCACTTGAATAAAATAAAAGTTTGGGATAGAAAAATGAGCAGTGAGATAGAAACAGTAGAACAGGAAAATATAGAAACAGCGGAGCAGGCTGAAAAAAATGCGGCAGAAGCTCCGGAAGCAGAAAGCTTCGAACCGGTTGAGAATGTTCCGGCAGCTCTTGAAGCTGTACTTTTTGCAATAGGTGAGGCGGTTGAGATATCAAGACTTGCGGCTGCAATGGGAATATCAAAGGACGAAGTTATTAAGGGCTATGAAGCGCTTGCTAAGGATTACGAGAGTGACAAGACCGGTATCAGGATCATCCGCCTGGATGACAAGCTTCAGCTCTGTACCAAAAGTGAATATTATGATGTTTTGATCAGACTTGTAAATATACCTAAGAAGCACAACCTCACAGATGTTCTTCTTGAAACTCTTTCTATAGTTGCTTATAAGCAGCCGGTTACGAGGATCGAGATAGAGCAGATCAGAGGTGTATCGTGCTCACATGCTATCAATAAGCTTATCGAGTACAATCTTATAACCGAGGTTGGAAGACTTGATGCACCGGGTAAGCCTATTCTTTTCGGAACCACAGATGACTTCCTCAGAAGCTTTGGAATATCATCAATGGATGAGCTGCCTGTTGTTTCTGCCGATAAGATCGAAGACTTTAAGAGACAGGCTATGGAGGAGGCTAACCTCACCATAGAGACCTAAGGAAAATAGATGACCGGTCCTATAGCCCGGTGACTATTATATGCCATATAAGGAATAAAGAATGAATAAAAAGAGAGAAAAACAGAAGTTAATATCCGAGGTTAACAGGGTATCTGCGAGGTGCATGAGAATAATCATGTATTTCCTCCTTATTTTCTTTGCGTTTTTCCTTGTAAATGACATATTTGATATTACGAAGCTGACCTTTACGATAGCTGCATGTCTTGTCATTGCCTTTATTCCGATACTTTTTGTAAATATTCTTAAGCTGGATAAGAAAAGTATAACCAGACATGTGATCATCATCAGTACGGTTCTGATCACGATGATACTCATCACTGAGTTCAGCATCTATGCATATCCGATACTTCTGTTCCCGATACTTCTTGCATCGCTTTATTTCGACAGAACCTTTATCCTTTATACATCGCTTCTTGTTATAGCGTCTATTGCATTTTCTGCTTTTGCTCAGATGAATTTCAGCAGCATAATCATGCATAAGGCCTACAAGAATTATAATGACCTGCTGATACATTTTTCGGCACCGGCATTCCTGATAGTAATATTTATGTCCTTTATCGCTTTCTTCATCGTAGACAGAAATGCGATGATGATCGACAGAAATATTGATACAGCCCTTATCACAGTTGAAAACGAGAAGGGTCTGTGCTATGCCTTTTCGGAAATATCAGAAAACAAATCAAAGCTTACAGGCGAGCATATCAAGCGAGTTGCGGAATATACTAAGATACTCGGAAGAGCTTCAGGCTTCGACGAGGACTATGTTGAGAAGCTTGCAACAGCAGCCATGATGCACGATATAGGAAAGCTTATGATAAGTGATGAAATACTGGATAAGCCGACCAAGCTTACACCGGAAGAATATGAGATCATGAAGAGCCACGTGCTTTACGGTGAGGCACTTCTTGAGAAATGTCCGGGTGAGATCATGCACCTTGCGAGAATTATCGCAAAGGAGCATCATGAGAGATGGGATGGAACCGGCTATCTCGGTATGAAGGGCGATGAGATAGCATATATCTCACGTATAGTTTCGGTCTGTGATGTATTTGATGCCCTTACAGCAGAAAGAATGTATAAGAAGGGCTGGTCCGATGAGGACACCTATAATGAGATCATTACAAACAGTGGTAAGCAGTTTGACCCGAAGGTGGTTAAGCTCTTTATTCAGAACTTTGACAAGTTTAAGGCTGTCAGAGAGAAGATACCTGATATGAAGATATACTAATAACAGATACCGTAGGATGCTTTGTATGCAGGACGGAATTGGAGGCATGACAATTGTTCAGGATAATTAATCAGTACCTTGCAAATGTAAATATAACAACGGACAAAGAGATGAAGACCAAGGTCGATATCTATCTGCAGGATCGTGCGGATCTGACAAAGTACTGCATAAACGAAAGCTTTAACAAGTATATAGTTGATATAAGGATGCAGGAGTATTCTGTAGAGAATGCAGACAGACTCTTTAGAGACTTCGAGACCTATACCGCATATTCATATTCAGCTATGTATGTAAGATATAATGAGGGTGCGAGAGTGAGATACAGATACGTAACCTCGAAGGAAGATAAGAGTGCGGTTTATATGGATGTAGTGATATCCTAAACCTGAGTTTTGTATTGCAAAAAAATTGCGCCGGCAGCTGCCGGCGCTTTATCATTTATAATAGCTGTCATTATGATGAATGATCAATACGATGGTGATCAATACGATGGTGATCAATATTTATACGATCTGAAAAGACCTATAACTTTTCCGATGATCTTAAGGTCGTCAACTATGATAGGTTCCATGGTATCATTCTCAGGCTGGAGTCTGTAATGACCATTCTCCTTGTAATAGGTCTTAACGGTAGCAGAATCGTCGATAAGAGCAACAACGATATCACCGTTCTTTGCCACATTTGTCTGCTCTACGATAATTGTATCACCGTAAAGGATACCGGCATTTATCATGCTGTCGCCCTTAACCTTAAGCATAAAGGTCTGATTGTTTGTGAGATATTCAGGCGGAACAGGGAAGTAGTCGGTAATATTTTCCTCTGCAAGGATAGGCTGGCCGGCTGCAACGGTTCCGATGATAGGAACATTTACGATCTCGCGTCTTGAAAGGTTGAAGCCTTCATCATCAAGTATCTCGATGGCACGAGGCTTGGTCGGGTCACGTCTTATATAACCTCTTTCCTCGAGAGTATTTAAGTGTGCATGAACTGATGAAGTCGAGCTGAGACCAACTGCCGCACAGATATCTCTGACTGTTGGCGGATAGCCCTTATCCAAAATATTTTCTTTTATGTAATTAAGGATCTGTTCCTGCTTTGAACTGATTTTTCCTTTAGACATGATAACCTCCATTCATGATCGCGGATCAAATTGATATATGACGAATATAAAGACATACATAAAACGAATATATCAATACAGATCCATAGTTGTATAATACTATTTGAAGTATAACACAACGTGTGTTCGATTGCAAACAAATGTTCTGATTTTAAACTTTACTTTTTCTTAACTATTACAGCTTTACTATTTAACCTTTTCTTTACAAAAGGTATTTACTATATCCATATAGACAAAATGCAGGGTCACCGTATAAACAGGAGGTAGAACGTGAAGGTTATAGAAATGCAGAACGTAGATAAATACTACGGCAAGAATAAAGTCCTTGATAACGTCAGCTTTTCGGTTGAAAAAGGACATATCGTCGGACTTATCGGTCCTAACGGAGCAGGTAAGACGACTATCATGAAGATCATTTCAGGTCTTGCTCATAGATCGAATGGTGAGTTTAAGCTCTTTGAGGCATCGAGAGGAATACATGTAAACAGAGGAAGGATGAGTTTCATGATAGAGAGTCCTATCATTGATATTTCTCTTAATGCCAGACGGAATATGGAATATATGAGACTGCTCAGAGGCGTTGCTGATAAAAACAGGATAAACGAGCTGCTTACTTATGTCGGACTTGAAGAGGCCGGTAAGAAACCGGTAAAGAATTTCTCTCTTGGCATGAAGCAGAGACTGGGTATCGCAATGTCACTCCTTGCGGATCCTGAAGTGCTTGTGCTTGATGAGCCGGTAAATGGTCTTGATCCGGAAGGTATTGTTGAAGTGAGACTTATCCTTAAAGAGCTTTGCGAAAAACAGGGCAAGACGATCATCATTTCCAGTCACCTTCTTTCAGAACTTTCAGAGCTTTGTACAGATTATATCATTATCAATCACGGTAAGATTGTTGAGGCCCTCTCGACAGAAGAACTGATGATGCACTCGAGAAGCTATATTTCCGTTAAGACGGATAATATTTCGCATACAACAGCGACTCTTGAGAACAGGCTTAATATTAAGGACTACAAGGTAGTTGATGATACAGAACTCCGCATATTTGGAATGTTTGACAGGGTTGCAGAGGTATCGCATACAATAACTGATGGCGGCGATACGATACTTCATTTCGCACTTACCAATGAAAGTCTTGAGGAGTATTATCTCTCAAAGGTTGATCATAACAAGGGCGAGAAGGATAAGAAACGTGGAAGCGTACTCAACAAGCTTTCGGGAAGGAGTCCGAGATAATGAATAAACTTATAAAAAGCGAAATGAATAAAAATAAACATATTACGGGATATTGGATATTTATCATGGGTATTGTTGTGCTGATGTTCACAGTACCTCTGTTCGGCGAAGATAAATCCGTAATGGGCTTTGTGGATAATCAGTGTAACGAACTTTTCGTTATTCTTGTAATGATGACAACCGCCTTCCTGACAGGGAGAGGCTTCGCACAAAGAACAAATATGTATGATATCATGATCGGTAACAGACCGATGAGGATAATCACTTCAAAGGTGATCGCCATCGGCGTTACAACAACAGCTATTGTATCCCTGGGCAGTCTGATATGCTTTTTTATAAGCTGTGCAATTGATAGTTCGCATTTTTCGGATGCGCTGGCGAAGGAGTTTGTTTGCCTTCTTGTTATGTTTAGAGCTGCTGTTACAGGCGTTCTTATGACACTTGTATTTAGAAGCCTTGCATCAATAGCACTTGTTTATTGCAGGATAATGCTCGAGAGCATCGCTCTTCTCATTTACGGAAGCATCCATGGAAATCTAAATAATATCATGGATAGCTTTAGAGGAGTTCCTCGTATATTTGACATACTTTTCTACTCAAATCAGTTATCCAGCATCTGTGAAAAGTATACTCTCGATCCTGATGTGGTAATAAATGTTGTCAGTGGATTTGGAATAACAGTAGTATTCTGGGGCGTGCTTGCATATTATCTTTATAAACACAGAGATTTCTGATAGAATGTGATCATAAATACTAACGTATCGGAGATATATTTTGGATAATACTTTTTTCTTCATGCTCGGACTGATCGTGGTCGCTGTAATAGCATTTGTTTTCATAAGAAAATATTTCATGTTGAAGTCCGAGCTAAAAAACTTTAAGGAACAGATAAATCAGATAAGAACAACCGACAGGGAGCAGCCAATATTGGTTGCTTCTTTTGGTGCTTCTTCGGTTGAGCTGGCAAATGAGATAAATGCCCTGATAGAAGATCTGACGACTCTGGCAAGAGAAGCTTCCGAGAATGAGAAAAAGATGAGAATAGTCATGGCCGGAGTGTCACATGACTTCAGAACTCCTCTTACGGCAGCTGACGGTTATCTGCAGCTGATAGATAAGATACTTGAGGGCTGCAGACTTGCTTCTGTTGGAACGACTGAAGAGGAAAAACTCATTGAAACAGACAGGGAATTTCGTGAATACATAAATATTGTTCATGATAAGGTGAGTTATCTGAAGAAGCTTTCTGATGAATTCTTCGAGGTGACATATATAGATGCCTCGGAAAAGATCACTCTCGGGAAGGTGAGATTCGACACCGTGCTTTCAGACGTCATGCTTTCGGCTTACAACACCATTGATGGAAAGGGTCTGGAGATGAAGACGGATATTCCCGAGGAAAAGCTTCTTATTGCGGCTGACGAGCATTACGTCAAGCGTATCCTTGAAAACCTGTTCTCAAACGCTGAGAAATACGCTGTCAGCTTTATAGAGGTAAGTGTTAAACAGCTGGATGGAGCAGTGAAGCTCATTGTCAGAAATGATATTTCAGATGATCTTGCGACAGATACTGAACATATATTTGAACCTTTTTACAGAGCTAAGGGAAGAAGCGGTCCGGGAACAGGGCTCGGGCTCTATGTCTGCAAGGAGCTTTCTGATTTTATGAATTTTAATATCGAAGGTTATATCGAGAGGGATGTTTTCAGCGTCGAGCTTATGATGCCTGATGCAGAATGAAAAAAATAAGTGAAGGAAAAAGGGACGGACATGAGAATACTCATAATAGAAGATGATAAGGAAATAAATAAACTGCTTGCTGTATTTCTGGAGAAGAACGGCTATGATACTGTCAGATGCTTCAACGGCGTAGACGGCCTGAATCTGGTGAAAAAGCTTGCGGCAAAGTCTTATGCGGCAAATGGTTTCATCAGAGAGCATGAGGAGGATAACGGGCTGGCTCCTGATGAGAAGATAGATATGATACTTCTTGATATGATGCTTCCTGGTTTTTCGGGAGATGAGATACTTACGAAGATCCGAAGCTTCACCGATATTCCTGTGATCGTTATTTCAGCTGTTTCCTCGCTCGACACCAGGCTTTTTATGATGAAGAACGGCGCGGACGATTATATCATCAAGCCATTTGAGCTTCCGGATGTATTGGTAAGGATAGAGGCTGTTATGAGAAGATATAATGCGTCGAACAGCAGGATAGAAGCAGACAATAAAAATACTTCCGCAGCAGTTCACGGGAAGAAACTGACCTACGGAAGTATCATTATGGATACGGCTCTTATGACCGTATCTATAAAGGGCGAGGAAGTCACCCTGACGTCTAAAGAATATGAAATATTAAAACTTATGCTGGAGAATCAGAATAAGCTTTTCTCCAAAGCTAATATTTATGAAAGTGTCTGGAACGAAGAGTATTTCCCGGATGACCAGTCACTCAAGGTTCATATGAGTAATCTTCGTTCAAAGCTCAGACGATATGATGATTTTGACTATATCGAGACCATCTGGGGGATGGGCTACCGTCTGAGAAAGCTGTGATCTATAAGGAGAATGATGAGTCACTGCTTGCTGTGCTGGTTCTCTTAGGAGCAGACTCCTCAACTTTCTTTTCAGGTGCCTTTTTCACAGCAGTTACCTTCTTGGCAGGCTTAGGTTTATTCTTCGCATTTTCCCTTTCCTGCTTTCTTTCTGCAGCTCTGTCAGCGCCGTAGTCATCGATATCGATAAAGCCCGGCTGCTCATCATCCTTGATGCCACGCTTCTTGTTAATATTATTAACCATACCATCTATAACCTTCTGAAGTCCCGGAACATTATCTGACATTATTCCAAGTACATCAAGAGCATTGTTAAATCTGTCATTTCCATTTGTTGTTGAACGGATACTTTCCTTGCCCTTAATATATACTCTGACAGCCTGAAGGAGGTTTTCGTTAGCCTTCATGATGGTTTCATTATAGTTTGGCGAATCCGGATCAATATCAGCAACTCTTTCCACAGCATCATAAAGATTCTTATACTCAGTTGATCTTCCTTCCTTCGGCATCATATTTTCATGAAGCTTCTGTAACTGATCACAGTAATACTGACAATTATTTGGATCGACACTATGAGCTTCGCGGAAGAATCTCTTCTGCATAGCACTGATCTTTGACGGATGAGAAAGAGTATCAACTATCTCATCAGGACTGAGCTTTTCGATGGTCGGAAACTCCTCGATACGCTTTGCAACGCGGTGGAGCATCTTAATATCGAAGCCCGGCATAGCCTTAAGTGATTCAGCTGCGATACATTTTGCAAGAGAAGTCTTTAAATTATCCTTTGTCTTTAATGCATTGATACCTGTATGGAGCTTGATATAGTTTTCATAACTCTTTTCATCCCTATTAACCTTAGGAAATACAGAGCTGAAAACCTTTGAATCCTCAACACTAAGTGCTTTTTCCGTGAAGACGATTTTAGATGCTTCGTCAATGGCATGATCGATATTATAAAGTCTCTTCTCAGAAGCAGCATCATAAACAGCCTTAAGCTCTTCATCGGAAAGCTTAACAAAATTCTTGTCGGTATTGCTGGTAAGTCTCTTACCTTCAGCTTTAAAGTTCTTGGATTCCTGATCAATGTTATTTTCTATAAGCTTGTCGCCATACAGCATATGGCTGAAATTTACTTTCGATATGTAATAATTATCACCGATAAATGTCAAAAGTCTTTCGTCTAATTTGTCATAAGCATCATTCATGTCGGCTCGTTCCTGTTCAGCAAATTCGCCGCTTCTCATATAGATCTGCTTAAATACTGTATAAGCATTGGCCTCCTCCGGATTATCTATGTTACCGAATTCCTTGGCACTGTCAATAAGCATATCGGTCATTTCCTTAGTAAGTCGGTTATCCTCAGCAAACTGCTTAATAGTAACCTTCTTTATATATTTAAGATCCTTAAGAGGTGTCTTCTCCGCAGGAATACCGTTTTCGTTATCAAAACCGATTGAACCAATGTCTAAACTATATGCACTCATGATCTGCATAAATTCATTATTAACGTTGCCGGTAAGATTGTTGCAGTAGTGGTCGAGCATTGCAGAACGGTTCTTTTCGCCCACGAAAAGATCTGAATCCTCAAGCTTCTTGCGGAGTTTACCATAGTTGATCTCGAGATTTGCCTTAAACATTCCGCAGATGGTCGTATATTCTTCCATATTTTTGACAGAAGAAGAGGCGAATTTCATGATATCGCTTGTCACAAAATCCTCTAATTCATCAACTATATCGAAATCATGCTGAACATCAGCCTTGTTTTTATAAGGAGAATTAAGCTTTTCTATATCTTTAAAGCCTGTAGGTCTGGCGAGAGAATAGTCCCTGTTAATACCTTCCTTATAATGCTTTAACTGCTCCTTGTAAAGCATGACATTAAAGAGATAAGTTAGCTTATCAAGGACGGTCTTCTGCATGGAATAGCTTTTCTTTGCTGTTTTTATAAAATTATCATGATCAAGTATTGGCATATCATTTTCCTCCTTACCAAGAAAATACGCATGTTTTTTTATCTGACATGATATTATCATACAAACCGCAACAAAAGCGTAACAAATATAAAAAAAGTTTTGTTAAAATTATTTCTTGAATAGTTTAATGATTTGAATTAAAATACAGAAAGGTATTGTCTGATGGTTAGTTTTGTAAAACCTTTAGGGGCTTCAAGGCTGATCAAAGCTAGTAAAAAAGGAGACTTTTTAAGATGAATGAAAAACTTCTTCATACTCCTGAAGGAGTGAGAGATATATACGGAACCGAATGCCTCGAGAGGCAGGAGGTACTGGGAAGGATTAGAAAGGTTCTCAGAAGCTATGCTTATACTGAGATCGAAACACCTTCCTTTGAATATTTTGACATCTTCAATATGGATAAGGGCTCTGCACCTTCTAACGAGATGTATAAGTTCTTTGACAGAAATAACAATACACTTGTGCTTAGGCCTGACATAACACCGGGCATCGCAAGAAGTGCTGCAAAATATTTTGCGGATGAAGAGCTTCCTATAAGACTTAGTTATATAGGCAAGACCTTCAAGAATGAACCGCTGCATCAGGGCAAGCTCCATGAGACAACACAGATCGGCTGTGAGCTTATTAATGATGACAGTTCAGCTGCGGATGCTGAGATCCTTGCATCGGTTGTTGATGTTATCAGAGTTTCGGGACTTAAAGACTTCCAGATCGAGATCGGTGAGGTTGAGTTTTTCGAAGGAATAATAGAAGAAGCAGGTCTTGGCAAGAATGAGGAAGAGGACATTAAGGGACTTATCCAGATGAGAAACTTCTTCGGACTCTTCGAATATGTTACCAAGCTTGACATCCCTGAGGCTTCAAAGGAAGCACTTTGCTCCTTTGACAAGTTCTTTGGCGGCGTTGAGATGCTTGACAGAGCAGAGCAGATAACCAAGAGCGAGAAGGCTCTTACAGCTATCGGAAGACTCCGCAAGGTTTATAATGTACTTAAGTTCTATGGCTATGAGGACTGCATCGGTTTTGACCTTGGTATGCTCAACGGATATGGATATTATACAGGAATCGTATTCAGAGCTTATACCTACGGAACCGGAAGCGCTATCGTTCGCGGCGGAAGATACAATACACTGCTTGCAAAGTTTGGTAAGAACGCACCATCCATTGGGTTTGCCATCATGGTGGATGATCTTATGATGGCTGTTTCAAGACAGCATATCAGGATCGATACAGATACAAACAGAGCGCTTGTTATTTATGAGATAGAGAACCAGGAGCCTGCAGTAAGGCTTGCTGAGGCTCTCAGAGCTCGTAATGTAGAGGCTTCTCTTATAAGAAAGTCTTCGCGACATTCGCTTCCTGAATATGAGGAATATGCAAGAAAATACGAATTTGACCGTATTTACATCGTTAAGGATAATGACGAGGTGGATGAGCATCTTGTTATTTCCAGCGAAATATCATCACTTAAGGCAAAATACAGCCAGAATGATTCAAACGGAGGTGCCTTATGAGATATCTGACATTTGCTCTTGCAAAGGGAAGACTTGCAAGAAAAACACTTGAAATATTTGAGAAGATCGGAATCACCTGCGAGGAGATGAAGGATCCTGATACAAGAAAGCTTATATTTGTTAATGATGAGCTTAAGCTGAGATTCTTTCTTGCAAAGGCCAGCGATGTTCCGACCTATGTTGAATACGGTGCAGCCGATATCGGTGTTGTTGGTAAGGATACCATACTTGAAGAGGGCAGGAATCTCTTCGAGGTTATGGATATGGGCTTTGGCAAATGCCGTATGTGCGTATGCGGACCTGAATCAGCAAGAGAGCTTCTGAAGAAGAATGAGATAATCCGTGTTGCTTCAAAATATCCACATATCGCAAAGGATTACTTTAACAATAAGAAGAATCAGACAGTTGAGATCATCAAGCTTAACGGTTCGGTTGAGCTTGCACCTATCGTTGGTCTGTCTGAGGTAATAGTAGATATAGTAGAAACAGGTACGACCCTCCGTGAAAACGGACTTGATGTTCTCGAGGAGATATGTCCTCTGTCAGCAAGAATGGTCGTAAATCAGGTAAGCTTAAGGATGGAGCATGAAAGGATTCATAAGCTATTAACTGACCTGAACGAAGTTTTAAATTAGGAGGAGTAAAATGCGTATAGTTAAACTTACAGAGGAATCAAAAAAAGACATACTGAAAAATATGCTCAGACGCAGCCCTGACAATTACGGAGATTATGAGCAGACCGTTAAGGAGATTGTAGAGAACGTACATCAGAACGGTGACAGTGCGCTTTTTGAGTATACGCATCGATTCGATAAAGCTGATATAAACGCTTCTAACGTAAAGGTTACTGATGCAGAGATCGAAGAGGCTTACAAGGCTGTTGATCCGAAGCTTCTCGACATCATCAGGAAAGCGATAAAGAATATCAGAGAATATCACGAGCTTCAGAAGAGAAACAGCTGGATAACAACCAAAGAAAATGGTATCATGCTCGGCCAGAAGATCACACCGCTCAAGTATGTTGGTGTATATGTTCCGGGCGGTAAGGCTGCTTATCCTTCAACAGTTCTTATGAATGTTGTTCCTGCACACGTGGCAGGAGTTGAAAATATCATCATGACAACACCTTGCAACGCTGAGGGTAAGGTTTATCCTACAACTCTTGTTGCTGCCAAGGAAGCAGGCGTTACTGAGATCTATAAGGCAGGTGGTGCTCAGGCTATTGCGGCTCTTGCGTTTGGTACTGAGTCTATTCCTAAGGTTGATAAGATCGTAGGACCTGGAAATATATTTGTTGCCCTGGCTAAGAGGATTGTTTACGGACACGTAAGTATCGATTCGATTGCCGGCCCAAGTGAGATACTTGTTCTTTCTGATGGTTCAGGCAATCCTAAGTTTACTGCCGCAGACCTTCTGTCACAGGCAGAGCATGACGAGCTTGCCTCAGCAATTCTTGTCACAACAGATAAGGATTTCGCTGAGAAGGTTTCAGAGTGGACAGATATCTTCACAGCTAAGCTTTCAAGAAAAGATATCATCCAGAAGTCCCTTGATAACTTCGGATATATTCTTCTTGCAGAAAATATGGATGAAGCGATTGAAGTTACAAACGAGATAGCTCCTGAGCATCTTGAGATCGTAACAAAGAATCCATACGATACAATGACTAAGGTCAGAAATGCAGGCGCAATGTTCCTTGGAGAGTATTCATCAGAGCCTCTCGGAGATTATTTTGCAGGACCGAACCACGTTCTTCCTACAAACGGAACAGCAAGATTCTTCTCACCTCTCGGAGTTGATGATTTCATTAAGAAGTCTAGCATCATCTCATACTCAGAGGAAGCTTTAAGAGAGGTATATCAGGACGTTGCAAACTTTGCTGAAGCAGAGTATCTCACAGCTCACGCTAACTCAATAAGAGTTCGTTTTGAGGACTAAGTATAACTATTTGAAAGGATGGTAGAATATGAAGGATAGAAAAGCATCATATGCAAGAACAACCAGCGAAACAGATATTTCCGTTGCCATTAATCTGGACGGAACAGGCGTCGCGACAGTCGATACGGGAATAGGTTTCTTTGATCATATGTTGAACAGCTTTGCTAAGCATGGCTTCTTTGATCTTTCCGTAAAATGCAAGGGCGACCTCTTCATTGACTGCCACCACACCATAGAGGATACCGGAATAGTGCTTGGCAAGGCTCTTAAGAAGGCACTTGGCGACAAGGCCGGTATCAGAAGATATGCTTCCTTCACCATGCCTATGGACGATGCGCTTGTCCTTTCGGCAGTTGATCTTTCCGGAAGACCATATCTCGGCTTTGACCTGAAGCTCACAACACCTCAGGTTGGATATTTTGACACAGAGATGGTTAAGGAATTCTTTTATGCAGTTTCATATGCTGCAGAGATGAATATACATATCAAGCAGTTTACAGGCGAGAACAATCACCACCTTATCGAGGCGGCATTCAAGGCCTTCGCAAATGCGCTTAAGGAAGCAACAAGGCTTGATCCGAGACTTGGAGATGACCTTCTTTCAACAAAGGGAGCTTTATAAATACATCTCGGATAAATAAAGATCAACTGTTAAAGCTATGATCATATGCAGTATAAGAAAGGAGTTGATCCGGAAAGAGATTATCGGCTTATAAAATTAAAGCTGACCGATAATATCCGGATTAAATAAGATATATGGAATACAGAAAGATAATACCATGCGTGACCATGGAGGATCCTGTTGGAGAAGCAAGATTTTATAATGATTCAGGCGCTGATGAGGTTGCATTTTTCGACAGCACGGCAAGCCGTGAATCTCTTGACAAGAACATACCTATCATCAAGGAGATAACAAGAAATATTGATATTCCTCTTATCGCCTGCGGTGGTGTAAGACGTCTTGAGGATGTTAAGAAGCTTCTTTATGCGGGAGCATCAAAGGTATGTATGAAATCTGCACCTATGCAGGATATTTCGATCGTTACCGAAGCATCTGAAAGATTCGGTTCAGAGAGGATCATAATCACAATCGACCTTACAGAGGATATCGATCCTGTTGCCTATGCCAAGGAGCTTAAGGCTGCAGGCGCGGGAAGCTTCCTTATCCTGCACCACAATAAGGTTGAGAATTACGAAGAGATAGTTGCAAAGATCAGAAAGGAAGCACCGCTTCCAACAGTTGTTTCATCATATTCTACAGAGGGTGATGAGATAGCGGATATGCTTTCGGCAACAAATGCAGAGTCTATCAGCCTTTACAACCTTGCTCAGCATGATGTTATGCAGATCAAGCAGGCTTGTAAGAAGAAGGGCGTATATGTAAATCTCTTCGAGAGCTCAAAGAGCTTTTCAGAGTTCAAGCTTAATGCTGACGGACTTATTCCATGTATCGCTCAGGATTATAAGACCGGTGAGGTTCTTATGCTTGCATATATGAACGAGGAGGCTTATAACAAGACCATCGAGACCGGAAGAATGACTTATTTCTCAAGAAGCAGAAATGAGCTATGGACCAAGGGTGAGACTTCAGGTCACTATCAGTTCGTTAAGTCACTTACCATTGACTGTGACAATGATACGATCCTTGCTAAGGTTTCTCAGATCGGTGCTGCCTGCCACACAGGTAATCGTTCATGCTTCTTTACTCCGCTTGTAAGTAAGGAATACAACGATACTAACCCTCTTACTGTATTTAATGATGTATTCGGTATCATCATGGACAGAAAGAAGAATCCAAAGGAGGGTTCATATACAAATTACCTTTTCGATAAGGGAATCGACAAGATCCTTAAGAAGGTCGGAGAGGAATGCACAGAGGTTGTTATCGCAGCCAAGAATCCTGATCCTGAAGAGATGAAATACGAGATTTCAGATCTTCTGTATCACCTTATGGTTCTTATGGCAGAGCGCGGAACTACCTGGGAGGATATCACCAAGGAACTTGCAGAGCGCAGGTAGATCCCTGGCAGAGAAGTGTAACAGCCTGATGAAGGCATTGTTATTGTTTGAATTATAAGGAGAAATAAGTATGACTGCGATACTGACAGAATTTGCAACATACATAATAAAATACGTAGTCTTTCTCATTCTTGCAGTGCTTGGCTTTATTGCCGGTACAAAGTGGAGAAAGTCTAAAGACATGAAAACCGAGGAGGCACAAAGCAGTGAAGAAGTACGGAGTTAATGAATTAAGAGAGATGTATCTTTCATATTTTGAAGAAAGGAATGGCCATCTCAGGATGAACAGCTTTTCGCTGGTTCCTCATAATGACAAGAGCCTTCTTCTTATAAATGCGGGTATGGCTCCTCTTAAGCCATATTTTACAGGACAGGAGATCCCTCCAAGAAGAAGAGTGACAACCTGCCAGAAATGTATCAGAACAGGTGATATCGAGAACGTTGGTAAGACAGCTCGTCACGGTACATTCTTCGAGATGCTCGGAAACTTCTCATTTGGAGATTATTTCAAGCATGAAGCCATCAAGTGGTCATGGGAGTTCCTTACGGAGGTTGTAGGACTTGACGCTGACAGACTTTATCCATCAATCTATCAGGATGATGATGAGGCATTTGATATATGGAACAAAGAGGTTGGCATCGCACCTGAAAGTATATTCAGATTCGGTAAGGCTGACAACTTCTGGGAGCACGGCGCAGGACCTTGCGGACCTTGCTCAGAGATCTACTATGATCGTGGAGAGAAATACGGCTGCGGCAAGCCTGACTGTACAGTAGGCTGTGACTGCGACAGATATATGGAAGTTTGGAACAATGTATTTACCCAGTTCGAGAATGACGGAAAAGGTAACTATACAACACTCCAGAACAAGAACATCGATACAGGTATGGGTCTTGAGAGACTTGCAGTAGTTGTTCAGGACGTTGATTCAATCTTCGACGTTGATACGATTAAGGCTATCCGTGATAAGGTTTCAGAGATTGCAGGCATCGAGTATGGTTCAAAATACGAGTCTGACGTTTCAATCCGTGTTATCACAGACCATATGCGTTCAGCTACATTTATGACTTCAGACGGTATCACACCTTCTAACGAAGGAAGAGGCTACGTCCTCAGACGTCTTATCAGAAGAGCTGCAAGACACGGCAGACTTCTTGGTGTCAAGGGAGCTTTCCTTAACGATGTAGCTGCTACAGTTATTGAGAATTCAAAGGATGCTTATCCTGAGCTTGAGGAGAAGAAGGCATTTATTTTCTCAACTATCGAGCATGAGGAAGCAAGCTTTAACAAGACTATCGATCAGGGACTTGAGATCCTTGCTGAGTATAAGAAGGAGCTTAAGGAGAAGGGTTCAGCTGTTCTTGACGGCGAGAAAGCTTTCAAGCTTCATGATACCTATGGATTCCCTCTTGATCTGACTAAGGACATCCTCGAGGAGGACGGACTTTCAGTTGATGAGGACAAGTTCAGGGAGTGCATGGAGATCCAGAAGACTACAGCAAGAAATGCTCGTAAGGTTCAGAACTACATGGGTGCTGATGCAACTGTATTTGAGCAGATCTCGCTCGATATCAAGTCAGAGTTTGACGGTTATGACAAGTTAGAGAAGGATGATAAGATCCTTGCTCTTACATTAAATACACTTACTAAGGCTGAGGATGGTACTGAGAAGGTTGTAAGTACTGTTGAGGAGAAGCTCACAGAAGGTGCTAACGGTGCTATCATTGTTGCATCAACTCCTTTCTATGCTACCATGGGTGGTCAGACAGGTGATACAGGTATCATTAAGACTGATAACGGTACCTTCGTTGTTCAGGATACAACAAAAGTTGCCGGTGATAAGATTGCTCACCACGGCTATGTTGAGTCAGGTGAATTCAGTGTTGGAGACATCGCAACACTTTCAGTTGACAGCGTAAGAAGAGGACTTATCTGCAAGAATCACTCAGCGACTCACCTTCTTCAGAAGGCACTTAAGACAGTTCTCGGTGATCATGTTGAGCAGAAGGGTTCCTTCGTTTCAGAGGGAAGACTCAGATTCGACTTCTCACATAACCAGGCTATGAGCTCTGAGGAAATCGCAAAGGTTGAGAAGATCGTTAACGAGAAGATCGCTGAATCTATTCCTGTAGAAACAAAGATAATGACTATAGAAGAGGCAAAGAAGACCGGTGCTATGGCTCTCTTCGGAGAGAAATACGGTGAGACAGTCCGTGTCGTAATGATGAGCGACTTCTCTAAGGAATTCTGTGGTGGTACTCATGTTTCAAATACATCTACCATCGGAACCTTCAAGATCGTTTCTGAGGCAGGTATTTCTTCAGGCGTAAGACGTATCGAAGCTCTTACAGGCGAAGGCGCACTTGAGTATTATAAAGAAACAGAGGCTGAGCTTGCTAAGGCTGCGGCTGCAGCAAAGACAGAGCCTGCTAAGCTTGCTGATAAGATTGAGGCACTTCTTGCTGAGATCAAGAGCCTTACAGCTGAGAATAAGAAGCTTAAGGACAAGATCGCTAAGGATGCTGCAGGAGATGCACTTTCAGGAGCTGAGAAGGTTAAGGATACAAGCATACTTAAGCTTTCACTCAGCGGCGCAGATATCAATTCTATGCGTAACCTTGGTGATGATTACAAGGCTAAGCTTGGTAATTCATGTATAATCATGGCTTCTGATGCAGACGGCAAGGTTTCACTCCTTGTTATGGCTTCAGATGATGCGGTTGCAGCAGGTATCCATGCAGGAAATATCATTAAGAAGATTGCTCCGATCGTTGGTGGTGGCGGCGGCGGACGTCCAAATATGGCTCAGGCCGGTGGTAAGGATGCTTCGAAGATTGAAGAAGCACTTGCTGCAGGTGTAGAAGAAGCAAAGAATATGCTTTAATTTTCAGCTATCAAAAAGCGCAACAAAAAACTATTTTTTAAAAACGTTTTTTGTTGCGCTTTTGTTATGCCTTATAGAGTATCATGTAAACAGTTTTGAATAAGATAGCTTGATTATAAGTGAAAGGAGAAGCTGTTATGAAGGAATTTGAAGTTGAAAACTATTATGATGAGGATCTGAAGGGGCTTATTAACAGCGCGGAATATAAACGCGAGATGAACCGCCTTAAGGCAGAGAAAGCGGCCAAGGAAAAATATGAGGCGGATGAGATCATTAAAGCTGATCTTGCAGAGAAGGAAATGCTCAATAAGGCGAGAGAAGAAGAATCCCGCCAGAAGCAGCGTGCTGAAAGGCAGGCTCGTATTGATGCCGAAAAGCAGGCGATTAGGGACGAGGAGGCTGAAAGAAAGCGCCTTCAGGAGAAGAGAGATGAGCTTGCCGGTCGCTTCGGTTCTCTTGAAGTTGAGCAGATGGTTGACCTCTTAAATGACGGCGATGATATGCAGCCTTTCTTTGAAGAGATGGTTAAGGATGCATTTATAGATTATCAGAACGGTAAGCTTAAGGAAGAGTTCGATAAGATCAGGTCATTTGATAAGAAAGGAAATACAGAAGAAACACTTAAGCAGGCAGATATTCTTTTCCGAGTTGTATTTAGTGACCTTTCAAGGCTTGAAAAGCCTTACCTTGTCATGCTTAAAAATGGTGAGGTTCCGACTGATCCTCAGGAATTGGATGACATGATCATCTCAAATTTTATTGTTAACGATATGAATACAGATGAGAGGATCAGAGATGCTCTGAAGGGCAAGGAACTTACTGAAAGACAGCTTCGCCAGTATGAAAAGCTCTATATCCTGGATAAGATCAAGGATGTATTTGCCAAGGTTGAAGTAAAGATTGATGACATAAATGATGAGATGAAGAAGGATGATCCTAAGTATAATGAAACCCTTGAGAAGGGTAAGGAAGAGGCTTTCAGCAAGGCCTTTGAGAATCTCAAATACAGAACCTTTACAACAGTGAAGACTCCGGATGATAAGATTCAGGTAATCAGGCCTGCCGATGACTTCCAGAAGAAGAATCTGGCAAGAAAGAGATGGCTCGCCGCTCGTCCTGAGAAGCCGGGAGTTGTATATAATCATGAGGACCTTGCATTCCAGCTTGACTTCGCTAAGGGTGTCGGAGATTTACTGTGCGAGGAGTATGGAATACCTAAAACTGTATTTGATAAGGACAATAAGAACAGGATTCCGTCAAGCCTTAACCGTAAGAAATATGAGCTCCGCGAAATAAGAAGTGCCTTTGGAAGAAAAGCTGCGGACACTAATATCAGTGAGCTTAAAACCTTTAATGAGGATATGGCTTTTCTGTGCGATTATGAAGCCGGTGACTTCAGAAGGCTTTTACGTGAAAAACCGCATATTGCAAAGCTTCTTGATATCATCAAGGAAGGACCGCTGCTTCATACATCTGATGATAGTAAGCAGGAAGAAATATATGAAAATATGCGGAAGCTGGATCCGGATCTTGTAAGACAGTATTTGAGTTTCTGTCACCATGTTACTATGCTTGTTAAGGTTGAATATGACAGACAGAAAAACGAGCTTGAGGGCTGGACAGAGGAAAAAGAAAAGAAGTTTACTGATGATTATGCCAAGGCAGTTGACTGGCTGACGAATTATACCGATAGGATAACAAACGGAAATATCAGTTATCTTGACGCCTATTCAGCAAATAATAATATGAGACAGCTTATTAAGCCTGCCAACGGTTATGGAATGACTGATGCTGCAAGGATAATACAGTATGAGGTGGGTGCGCTTGCACGCGGATGGAATCCAAGGGATACTTTTATATTCGCGGTAATCGGAGCTATGCAACAGCATGCCAGAACAGTCTATGCAAATGACAGAAATAACAAGAAATATGAAGCGATTTCTAATGAGCTGTACAACCTTAACTGGGATCTTTACGATGCAAAAACTGCGATACAGAAGAGAGATGTAATAGAGAGATTTGATGCGTTTGTCAGAAGAAATGCAGATGACAAAGAGCTTCTTGCGCCTCTGAGTAATAGCCAGCTTCAGTATGACAGAACCAGAGGAGCCTTCGATGCTGATTATAAAAATGCAGTTATAGCCGACTTAAAGAAGCTTGAGAATGATCCTGCAAAGCTTGCGAAGTCTATGATCGAAATGCAGAAGATAGCTCTTCAGAGAGAAGAGGATTTCCATGATGAGATATTTAAGGAGTTTATTACAGGACTTACTCCTAAAGCGCAGGAAACTCTTCAGAAGGCTCTTTACACAGAACGTATGGAACAGATGGTACTTAGAGGTAAGAATACCTATAAGGATCAGGAGGAGATATTTAAGAGAAAAGAGCTTGCTAACTTCAAATATAATAAGGTTATTTACGATGAACTCTTCAGTCAGATAGGCCTTATTCTTGGTCAGAAGGACGGAGTTGCTTCTACAGACAGACTCATGAAGGCTTTCCCAAACCCGATTTCTGAGGAGGTTAAGCAGGATATCCGTCAGAAGAAGCTGGATGATCTTGAAAAAAAGGCTAATCGTATTTTGGACGAAGTAGTCCATGATTCAGATTATTATAACTTTATGTCTGCGGACAGTATGGATAAGGCGAAGGGTACTACCGGAATACATATCGTAACTGCTCCGGAGGGTGGCTATAATATCAAATACGATAAGGATATTGTAGAAATAAAGAAAGATATCTATCAGAGGATTGATGCTCAGGTTGATGATCTTTCACTTGAGCTCGCCCGCATAAGAACTGATATGAACATTTTTGCGTTTACCATAGAAAATAGCGACTTCAATAATGTATCGACTGCAGACAGCCTGTATAAGGCTATGAGTGACATAGCTCACTTCGAGAAAACGTCCGTATATAATTACCGTGATCAGTTGAGGACAATAAAGAGACATTTGAAATCAACTATCAATGATGGAAACAGAAGAGGCTTCAATGAAGGAGAAGCTGAGTTCTATGCAAAGCTTGATAAATACATTGATAAGGCTCAGGAAAAGATAGATCTTAAGCATTATCCTGATATCCTTGCTAACCACATTATCGAAGAATACAAGAATGAAACCGAGGTGGCAAGACACCTCTGGATGAGTAAGGATCCGGGAAATGTATGGAAGGCAGAGCCAACTGAGGAGATCAGACAGAAAGAGGAGAATCCTGTTGATAAAAAGCTTGATTCATATAACAGAGCACTCTCATCTATAGCAAAGAATAGGGAGCTTGAATATGATAAGTCATATGAATTAAGGTTTTTCTTCAAGCCTTCAAAGATCATTGAGATGTGCAACAAGTGTCTTGATGCTCTTATAGCTATCGACGGCTTTAATATTTCAAAGGAAGCTGAAGAATATCAGGATTTCTACCTTGCACTCATGGACTGCAGGGATGCATTTAAGGCTAAGGAAATAGATCCGAACGATGGTTCAAACAGAACGCAGGATGCGCTTCATGAACTGGACCGTGCAACCAGGGCATATCTTGGATGTAATGATAAGTCTAAGAATGCAATGTACAGAAGGAATGTTGCTGATATTGTAATGAAGCAGTACATCACTCATCCTAATGGCTTCGATATTAAGCACAATATTGATGATTTTGATAACTGGGTTGAAAGAGACAAAGATGTAAATAAAGCTATAAATAATCTCTCAAAGGAAGCTGCCGATAAGAGAAAGGCTCGTCTGGATGCTGAGAAGAAGGCGGCTGTCGCTGAGAAGAATAAAAACAGAGAAAAGGATCAAAAAGATAGAGAATACGATAAAGCTCTGCAGATATTAAATAATAAGCAGAGTGAGGCTGAAGCAGCATTAAAGAGAGCACAGGATGCTGTTAAAGAAAAGCAGCATGATATTGATGTGCAGCATTCAAATATTAATTGGGCTAAAAACCGTGGAGAAAGCCAGGAAAGATTTAAAACTAACCTTGCCAAATTTGAAAATGAGATGGTAGGGCTTAAGAAAACTTTGGCTGATCTCGAAAAGAAGGCAAAAGTTGAGATACCGGCTGAAAGAAAGAAGCTGTTTGATACCCGCAAGAAAGAGCTTGATGACATAAAGAAAGCAGAAGAAAATAAGAAGAAGCTTGAAGAAGAGGCTCGCAGAAAGAGAAGAGAGGAACGCCTTAATCCGAATAAGAAGAAGGACGCTCCAAAGGCTGCACCTAAGAAGGAAGAAAAGAAGTTTGCAGCACCAAAGAAAGAGGAGAAGAAGGCAGAGAATAAGGTTGCTCCGAAGCAGGAAGATAAGAAGGACGAGCCGAAGATCATTGAGATTCCTGAAGAGATTCCTGTTAATGAGAATGATGAAATTATCAATATTAATGTCAAGAATGATGAAATTATCAATATTAATGACAAGAATGATGATAATATCATAATACCTAAGGATAAAGCTGATAAGGCCGTTGATAAATCAGGCAAGCCTAATGAGTATGACAGATATATAAGCGGTCATACCGGGGAGAAGATGGGCTCAACTAAAGAGAAGATGGTTGATAACCTTGCGAAGATTTACGCGGCACATCTCCTTAAACGTGGAAATAACAAGTTCTCTGTATCAAAGATTCATTTATACATGAATTCGATGAAGGATAACCTTGTTCTCGCAGAGCTTAGTCAGGAAGAACTTCAGAACTGTCTTGAGACTCCTGAAAAAGCTATTAACAAGGTGGAAGGCATCAGAAAAGAGCTTTACAGTATCAAACCTGTAGATTACGAGGCATATTGCAGCGATATGAAGAAGCTGTTAAACAACATGAAGGATTCAAAGGGCAGAAGTTCTGAATATAAGGATCTTGTAAGATGTGTTGAGAGAGCGGCTAATCTTCAGAATAAGGAATTCGGGGATGAGTTCTCAAAGGAGACTGCATATACACAGTCTGCATTCCTTCTCAGCTTTGCGATCACCAACTATACAAAGGGCAAGAAGAGTGTTCGTACCTTTGAAGGCGGAAGAGAACGTTTCGACAACGCGCTTGATGCTGCTTCCATACTTACAAAATACGCTGAGGGCTCAAATAAACGTATCGGTCAGATAGTAAACAGGATAAACAAAGTCCGTAATGCTGAAAAGAACAAGGATGATGCTGTTGACCTTAACAAATACGGTGCCCAGCGTGCCCAGGAGCATAAAAAGGCAAAGGAAGAAGCAAAAGCTAAACCGAAAAAAGAAGCGCCTAAGAACCAGATGAAAAAGTAATTTACAATTATTAATAATCAACGGAAAAAGTTTCTTGACATTACCGTGAGATTTGGTATAATTATCGCTGTGTCTTTTCGTTTTGATGAGACACAGCAATTCCCAAGATGGAGGGAGGGTAGATAGTATGTCAAGCGTAGTTGTAAAGGAAAATGAAACACTCGACAGCGCTCTTAGAAGATTTAAGAGAAACTGTGCTAAGGCAGGAATCCAGCAGGAAATCCGCAAGAGAGAGCACTACGAGAAGCCTAGCGTAAAGCGTAAGAAGAAGTCTGAGGCTGCCAGAAAGCGTAAATTTAAGTAATTAATAAATCTTAAATATAAAGCCTTTCACTGAAAAAGTGAGAGGCTTTTTTCTTTTGACATAGTACATATTATATGATAAAATGACTCTGTTTTGTGAAAAGGGAAGCTTAAGGGATGATAAATGATGGAAAAAGACAATAAGAAAAAGGGTAATAAGCTGCTGTGGTCTATACTTTTTATTCTCATTGCCGCACTCAGCGTCTGGGCTATAAAACAGCAGAATAAGAGCTTTTCTCTTAAAAAATTCTTTGAATTCGTGAATTCGGCTAAGCCGAGTTTTATTATAGGTGCCTTTATTTCCATGCTATGCTACATCGGCTTTGAAGCAATGGCCCTTAAATCGATCACGCAGATATTTGGATATTCGACCGATTTCATGTCGAATTATTTTTATGCATCCGGAGATCTGTATTTTTCGGCTATCACACCTTCTGCAACAGGAGGACAGCCGGCATGCGGTTATTTTATGAGTAAGGATGGCGTTCCTATTATGGTTACGACCATTGTACTTATCGTAAATACGCTGCTTTACACCTTCTCACTTGTAATACTTGGCGCTGTGGACCTTATCCTCAACCCAAGAACATTGCTTAAATTTGGACCGCTTTCAAGGTTCTTTATCATATTCGGTATCATCATTCAGGTTGTTCTTGCACTGTTTTTCTACCTTCTTATCCGTAAGGAGTATCTGCTTGAGAAGATCGTCAGCAAGTTTGTCAGATTACTCGGAAAGCTGAAATTCGTCAAGAATACCGATGCAAAGGTCGCAAAGATCAATAAGAAGATGGACGAATATAGAGAGACAGCAGTTATAATAAGAGGAAAGATGAATAAGCTTATAATTCCGCTTATTTACAATCTCCTTATGAGACTTTCTCTTGTTGCGGTCAGCGTATTTGTATTTCTTGCTGCAGGCAACCTTATGGTTGATATCACCAAGATCATTTCGATACAGATACTTGTTATCATCGGAGCATATGTAATCCCTATTCCGGGAGCAATAGGAATTACTGATTATATAATGATCGACGGTTATAAGAGCCTTTTTGATGCAGAACAGGCAGTTAATCTGGAGCTGCTCAGCCGTACGATTTCTTTCTATGCGTGTGTAATGCTTTGTGGTATACTTACGCTTGTCAAATTTGTGTTGGTTAATAGGAGAAATAAAAAATGATAGGTTATTATGATTATACGATGATACTTACTTATATGTCGCTTGTATCGGCGGGAACAGGTATTATTGTTTCGCTCAGCGGTCATGGACATCCATTTATCGGAATATTCTTCCTTATGTTCAGCGGCTTCTGTGACGCCTTCGATGGAAAGGTCGCAAGGACCAAGAAGGATCGTACGCCTAAGGAATGCAAATATGGTATGCACCTTGATTCACTTTCGGACATAGTTGCATTCGGTATGCTTCCTGCATGTATAGGATCGGCGCTTATCAAGACTTCTCCATATCTTAGATTTAACCTTGATATTTATGATGGTTCCGTAAGAGCTGCAGTAATTCATGTTGCACTCAATGCGATACTTGTTTTTTATGTGCTCTGTGCACTTATACGTCTGGCTTACTACAATGTAACAGAGGAAGAGAGAATCAACTCCAATGAAGGTCCCAGAAAGTACTATGAAGGACTTCCTGTTACCAACTCGGCACTTATCTTCCCGACAGTTATGCTGTTCCAGTACATCACCAGAATGGATATCACGCTTGTTTACTTTGTGGTAGCTCTTATCACAGCCTTCCTGTTCATCACAAGATTTAAGGTTGCCAAGGTTGGAGTTAAGGGAACCATAGTGTGTGTTCTGATCGGTGCGGCAATATTTGCGCTTATGCTTATCTACAGATATGTTATAAATAAATAGTAACTGACAACATGGATCATTCGTTATTTGAATGGTCCATCTGTTTATAGGAAAGAAATATGGAAGAAAACAACGAGAAAACACTTGAACTGAATATTCCTGATAATTATATCCAGAGCATCTTCGGTAACTTCGATGTAAATATCAGAAAGCTTGAGAAGTCCTTTGGAATTGACTATGTTCAGAGAGGAAATGTGCTGACGATCTCAGGTTCACAGAACAGCCTTGACTGCGCATCCTTTGTTATCGAGGAGATGCTTCGCGTGCTTAAGGGCGGCGGAGAGATCACCGAGCAGAGCCTGGATTATATTATTTCCATGGCGAGAGAGAAGCGCGGTGGTGAGAGCTATGCCGAGCTTGACCAGAATATCATCTGCCATACCATCCAGGGCAAGCCTGTAAAGGCCAAGACCTTCGGCCAGAAGAAATATGTGGAAGCCATCGACAATAATATGATAATCTTCGGAACCGGTCCTGCCGGAACAGGTAAGACTTATCTTGCTATGGCCAAGGCTATTTCAGCATTTAAGAGAAATGATGTGGAGAGGATCATTCTTACAAGACCTGCCATCGAAGCAGGTGAGAAGCTTGGTTTTCTTCCGGGTGACCTGCAGAGTAAGATCGATCCGTATCTCAGGCCTCTTTATGATGCTCTTTATGAGATAATGGGCGCTGAGCAGTTCCAGAAAAATATGGAGAAGGGACTGGTAGAGGTTGCTCCTCTTGCATATATGAGAGGACGTACACTTGACAATGCCTTTATCGTTCTTGATGAAGCACAGAATACAACACCTTCCCAGATGAAGATGTTCCTTACAAGAATAGGCTTCGGCAGCAAAGCGATAATCACTGGCGACCTTACTCAGAAGGATCTTGCGGGAAATACACAGTCAGGTCTCGAAGTTGCACTTAAGGTCATTAAAAACATCGAAGGAATCAGCTTCTGTGAGTTCACAAGCCGCGATGTCGTAAGACATCCTCTGGTTCAGAAGATCGTTGAGGCTTATGACGAATATGACAAGAAACAGATGAGACAGAATAAGTTTAAGAATAAGCAGTGATCAGGACGGTTTGATGATCATAAAGGTTAAGATAATTTAGTCAAAACAGTATTATATCTATATAAAATGGGGATTATTAAATGATTATTAATATTGAGAATGAATACAGTGGACAATTGAAAATCTTGAAAGAATTTGATATAATAATACAAGATGTTGTGGAATCTGTCTGTGACTTTATGAAGTGTCCTTACGAGACAGAGGTAAACGTGATGTTCACAGATGATGAAACTATACATCAGATCAATAAAGAAAACAGGGGAATCGACCGTGCGACGGATGTCCTTTCTTTTCCGATGATCGACTATACAGAACCCGGCGATCTTTCCGGAGTTGAGGATATGCAGTATGAGTATTTTAATTCTGATACAGGCTGCCTCATGCTCGGAGATATTGTTATTTCCGTCGACAGGGCTTATAGTCAGGCTGAGGAATACGGACATAGTGTTAAGCGGGAGATTGCGTTCCTGACTGCCCATAGTATGCTCCATCTTTTTGGTTATGATCATATAGATGATGCCGAAAGAGAGGAAATGGAAAGGCTGCAGGAACAAATACTTACAGAGAAAGGATACACAAGAGATTATGAATAAGAAGATCACCAGAGGAACACTTTTCGTAATGCTTGGACTTACACTTCTTACAGGTTGTGGTAAGAAGGATAAGAAAAAGAAGGAAGACACAACTACGGAGGTTACTACAGAAGCAACCACCGGTGAAGCAACCACAAAAGCTACCGAAGAGAAGACAACAGAGGCAACAACACAGGAGGATAAGCATAAGGGACTTGTACAGAGTGACCTTACCGGAGAGTGGGTTAAGCCTGAGGTTGCAAAGAAGAGACCTGTTGGTGTAATGATTAATAATATTGATATTTCATGGCCTCAGTCAGGCGTATCAAAAGCTGATGTTATCTATGAGATGACCTGCGAGGGTGGAATCACAAGATTCCTTGCACTTTTCTCGGATTATTCCGGACTTGACAAGATTGGTTCTGTCAGAAGTGCAAGACAGTATTTTGTAATGAAGGCGCTGGAGCATGATGCGATCCTTTCGCACGTTGGTGGTTCAACCTACGGACTTCAGGCTATCAAGGATTACAGCGTTGATGATATCGAAGGACTCTACGAAGGAGTTTATTACAGAACAGATGACAGATATGCTCCTCATAACTGCTACATCAGTGCTGATGGTATCGATGAGAGTATTGCAGATCATGGCTATAGACGTGATCATGAGGACTCATACAAGGGAACCTTCAAGTTCAATGAAGAGGATAAGGATCTTGCAAATGGTGAGAAGTGTACCTTCCTTGATGTAAGATACAACTCATTCACAGAACCTTATTATGAATATGATGAAAAGACAAAGGTATATAGCAGATCAGAGTACGGAATGGCTCATGTTGATGATCAGACAGATACACAGCTTACATTTAAGAACATCCTGATCGTTGTCACCGATGTAAACGGTATGCCTGATGGAAAATACAACGATGTTACTCTTAACGGAAGCGGAACAGGCTACTACGCTACAAACGGTAAGATCATTCCTATTACCTGGAAGAAGGACGGAGATTACAGCCCTACAGAGTATTTCACAGAGGATGGTCAGCCACTCCTTCTTAACCCTGGTAAGACCTTTGTTCAGTATTTTGACGGTGAAGATACTGCGGGTATCAAGTGGGAATAATTTATGTATAAAACTTGCGTGATCGGTGCGGGAGCTGCAGGCCTGATAGCTGCTATCGAGGCCTCCTCCGACCGCAGCGATGTTATTATGATCGATAAGAATAAGAAAGCCGGAATGAAGCTATATGCAACTGGAAATGGTAGGTGTAACCTTGCCAATATGCATATGGCTTTTTCCAGTTACTATGGGAACGCTTTTTCGACGGGAATATTGGGCGAAAAGCCGGCTGATACAGTGATCTCATACATGAAGGAGCTGGGCATCGACTGCTATGACAAGAACGGTTATGTCTATCCAAGGAGCAACCAGGCATCTGCTGTGGTATGGGCTCTGCTGGACCGTCTGAGGGAGAATAATGTAAAGCTGAAGGTTGGTACAGAGGTTGGTGAGATAAGACCTGCATACGGTGCAGAGGCTGATAAGGCTGTAACCGGAGGTGTCAGAGCTGACGGGAACGAATCAGGAAAGAGTTTCTGTGTAGTATATGATAAAGATGGCAGTGAGATCTGCAGGGCTGAAAATGTAATCCTGGCAACCGGAGGTTATTCAGCTCCTAAGCTTGGAGCGGCTAACGAGAAAGTTAGCAGTTCGATATATGATTCGCTGGGTATAAAATACAGCGCAGCGAAACCGGCTCTCTGTCCGATGATCTGTAAGCCTGTTACTGATAGTTCAGCTGATATGACTGAGCTCTCGGGAATACGTTCAAATGCAAGAGTTACGGTTACAATGGCGGATAGTAAAAAAGAGAGTGAGGAAGGCGAGGTTCAGTTTACGGATTATGGCCTTTCGGGAATAGTTGTATTTGATCTGTCGTATTTTGATGATATTAAGAGCGTGAATGTAAATACGCTTTATGAGGTGGATAAAGACAGCTTTATTGCGACTTATGAAAGAGTAAAGACTGCATGTCCGGGCAGGTCTGTGCAGGGCTTTTTGAACGGTTACATCAATGATAAGCTGGCTGCTTTTATCGTAAATAGGGTTATTGGGATTGATGTAAAAACAAAGCTTGGTGATACTGAGGCGGGCTTTGCGGAGAAGCTTTATAATGCTGTGAGCAATCTTGAGTTCAGTTTCGAAAAGCTTTATGGCTATGAGCATTCTCAGGTTACAAAGGGTGGAATACTCTGTGATGAGATAGATGCATCTACGATGATGCTTAAAGATAGAAGAGGACTTTATGCAGTCGGTGAGGCAGTGGATGTATGCGGAAAATGCGGCGGATATAACCTTATGTGGGCCTTTATTTCCGGAATGATCGCAGGAAGAGATGCTAAAGACAGATAGAAAAATAGATAAAAAATCAGATGAAAAATTAGATAAAAAAATAGATGAAAAAAATCAGATAAAAGATTATTGATCAATAGATTAAATGTCTTATGTTTTTAATGATGAGATATAGTTGATCGGATAATTATAGGTAGTTGAGATGATCAGAATAGATAATATAAAGCTCCCTGTTGGACATACTGAGGAGGATCTGAAAAACAGAATAAAGAAGCTTCTGAAGAGAGATGACTATAGATTTGTCAGGATACTCAGACGGTCTCTGGATGCCAGAAAGAAGAATGACATACATTATAATTACTCGGTTCTGGTTGAGCTTGATAAGAATGAAGAGAAAACTGTAAAGTTTATTAACAATAAAAATGTTATGTTAACAAAATCTAAAAAATACAGTTTTCCTTTCAAAAAATCTTCAGAAGACGAAGACGGATCATCAATAATTAATAATGCTTTTGAAGATATTAAAGAAGCCTTAATTGACGCCGGCGACAGACCTGTTATAATCGGTTCCGGACCTGCAGGATATTTTGCTGCAACGGTACTTGCAGATAACGGTTTCAGGCCCATCGTCATCGAAAGAGGCAGACCTGTTGAAGAACGTAAAAAGGATGTTGAATCCTTCTGGGAAACCGGAGATCTTAACGAAGACAGTAACGTTTCCTTCGGTGAAGGAGGAGCCGGGACCTTCTCGGACGGCAAGCTGAATACCGGAAATAAGGATAAAGACGGACTGTTTGCATACATATTTGAGACCTTCCATAAATACGGTGCGCCGGAGACTGTAACCTACGAAGCAAAGCCGCATATCGGTACGGATGTCCTTATTGATATCATGAAGAACATGAGGAAGAACATCCTTGATAAGGGCGGAAATATCCTCTTTGATTCAAAGCTTGTTGATGTAATCCTGCAGCATGACGACAGCTATATTTTGGAGATAGAAGGTAAGAACGGTACATTTGAGATAAATGCAAAAAATGTGATACTTGCGATAGGTCACAGCTCAAGAGACAGCTTTAAGATGCTTTATGACAGAGGCTTTCCGATGGAACAGAAGCCTTTTGCAATCGGTCTTCGAATAGAGCATCCACGAAGGATGATCGATGTTGACAGATACGGCGAGGAACTTGCTGATAAGCTCCCTGCAGCTGATTATAAGCTGACTTATCATGCCGAGAACGGCAGGGCTGTATTTTCCTTCTGTATGTGTCCTGGAGGCTATGTTGTGAACGCTTCCAGCGTTAAAGGACATATGACAGTAAATGGTATGAGCGACAGCAGGCGTGATTCTGATAATTCCAACGCAGCTATCGTTGTAAGCATAACTCCGGAAGATATTAAGGGCGACGAACCCCTTGATGCCGTAAGCTTTCAGGAGGCACTTGAAAGAAGCTTTTTTGATGCCGGAGAGGGTCTTATACCTGTTCAGCGCTTTGGGGACTTTGCAGCAGGCAGAAAAACCACTGAACTTGGTGCCGTAAAGCCCGTAACAAAAGGAAAAATATCGCTTTCAGAGCTTAAATCCTGTTTGCCAGAATATGTGTCAGATGCTATAATTGAAGGGATAAGTTATTTTGGCACAAGGATCGAAGGCTTCGATTCTGAGGATGCCATTTTATCAGGAATCGAGTCAAGAACCTCTTCACCTGTAAGGATAATCAGAAACGAAAAACTGCAGGCGGAAGGCTTTCCTGGCGTATTTCCATGTGGAGAGGGCGCAGGCTATGCAGGAGGCATAACCTCAGCTGCTGCCGATGGAATAAGATGCGCCGAGCGGGTTGCCGAGAGGATACTTGAAGGATTATAAATATTTTACAACCGGGAGAAAACAGATGTTAAAGGAAGAGATGTCTGCAGAGGCACTTTGCAGATCAGAGTTAAAGAACAAGAAAAGAATAGTGATCAAGATTGGATCATCTTCGCTCATTCACAGCGAGACAGGCGGAATCGATTATATCAGACTCGAGAAGCTTGTCAGGATCATGAGTGACCTGAAGAATCGCGGCAAGGACGTTGTACTTGTTTCATCAGGTGCAATAGGAGTCGGATACAAGAATCTCGGACTCCCCGCAAGGCCCGAAAGTCTTGCTATGAAGCAGGCTTGCGCGGCAGTCGGTCAGGGACAGCTGATGATGATCTACCAGAAGCTCTTCCTTGAATATAATCATAAGGCAGCTCAGGTTCTTCTTACCTTCGATGTTATCACATCGGATGAGAGAAGAAAGAACGCAAGAAATACTCTTAACGAGCTGCTTAAGTTAGGCATCATCCCTGTAGTAAACGAGAATGATACGGTTGCTACAGAAGAAATCGAGTTCGGTGATAACGATACGCTTTCAGCAATAGTTGCTACGCTTATCGATGCGGATCTATTGATCCTCCTCACAGATATCGATGGTCTCTACACTGATGATCCGAGAAGAAACCCTGACGCGAAGAGACTTTCAGTTGTCACAAAGATCGACAACAAGCTTATAGGCATGGCTAAGGGCTCAGGCTCAAGCGTCGGAACAGGCGGTATGTCAACAAAGATAGCCGCTGCACGAATTGCGACAGATACAAATACGGATATGGTCATCTGCCATTCCGAAGATCTTGATAATATAAATAAAGTTATTGATGGCGAGGATGTAGGTACACTGTTCATCGCACATGAGCAGGAGGATTTTGATACTACCGATTTCATCATCAATAAGAGATACATGGAATAACAGGTATAAAAGATTATGATACCAAAAACAGATGCAAGAAGGCTTTGCAGCAAAAAGAGAAAGCTGCTTACAGAAGAAGAGGTTCTTCTTCGTTCCGGAGAGATATGCAGGAAAATATGCGAGCTTGATGAATTTAAGGATTGCAGCGATGTTCTGGCGTATTTCCGACTTGGTAATGAGGTTGATGCCGGAGAGCTGTTTGAGACAGCCTTCAGATCAGGCAAGAAAGTATTTCTCCCCAAAGTAAATGGTGAGGAAATGGAATTCTTCGAATATACCGGAACAGACAGTGTAAGAGAAGGCTATATGGGCATCATGGAGCCGGTGTCAGAAATTCCTTTCACCTATGATGAGGGGAAGAAGATACTTATGATCATGCCGGGACTTGCATTTGATAAAAGCGGCGGAAGAGCCGGCTACGGCGGCGGATATTACGACCGTTATCTGGACAGATACAGAGCCGAGAAGATCATAAGACTGGCCTCTGCATACGATTTTCAGGTCATGGATGAAGAGATTGAGCTTGATGAATATGATATCAGGGCAGACATCATTGTGACCGAAAGAAAGATTTATTACATAACAAAATGAATTTATCCTACCGATGATATTTGTTCGGGGAAAAATATAAGTTGAAGGGATTTAGAACGGAGGAAAGATATGTACGATATTAAGGCTGTTTGCGAGAAGGCAAAGAGAGCAAGCAGGGTGATCGCAAGAACAGGGATTGAGGAGAAGAACAAGGCACTGCTTATGGTGGCAGATGCTCTTTGCAGCAGAAAGAATGAGATAATCAAAGGAAACAAGGTAGACGTTGCAAATGCTGAGGACAACAATATGAGTCCTGCACTTTTAGACAGACTCCGTCTTACCGATGAGAGAATAGAGGGAATCGCAGAAGGCGTAAGACAGGTTGCAGCACTTGAGGATCCTGTCGGAGAGGTACTTTCTATGAAGAGACGTCCAAACGGACTTCTTGTTGGACAGGTAAGAGTACCTATGGGCGTTATCGGTATTATTTATGAGTCACGTCCAAACGTTACCATCGATTCGTTTGCGCTTTGCTTTAAGGCAGGAAACGCAGTTATCCTTCGCGGAGGCAGCGACTGCATCCACTCAAATATGGCTCTTGTCAAGGTTGTAAAGGATGCGCTTGTTGAAGCAGGTATCGATCCTGATGTTATCAGCCTTGTTGAAGATACAGACAGAGAGATCGTTAATCAGATGATGAATATGAATCAGTATCTTGATCTTCTGGTACCAAGAGGAGGCGCCGGACTCATCAATAACGTTATCCAGAATGCTACAGTTCCGGTTATTCAGACAGGTACAGGCAACTGCCACATCTACGTTGATAAATACGCTGATCTTGATATGGCAGTAAAAATTATCAGAAATGCAAAGCTCCAGAGACTTGGTGTCTGCAATGCGGCAGAATCACTGGTCATCCACAGCGATGTTGCAGAGGACGTTATACCTCTTATCGCTGCAGATCTTGCAAGCGATGGCTGCGAGATCAGAGGTGACGAAAGATCACAGTCTATCAGCAATATCATAGTTCCTGCAAATGAAGAGGACTACGGTACCGAGTATCTGGCAAAGATCATTTCAGCAAAGGTTGTTGACAGCCTTGATGAAGCGATCGAGCATATCAATAAATACAGTACAGGACATTCCGAAGCTATCATCACGGAAGATTACAACAGCTCGCAGAGATTCTTAAATGAAGTTGATTCTGCCTGCGTATATGTAAATGCATCAACAAGATTCACTGACGGCTTCGAATTCGGCTTCGGTGCGGAAATAGGTATTTCCACACAGAAGCTTCACGCAAGAGGTCCTATGGGCCTTAAGGCACTCACATCGACGAAGTATATTGTTTACGGTAATGGTCAGATAAGATCCTGACGGGAAGGGAGAAATATGAAAGAAAGGAAATGGTTTAAGGGGCTGATCGTTCTGGCTGCTATGGCCTTCTGTCTGATGGCACTTCAGGGTGCTGCAGGCGATGGTGTTTATGCAGCAGGTAAGAACGGCTTCTATCAGGAAGGTAGTAAATGGGTATACTACCAGAATGGCAAGGCTTCAAATATGACCTGGGTCGTTAAGGGTACCGTTAAGGGTGAGACCGCATGGTGGTATATTGAGAATGGTTCGGTTAAGTTCGTTGATACAGTTGCCAAGAATGAAAATGGCTGGTGGAGGATCAAGAACGGTAAGGTTGATTTCAATTTCGTCGGTGTAGCTGCAAATCAGTATGGCGAATGGTACTGCAGGGGCGGAAAGGTCGATTTTAACTACAACGGTTTCTTCAAGGATTCACGCGGCTGGCTGCTTATTTTGGGCGGTAATTACAAGAAAAATGCCAGTGGTGTTTATAAGGGGACTATTAATGGCGAGAACACCTGGTGGAACGTAGTTGGCGGAAAGGTTCTGTTTAAGGATACAATTGCCAGAAACGAGAACGGCTGGTGGAGAATAAAGAACGGTAAGGTTGATTTCAACTGCAATACCATCGAGAAGAATGAAAATGGCTGGTGGTACCTTAAGGGCGGTAAGGTTGACTTCAACTATAACGGTATCGGATATAACAGCAACGGCTGGTGGTATTGCCGCGGCGGTAAGGTTGATTTCAAATACAACGGCTACGCAGAAGGCACTGTAAACGGCGTTAAAGGCATCTATTATTTCCAGGGTTCTAAGCTCAGTACAGTAAGTACTGTTGCAAAGTACAACGGAACCTGGGTATATGTAAATAAAGGCAGAGTTGATTACTCTTATACAGGCTTCGGTCAGAACCAGTACGGCTGGTGGTATTTTGAAAACGGCAAGCTTGATTTTAACAGAAGAGGTGTTTATAAGGGAACGGTCAACGGTTCAAATGCATGGTGGAATGTTGAAGGTGGCAAGGTTACTCTCGACAAGACAACCATCGGTGCAAACTCAAACGGTGAGTGGTACTGCAAGAACGGTAAGGTTGAATTCAACTATAACGGTGATTTCAACTACAATGGTGAAACAGTTAAGATAAAGGGCGGTAAGGTTGTAACCTCTGTAGATCAGCAGAGAATGCAGAATAAGGCTCAGGAATACAGCAGTGATACAGGATACCTCATCCTGATCAACAGAGATGATTCAAAGGTTATGGTACTTGAGGGCTACTACGGTAACTGGAGCTGCAAGTTCTATTGGGACTGCAATTGTGGCTCTCCGGAGCATTTTACTCCACCGGGAACCTTTAGAACAACCTCACTTCATATGCTTTATTTCGGACCAGACGATGAGTACAGATGCTGGTATGCAACCCAGTTCTACGGTGATGTACTTTTCCATTCGGTATTATACCAGGGTGGCGAGGATGCACCGAATACTATCATCGACGGTAGACTTGGAGTAAATACATCAAAGGGATGTGTAAGACTTCAGATTGAAAATGCAAAGTGGATCTACAACAATATTCCTACTGGAACAAAGGTTGTTGTTTATTAAAAAATATTACATCAGGAGAATGTTATGAACTTAAATGCACAGAGCTTTACAGGCTCAAATACATATGTGGCATCAGAGGAGCTTATGAAGGCTGTTGACGTGGCTGTAGCTCTTGAAAAGCCTCTTCTCATCAAAGGAGAACCGGGAACAGGAAAGACTATGCTCGCACAGGCTATAAGCGAGGCTATGGGCAAGAAGCTCATCATCTGGAATATCAAATCAACTACAAAGGCACAGGAAGGTCTCTATGTTTATGATACTATTCAGAGACTTTATGACAGCCAGTTTGGTAATGAAGGCGTTGATAATATCGAACAGTACATTAAGCTTGGTAAGCTTGGTGAAGCCTTCAGCGAAGAGGAGCAGTGTATACTTCTTATCGATGAGATAGATAAGGCTGACCTTGAATTCCCTAACGATCTTCTCTGGGAGCTTGATAAGATGGAATTCTATATCCATGAGACCAAGAAGACGGTTAAGGCTAAGACAAGACCTATCGTTATCATTACATCAAATGCTGAGAAGGAGCTTCCGGACGCATTCCTCAGAAGATGTATTTTCCATTATATTACCTTCCCGGATAAGGAAGAGATGGAAGAGATAGTTAAGGTGCATTTTTCAGAGCTGGATGAAAATCTCCTGAAATACGCTATGAGCACATTCTACTGGATCAGAAGCATCAAGGAGGTAAGAAAGAAGCCAAGTACTTCTGAGCTTATCGACTGGCTGCAGGCTCTTATGATCGGTGGTATCGAGCCTGAGACCATCAGACAGAAGCTTCCTTATCTCGGAGTTCTTGTTAAAAAGGATGAGGACTTTAATGTAGTTAACAAGAATAAGGTTATGTAAACTATGCGCATAATTTTTATGATTTTGAATAATAATTACAGCGGGGTAGAATAGTGTTTTCTGATTTTTTATATGTCCTGAAGGATAAGGGACTGAACGTTTCCATGACTGAGTGGGTAACCTTCATGGATGCCCTCGACAGGGATCTTGCCGAGTCGAGCCTGGATGTTCTGTATTATCTGGGAAGGATGATACTTGTTAAAACTGAATCTGATTTTGATAAATACGACCTCGCTTTTATGGAGTATTTTAAAAATATCAAGCATGAGGATGAAGTGCCTGAAAATATCATGAAATTCCTTGATAAGAAGGGCATGAAGCCGGATGAGCAGAATATTGCCATGTACGGCTATGATCAGAAGCGTGATATGAATGAGACCAAGAGAATGTTCCGTGAGAGGATATCCGAGCAGAATACCGAGCATAATGGCGGTAACTATTGGATCGGTACCAGCGGCGGTTCGGCCTTTGGTCATTCCGGAAGAAATAAAGGCGGTATCAGAGTCGGCGGAACAACCGGTATGCGTTCTGCATTTGCGGTTAACGGTGAGAGAAAATACGTAGATTTCCGTCACGATAAGACTCTTGATATCAGACAGTTCCAGGTTGCCTTCAGAAAGCTTCGTCAGTATTCTTCAAGGCTCGACATACCTGAGACTGAGCTGGATCTTGATAAAACAATAGATTCCACCTGCAATAACGGCGGATATCTTAAGCTTGAATATCAGAAGCCAAGGAAAAATACAGTAAAGCTCCTCCTTCTTTTTGACTGCGGAGGAACCATGTATCCGTTCATGGAGCTTTGCAATTCGCTTTTCCAGGCAGTTCATAAGGCTAACCATTTCAAAGAGGTTAAGACTTATTATTTCCATAACTGTATTTACAGTAAGCTTTACAAGACTGCTGAATGCGAATATGGTGACTGGATCGACCTTGAAGAGGTATTTAGAAAGACTGACAAGGATTATAAGGTTATAATCGTTGGCGATGCTCAGATGGCTCCTGAGGAGCTTTTCGACGTGAACGGCAACTACCGCGGACCGAATGATGGTAAGAGCGGCTATGACTGGAACGTGATGCTGAGCAAGAAATATAAGAAGATCATCTGGCTGAATCCAAGATATCATGCAGGCCTTTCTTCAAGGCTTACATGGATGGAGGCCGAGGATACACTGGCGCAGATATATCATATGTATCCACTGACAGTTGATGGCCTTAAGGAAGGTATCAAGAAGCTGATGGCTCCGAGATAATTAATTATGTTTATTTCGAGGATGACGATCGGTAGAGGTCTGATGATTTAGACCAGTTGAGGCTGGATGACGATCGGTTGAGGCTGTTATGTAGATTTAGGGATTTAATTATTAGGGGGTGAATGGATTGGATAACGATCTGTTCTTTGATGATTATGGGAATAATATTGTAATTAACAATGAAACAATTACACCTGATCCTGCGACCGCGACAGGACTTGTTCTTTCCGGCGGAGGAGCTAAAGGAGCCTATCAGGTAGGTGTTCTTAAGGCGCTTGCTGAAGCGGGACTCCTTAAGGATGTAAAATACATATCCGGCGATTCCATCGGTGCGATAAATGCTATGCTTTACTGTCTGGGTGACAGCCGGTTTATGTATGATGTCTGGGAAAATATAAATATGCCGGAGGTATTTGAGCCGGATCCTGATCTGTTTTCAAATAATCCAAAGCTTTTCTCAAGAGATAAAGTTAGGGTAATGATGAACGAATACCTCAAGGAGGACGTCATTAAGGCACTTCCATGTATCGTTTATGCAGGCGTTACAAGGCTTGAAGGCGGCAGGTATTTCCCTGAGTATATGAAGCTTAACGGACATACCAAGGAAGAAATGATAAATATTCTTCTTGCTTCATCAGCTCTGCCGGTCATCTACGAAGCTGTAAGGATCAACGGTAAGGAATACCTGGACGGAGGTCTTACAGACAATGAGCCGATAAAACCGCTGTATGATCTGGGTGTAAGAAGGTTTATCATTATTGGTCTCGACATCGATAAGATATTTGAACATTATAAATATCCGGGTGCTGAGTGCTATGCGATATATCCGAGTCATGATCTGGGTGACCTACTCAGCGGTACAATGAATTATGAGGTTAAGGCAAAGCATTTCCGTGAGATGCTTGGGGAAAAGGACGGAAAACTTGCTGTTAAAACTCATTTTGAAAAGGATCCGACATATATAAGTCTCAGAAATGAGATAAACCGGACCAATTATCTTGAGATTAAAAATACGCTTAAGGTTGAGACGGCTCAGAGAGTTCTGGGAGCTTCGATTGACGAGCATATGGCGTATTTTAATAAGATATATGATGAATACAAGGACTATTAAGATGATCATCAGCCGATGATATCTATTTGGGTTAGTTCTTTAGTGTATAATATTAAGCGTTTTATAAAGAGGAGGGGTTGTTATGGGTAACAAGATTGTAACGATAGGTAGACAGTTCGGAAGTAACGGAAGAAATATAGGAAGAGCTGTTGCCGAGAAGCTTGGCGTTAATCTTTATGATAAAGAGCTTCTGAAGCTGGCTGCAAAGAATTCCGGTGTTTGCGAGGAGCTTTTGCAGAATCTTGATGAGAAACCTAATAAGAGCTTTCTGTATTCGGTTGTTATGGATCCGTATGCATTTGCGTACAGCTATAATAACAGCGATTATACAATGAATATCAATCAGCAGGCATTTCAGGCAACCTTTAATACCATCAGATCGATAGCTGATAGAGAGTCATGCGTTATCGTCGGTAGATGCTCTGATTACATTCTTCGTGACTATCCTGATGTGCTGAATGTATTTATTTATGCGCCTCTGGAGACAAGGATCAAGACTGTTATGGAGCGTTTCCCTGACCTTTCAGAGAACAAGGTAAAGGACCAGATAAATAAAGAAGATAAGGCAAGGGCTTCTTACTACAATTATTATTCTTCAAAGAAATGGGGCAAGATGGACACCTATAATCTCTGTATCGACAGCAGCCGTATATCTATTGAGGATGCTGCAGATATAATCGTGAGAGCTGTGAAGAAGAACTAATGTTAGTCGTTTTCACGTAATTTAACCACGTTTCGATTGGCTCTCTTTTTATTTTCGTCCATATCAGCGTAATGCTTACGGGTCGTATTTACGTCTTTGTGACCTAGAACGTCAGCTACAAGGTAAATATCACCTGTTTCCTGATACAATGACGTGCCATAGGTACTTCTCAGCTTGTGAGGAGTGATATGCTTAAGAGGAGTAGCAGTAGAGGCGTATTTTCTGACAAGCAGCTCAACACTGCGTACACCAAGCCTTTTACGCTGTGAAGAAAGGAAAAATGCGTCCTCATGGCCGTCAACAGGCGTTATCTGTTCGCGTTCCTTCAGATATTCCTGCAAAATATCGCCGGCTTCGTCGCTGAAAAATACAAAATCTTCATTTCCACCTTTTCTGGTGACTTTTATACGCATATTATTGAAATCTACGTCATAAAGATTAAGTCCAACAAGCTCGGAAACACGGATTCCGGTGCTTAACATGAGGGTCAGTATTGCGAGATCACGACATTTTAACTTTTCGTGAAACCTCTGTTGACTTTTCGTAAGTCCGATACCATATTCGACGTGATCGAGGAAGTCAGCAGTCTCATTTGCATCCATACGGATAATAGCCTTTTCGCGTATTTTAGGCATATTAACCTTGGTAGTAACGTTTTCCTTGATCATTTCATGCTTATAAAGATAGGCAAAAAGCACTCTTAGGGCACATAATTTACGTTTCTTTGAACGTGCGTCGTTTGTGTATTCGCGGCCGTCCTTAACATATAAGGTTATAAATGATAAAAATTCTTCGATATCCAGAGCGGTTAAATGGTTCAGATCATCGAGTGAAATATCCTTAACAGCTTTGTTTTTTAACGCAGGATTTTCCTCATGTAAATAGTCGAAAAAAAACTTAATATCATAGGCATATGCGATCCTTGTACGTGGCTGAGTTGTTTCCTCGATGCTGCGAAGAAATAAACTTACATACGAAGGAAGCTGGCTTGTAATTTCGCGGAGCCTCATGATCTGTTTCTTAGATAATTCCTTTGCGTATGAAACATGCGAAATATTAGCCGGTTTAGATGCAGTTAACTTGGTATTTAGTTGTTTTTCGTTATTTTCTGCGGATTTGGCCATAGTACTACTCTCCATAATATTATGTACTATTATTTCGCAAAACTATGGTTTGACGAATAAATACATTTCACTTTTCACTGCTGTTCTTAGATCAGATCATACATCTCAGGACGTCTGTCACGGAACATTCCCCATTCAAGACGAACGTTTTTCAGATTGTCGAAATCATATTCTGCATAAAGAATGTTCTCAGAAGTTTTATCGGCCTGTGCGATAACTTCACCGGTTTCATTTGTAAGAAAACTTGTTCCGTAAAAATCAAGTGAGCTTTCCTGGAATGAATTTTCTTCACATGGAGAAACTTCCTCGTGGCCGATACGATTTGCAGCCACAACCGGAATTATATTTGCGGCTGAATGACCCTGCATGGTTCGCTGCCAATGTCCGGAGCTGTCCATACCGAGGATTGGCTCAGAACCGATGGCTGTCGGGTAAAGTATGATGTCTGCACCAAGAAGGGCCAGGCTCCTTGCAGTTTCAGGGAACCACTGATCCCAGCAGATTCCGATACCTACTCTTCCATAGCTTGTCTCAAATACCTTAAAACCTGTATTTCCCGGCGTAAAATAGAACTTTTCCTGATAAAAATGATCGTCAGGAATGTGAGTTTTCCTATAAATTCCAAGGTTTTTGCCACAGTCAAGCATTACAACCGTATTGTAAAGCGTTGTTTTATCTCTTTCATAGATACTTACAGGTATAACAACCGAAAGCTCCTTTGAAACCTCTGTAAGGCGCAGAACTGCGTCATTTTCTTCAAACGGCTTGGCAAAACTGTAATAATCATAACGCCTCTCCTGACAAAAATACTGTCTCTCAAAAAGCTCAGGAAGAAGGATGATCTTTGCACCGTTTTTAGCGGCTTCACGGACCATTTTCTCAGCTTTATCTATATTTTCTTTGACATCTCTGCTGCAGCTCATCTGGATCGCAGCAACCTTTGTGTTTGCCATATATTCACCCTCAATTATTTAATAATACCACTGATCATTTATTGATTAACGGTATCTGCTGTGTGATACAGTGGATATTTCCGCCGCCGAGAAGTATATGTCTTGCGTAGATCGGAATAACCTTTCTGTCAGGACAAAGCTCCTGAAGTATCTTCACAGCACGTTCGTCGCTTTCTGTATTTTCACCGCCAAACTGTGGTACCAGAAGGCAGTCATTTGCAAAATAAAAATTCACGTAACTTGCGGCAAGTCTCTCGCCGACTTCGCGCTCATCTTCGCCTTCCTCGAAAATATAATTATCAATATCCTCAGCTGTACAGGTCACAGGAATATCCGGAATCGGCAGCTTATGAACCTTAAGCTTTCTTCCTTTTGCATCAGTTTCATTCATCAGATATTCGTAATCCTGAAGCGAAAGCTCGTACTGCGGATCGTCCTTGTTATCTGTCCAGGCAACTACGATCTCGCCCGGTCTGATAAAGGCAGCTACATTATCCACATGCTCATTGGTCTCGTCCATGTAGATGCCTCTAGGAAGCCACAGAACCTTCTCTACGCCAAGATAATGCTTAAGGGCATCTTCTATCTGTATTTTATCAAGAGACGGATTACGGCCCTTTGAGAGAAGGCACGACTCAGTAACCATAAGAGTTCCTTCGCCGTCTGAATGGATGCTTCCGCCTTCAAGAACAAATGGTGCAGCATCTATCATTTTATCCCCTAAGAGAGCTGTAAAATTCTTCGCCAGAAGGTCATCCTTATCCCATGAAGCATAAAGTCCGTCATACACTCCGCCCCAGGCGTTGAAACTCCAGTTGATGCCGCAGCGCTCACTGTTCTTAAGTACAAAGGTCGGTCCGACATCTCTCGCCCAGGAATCATCGGTTTCGTATACATATATTGATAATTCGTGCGAATCTTCTGCCGATCTATTAAATCTGTTATAAACAGTCTCGGCAGCCCTATCACTCACAACAAGATAAACATTCTCAACCTCAAGAAGCTTTGTGATTATCTCTGCGAATGCGTCCTCAGCTTTTGAGGAATCCTTGCCCCAGCTGCCAGGACGTTCAGGCCAGATCATAAGAGTTCCTTCATGTGGTTCAAACTCACCCGGGAACCTTAAAGAGCTGTTATTTAATTCATTTGTATTTACAAGTGTCATATTACGAAAGCCTCTCTTTAAAGTCTTCGTATCCAAATCTCTTTACGAGTTCAAATCTATCTTCATCATCTGAAGAATCATTATCAACTGGACCGGCTTCAGATTTATTCTGTGAAGGATGCTCCAGTACGATATCCGGAAGAGCCATTCCATTGAAGGTATTATTCTTGACCATGCTGTAAATAGCCATATCACCAAAGGTCAGTATATCTCCAATCTGAGGTACAGCCTTCAGTTTATATAAACCGATCACATCACCTGCAAGACAGGTTCTCGATGCCAGTCTCACCCAGAGACTGGCATCAACATTATCATTGCCCTTCATCTCATCCTCATACTCTTCGCTTCCGGCTTTGATAGCACCAAAAAGAGGCGGTGTGTAAGGCATTTCAAGTACGTCAGGCATATGACAGGCTGCGGATGCATCAAGGATCAGTGTCGGCATATCATCTGTATCGACAATATCAAGAACCGTTGTTATCAGTGTTCCGGCGTCGATAGCGATCGCCTCGCCCGGCTCAAGATAAATATCAACGTTCCACTTCTCTTTCACTTCTTTAAGGAACTTTATAAGCCCCTCGCGGTCATACTCATCCTTTGAAATATGATGACCACCGCCCATATTTATCCAGCTAACCTGCTTTAAGATATCTGCAAAATTATCTTCTATGCTTTTGAAGGTATCATAAAGCGGCTGAAAGCCCTGCTCACAGAGTGTATGAAAATGCAGTCCAGTAACTCCTTCAGGGAGCTTATCCGGAAGGTTCTTTCGCCTTATTCCGAGTCTTGAACCCTTGCCGCAGGGATTGTATATTTCATGGCCTTCCTGGGTTGAAAACTCAGGATTTATACGGAGTGCAACCTTCAGTTTTCCGGCCTTCTGGTAAGGCTCCCAGACAGGTCTGTGAAGCTCCAGCTGAGCCAGTGAATTGAAATAAATATGACTGCAGATCTCGCAAAGCTCCTTCATCTCGGAAGCCTTAAATGCAGGCTCAAATACATGATTGTCAGTTCTGCCGTTAAACTCCTCATAAGAAAGCTTAGCCTCGTAGATGCCCGAAGCTGTTGTTCCTGAAAGGTATCTGCTGATAAGAGGGTAAGTCTTAAACATCGAGAAGGCCTTCTGAGCCAGCAGGATCTTCACTCCTGCCCGCTTTTCAACATCTGCCAGTATTTCAAGGTTCTTTATAAGCTTTTCTTCCTGCACGATATATGCCGGAGTTTTCAGTTCACTGTATTTCATCAAATGCTCCAATTTTAACGGGTTCAATTGACATTTGTATAAGCCCGCGTAATCTGTATTTTTAATTATGTTTTGTATTAGTCCACAAGCACCGGATTTTCATCAACAACCCATGGAAGGCCGTATTCGTTGAGCATTTCCATGTATGGATCCGGATCAAATTCATCAGTTGTGAAGACGCCCGGTTTCTTCCAAAGCCCCTTAACAACGAGTGCTGTACCGATCATTGCAGGCACACCTGTTGTATAGCTGATCGCCTGGCTGCCAAGCTCCTTGTAACACTCCTGATGATCACAAACATTGTAAATATATATCTTACGTTCCTTGCCGTCCTTCTTTCCTGTGAAGATGCATCCGATATTTGTCTTGCCGACAGTTCTTGGTCCAAGGCTTGCAGGATCCGGAAGAAGTGCCTTAAGGAACTGAATAGGTACTATTTCTTTGCCTTCGAAGTTGATTGGACTTGTTGAAAGCATACCAACATTTTCAAGGCATTTCATATGTGTCAGATAGCTCTGACCGAAGGTCATAAAGAATCTTATTCTCTTAACGTCAGGGAAGTTTCTGCCGAGAGCCTCGATCTCCTCGTGATGAAGAAGATACATATCCTTCTCGCCAACCTCAGGGAAGTTGTAAACTCTCTTGATCTCCATAGGCTTAGTCTCGATCCACTTACCGTTCTCCATATAGCTTCCGTTAGCTGAAACCTCACGAAGATTGATCTCCGGATTGAAGTTTGTAGCGAATGGATAACCATGATCACCGCCGTTGCAGTCGAGAATATCGATCGTATCAATCTCATCAAAATAATGCTTTGCAGCATAAGCTGTAAATACGCTTGTAACGCCAGGATCAAAACCTGTTCCGAGAAGCGCTGTAAGACCGGCTTCCTTGAATTTCTCTTCGTAAGCCCACTGCCAGCTGTAATCGAAGTAAGCTGTGAAGCCCTTCTCCTCTATTCTCTTTTCGTAAATAGCGCGCCACTCTGGATCATCAGTATCCTCAGGCTCGTAATTTGCAGTATCAATATAATCAACCTTGCACTCAAGGCAGGCATCCATAATGGTAAGATCCTGATAAGGAAGTGCAACATTCAGAACTGCGTCCGGCTTGTATGCGGAAATAAGCTTAACAAGATCGTCCTTATCGTCTGCATTTACGGTTGCAGTTGAAAGCTTTACAGGAGTGCCCTGCTGCTCAAGCTTCTCCTTAAGCGCGATGCATTTTGATTCTGTACGGCTCGCGATCATAAGCTCTGTAAATGTTTCACTGTTCTGGCAGCATTTCTGGATCGCAACCTGTGCAACGCCGCCGCATCCTATAACAAGTAATCTACTCATATTTTTAACCCTCAATCTTTCTATATATTTTCAAATCATGACCATCCATTATAAATACAATATTCGTATTATTGATAATGTCGCTTATCGCTCTTTATTAACTTGGTGATCGGTTTATTCTTCCTCTTTAAGCATATCCTCAACGTATTTAGGAAGCATGAAAGCTCCTCTGTGAAGATGCGTTGTATAATACCAGGTCTGTATGTCTCTCTTCTCCCAGCGCTCCGGATCAAAATCCTTCAGCGGATGGTATTTCTTCGAAGCAAAACCGAAGAGCCAGTAGCCTGCAGGACTTGTAGGAATATGTGCCTGGTAAACTCTGGTGATCGGGAAAGACTTGAAAGCCTTTCTGTGCATAGATCTGCAGTCCTCCTCGTCCTCGTCGAAGAATGGACTTCCGTGCTGGTAAACCATGATTCCGTCATCATGAAGCGCCTTGAAGCAGTTACCGTAGAATTCCTTTGTGAAAAGGCCTGCCTCGTGTCCAAGCGGATCGGTTGCGTCATTGATTATAAGGTCGTATTTGTCCTTGCAGCGTCTCAGGAATCTGAGGCCGTCTTCGTAATAGATCCGTACACGAACATCCTCAAGACCTATCGCATTGTCAGGGAAATATTTTCTGCAGACATCTACGAACATCTTGTCCGGCTCCGCAATATCGATAACCTCGATCTCCTTATAATGTGACAGCTCTCTGGCAACTCCACCGTCGCCGCCACCGATAACAAGCACGCGCTTGACGTCCGGATGAACTGCCATCGGAACATGAACTATCATCTCGTCGTAGGTAAACTCCTCCTGCTCGGAAAAGATAACATTTCCGTTGGAAGTAAGGAATTTTCCGAACTCCGGCGAGTCAAATACATCTATTCTTCTGAATTCACTGGTACCGCTGTAGAGGTGCTGATTGACTCTGATGGACATCTTAACATTCGATGTGTGCATCTCTTCAAACCAGAATTCCATTTTATTATCTGCCATTTCACTACCTCAACTATCTAAAATCTCATAAAAATGAGTAATAAACTGTTTCATATTTCGACCGTATCGGATGCTTTATTTCAGAACACAAAGCTCGGAAATATCGTCGCTTTCAGGTCCCTGCATAGAACAGCCCTTCTCTTTGGCTGTCTTTATATATTCTATGATATCGCTTGTGATCATCTCACCAGGAGCAAGGATCGGGATTCCGGGAGGATAACACATAACTGATTCCGCACATATCCTTCCGACTGTCTGCTCGAGAGGAAGCTTAACCTTCTCAGCATAGAAGGCTTCCTGAGGAGTTGCCTTAACAATAGGTGTTATATATTCTGCACTGAAGAAATTGCCTTCAGGCTTTGCGTAAAGTCTTGCAATATCGCTGAGCGCACCAACGAGTCTTTCAATATCCTGAAGTCTGTCACCGATTGAGATGTAAGCAAGGATATTTGACAGGTCGCCGAATTCCATCTGGATATCGTATTCCTCACGGAGAAGGTCATAAACCTCGATACCGGTGAGGCCGATGCCGCGTGTATTTATAACAAGCTTTGTTTCATCAAAGTCGTATATGCTTCCGCCGTTTATAAGCTCTGAACCAAAGGCGAAATATCCATCGATCTCATTGATCTCGTCCCTTGCGTAGGAAGCCATTTCACAGACCTTTGCGAAGCTTTCCTCGCCATGAAGTGCAAGGTTTCTGCGGCTTATATCAAGACTTCCCAGTAAGAGGTAGGAAGCGCTTGTGGTCTGGGTCAGGTTGATGATATTACTTACATAGCCTTCATTTATCTTGTCGCCGATCAGAAGAAGTGAGCTCTGAGTAAGCGAACCGCCAGACTTATGCATACTTATGGCACACATATCAGCTCCTGCTGCCATTCCGTTGAGGGGCAGATTCTTTCCAAAATACAGATGAGTTCCGTGTGCCTCGTCAACCAGTGCAAGCATTCCGTTTTCATGCGCCAGATTGACGATTGCCTGAAGGTCCGAACAGATTCCGTAATATGACGGATTGTTTATAAGGATTGCCTTGGCATCCGGATTCTCTGCAACAGCCTTCTTAACATCCTCTATTTCCATTCCGAGAGGGATACCCAGCTTTGTATCAACCTTCGGGTCGATGTAAACAGGGATCGCACCACAGAGAACCAGCGCATTTATCGCACTCTTATGAACGTTACGAGGCATGATGATCTTGTCGCCCTGTTTGCAGGCCGTAAATACCATGCTCTGAACGGCACTTGTCGTTCCACCAACCATAAAAAAGGCATGAGCTGCGCCAAATGCATCTGCCGCAAGATCCTCTGCCTCTTTTATTACGGATACAGGATGACAGAGATTATCCAAAGGTTTCATTGAATTGACGTCTATTTCAACACATTTCTGCCCCAGAAAATCGACGAGCTGAGTGTTGCCTCTGCCCCTCTTATGGCCGGGCACATCAAATGGAACAACCCTGAGCCTTCTGAACTTCTCAAGCGCATCATATAACGGCGCTTTATGCTGCATCTTTATATCCATTTTATTTAATTCTCCTGTTTCAATCGTGGTACTTTGAGTGGTTGAAATCATAGAACTACTCAAATATATATAATAACACAAATGTACGCTTAATTGAACAGTTATTTATATTTTAATTACATTTTTATTAAGCAATTTGTTTGAGCAAATCTATCCAAAAATCTCTGGATTTCTTTCTCTCAAATAATCAGCTACATCAGTACAGAATCTTTCTGCATCAATTATCAGATTATTTACCTCGTCCTTCGAGATAACAAAAAAATCATCATAATCACTACTATTTCTGGTTTCTGATGCTAAAGACAAAACTCTGGATAATTCAACATCCAATACCCCATCTTTTATGTAGTTTTGCCTAAAATATGAAATATTACCTGAATGCTTTTTAAACTCTACCATATCAAGTGCAAGGATACTTCTCAAAGAATGAAAAATAGCATAATATGCTCTATTAACTGCACCTCTGAAATCATTATGATCAACCAAAACCTTTGCAGAGTTTAAACATTCAATTGCTTTTTCATATCTATATTTCGATAATTCTATTCTATTATCTTCACTCATACAGTATTATCCCCTCCTTTTTAACATTCTGATAGAAAACAAGAGCGTTTAGCCATTTTTCAAACGTATAAACATCTTCTATAAGGAGAGAAACTTCAATATCATTATCAAGACTTACATCACTTGCAATCTCGGCTACTAACCGTCTGAATGAAGGCAGATCTTTATGATCACAATTCAGAAGGATCATAACATCTATATCGGATTCAGAAGTAAAATCACCTCTGGCATACGAACCATATAGAATGATTCTATTAACTTTTTCTCCAAATGATTCAATTGCTTTTTCAACTACTTTGTGAGTTACTTTTTGTATAACATCATTCTTATTGATCATTATAATCCTCCTTCCTAAAGCTATTATTATTGTTAAAATAGTATATCATTTAATAAAATCAATCAAGAATAACAAGTTGATTCTTATCGCAAATACATCCATATTATAATCTACAGGGCTCTCAAGTGTTTAAGTCCTCTTATAATCTACAGGGCTCTCAAACCTCAAATCGAGGTTTTCACCGAGCTTATCTATCTGGTAAATAGTGTAGATTTAATAGTTTATAGCGGCTAATTAGCATCAATAAAGCATTGATCTTTGTCTATAATATACCGTTTTTCGCCATTTCTTTCAATGCTTTCTCGTGGTTCAACCAGTATTAGTGAAACTTTACAATATCTTGCAATCTCATATAGACTAATAAGATCATCATATCTACAGGGTGAGTTCAAATAAGAAATTATTCGAAATCGCTTCGGTCCGCATTGTGCGGGATAAATAAAGTCCGAAAGGACTTTATTTTTTTGCATGATAGTTGATCACTCATCATCATTTGAATCGATTTCCAACACATCCTGTGTATTGCTACTTTCAACTTCTAATACAGTGACGTTTTTCAATGCACTGTTAATCTTATTAGTCCTTGTGCCAATAAGTGTATTGAGCTCTTCATCAGCCTGCCTGAGTCTTGTTCTAGCAGAATCAAGAACCTTTGCGAAGCTTGCAAATTCCTTCTTAGCCTTCTCAAGAATAGACCATACCTCTCCGCTCTTCTTCTGGATGGCAAGAGTTCTGAAACCCATCTGGAGGCTGTTAAGAGTTGCAGCCATAGTTGATGGTCCGGTGATATTAATCTTATAGTCGCGCTGCAGGATTTCTACAAGTCCCATGTTCACTACTTCTGAATACAGTCCTTCGAATGGCAGGAACATAATAGCAAAATCAGTTGTATATGGTGGTTTGATATATTTATCACTGATGCTCTTGGCACAGTTTTTGATCTCGGTCTCAAGTATTTTGCGCTTTTCTTTAATAATAACCGGGTCACCGACCTCGTATGCTTCTGCAAGGTCTGACCAGCGACCGCCCGGGAACTTTGAATCGATTGGGAGGTAGATGTATTTACCATCCTCCTGTCCCGGAAGCTTGATAGCGAAGTCGACGATATCGCGACTACCTGGCGTGAGTTTGAACTGTGTCTCATACTGATCATTTGTAAGTATCTCTTCAAGGATCGCTGAGAGCTGAATCTCACCGAGGATACCTCGTGTTTTAACATTGGCCAATACGTTCTTCAGATCCTTAACGCCGGAAGCTACAGTTTTCATCTCGCCGAGACCTTCATAAACCTCTGAGAGCCTCTTATTAACTGCTTCAAATGACTGTGTGATCCTGTCGTTAAGAGTCTTCTGCAGCTTCTCGTTGACGGTTTCGTTGATCTTGTCGAGACTCTGCTGGTTGTCGAGACGGATCTTATCCATTGTCTCTTTATTCTCAGAGTGAATCTTATCCATAGCCTCTTTGTTCTCGGAATGGATCTTCGAGAACTCGTCCTTCAGAGCATTAAGCTGGTATTTGATCTCGTTCTTCTGAACTTCCTGACCTTCGGAAATACTCTTGCTCAGCTCAGTCATATTCTTTGTAACTGTTGCAAAGGCCTCGTTGATCTTTCGGTCAAGGATCTCCTGCATCTTCTCGGAAACGATGCGGTTGATCTCCCTCAGCTGCTCGGCCGTGTTCTTATCTGCCGCATTCATCTGCTCATAGAGCTTTTCTATCTTGGTGTTTGAATCTTCATTAAGCTTCTCAATCTGTCTTCCGGTGTCGGTAGTGAGCTTCTCTATCCTGTTATTTGTTTCACTTATCAACTTATCATTGATGATTCTCAGATTGTCCTCAAGAGTTCTGAAATAAGTTCTGATATTTTCATTAAGACCATTAATACTCTGGTTAAACTGAGCATTCAGGTTGTTCATGCTCTGAGTCAGCTGAGCATTCATGTTACGGTTCTGCTCGGTCAAAGTAACGATCTGATTCTCAAGATCGTTATACTTACTGTCGTTTTGAGCAGAAAATACGCGTACCAAAATCACAAACGATATTATTGCAACTAAAATTACGGCTATTAAAATCGCTGTCTGCATATACTTAAATCGCTTCCTTTCATCTGGTTTTATAATGATCTGTCTCAATATATTTATGCGACAGAATAAATATTTATACTAAAGCATAAATAATGATTTTCTTGCTATCAGTTAGTATATAGCTTTGTTCTTTCTGTCAGAAGTGTTTTCACCCGATCCACCACATTATCCGGGGCTGTAATCTTCACACCGTTACCAAGAGCAAGCACCCAGGTGATGAAGTGATCACTTATAAGCACATCAACGGTAGTTTCTATACGGCTATCGCCAAGCTTTTTGATCGGTATATTCATGCCGAATCTGTCGAAAAGGATCGAAACCATGGACTCATCAGCCTGTAGTGTGACCTTCTCTTCGGTTCCGTCAAACATGGCGAAAAGTTTCTCCGAGTATTCAGCGACATTAAAGTCTGAGAACTCCTGCTCACCGGCACGGGACTCATCACATATTTCCAGGTTCAGCATCTTATCAACTCTGTAATGCTTAAGCTTCCCGGCGTCCTCGTCAAAGGCTATCAGATAATAATTCTGGGAATCCCAGATCATCGCCCACGGGCTGACTTTATAGGTTTTATTGTCGTGGCGGAACACCTTCTTCTTATCGCTGTTCCAGTCAAAATATTTATACGTGATCTTTTTATCCTGATTGATCGCAAGGTGTATCTGGTCGATATTGATAAGGATCATCTCATTGGCTGCCTTGATCTTGTCAGCAACATAGATCTGTCTGTCAAGCTGCCCTGCACAGTAGATGCTCGTCAAACCTTCAATCTTCTTGATAAGCTCCTCGGACTTCTTTCTTGTGATAAACCTCGAAGCCTGGATCGAATCAACCAGAACCTTCAGCTCTGCAAGCTCAAACTCCCTCGAAATAAGCTGGTATTTGTAATCCCTGCCATCCTTATATTTGATTATATCCATTCCGTAATCGGTCAGGAGATCTATATCATCATAGAAGGTCCTTCTGTCGAAGGTGATACCGTATTCGATCTGCATGATATCCTCGATCTCCTTCCTGGAAATACCATGCTCCTCATCGGTCTTCTCATATAATATCTTTGATAAATACAGTACTGTGGATTTCTTTTTCGGCATATAAATTCTCCCTGAAATAATTATCTATAAAATTCGAAAACTGCCTAAAACCAAAATAATAACAGGCAGAATTACGTATCATTTCACAACTATAATTCTACTACAACAGCCCTAAAAATTAAACAGATTATTATGCTTGAACAGCTTCAAAGTACATTTTTATGTACTGCGTAGATGCGACTATGTCGCACGTCACCTCGCCCATCGGTTAATTGTCTACGCAAAAAAACGAGAGGACTTTCATCCTCTCGTCAGTATTGTCATAATTATTTATTTGCCTTCTCTGCGGCCTTTGCCTGAATCGCAGCTCTCTCAGCCTTGTCAGCTTCTTCCTTAGCAGCTTTGTATGCCTGCTTAGCTTCTTCTCTGGCAGCCTTCTCAGCTTCCTTAAGCTTCTTTAAAGCATCGCTTTCAATCTCACCGTTATCAACCTTGGTCTTGTACTGCTCACGAAGCTCCTTCAGATATCTTCTGTCGTAAACCATATCTACAACGAAGATCGGCCAGTAAAAAGCGGCACCAACGAAAAGGAAAAGTCCCATTCGATCTGACATATAATCATCTACGTTATAATCATTATCATTAATTCTGATCTTTCTGAAATCGATCGCAACGAAGATATTGATAATGATATAAAATACGAGTACAACTGCTGCTATTATCCACCACATACTTTTATCCTCCCTGTATTGATAACCGGGCTTTGATCAAGTCCCTAATCTGATCATCTTCTGCCCGATCAATTGTCATATTTACAAAAAACAGTATAAATTCTCTGCTGTTTCATGTCAACTCATATTATCTGTATTATCCGGCTTTCTGAGTACATTCAGTATCCTTGTAAAATACTCCGGCAGCGGTGATTCGAATTCAACATATTCTCCTGTTGAAGGATGTACGAATCCCAGCTTTCCTGCATGAAGCATCTGGCCGTTAAGATTAAACGGACACTTCTTTGGACCGTAGACATCATCGCCCAGTAAAGGATGCTTGATGCTTGCCATATGTACTCTGATCTGATGAGTCCTTCCGGTTTCAAGTCTTGCCTTTATCAGAGTAAAATTCCTCTCCAGAGGCTCTACAACGCTATAATGTGTCACAGCCCTTCTTCCGGCCGGATCGATAGCCATCTTCTTTCTATCGTCCTTAGAACGCGCTATAGCGGCATCTACAGTTCCCTCAGACACATTGAAATGGTCATAAACTATAGCAGTATATTCTCTGGTGATAGAATGCACGCTGAACTGATCAGCCAGCGCCTTGTGAGCATTGTCATTCTTGCAGATGACCAGAAGTCCTGAGGTATTCATATCGATACGATGAACGATACCCGGTCTCATAACACCGTTGATACCTGAAAGGCTGTCGCGGCAATGATACATAAGCGCATTTACAAGTGTTCCGCTGTAATGACCTGATGCAGGATGAACTACCATTCCCTGAGGCTTATTAACAACCACGACATCGCTGTCCTCGTATACGATATCAAGCGGAATATCCTCCGGCTCGATAACCAGCTCCTCGGCTTCAGGTATCACAAGGCTGATCTTATCGCCTTCCTTGATCTTATAGCTTGCCTTGACCGACTTATCGTTCACAAGAACATTTCCGTCGGTTATAAGCTGCTGGATGAAGGACCTTGAGAGCTCCTCCCTTTCGTCGGAAAGATATTTATCTATCCTTGTACCGGCAAGGAAGCTGTCCGGAACAAGTAAAAGCTTTTCAGATGTTTCGTTGTTTCCCTGCATAATTTATCTCCGGATCGTCAGGTAAGTTTATTTACCTGCTTTTTCTTTGAATTCACCCTTTTCATCAAGATAGCCGTTTCCAAGCATGATATCAAGATCGTTGCCGTTATAGGTGAAGATCAGCATGAGCAGCATAAACATCATACTTATGGTCACGTAGATGTCTGCAACGTTAAAAACAGGAAAATCGATAAGCTTGAAGTAGATAAAGTCAGTAACTGCGCCAAGTCTTATCCTGTCGATGATATTTGACAGTGCGCCTGATAACAAAAATACGATACAGATCCTGAGGCTCTTGTATTTTCTGTATTTGATGATATTTGCATAAATATAGATGATAAATATAATTAAAATACAAGAGATAATGATAGGTACGATCGGCTTATCATTAAAAGCACCCCATGCCGAACCCTTATTCTGGATATGAAGCAGTTCGAAGAAGCCCTTTATTATCACAAGTCCGTGGCCTACCGAATAATTCATGATCATAAGATCCTTGGTGATCTGGTCAAGGATTATCAGCGCTGCCATAATACCAAAAGAAATAAGAAGGATCTTAAGCTTCTCATTTCTGTCGAGCACCATACTATTAGAAATCTTTTCAGGAGAAGCTTCACCAGAAACCTTGCTCTCTTTTTCTACAGATGTTTTTTCATCTTTGGTGACGTTGCTTAACTTATTATCTTTATTTTGAACGATCTTCTTCTGTCTTACTCTGTCTTTTTCAATTTTTTGCTGTTCTACATTTCTTGATCTGTTTCCCATAGTCTTCTCGTGTTAACATAATATTTTTATGGTTAATATATTATCAAACTAATTGTTCGTTGATCTCATTCAGGTAAAACTCTATAGCATCCATCATATCTTCATCGCTAACTTCCCTGGAGATAAAAGCCTCTCCGATACTGCGAAGCAGGATGAATTTGACTGTATTTCCTACCATCTTCTTATCGTTCTTGGTAAGCTCGATTATCTGCTTAACATCGATGTGCTTCGGAAGCTTTGGAAGGTCAAAACGTGTGATTACTGCTATTATCCTATCAAGATCGTTTTCTGTAATAAGTCCCTTCTTGAGGGAAATATATGAAGCCATGATGCTGCCGATCGAAACACATTCACCGTGAAGAAGTTTGAAATTCATGTATTTCTCAAGGGCATGGCCAAGGGTATGTCCGTAATTCAGGATGGCACGGATCCCCTTCTCTTCAGGATCCTCTTCCACTACCTCCTTCTTAACAAGGTTGCATCGATATACGATATCCATCAGAGTATTTCTGTCAACATTGAAGAGATCCTCTTTGTATTCCTCGAGTATAGTGAAAAGCTCGCTGTCTCTTATGAGAGCGGATTTAACTACCTCGCCCATTCCGCTGAAATACTGGTCTTTATCGAGGGTTTTAAATGTCTCTCTGTTGATATAAACAAGCCGAGGCATATGAAATGCGCCCACCATATTTTTATATGCATCAAAGTCAACACCTGTTTTGCCGCCGATGCTTGAATCAACATCAGCAAGGAGGCTTGTAGGGATCTGAATAAAATCAATTCCCCTAAGAAATGTTGCGGCTGTATAGCCGGCCATATCACCGGTAACGCCACCTCCAAGTGCAACTATAAAATCATGTCTGTCAAACTTTTCAAGTATCAGCTTCTCGTAGCAATTTCTAACCGTGTCGAGAGTCTTACTGCTCTCGCCGGCAGGAAATACAAAGCTTGTAACATACTTACAGCACGGCTCCATAACATTTAAAATAGCATCCAGATATAAGGATGCTACTTTAGAATCTGAAATTATCAGAGCCTTTTTATCTGAGGCGTTGAAGCCTTTAAGAAAACTTGATAATCCATCAAAGGAGTCATTGTAGGTAATATCATAGACAGGAATGTTGTTAAGGTTAACTGTTAAATGGTCTGTCATAATAAAACTCCTTAATATAATATTTACAGAAACATGAATCCGTCCTCGTCTGCTTCGGCTATACCCTCGAAGTGTCCGAGTGTCCTCACGTTTTTATTTGGTTTTTCTATGTCACCAACCAGAGAATCCTTTGATTCATTTGTTTCTTTCTCATAATCCTCTGAATGCTTACGTAAATGTTCGTCGGCCTTCTGTTCTGCCGCTGCTTTAAGTTCTTCCTGGTAATCAGTATTTGCAGGCTTAAAAGACAGAGTTTTAGACTTCATACTCTGCATGCCGGCTGTTCTGAAGGATGCTGCTCTCTTCTCAGCCTTCTTCTCTTCGTTCCTCTCATCTACTGTTCTGAATGGCTTGATCTTATCCGCAGCAGCAGCTTCATCAGCTCCGCTGCCTACACTGGGGGGAAAATCAAATCCATCGCCGAACGGATCAATACCTGAACCGCCGAGGACAGAACCATAAACATTTGATGAATTGCTGGTCTTTGAACTGCTGCCGAATGGCGAATCACCAAAGCCGCCGCCGAGTCCGGAATCTCCAAAACCACCAAGGCCTGAATCACCGAAGCCGCCGAGACCGCCGCCACCAAGTCCGCTGCCTGAACGCATCTGAGGATCATCCTCAAATTTGAAATCAAAACCGTCTGCACCGAGACCATCAAAAGGAGAATTCCTCTTGTTGCCTGATTTCTTTTTATTATTATCAGAGCCGCCCTGCACGAAATTGACATCAATCTTTGCATCCGGATCAATATCTTCGAGATCAAGGATGTCATACTGCTTCCTTACAAGTGCCGCAAAAGCGCTCCTATATTCAGCATATCTTGTCTCGAGCATCTTCATCTTATTTTCCATCTCCTCAAGATCAACATATGCCTGATTAACAATCTCATTTGCCCTGTTCTTAGCCTCGAGCTCAATAGTCTTGGCTTCCTTCACAGCATTTGACTTTGACTGCTGTGAATTCTTCTCTGCAAGCATAAGATTCTTCTGAAGCTGTTCCTCAGTAGTCTTATAATGCTGCAGGGCATCATTAAGAGTTATAACCTTTTCTTTTAATTCTGCATTTGAACGATATAATTCCTCATAACTCTTTGAAACCTCTTCAAAGAATCTTGATACATCGTCTTTGTTGTAACCCAAACCAGCTTTAAACTTCTTCTGCTGGATATCAACCGGTGTTAACATTGCTCTCCCCTCCGAAACGACAGTTATTAATACTTGCCAAGCTGCGGTGACAATGTGGATTCGTTAAGAATCTCATCCCTGAGATCACCTGAAACCTCAATATTGTGCGGTGCAGCTATGAAGATATTGGCTGAAATAGCCTTAAGATCTCCACCAAGTCCGTAACAAGCGCCGCCGATAAAATCGATAATTCTTTGTGCCGGATCGATCTGAACGCCTTCCATATTTATTACGATCGTCTTTCCTGCTTTAAGGAAATCGGAAACGGTCTGGGCGTCATCAAACTCAACCGGTTTTATAACATAAACCTCACTGTTAGGTTTATAATTCTGTCTCTTATCGAATGAAACAACATTCTGATCCTTGAAATCTCTGTTCATCTGCATATCTTCCCTTGTGAACCTGTTCTGCTTTTTCGGAGCTGAATAGGTGGTCTGTGTCTGCTGGTATGATGAAGTTGTGGCTGACTGACCGAAGCTGTTTAATCCTGAGCTGCTGTAGCTTGACGAACTACTGTAGCCGGAATCATATGAGCTTCCGTAACTGTTTCCAAAAGCACTGTCGCTCTGATATGAATCATCATAGTCAGAAGAAAATGCACTGTCAGTCACAGCTGATTTTTGTTTCTTCGCTTTCTTAACCTTCTTAGGTTTTACATAAACCTCTTCTTCCTCGTCGTCGAAGAGACTATCATCGTCCAGATCGTCGTATTCATCCTCGTAATCATCGTCTGAACTAACTTTGAAATAATCTAAAAAGCTCTTCTTACCTGATTTCTTAGACATTTACCTTCTCCTATCTAATATGGCAGCTTTTATCATATCTGATAATTTCTTTCACCGAAAATGGCGGTTCCGACACGTACTATCGTAGCGCCTTCTTCTACAGCTACCACGTAATCATTGGTCATACCCATCGAGAGTACATCCATATCAACATTATCTATGTTTTTAGATTTTATGTCAAGTAGTAATTGGTGGAGCTTACGGAACACAGGACGGTTCTCCTCAGGGTCAGCAACGAACGGTGCTATTGTCATAAGGCCTTTTATCTTCACATGAGGAAGCTTCTCTGATATTTCTCTTACCAGTTCTTCGGTATTATCTGTTGTAAGACCGAATTTGCTCTCTTCCTCAGCAACATTTACTTCAAGAAGAACATCAACAGTAATATCCTTCTTGGCTGCTTCTGCTTCTATCTTCTCAGCCAGGTGGAAGGAATCAACAGAGTGTATAAGGCAGGCCTTACCGATAACCTGCTTAACTTTATTTGTCTGAAGGTGACCGATCTGATGGAAATTAACAGGCCTTGAAACCTCGTCATATTTCTGACAGAGCTCCTGAACCTTATTCTCACCAAAGTCATTAACGCCAGCCGCTGCAAGCTCTTCGATATCTGAAAGCGGCTTGGTCTTACTTACCGCTACAAGAAGAACCTCCTCGGGCTTACGTCCGACTCTCTCACATGCCTCATCAATATCACGTCTGATCTTATTATAGTTATCAATCAGCATCTTAAAAACATCACCTTTCTTATATGTATTACATCAAAAATCCTTACATGTTCTTTAACATACTAATATATAGTCTGATTTTCGGAAACCTTTGAGGAATCCATGATAATATTATCGTATTTTCTGAGTGAACCGCCGGTGCTTACAACGGTGAACTCTTCACCCGAACGTTCAACTTTTACTTCGATAAACTGGGCAACACCTTCATTGGCAAGATATACGCCTTCTATATCATCACTGGCAAGCAGTGAGACGTTCAGCTTGTTGTTCGTATCAAGCTGGATCAGCACATCCGTCGGTTGGAAGGTGTCCGGATTGACGAGAAGATATCCGTCTCTTTCATCGTAAATATCAAGTGTGATCTGCTCTATCGTAGGATTTCCGTCCTGGTCAACTGCCTGGCGGTAAACCTTATTCTTTGTGCTTGCATTTCCGCCTGCCGCTGCGTATTCCTCAGGAAGGAGATAAACCTTCTTTCTGACTATGCTTGAGTTAGGTATCTTCAGGCCTTCGTAGCTGTCGAGCATTATCTCAACATTCAGGAATCTCTCGTTTGCAAAGGTGGACATATATTTCTTCATGGAAATATTCAGAAGATGATCAGCACCCTTTTCGATAATCTCAAAATTGACATAGAGGTTGAAATTGGAGTTGTTGATATTTATCTCGAGATATTCCTCGTCTTTAAGCTTTTCAGCTTCCGTCGGACTTATCTTGCAGACGATGTTCCACTTCTCATCCTCGATCATTTTATATACGACAGAATTGGAATTGACTATATCACCTGAAGCAAAGGAATTCTTTACATAGGATGCAGAATCGAAATCAGCGGCTGTGATATTTTCAACCTTTTTATCTTCATAGCCATCCGTATAAAAGCACAATATCCCGCTGACGGGACTGTACATATACTGGAAAGCTGAACCGGCTGTCTGATTGGTATGAAGCTTATCTACAAGCATCTGGTTTGCAACATCAAGTATCTGGCTGCTTATCTCATCCTTGAAATTATAAACCTTATAGAAAGTGATATCGTCATAATTGGTCTTGTAAAGGGATATGGTCTTACGTATTTCCTGATAATCCTTCTGAGTTAGGACTACGCCTTCAGCTTCAGGAGATTCGCTGCTGCTGATGATATTTCCTGTATCATCGATGGTACAGACTGCGCTGCCCTTTCTGACCTTATCGTTATTACGTGTAAAGTACGTTATATATCCTGAACGGCTGGTCTTGACTGTTATCTCATTTCTTATGGCGATTCCCGTGCAGCTTATGTTATCGCTTATATCACTGTCACCAACCTTGTAGGTTGCGACAGGCTCTTTTTTCATGGAGATGACAACACTTATAGCCACATAAAGAAGAATAGCTGCGAAAATAATAATCGCAACATTCATCTTAGAGTCTTTTATTAAGTTAATGACTTTACTATTCTTCTTTTTCTTCATAGCATCCTAATCAGCCAGATTGAACATGGCACTTATAGTATCATAAAGATCATAGCTGCTTTCTGAATCAGTAACAACTATCGTATATTCCTTTTCATTAATATCCAGTATCATTGCGAGGCAGTAGCCTGCAAGCTCGGTAGTACCTGTCTTCCACGACTTTATCTTGATGTTGGAAGGCATTCTGACTTCCTCTGAAACGAAACGGTTGGTCGGTTCAAGATCGGTCTGAATGTATTCACCGTTTTCATCTTTGTAGAAGAAGGTGTAGGTCTTGTAGCTGTCTATCTCTTCAAGAAGCTGATGTTTTGATGCTTCTCTGATGATCAGATACATATCATAGGCAGTTACATAGTGGTTAAGGTCGTCAAGACCATGTGTATTTGCAAAATGGCAGTTGGTAGCACCAATCTCTACCATCTTCTGATTCATCATCTCAACAAATGCAGCTTCGCTTCCGGCAATCTGTTCACCGAGTATTACGCCGAAATCGTTGAAGGAGCACATCATAAAGCCGTACATAAGATTACGTACCGTTATCTGGCAGCCCTGTGTCAGACCGCTGTGCATCGCTCCGTCAAAGTCCGGAAACTCAATATCGTGAGTAAGCGTGATAACCTGATCAAGGTCAAGAGTACCGTTTTCTATAGCTTCACAGGCAAGCATTGCTGTTACAAGCTTAGTCATACTTGCCGGATATATCCTTCTGAATGCATTATGAGCAACGATAACCTGATTATCGGTATTGTTGATCATCAGTGCTGCGTAGGTATTGTTCTGATAATCAGTGGCATTAATCTCCTGATTATTACGGATAACGGCATTCTCTGTATGGAAGCCGGTCAGCTCATAAACAGGAAGTCTGTCGCTGAAGCCAAGATCAACAGTCTCGCCATTATAATAATGGTCAGAATAATCCTTGTTTTCGCTTGTAAAATGTAATATTACACCTGCTGAGCAGGCAATAAGTACAAAAAAATAAATAAAAGCTTTCATCGTGTCTTCTTAGTATCCTCTTAGTACTCTCTTAGTGCTTATAGAGATTCCGCCAGTCAAGATCTCCTCTTTCGAGAGCCTTGATCATAAGCTCTGCAGTGGCGAGATTTGTAGCAATCGGAATATTATGATTATCACATGCGATAAATATATTGTAGTATGCATTGTCATGAGATCTTGGTATCTCCGGATCGTGCAGGAAGATCACCATATCCATTTCGTTGCTCTCAATACGTGACATGAGCTGCTGAACACCACCCAGATGTCCTGCGTGAACCTTGTGAACATTCAATCCTGAAGCGTCTTCCACGAGTCTTCCGGTTGTTTCCGTAGCAAATATCTCATGCTTAACAAGTATCGACCTATAGGCTATACATAGATTCTGCATAAGCTTTTTCTTTGAATCGTGCGCTATTAGTACAATGTTCATACCTATCCTCCCTATATTTTCTGAACCTTAATAATGTTTTCTGTGCTGCATACTTATATTTAACGTTAAACCGAGTCCTAACGCCAGACTGACAAGAGAACTCATTCCATAGCTAATGAACGGCAGCGGGATTCCTGTATTTGGAAGCAGTGCCGTTGCAACGCCTATATTTATAAAGGATTGATATCCTATCAGGCACCCGACGCCGGAGGCTATCAGCATGCCGAGGGTATCCTTCGCCATTCTGGCTATCCTTATACATTGTAGCACTATGAGGAGTATTAATGCAATTAAAATAATACATCCTGAGAAGCCAAGTTCCTCTCCTGCAACCGAGAAAATAAAGTCGGTCTGCTGCTCGGAAATAAGCTTTGCCGATTTAACTGTATCACCGCTGTTATTGCCAAGTCCCTTGCCCGTAAGCTTGCCTGAACCTATGGCCATGACTGAGTTGTTCTGCTGTGAATTGTCCTCCTGATATTCCGACGGATATATGAAGGACATGATACGGTTTACCTGATGCTCGTACAGCAGCTTCTGATCAGGCTTCTGTATATACCAGATAAATACACTGACAAGCGGTATAAATATCAGAAGTATGATGCCGATGGCCTTATATGAAAGTCCTGCCATATAATAGATAGTTATCATAACAAGTATGATACAGAGACTTGTGGAAAGGTCAGGCTGCATGAAGATAAGAAGTATCGGGAAACCAAGGGTCACACCGAATTTGATTATGGTCCTGAAGCTGCTGAGCTTCTCCTTTTCCTTAGCATTACTGAGTATTTTAGCCATGAAGACGATCATGATTATCTTCGTAAGCTCGGACGGCTGGAAGGTGATTCCCGCAAAGGTGAACCATCTTGTAGCATTGTTCTCGCTGTCACCGAACAAAAGAACGGCAAGGAGAAGTCCGATATTTACGAAATAAAACACCACATAAAACTTGCAGATAAAATGGTAATCAAACAAGGCCACGATTATCATCAAAACCGAAGCGATTATTACACCTATCAGCTGTCTTGAAGCATACCACTCATCTACGCTTTTTATAAGCGGAAGGCTGAAGGCCATAGCCGTAAAAACAAGTAATAAAAGCAGATAATTATAATTTTTAAACTTTATCTTACCAAACATATTTACTCCTGTTCCGGAAATACCGGTCTATGGAAAGGTTTGTTTAATCTGTTGCGCCTGTATTCTGTCCGAAGCGTGCATCCGTAAGGGATTCCTTATCATACATATATGCATAGATGAAGGAAGCAAGCTCTGCTGAGTTTGCGGAAGAATATCCGTTCTGGATAACGCAGGTAACTGCCACTTCCGGATCCTCGCTCGGTGCGAAGGAAACAAAGAGGGCGTGGGCAGGTCTCGAAGTATCTTCCTGAGCGGTACCGGTCTTGCCGGATACGCTGACCTTGATCGAGTTAAGAAGCTCATTTCCACTGAGGTCGTCTGTTACAACGAGTCTCATACCGTCATAAATCTTCTCCCACAGTCTGCTGCTTACCTCAACTGTTGAGTGAACGTTATGTTCGCTCTCTTTTATTATATTTCCTTCAAGGTCCTTAACCTTATCGATAAGCGTAAGGTCATAGCAGGTACCTTTATTAGCAATAGTCGTGATGTATTTTGCCATCTGCGCAGGGGTGTAGCTGTTTGTACCCTGTCCGATAGCACTTGTAACGGCATCGTTGTCGGACATGTGCGGATCGTTCTCATCAATCTCGATACCTGAAGTGCCGTCAAAACCGAACTTGGCAGCGTATTTATTGAGTCTTGCAAGACCCATTCCATCGTTATAGTAACCATTCTCATCAGCAAGTCTGTAGCCGACCTCATAGTAGAAATAATTACATGAGATGTCGAGTGCCTCTTCGATACCAATTGTTCCGTGAGTCATACGCAGGGATCTGTAGATCCAGCAGGTAGGCTGGGTAAATACCTTATCAAAGGTACCCAGGTCGGTGATCTCTTCGTCGATATCAAGCACACCCTCTTCCACGCCGGCTATGGTTGAAATAACCTTGAAGGTGGAACCCGGTGCAGTACGCATCATGCTCGCACGGTTATAAAGAGGCGTGGTCTTGTCATTTAAAAGCTTATTATAATAGTCGCCATCTACATAGTTTGTCAGATAGTTGTTGTCATAGCTTGGATAGCTGACCATTGCCCTTACTTCTCCTGTATGAACGTCTGTAACGATAACGGCACCTGAGCATGGATCAAGAGCAAGCATGGCAGGTGTTATCTCAAGCTTTCTGATCTTTCTTGTTATGAATTCATAAGAGCCGAAGGCGTCATTCTTGAAGGCTTCATAATCCTCGTCGTTCTCAGTCGGAAGAACTCCCTGAAGGTATATCAGATTGACAACATCATCTCCTGAGATATAGCCCTCCTGGATAAGAACATGAAGCATCTTCTTATCGAATTCACCGTCGCCTCTAAGAAGCTCGATGATCTTATCTACCAGTGAAGCGTAGATCTCTTCGGAATCATAGTATTTATTCTCATCTATGATCTTGCTTGTATCGATATCATAATTATTCAGCAGATAAGTTATGAAATCCGCTGCCGACAGATTGCCGTTTATATAACTGTTGAATTCGGTACTTTCCTTATCAATATTTCCTGCAAGATAGATGCCTTCGTCTGAAAGCTTCTCAAAGATAAACTCCATATAGTCCTGGTATTCTTTGGAAAGGGAATTGTTTATCTCAGGCGCCGTCGTAAGGAGCTCTCTGATGTGTCCAAGTGTTGCAGTCTTCTTATCGCTGAAGGTTGAATAAACCGACTTTTCAAGAATAGAAGCACCGCTCTCCTGCATCTTTGAAAGCTTGATCTGGTTATTATCAAACAGCGCAAAATATACGTCTGTGATCGGAATGACGTTGTCCTTATTATTCTCCGGCGCATATGCATTCGGAGTGATATTTGTCAGAAGGATATTTGCTATCTCCTTCTCAAGTGTGTCATAGCAGTATTTCTGAAGATCGCTGTCGATCGTAAGGTAAATGTCGGAACCGGCCTTTGCTGGTGTTTCGCTGATGACATCGATAACCTTACCCAGGTTATCTACACGAAGCACCTGGCGGCCTTCTTCGCCACGGAGATATGACTCGCAGTACTGTTCGATACCGGTCTTTCCAACAACCTCAGTACTCTTGTACGGACGGATATTTTCGTCTTTATTATAATAATCTATCTCCTCCTGGCTGATCTTTCCGACGTAGCCGATGATCTGCGCAAAGTATTTTGCATCGTTATAAACTCTCTCGGATCGTACGATGATATCCATACCGATAAGCTCGTCCTTATGCTCAAGGATGACAGCTCTGCTGTCGGCGGAAATATCGGTCGCAATAGTTACGGGAACATACTGCTGATATCTGTTGAGCCAGAGACTGTAGCGGCAGGCAAGGATGGTCATGGCATCCTCGTTGCTGTAATCGGTGGTGATCTCGAAGTTAGGAATATCGTCATGACCGCCAAAACGCATGAAATACACCATATCCTCGGCGCTTATCTCCTTCTCTTCGTCAGTCAGTTCATTGATATTATTTCTTGAATAGGCATCACGAAGAAAACTGAGGAGCGAGTTGCCGGTCTCAGTGTAATAGTATTTTCCGTTCTTATAAACAATAGGGAACTCAGCAGTGATCTTGTCATTATACTGCGACAGAAGATTCATGATGCTGTAGATAACCTGATTCTTCATGCGGTTCTGGGATATGCCAAGCTGCTCGGCCCTTGCAGCGGTATATTCATCATTCGCAAAGGTCAGGTCGTAGGTCAGCTTATTATAAGCAAGGAGCTTGCCGTTGACATCGTAGATATTTCCGCGCACAGAATCAACCGTAAGCGTTTTCTCTGTACTTACGGTAAAATCCAGCTGATAGCTGTCGCCATTTTTGATCTGTAATATGAAAAGTCGTCTTCCCAGAAGTGCAAACAGGAAGATCATTATAAGTGTTACTGGGAAAATCCTGCTCTTAAGATAATCAACAAGGATATTCTTCAGATTCTCAAGAAATTCCCGGAACATTTTTAAGGGATTCATTATTTAACTTCACTTGCCTTTTTCTTTAAATATTTATTGATCCTAACATATATCCTGTAGATGATAACAGTCATAAGGACTGTATAGAAGGTCTTCGGAAGTATAAAATGCAGGATATAATAACCGGTTTCCAGACGGTTTCTGAGTAAAAATGCAAAAATATAAACGATCGATTCCTTGACGAACTCATCAACAGTAATGATGAGCACAGGGAACATGACGTCTTCCATCAGATAATTCTTGTGGAAGAAACCGTTTATATAACCGATAACCATATATAAAAACATGTACGGACCCATAAGTGATCCATAGAAAATATCATAAAGCATACCGCAGAAAAAGCCTGTCAGCATGCCTTCGCGTCTGCCTCGCATGATACCAAAGGACATGGTGATTATCATGAGAAGATCCGGCGAAACACCGGTCATATCATGAAAGTTAAATACCGTCGTCTGTAATACGAAGGACGTTATTATAAGCAATGCTATTACGATAACTCGTCTCATCAGTAATCAACAACCTGCTTTCTGTCTGTTATGATAAGGACATCCTTAACATCCTTAAAATCAACTGCCATCGTTATCTTTGCTGTCTTGGTCAGATTGTTCGGATCATAAGTGATCTCAGCCACATAACCAATGGTTATACCGAAGAAATATCTGTCCGAAACATTCGAGGTGATCACTCTGTCGCCTATTTCCACACTGGCGTCCTTATTGATATCTGTAACATAAAGGAAGCCCTCTTCCATATTTTTAAGACTGCCCTCAACATTACAGAGTGCATTATCCTTACCAACCTCAGCTGTTACGTTGGATCTGTCATCTATTATGGCTCTGACCTTAGCGTAATTATCATAGGATTCCACAACTAATCCGAGCAGGCCGTTGTCACAAAGTACATTACAGCCTTCATAGATGCCGTCGTTCATTCCTTTATCAATATAGAGTTCATTGAACCAGCTGCTTGAATCCGTTGAAAATACACGTGCGGCGGTCATGTTGTAATCAGGGTATTTTTTGTCAAGTTCATAAAGCCTTCTGAGCTCTTCAAGCTCCGAAAGCTCAGCCTGATACTTTGCGGCATCATTTTCATATGCCTTAAGCTCTGCTTTTAACTTTTCATTTTCGTCCTTAAGATTTTTTACGTTACCGAAATAAGAAAGGCCTTTTGACATGCCTTCACCGGCTTTGTCAGCACCTTCCTGCAGCGGTACTATGAGCGAAGATATGTAAGATCTCAGCTGTTTGGTCTGTTCCTTAAAGAATATGGAAAATACAAGAAATATGACACATATTATAGTCAAAGCAAGAAAAAGATATCTTGGACTTATATCTCTTCTATTTCTCGTCTGTTTCATTTAATATATCCTCTTTCATTCAGGCTCACATAGGTTCCGTCACCGATCACGATATGATCAAGGAGGCCGATACCCAGTATTTTGCCTGCTTCTATTACTCTTCTTGTAACAACTATATCCATATCGCTGGGTTCCGGATTGCCGGAGGGATGATTATGGATAAGTATGATATTTACTGCATCGCAGCGGAGCGCTTCAATAAAGATCTCCCGCGGCGAAATAAGGGATCTGTTAACAGTCCCTTCGGATAAGGTATACCATTTGATAAGATCGTTTGAAGCTGTCACATATATGACTATAACCTTTTCTCTGGTGAGAAAACGGCAGTATTCCATAAAATGTTCAGCTATGTCCTCAGGTGAAGAAAGATTTATAGCGCTGTTCTTTCTGGCCATGGACATGCGCTTGGAAAGCTCCGCAACAGCCATTAGCTGGCATGCTTTGACACGACCGATACCTTTGATGGCTATAAGATCATGATAGGACATATAATTAAGTCCTAAAAGTCCCTTATGGACCTCATGGGAATTGAGCACTCTCTGCGCCAGTGTTATGACATTCTCATCCCTGTTACCACTTCCGAGGATAATACTCAGAAGCTCCGAATCGGAAAGCGTGCTTATGCCCATATCAATGGCCTTCTCGCGAGGCCGTTCACTACAGCACATGTTGCTGATCTTAAGTGTATCCTTTTTATTTTTCATAACGTATCTCCTATATGCCCTCTCCAAAGTGCAGTAAGAAGATACAGACTATCTTACAATACAATCAATTTTTTTTCTACCATTTTCTGCAGGGACATCATCATACCGTATTTTGCATGAGGATATGTAAGTCCTCCCTGGAAATACACTGCATATGGTTCTTTTATCGGTGCATCTGCAGAAAGTTCGATAGATGAGCCGGAAACAAATGCTCCCGCAGCCATGATAACGTCGCAGTCATACCCAGGCATAGCCCATGGTACAGGTGTTACGAAGCTGTCAACAGGTGCAGCGGCCTGGATTCCTTCACAGAAGGCTCTTACCGCATCGGCACTGCGAAGAGTTACTGCCTGGATGATATCAGCTCTCTCTTCACCTGCTGTAGGAACGGCTGTGAAGCCGAGTCCCTCATAAAGATTCGCCGCAAGGATAGCCCCCTTAAGTGCAGCGGCTGTAACAGTCGGAGCAAGGAAAAGTCCCTGAGTAAAGCTTCTTGTTGCTGTGATGCTTGCGCCTACCTCCTTGGCAAGGCCCGGAGTTGTAAGTCTGATCGCAGCATTCTCAACGCATTCCTTAGTACCGCAGATATATCCGCCGGTCTCTGCAAGTCCGCCGCCCGGATTTTTGATAAGTGAACCTACAACCATATCAGCTCCGTATTCAGAAGGTTCGGTTGTTTCAACAAATTCACCGTAGCAGTTATCTATCATAACAATAATGTCAGGTCTGAGAGACTTAACAAACTTTATTGCCTCAGCAATCTCAGCGACACTTAAAGACTTTCTTGTGTCATAGCCCTTTGAACGCTGTATTTCCACAAGCTTTGTTTCAGGCTTAAGTGCAGCCTTTATACCTTCGAAATCCCAGCTTCCGTCAGGAAGAAGGTCAACCTGGTCATAGCCGATACCGAATTCTGCAAGAGAGCCCTTCTCTTCTCTGACACCGATTACACCCTGAAGTGTATCGTAAACCTTTCCGGCTATCGAAAGCATTCTGTCGCCCGGACGAAGATTTCCTGCAAGTGCAAGTGTCAGCGCATGAGTTCCGCAGGTGATCTGCTGACGAACAAGAGCGTCCTCGGTCTTAAATACATTTGCGTATATTCTCTCGAGCGTATCTCTTCCACTGTCATTATAGCCGTAGCCTGTTGAACCATAGAGATGATTCTCTGCAAGCTTTGCATCCTGCATGGCCTTAATGACCTTGATGCTGTTGTATTCAGCGACCTTGTCTATCTTATTGAAGCGCTCCGTAAGGGACTCTTCAACCCTTGAAACATATTCGTATATTTTTTCATCAATCCCGAGGGAAAGAAAATATTCTTTGAGGTTCTGCATTCTTTTATCTTCCTGTCTTTTATGATCTATAATGTTCTTTTATCTTTGCCAGTATGTCTTCCTGGAAAGCTTCTTCTGTATTAAAAGCATCCTTATCAGCCCAGATGACCTCACGTTCTCTCCTGAACCAGGTCAGCTGACGCTTTGCAAAATGCCTTGTATTCTGCTTAAGTAAGTCGATCGCTTCCTCTTTTGTGAGCCTTCCGCGGATATATTCACATATTTCCTTATAGCCGATACCCTGCATGGAAACATGACTTTCATTAAGGCCGCTGTCCATTAGGCTTCTTACCTCTTCGATAAGTCCGTTATCAATCATGATATCAACTCGTTTATCGATACGCTTATAAAGGATATCCCTGTTCATATTTATCACAAAATACATGAAATCATAAGGCGATTCCTTGGCGCGCTCCTCAGCGTTATGCTCTGAGATTGGCTTGCCTGTATTTTTCTTGAATTCCAGGGCTCTTATGACCCGGCGGACGTTGTTCGGATGTATTTCATCTGCTGCCGTAGGATCCTCTTCCTTAAGCATGGCATAAAGCTTTTCGCGGCCTTCCTCAGTTTCGGCAAGCTTACTTAGCTCGTCTCTGTAGGAATTATCCTCTTCGGCAGTAAAATCAATATCATAAAGCACTGCCTGGATGTAGAAGCCGGTTCCGCCCACTATTATCGGAAGTTTGCCTCGGCTCGTGATATCTTCTATCACGGCCTTTGCCAGCTCTTTAAACTCGGCCACATTCATTCCATGCTCAGGCGGAAATACATCTATCAGATGATGTCTCACGCCCTGCATCTCTTCAGGCATGATCTTGGCTGTACCGATATCCATACCCTTATAAACCTGCATGGAATCCGCAGAGATTATCTCACCGTCAAGCTCTTTCGCAAGCCTTATAGATAAGTCGGTCTTGCCTGCGGCCGTAGGACCGGTGATTATAACGAGAGGCGGTTTATTATGATCAATTATTCTGTTATCTATATTCATTAAAGTTTCTTCAGACATAATTATTTTTTATTAGTCGCCTGTAACGATACGTTTAAACTTTTTATCAAGCTCTGTCTTTGTGAACTTGATTATCGTTGGTCTTCCGTGCGGGCAGGTATATGGATTATCAAGCGTCAGAAGCTCCTCTATAAGGTGCTGCGCCTCATCCATTGTTATATGCTGGCCACCCTTGACAGCCGCCTTACAGCCCATTGTAGCAAGCTTATGGACAAATATATCCTCAGTCACGCCGGACTTATTTTCTGTAAGGTAGGTTACAAATTCAATGAAGATATCTCTTCCGTTAAGCCCTGCCATATTTACAGGCATGGCATTTATCTTAACTTCGTTGCCGCCGAATTCATCTATTTCAAAGCCTGCTCCGGCGAAACGGTCCAGATTATCTCGAACCGCATTCATTTCAACTGCTGTAAGCGAAATGATCTCCGGTGGGAACAGCCTCTGGGAAACGATATTATTTTCCTTGAAAGCCTTCAGGAATCTTTCGTAATTTACTTTTTCATGAGCCGCATGCTGATCCATCAGATACAGCGTATCATTATACTGCGTTATCCAATAAGTATCAAATGCAAGTCCGATAATCCTGTGATGAGAAATAGCTTCCTTCGACAGATAATCATCGTTGAAGAGATTCTTCTGCTCGCCGACAGTGATCTTCTCCTGCTCGGTCTCCTTATGGATATCTTCAAATATCTCAGGCTCTTCCTTCTTCTTTGCATTATATACAGTCTGCTCGTTCAGCTCGTTTCTGTATTCCGGCGGAAGCAGCTTTTCAAGTATGCTGTAGCTGCCATGTGTCGGACGTGTGCTAATCGGGCTGACCGGTGGCTTGCTGGAATGATTTTGCTGAATATTACTAATAGGTTTATCAACAACTGTCTTAACCGGAGTCTCTGGTTTCACAGGAACATCAGGTTTAATCGGAGTTTCTGCTTTTACAGCAGTTTCAGTCTTCATAGGAATCTCGGTTTTAACAGGAGCTTCAGCCCTGACCGGAACCTCAGCTTTAACCAGAGTATCAGCCTTAACCGGAGTATCAGCCTTCACTTCAGGAATGAATTCTCTCTCCTTCAGAGCCTCGGAAACAGCGTGATAAACCGCTGAGAAAAGCTCCTTTTCATTTCCGTATTTAAACTCTCTCTTGGCCGGATGGATATTTACGTCACAAAGCTTCGGGTCAAGAGAAAGGAAAAGTACCGTAAACGGAAAACGGTGCTGCATGATATAGGTTTTGTAAGCCTCTTCGATGGCCTTGTAAATAGCGGCATTTGTGATATATCTGCCGTTTACAAAATAGTTCTCGAAGCTTCTGTTGCCCTTTGCGATAAAAGGCTTGCCGACAAAACCGCTTATTCTGATATTTCCCTCTGTATGGTCTACAGGAAGGAGGTTTCTGGTGATATCCTTACCGTAAACCGCATAGATAGTATCCCTCAGACTGTCATTACCTGAAGTGCTGATGATAGTCTTTCCGTTACTGATCAGCCTCATGCTGACTGCCGGATGGGAAAGAGCTATCCTTGTGATCAGATCACTGATATAAGAACCCTCTGTCATGGAGGTCTTCAGGAATTTAAGTCGTGCTGGTGTATTAAAAAATATATTTTTAGATATGATGGTCGTACCGTCAGGTGCACCGGTCTCTGAGAATTCAACTTCTCTTCCGCCGCTGATAACGTATTTTACACCGGTAAGATTGTTCGGAGTCTTGGTAATCATCTCAGTTTCGGTAACTGCGGAAATAGTCGAAAGAGCCTCGCCTCTGAAACCGAGAGTCATTATTCCGCAAAGATCCTCTGCTGTTTCAAGCTTGCTTGTGGCATGCCTGAGGCAGGAGGTTCTGACCTCCGAAGGGTCGATACCACAGCCGTTATCGGTAACTCTGATATAAGAAATACCGCCGTCTTTGATCTCTACGGTCACGCTGCTTGCACCCGCATCAATTGAGTTCTCAACAAGCTCCTTAACTATCGACATCGGTCTCTCAATGACCTCGCCGGCTGCAATCTTGTCTATTGTATTCTGGTCAAGTACTCTGATCATTTTTCTTCCTCAAATCTATCTGTCGCCGCAAAGTCTCTTCTTGAGCTCTTCAAGATAAAGCATTGCTTTGATAGGTGTCATGTTATTAAGATCCATATTTTTAAGTTCGGCTGTGATGCTCATCTCCTCGGCATTTGCGAAGAGGGAAAGCTGCATCGAATCTTCCTTCTTTGCTTTAACCTTCTTCTCAACCTTGAGGTCCTTCACCTTGCCGGTAACATCTTCTTCCGCGAGGTAATCCGATATTTCACGGGCTCTGTCGATAACAGCTGAAGGAACGCCTGCGAGTTTCGCAACCTCAACACCGTAGGAACGGTCTGCGCCACCCTTGATGATCTTCCTTAAAAATACTATTGATTCGCCCTGCTGCTTTATGGCTATACAGTAATTATTTACTGCTGAAAGCTTGCCTTCAAGCTCGGTTAGCTCGTGATAATGTGTTGCAAAAAGTGTCTTCGCACCCAGAATGTCGCTGTCAGCGATGTATTCAACAACTGCCCATGCGATGGCAAGTCCGTCAAAGGTTGAGGTTCCGCGTCCGATCTCATCAAGGATGATAAGTGAATCCTTTGTGGCATTGCGGAGAATATTTGCGACCTCACTCATTTCAACCATGAAGGTGGACTGGCCTGAAGCCAGGTCATCGCTTGCACCGACTCTTGTAAATATCCTGTCACAGATGCATATATCTGCACTGTCGGCAGGTACGAAGGAACCGATCTGAGCCATCAGAACGATTATCGCACTCTGTCGCATATATGTAGATTTACCGGCCATATTTGGGCCTGTGATTATTGAAATCCTGTTTCCGAGATTGTCCAGGAAGGTATCGTTCGGTATGAAGGAATCATCATCGGTCATCCTTTCAACTACCGGATGTCTGCCGCCCTTGATATCTATAACGCCATTTTCGTTTATTGACGGTCTGACGTATTTATTTCTGCCTGCAACATAGGAAAGTGAAGCAAGTGCATCCAGAACAGCAATATCCTCTGCTGTCTGCTGAACACGTTTTACTTCGAGTGCAAGCTTGTCGCGAAGAGCCGTATATTCGTCATATTCCAGCCCGTAAAGCTTATCCTCTGCGCCGAGTATCTTGTCGGAAAGAACGTTCAGTTCATCCGTTGTATAACGCTCTGCATTTGCAAGGGTCTGCTTTCTAATGAAATAATCAGGAACCTTATCCTTAAAGGAATTGGTAACTTCAAGATAATACCCGAAAACCTTATTGTATTTGATCCGAAGGTTCTTGATACCGGTGACCTCGCGCTCCTTATCCTCAAGCTCTGCAAGGAAAGACTTGGCGTTGGCTCTGATACTTTTATATTCATCGATCAGCTCGGAATATCCGGCCTTGAAGATGCCGCCTTCTTTGATTGTAAGTGGTGCATCCGGATCGATTGAAGCTTCAAGCAGCTCGTAAATATCATCCAGAGTATCGAACCTCTCATGCATATCATTGATCAGACTGCAATTGAAGCTCTTCAGAAGGCTTTTGATAAAAGGAAGCAGCTTCAGAGATGCTTTCAGACTCAGAAGGTCTCTTGGATTGGCCGTCTTAATGGAAATACGCGTCATAAGCCTTTCAAGATCATATACCGAACTAAGATATTCTCTCATCTCATCGCGGTCGATCATATCATTATTAAGGGATTCTATGCAGTCCAGACGTGCTTCGATATCATTCTTTCTGAGAAGCGGCTGCTCAACATAGTGTCTCAGCTTTCTCGCACCCATGGCAGTCTTGGTCTTATCAAGCACCCAGAGCAGCGAGCCCTGTCTTCTCTTATCACGAAGAGTCTCTGTAAGCTCAAGGTTTCTTCTTGTAGCTGAATCGATCAGCATGAAATCCTCTGAGAAATACAGCTTTATCTCGTTGATCTGTCCCAGCATGCTCATCTGTGTATCAAAAAGATATTTGAGAAGTGCTCCTGAAGAAATGATGCAGGAATCAAAATCCTTCAGGCCGAGGCCTTCTATGGAAGTTACGCTGAGCTGTCTCATTATGGTCTCAACGCAGTCATTGTATTTAAAATAATGATCCGGCGCTTCACTGACAGCAATTCCGAGCTTTTCGGATACCTGTCTGATGTCAGTTCCGGACATGGCAAAAGCCTCCTGATATATGATCTCAGAAGGTTCAAATTTGTTTATCTCATCAATTATCTTACTGCCGTTTGTGACGGTCGTGGTCATAAAGCTTCCGGTAGATATATCGGTCACCGCAAGACCATATTCGGAACCGGAATATGATATACACATAAGATAATTATTTTTGTCGTCATTAAGAGTCTCCGGAGCCATATTTGTACCCGGAGTGACTATTCTTATAACCTTTCTTTCTACAAGGCCCTTTGCAAGCTTAGGGTCCTGTACCTGCTCGCAGATAGCGACCTTATGACCGTTATCAACAAGCTTTGTAATATAAATATCTGCAGCATGAAAAGGAACTCCGCACATGGGAGCTCTTTCAGATAATCCACAATCCTTACCGGTGAGTGTCAGCTCAAGCTCCTTGGAAACAAGAAGCGCATCGTCGAAGAACATCTCATAAAAGTCACCGAGTCTGTAGAAAAGTATGCAGTCTTTATTTTCCTCTTTGGTCTTTAAATAATGCTCCATCATCGGAGAAAGCTTATCAGCCATATTTTTTTACCCAACCATTTCTCCTATATAATAAAAGCCTTTTTCGGTAGTAAGCTTAACGTTGACATATTGTCCGATAAGCTCTGCACCACCTTTGAAATGAACCGTTGTATTGTTGTTCATTCTTCCGCTAACCATGGTCTCGTCGTGGGTGTCGATATCTTCCACAAGCACCTCAACAACTTCGTCCTTGAAGAGGCCGACCTTGGCTCTGGCTTTGGTATTTACAAGCTTGAGAAGCCTGTCAAAACGTTCCTTTACAACATCGGCAGGAACCTGTTCCATAGTTGCTGCAGGAGTTCCTGTTCGTATTGAATACTCAAAGGTAAATACCTGATCGAAGCCTACCTTATCCACAAGATCCATTGTTTCAAGGAAGTCTTCCTCGGTCTCTCCCGGGAAACCGACCATGATATCGGTTGAAATAGAAACATCCGGTATTTCCTTACGGATCTTTTCGATAAGTCCGAGATAATGCTCCTTGGTATAATGTCTGTTCATCTTGAAAAGAAGTCTTGAAGAACCTGACTGTACCGGAAGATGTATCTGTCTGCAGACCTTTGGATTATCGCGGATAACCTCGATAAGTTTGTCTGAAAGGTCCTTCGGATGGCTTGTCATGAAGCGCACTCTTCTGATGCCATCGATCTTGCAGACATCAGCAAGAAGCTCAGGAAAACTATAATCAGGAGCAGCCTTGATGATCTCACTCTCTTCCATAAAGTTAACTCCGTAGGAATTAACGTTCTGGCCGAGAAGCATGACCTCGGATACGCCGTCATCGGCAAGTCGCTTAACCTCTGCAAGGATATCCTCAGGGATTCTGCTTCTTTCACGTCCTCTTACATAAGGAACGATACAGAAGGTACAGAAATTATTGCAGCCGTACATGATATTTACGCCGGACTTAAACTTGTATTTTCTCTTTTCAGGGAGAGAATTTTCAGGATTACCAACCGGGTTTTTGAGAACCTCGATAACCTGCTTCTCACCGTTATATTTTCTGCAGATAAGCTCTGCAAGCATAAATATATTGAAGGTACCGAACACGATATCGACAAATCTGAACTTCTCTTTGATGGTATCAACGATCTCAGGCTGCTGCATCATACAGCCGCAGAGACCTATCATCATCTCCGGATTGGCCTTCTTCTTTGCTTTGAGCTGGCCAAGATGACCGAACAGCTTCATATTTGCATTCTCTCTGACGGTGCAGGTGTTGTAGATGACTATATCCGCAGTCTCCTCCTCGCCGGCAGTAAGCCCTGCTTTAAAGAGGATACCTTCAAGCTTCTCGGAATCATGAGCGTTCATCTGACAGCCGAAGGTAACGACTGCATAGCTGAGCTTTCTTCCGAGAGTCTCTTCTTTTTTGGCAACTATCCTTTTTAAAGCCTCTATAAAATACATTTGTCTCATAGGTTCATCCGTTGGTGGATAATCCATAAGATCGGTTAATTTTGTAGAAAAATCATTTGAGTACATTTTTTTACACTCCAACAGTAAAATAGAACATATTTTCGATTTTTGTGATTGACAATCGAACAAATGTGCTGTATCATCTACTCATAACAAACCAAACAACTGTTCGAACGAATCGAAAGGAGAAAATGATATGAATAAAAGAAACATTTTACTGGCCGTAGCCATTACACTTATTTTTGCATCGATCATGCTTTTCAGCAACGCTTCTTCAGATAACAAGGCAAGCGCATCAACCACAAAGCATAAATATTATACAAGTATCAGCATCGAGGACGGTGATTCACTCTGGAGCATAGCTGAGAAATACGCGGCTCCTGAATCAGGTTCATACAGCGATTTCATCTCCGAAGTTAAGCAGATTAATGATCTTCACGGAGATCAGATTGAATACGGCTGTTCGATAGTGATACCACAGTATAAATGATAATTAATTATCTCACTCTTTCGAGCTCTTTCATCCAGATATCACAGCTTGCATCACTAGGCATTCTGAGGTCTCCTCTTGGTGAAAGTGCAACACTTCCGACTTTAACGCCGTCAGGCATACAGCTTCTCTTAAACTGCTGATTAAAGAATCTTCTATAGAATACCCTGAGCCAGCCGAGGATCTCTTCCCTTGGATAATCTCCCTCGAAAGCCCTACCTGCAAGATAAAATACCTTTGCCGGAGAATAACCATACCTCATGACATAATACAGGAAGAAATCATGAAGCTCGTAAGGACCAACCTTATCTTCTGTCTTCTGCGTGATGTTACCATTCTCATCAGGCGGAAGAAGCTCAGGACTTATAGGAGTATCGATAATATCCTTAAGTGTCTCTGTGCATTCAGGGAATACAGCGTTTTCAGCAACACTGTCGATCATCCATTTGACAAGTGTCTTAGGGATAGAACCGTTAACATTATACATAGACATCTGGTCTCCGTTATAGGTACACCATCCAAGTGCAAGTTCTGAAAGATCTCCTGTACCAACTACAAGACCATTAATCATATTTGCATAATCCATAAGAATCTGTGTTCTCTCACGTGCCTGAGTATTTTCATAGGTTATATCCTTGGTCTCAAGATCATGTCCGAGATCCTTCAGATGAAGTTCGCAGGCTGCTTTAATATTGATAACTACAGGCTCTGTTCCAAGCCCTTTGATAAGCTTAAGTGAGTTATTATAGGTTCTGTTTGTTGTTCCAAAGGCAGGCATAGTAATAGCCACAAGATCCGAAGCAGGTCTTCCAAGCTTTTCAAGTGCCCTCGCAGCAACAAGAAGTGCCAGTGTAGAATCCATACCGCCGGAAACTCCCACAACCGGTTTGCAGCCTGTGAGCTTAAGTCTCCTTGCAAGTCCACCAACCTGCATATCAAATATCTCTTCGCATCTTTTCAGTCTCTTCGTCTTTGCAGAAGGAATGAATGGATGCTTATTTATTATATAATACTTACCGTCGCATTCAGCTACCTTACGGCTGTTCTTACGAGAAAGATCAACTACTGTCATCCTGTTTACATAGCCCTTACAAAGAGATGCTGAATCAGTAAAGGATTTATTTCTTGTTCTGTCACTTCTGATCTTACCAAGATCGATATCAGCCATCATAAGATAGTCATTTGCGATAAAGTCCGCATTTTCATTGATCATAGTTCCATTCTCAGCAAGCATACTGTGACCTGAGAATATAAGGTCCTGAGTTGACTCGGAAGAACCTGCAGAAACATAGAGATAATCGCAGACATTTTTTGCAGATGTCTCAATGATGAGATTTCTTCTGTGATCTCTCTTAGCAATGATCTCGTTACTTGCAGATATGTTTATGATAAGCTCTGCTCCACCAAGGCAGTACAGAGTTCCCGGACTTATCGGAGCCCAGAGATCTTCACAGATTTCAACTGCGAATTTCATGCCGTTAAGATCGTAGATTATATTGTTTCCAACAGGAACATTTTCACCATTATAATTAACTATTGCTGATTTATCAGGAAGGTCTGCTGCTGAATCAAACCATCTCTTCTCATAGAATTCAGCATAATTAGGAAGATATGTCTTAAGAGTAATACCACACAGACATCCACCGAAAATAACATACGCAGCATTGTAAAGTCTGCTGTCGAGTCTGAAAGGACCTCCAACAACTATAACCTGTCTTACTCTTTCAGAATAAGCGACCAGATTCTTTACAGCCTCTTCAGTTTTCTTGATCAGGCTGTTCTGGAAGAAAAGATCCTGGCAGGAATAACCTGTAATAGCAAGCTCAGGAAAAGCAATGATCTGAGATTCATATCTCTCAGCCTTCTCGATCTTCTCGATGATCTTCTCATAATTATAATTTACATTTCCGACACTGACGTCAGGTACTGCAGTACTAACCCTGTAAAAATCATGCATAGCTTTAACCCCTTTCGTTTAAATCTCTCTCAAGCCCTTTAAGATAGTGGACGATAGCTCCGCCCTCTCTCTTTAGGAAATAATCATCATTTAGTTCATTGTATTTAAAATTCTTTGCATGTCCTTCATTTACTCTTTCAACATAAACCTTAAGCTCTCTGAAAGGCATGTAATAAAAATCATTTCTAACTGTAAAGTGTATGATCAGGAAGGATACGCCACCCTGTTCTTCGAATTCCTTCATGAACTCATACTGATGTTCATGAATATTCTGAAGCGGAAAGGTATCAGTCTTACACTCCTTGGCATCGAAGCAGACCGGAATCTCCTGAACAACACCTATATAATCAACCGTAGAATCCTTCTCAAAGTAAGCCTTTGTGATCCTGCGTGTATCAGGGTCTATCTCGACCGGTGTTATAGGTGTCGGAATCTTCTGGACAAGCGCCAGTTTCTTCTTCCTGTAGAATTCATTTGTGGAATTGATAAACTCTTCAAGAGTCGAGCCACGAAGGCCTCTGGAATTCCAAGTTGCCATAGTTTTTCCTTTTATTAATTGCGGTTATAATATGATGATCACAATCATTTTTCTTTAGTATTAGTCATACTATTATTCTAACAATCATTTAATATTGCTGTGATCAATATTTAATTTGTTCATTACACTGCGGAATTAATATTGCTGTGATCAATATTTAATTTGTTCATTACACTGCGGAAATACTCCGGAAGATCGCAGGTAAATTCGTAATCAGTATATTTACCGCAACTCTGATTAAAATGTATCCTGTAAGCATGCAGAAGCTGTGTATGAAGCGATGCTATCTTAGTATTTTTATTCCTTCGATCAATTGAAACTGATTTTGCATCTTTTGCCGGTTCATCATACTTCTTATCACCAACAATAGGATAACCCAGGTTTGCAAGCTGCGCCCTGATCTGATGAGTCTTACCGGTAATAAGCTTAACCTCAAGCAGTGTATATTTCTTATCGGACGAATAAGAAATAGGTCTGAATTCAGTTGATATCAAACTGTAATTCTTCGGCGCACCCATTCTCTTATATTCAGCTTCTGTAAGTATTTCAACCTTGTTCGCCTTCTCATCTTTAGAGAGATAAGAATTCACAAGCATCTTCTTTTCATAAAAACAACCTTTGCAGATGGTAAGATAAAACTTATCTATCCTTCTGTCTCTCACAGCCTCAGTAAGAAACTGAAGGCCTTTTATGGAAATACCGGCAAGTATTATGCCTGTTGTATTCCTATCCAGCCTGTTGCATACAGATGGTTTAAAAGTCTTACTGCTCCAAAGTCCCTTTTCTTCAAGATATCCCAGCATCATTTCGTTTATGGAAATATCCTCAGCCTTAGCCTTCTGAGATAGTATTCCAAAAGGTTTATTGATCAGCATAATATCATCATCGATATAAATGATGCTTTTTTCTGACAAGCTATTCTTAGTATTTACTGCAGCTGAATGACTATTAGTTGTTCCGTTATGTAATGCTTCTGTGTGGTTATTTATGTCTGAATGACCACTAATGTCATCACCTGACTTTGAATGACTGTTAACCGTAACTTCAGCACCGGAGAATTTATTATAGGTCTCATCCGAAAGAAAGAACTTTACTTTATCTCCCGCACTAAGTGTTTCTTCACCGGTAGCCTTTTTATCATTCAGAGTTATATTTTTCTTGCGGAGCATCTTATAAACAAAAGATGCAGGAGCTTCTTTAAGTATACGGAAACAAAGCTTTTTAAGCTTCTGTCCTTCATCCTGATCATTTATCAATATCTCACGCAATTTATATACCTCACATTTTATATGATACGAGCATAATAAACTCTAATTTCATTATGCTGACTGCATTATAATGACTGGAATTATAATCCAAGCTCAAGAAGTCTGTTTCTGAGTATCTTTTCATTCTTAACCTTTGAATCGGATTTAACCTCATCACCGGAAGAAAGCTTATAAAGCTCCTTCTCCATATCCTGAAGAGTTGCACATGCTACAACACGAGCCTTAACCTTACTGTTATCATTGATCATTGCAAGACATTTCTCATAAGCCTTAAGATGCTCTACATGATGGATGTCTTTCTTTGAAGCAGCATTCTTATTCAGTTCAACATGGTCTACGGATTCGCCCTTCATAGCCTGAGCAAGACCTACGACATTATTTCCATAGATTGCAATACATGGGAAGAAATATATCTTCTCTGTATCTGAAACCGATATATCATAGCATATCAGAGCGTGCTCGGTTTCACCGATCTTTACAACCTTCTCATATTCGGACTGAGTAAGCGGTTTAAACTTAACCACCATGATATATCCGATAAGATTCTTAGCAAATGGCAGCGACATTACGCAAGCCATGATCGTAAAGAGGGTTGCTCTTGTCTGGAACATAATAAGTCCGATAAGAACATCTGCAAGAATACAGCAAAAACATATAAAGGTGATGATTATCTTTCTGTTTTTATATCTCTTTGCGTATCCGTATTCGCCCTTCTGGGGCTTTTTTGATTTTTCTTTTTTGTTATCTGATGACATATTTATATCCATCCATAATCTTCCGTTTTATTTATGATGATCCATCACATCTCCGATAAATAGTTAATGATATATCACATCATCCTCCAGCCCGGAAGATATTTATTTTTTATCACGCCCTGCGATAACTTTCCGAAACCAAGTGAATAGCCCTCAACACAGATAAGTATATATCCGTTAGATTTTCCACCTGCCTCTTCGGCGGAAATATCAATTGTTTCACCGTGCAGATACTTTGTTACTCTTATATCATCTGCACTTAGAACCAGACAGTTATCAAATGTATCAGGGCCAAGTGTCATTGCAAGAGCCTGACTCGGCTCAAAACGTTTCTTCTTCTGTTCTCCGAAAAGAAGTCCTCTTCTGAGTATTCTTAAGCCTGCTGCTTCAGGGCAGCCCTCAGGCACATAGAAAAGCCTCTCGCCCAGGAGTTCAAAACGGCCCGGATCATATTTTTTATTGATATGACCAAGGAAATCTGTGATCTCTTCAGAAAGCTTGACTTTCTTAGGGAAGAAGCCAGGAACACCTGAAGCACCGTCTGCCTCAGCATTACTTTTGATAAGCGACACAAAATGTCCCTCTCCTTCAATTTTATGAGGAAAGAGATGCTTAGTCTTCTCTATATCTTTTACTGATGTATTTCCCCAGCTGTTATTACCGGGAACAAAACCGCTGTGATCAGGGAATTCGTCTATACTCAGATTGTCATCAAGTGACAGAAGGTATTCAACACTCTGTTCATCTTCATATGCATTGAAGGTGCAGGTAGAATAAAGTATCTTTCCACCCGGTTTCAGAGCCTTGACCATCTCACGGAGTATACTTTTCTGAATATCTGAAAACTCCTTAACTCTGTCATCGCTCCAGGCGGTGATCATTGATGAGGATTTTCTGAACATTCCCTCGCCCGAACAAGGAGCATCAATAAGAATCTTATCAAAATACTCCGGAAAGGCACTGCTGATCCTGTCGGGACTTTCACAGGTCAGAAGCATATTTTCAGCACCGAAAACCTCAAGATTCTTAAGAAGAGCTTTGGCTCTCGATGCGCTTATATCATTTGAAACCAAATATCCGGTTTTACCGATATGCTGTAGAAGTTCGGTTGATTTACCACCCGGTGCAGCACAGATATCAAGGACCTTATCCCCTCCTTCTACCGGAAGAACTGAAGCCGGCAGCATTGCACTTGGCTCCTGCAGATAATAAAGTCCTGCGTAGTAAAAAGGATGCTTCGATGCAGCAAACTTGTCCTCATCATAGTAAAAGCCATTCATACACCATGGAACAGGTGTAAGAAACGCCGGACAGAGCTTTACAAAATCAGATACGCTGATCTTATTTGTATTTACTCTGAGGGCATGTCTTAAACCCTTCTGCAGAGATGCTTTATATAACTCAAATTCTTCCTCTCCAAGCATGGAGATCATTCTATCGGCAAAAGCCTGAGGTAAATCTGCCACTATTTTTCTTCCTCTTCTTCCTCTTCGATCACGTGAACCGGATTTGGATTGATATTAACTCTTGTATAGAGATAATCATATTCTGCTCTGTATTCAGTATCATCAGGATACTGCTTATACAGATCATTCATAAGCTCGTAAGCTTTTTTATAATCCAGAGACTTTTCATAATAAACCACCTGATTATAGAGGAGCTTATCCATAAACATATCATCATCAGCATTAAGGCCCTGCTCAACGTAATAATATGCCGTCTCAGGATTATTATTTTTAAGGTAATATGATGAAAGCTGGTATGCAATATAAGTACTCATTCCAAGATGATCGATAGCTGACTTATAAGCTTCTATCATTTCTTCATCCTGTCCTGTTTCGTAATAGCAGGAAGCAAGATAAATAAGTGCACTGTAATTTCCGCCGGCAACAGCCTGCTGAAGGTCCGGAATGATAGTTTCCGGCATATAATCTCCATAACCCTTCATAGACTGAGCTATACCAAGGAAGGTGTCGATCTTATTATCATCAAGTGTACCATTATTGTCTTTATGAACTCTGATAAAAGTCTTCTCTGCCTCATTGTACTGATGAAGCTTCAGCTGCGCGGTTCCAAGATACATTCTTGTATCCAGATCCATTTTTTCTGAAAAGAGCTGGTTCTCGGCCAGTGATTCTTTAAAGAGTTTGATAGCTTCCTCATAATGACCTGCTTTATATTCCTTAATACCCTCATTACGAAGCTCCTCCTTATCAGAGATAAGAAGTGCAACAAATACAGCTGTAAAGATCAGTATTACCAGAGTAGATACTACAAATATGATCGCCAGTCTTTTTTTACGTTCTTTTCTGTAACTCATATTGCAACCCTAAATCCTTTAAACTAAAGATCAGTCCTGTGAATAATATGTCTTGGCAAAGTTCCATGAATCCTTGCACATTCTGGTAAGGTCATATTCTGCCTTCCAGCCCAGTTCTTCATAAGCCTTCTTTGGATCAGCATAGCACATTGCGATATCACCCTCGCGTCTTGGCTTGATGCTGTATGGTACATCAACATTATTTACAGACTTGAATGCATTTACGATATCAAGAACGCTGTAACCGATTCCTGTACCGAGGTTGTAGATATTTACGCCTGTTCCGCTCATAACCTTATCTACGGAATTAACGTGTCCTCTTGCAAGGTCAACAACGTGGATATAATCTCTTACGCCTGTTCCGTCTGGTGTGTCATAATCATCACCAAATACGCCAAGCTCAGGAAGCTTTCCTGAAGCAACCTGCATGATGTATGGCATAAGGTTGTTTGGAATACCATTTGGTACCTCGCCGAGAAGTCCGCTCTCATGAGCTCCGATAGGATTGAAATATCTGAGAAGGATAACACTCCACTCATTATCTGCTGTATAGAAGTCTGTAAGGATCTGCTCGATCATATGCTTTGTCCAACCGTATGGATTTGTGCAGATACCCTTTGGACATTCCTCTGTGATCGGGATAAATGCAGGGTTTCCGTAAACTGTAGCTGATGATGAGAAGATGATCCTCTTGCAGCCATATTCGTTCATAAGCTTGCAGAGATTAAGTGTACCACCGATGTTGTTTTCATAATACATCAGAGGCTTCTTTACAGACTCTCCAACTGCCTTAAGTCCTGCGAAATGGATAACAGCATCAAAGCTGTTCTCCTCAAAAATAACTCTCATTGATTCGATGTCAAGCATGTCAGCCTTGTAGAATTTTGGCTCCTTGCCTGTGATCTCCTTGATCTTATCAAGAACCTCAATCTTTGAATTGTAAAGGTTATCAAATATAACAACCTCATGACCGTTATTAAGCAGCTCTACAACTGTATGTGAGCCAATATAACCTGTTCCTCCGGATACAAGAATCTTCATAAAAAAGTCCTCCTGATGTTAAAATATATCTTGTAATTTGATTTGACACAGTTTGTTTGCTGTGTTAAGATTTCATAGTGTTCAGCCGGCATGTCGGAATGGCAGACGATGCAGACTCAAAATCTGTTGCGGGTAACCGCGTGTGGGTTCAAGTCCCACTGCCGGCACTCTTCTTTAGACCTGATATTTCAGGTTTTTTTTATTATCTTCTGACTGTCTGAGGTTGTCAGTTTATAGTCTGAAGCCCTCAGTTAATAGTCAATAATCGTCAGTAAATAGTCAGTTTAATTACCGAAATAAGAAAAGTGCATATAGTCAACTTTGTTTCCCCAGGCTCCCTGAGTAAAACCGTATTTTGCAAGTATTTTTGCAACATTTCCGTCGGTTGCAATGGAATAAGGATTCTTACCCGGCTCATAAAGTGATCCGCAGGTGATATTTATGCTTCCATCACTATAAATATATGCTTCATAATTTTCATTCGGATTGATATCTACCGCAAGACCTATACCATGCTGACCGCTTAAATAATAGCCGTCATATCCGCCGATAGAGTGTATAGGAAACTGCTCAGGTAAGGCATATATCTCATCAAAGGCCTTCTGAAGTGAAGAAGCAACAGCTTTATTCACTTTTATCGTGAAGGTTCTGGTGTATTTTTCACCGGAGCTTCCGTTCTTAAAATCCCATGCCTTGATCGTAATATCTACCATGTTTTTATCAGCTTCAGCCTGACTGTTGTAAGCTGCTTCGCCACGTGATACTACAGGTTTGTTATCGCCGAAAATACGAGCATATTTATCGTAATAGCTTTCGTAAAGGTTTGTATAGTTAGTTGTAAACTTACCGCCCTTTATAGTATTCGGGCCATAGGTACCATTATAACTAAAATCAACCTTGCCGTCTTTGATATACCAAATACCGTTTTCATTTTTGCCGGCACCGGTATAGTAAGGATCAAGTTCTCCCTGATTTACAAATACCCAATTTCCGTTGAACTTCACAACGGTATTTTTTCTGCTGATTTTTCCATTTTCAAAAAGAAAATAATCATCATACATTTCGATATACTGGAGACCGTTTACGCTCTTATCAACTTTTCCGCCCTTGACATACCATTCTCCATTGTCAGCATAACCAATGCCATTATATGAGAAGTCAACTCTTCCATTATAATTGATATACCAAAGACCCTGTGAGTTTTGAGCAAGCGTATTTGGAATTAGTCTTCCATCTTTGAAATTGTACCAGTTGCCATCAGACATTTTCCTCAGACCGGTTTTTTCGAAGGAAACAACGCCATAATTAATATACCAGAGTCCGTTTTCATTTGATGCAGGACCGCAATAGCTATCATCAAGCATACCGTAGTAATTGATATATCTCCATTTGCCGTCAATATTTATAACGTTAGGACCACTTGCAGCCTTACCGCCTTTAACGTAATAATAATTGCCGTTGTCATCCTGTACAACGCCATTTTTGTTGAAATCGACCTTGCCCTTAACTATAAACCAGTTGCCGTACATGTTTGAAGCAACACCTGTAAAATTGAAGTTAACCTTGCCATTCTGGATAACCCACCAGCCATTGGAATTCTTTTCTACAGAATCACGAAACTGAACTTTACCGCCCTTGACGCACCACCATCCGCTTTCGCCATCAACAGTGCCTTTCATGACGTCAGTCTTGGAAAAATCAACCTTTCCACCTCTGCAATACCAGCATCCGTTCTCATTCCATGCAAAACCTGTAAAGTTGAAATCAACCATACCATTTTTGCAATACCACCAGCCATAGCTGTTCTTTGCAACAGTATCACAAAACTGAACTTTACCGCCGCGTACATTCCACCAGCCGCTGACACCGTTTACAGTGGTTTTCATGATATCATTTTTATAAAAATCAACTTTTCCGTTAACAATATACCACCAGCCATTCTCGTTTTCAGCGAAACCGGTATAATTATACTGAATCTTGCCGTTTACAAGATAACACCAGCAACGTTCAGTTTTACCATTTTTTGTATAATCAGCCTTAAATACACCTGTCTGCGTATTAACATTATAGCTGCGATTAAAAGAGGTACCGGCAGGCATAGCATTTACGCCTTTCACAGGAAGCATCAAAACAACAGCAAACAATAAACTAAATACCATTATTAGTGATCTTTTCTTCATATCGGTTCCTCTCCTTTCAAATCTACATTTTTAGTTATGCTCTATCCTCTTCGCAACAACGACGAAACGTCCGTTATTTGTATGATATGAACAGGTTGAAAGAGTAAGAAGCTTGTCGCCGTACTGCGCAGTAGTCGGTATGTCATATGATGTCAGATTCTTGCAGTTTTCGACATAATAATTGAATTCTTCTTCGTCAGCAGCATTAAAGAATGTGTAATACTTGAAGCTTGTATCATCCTTTTCCTTGATGTTGGTTTTGAAGGCTGCGATGATCTCGTATTTGTTGTCACCATATACAGTATTAAATACGATATATTTATGCTTCTGATAGAAATCCTCTTCCTCATAATTCATAAGGTCATGAAACATGGTTGAGGTCTTCATATGATGTCCATAGATAAGGATGTTGTCAGACGGCTTTACAACGTTTGAATCTGTGTCGCAGAAAAGCGTTCCGGCAAGACTGTATTCGCCGTAAAAGTCCTTTCTGAGGTAATACTCCTCATTGTCAGGAGTAAGCATTACAGGGTAATCGATAGTTGTTCCGTCAATCTTCAGCCAGCCGATAAAATCGTGATTGGCTCTGTAGATATCTTTATACTTGAACTGAACCTTGTGACCGTCGATATAAACAAATACCTTTGGCTTGTCGAGGGGATTGTTATTCTCGTCGGTCTTCTCGATGACTATCTCTTCGTCAGTATCTGTAGGGATGTCATTTTCATCGATAATATCAGGTTCCTCAACAACCATGTCTCTCAGCTTGTCATACTGCTTTTCACTTTTATAATTTCTGTAAAAATACAGTCCAAGATAGCCTGCAGAAAAAAGAAAAATACCGGCGAATATCGCAATCAGGATATTGTACACCTTATTCTTATCTTTCTTTTTCTTCTTTTTTGCGTCCTCAGTATATTTTTTAGCTATCTTCGCATTTACCTCGCTGGCCGAAATAGTGTCGTCAGCCATGGTATTTTTGATATCAGCATCCAGGTCATTTTCAAGATCTGTTATAATTTTTTTAGATGCTGAATCTGCCTCTTTTTTTAATCTGGTTTCCGGTTCCTTAATATTATTGTCCATTTTTATCCGCCCGTTTAATGTATTCCTTCAGTTAAATACTAAACAATATAGTCCCGTGCATTAAATCAGGGACCTTTTGAGGTCCCTGTTTAAAAATACTTTTTGCTTCCCCAGAGATTAGCCTGCTTCAGTGCGGTGTATTCACTATATGCCTGTTCAAGGATCTGTTTCTCGTTAGGAAACTTTAATAGATGATATGCCTCATGATACTTGTAGTAACCTGAGTCCAAAAAATACTCTTCTCTCTGAGGCTTGCTGTAATAGCTGTCAGCCTGCATCAGATACCAGTGAACATCCTTGTTCACTACGTCATATGAAGTATTAAATGTATAATTACTTTTGCCTACATATTTAATTATCTGGGCGCTGACGCCTGTTTCTTCTTTTACCTCTCTGAGTGCCGTCTCGCTAAAACTTTCATCCTTTTCGACCGTACCCTTAGGAAGTACCCAGCCTTCATACTTGTTTCTGTAATTTTTGTACAGTAATAATATTTTTCCTCTAAAGATTACCACACCACCACAGCTTGTTGCTTCAATCATTGCAAATCCTCCCAGCCTGGACATTTAGTCCGATGAGTGTGTCCATAAAACTACTGACAGTATAACAGTAAACAGGGTATTTTTCAAGGCTTATTTGTCATAATACGCGTCAAATACGCACATCGCAACATAGCTTCCGGAGGTTTGATTCGAGGTATAATCTTCAACAATTACACTGACAACAATATCCGGATCTTCGACGTTTGAGAAACCGACAAACCATGAGTTGCAGTTGCCGTTGTTATCATATTCGGCAGTACCTGTCTTGCCTGCTACCGAATAATCCTTATATTCAAAATACGATGCTGCCGTACCGTAATCACAAACACCTTCAAGCATGTCTGTAAGTATGCCGGCTTCCTTCGAAGTCATAAGAGTTGTGGTTCCTTTACTCTTCATCTTCTCAACGACGACTCCATCAGAATTCTTAATAGACTCTACCAGATAAGGCTTTTTAAGTACTCCGCCGTTAGCGATCGCACTCATGATCATTGCATTATGAAGAGGTGTGATCGTTGTATCTCCCTGACCGATAGCTGTCTGTGGAATTGCAGAGTTTTCACTGTTCTTATCTATCACAAAGGATGAATTTGAATGCTCTATATCTACAGGAAGATCCTTGTTATAGAGAAGGTCTTCAGCAGTTTTTCTGTAGCTCTCCTTATCAAGAGAAAGACCTATATTTGCAAAGCTTGTGTTGCAGGAATATGCGATAGAATCCTTCAGATCCACTGTACCATGTACACGATCGTTGGCACAGCTTATCTCAACTCCGTGAAGTATATCTGTTCCCTCACATTCATAGCTGTAATCCTTATAATTCGGATGCTCCCTGATATATTCAAGTGCTGTAACGATCTTAAAGGTCGAACCCGGTGCATAAAGTCCCTGAGATGCTCTGTTAAGCATGACTGTACTCTCGCTTCCTTCTTCACTATGGATATAATCCCAGACCTCATCGATCTTGTTCGGGTCATAGGAAGGCTTAGAGACGAAGGCCAGGATCTTTCCGGTTGAAGGTTCAAGCACAACAACCGCACCCTTTGCATCACCAAGTGCATCGTATGCAGCCTCCTGCAGTCTTGAATCAAGAGTTGTACATACAGTATCGCCCGGATTCTTATCATTTTTTACGTCATTCTTCAACTGCTTTACAATGTTTACGTTTGAAGTCAGAAGCTGGAAGTTGTATTTAAGTTCTATTCCGGAACGTCCGTATTCATTATAGCCGATCACATGGGCAAATACCTCTTTGTATGGGTATTCGCGCGTCTCGTTACCATCCTCATCAACAACTGTAGTTGCAAGAATCTTGCCGTCAGCAGAAACGATGTCGCCTCTTCTGACGTATTTTGCATAGTAGTCCTGTCTGCTGTTATGAGAATCGGCTATGATATCCTTGGAATCATGCACCATAAAATATATCAGATGCGCGAACAGGCCGAGAAATACCAGCACCATAATATTTGTCAGCATTATGATAGGCTTATTCTTTATCTTCAGTTTTTCTTTGATCTCATCCTCTCGCTTCAGGAAGCGCTCCAATTCCGGGTTCATCCGGAGCGTAGAGGGATTCGAGTCTTTCGATTTCTTTTTCGACATTTTCTGCCTCTTCACTTACTAAAATATATGTGTATTGAACCATCGAGAACATTATGAGTGTACTGAATACCGAACTGATACCATGGCTGATAAGCGGCATCGTAACACCGGTTGACGGTATGAATCTCGTAACACCGCCGATGTTCAGAAGTACCTGAATGATAAAGCATATGGAGATACCGAAGGTCATGTATTTATGGAACGGACTTCTGCATTTCATAGCAATATTGCACATAGCGATAAAGCTGCTGAGATAGATCAGTATAAGTGCAAGTCCGAAAAGTGTTCCAAGCTCCTCACATATAGCCGAGAATATGAAATCACTTTCGGCAACCGGAATAAGTCCCGGCATGCCTTCACCAAGTCCGGTCCCGATAAAGCCGCCTGTACCTATGGCAAACAGCGATTCACTCAGCTGATAGCCTCCGCCGTAAATATCAGCAAACGGATTCTTCCATGCATCTACTCTGACCATGATATGTCCGAAGAAAGACGTATCCTTGAGCAGCATATATCCAAGCCCAATCACTGCAGCGGCGCCAAATACTCCTCCAAAGAAGAATATCGGCCTCGAAGTTGCCAGATAAACCATCGTGATATAACAGATATAAAAGATGATCATGGCACCAAAGTCTTTTTCGGCGATCAGGATCAGCATAAATATGACTGATATAACTGCATTTATAATGATGTCTGATAAGGTGCTGGCCTTGACCAAACTGCTGGCGACAAAGAGTATGAAAAGTATTTTTACAAACTCCATTGGCTGAAGTGAAAAACCGCCTATACTTATCCAGTTCCTTGAACCGTAGATACTCAGTCCGAGTCCCGGAACAAATACGGTAAGCAGGAAGAAAATACCTGTCACACCGTACATGACATTCCACTTTTTCATATTTTTCAGGGATTTCATGATTGCCGGAATGAAGGATGTGAGGAACAATGCAAAGGTTCCCATCACAAACTGCCTTAGGGCAAGCTTCATATCAAGTCTTGTCAGCATGATATATCCTATGGTTAGAAGGAATATGATATTATTCGTTATCAACCTTGAGACCTTCTTGTAAATACTGTGGAATATGATCATATATAGTATACTGACAGTCACTTCTGCAAGATATAACAGAATGATCTTCACATCGTGCTTCCAGAGTACAAGCTTCAGATAGCACAGAAAGTGGATCAAAAAGATGTAAAATACCTGTTTATTCAGGTTACTGCTGCGTTTTTCCTTGTTTTTGGCAACAAAAAAGGTATAGCACTTAAGTGTATAAAGTGCCATACATATAAGAATTAAATATTTGGTTATTACAGTAAAAAGTCTAAGCATATTTTTTATTGTTATATAATTATGAATCATTTTTACAGTATCGGTCTGCTGTAATGACCGTCTGTAGTTTTATTCTTATTAATATTTTTAAATGAACCTGATAAGACACCCTTTAAAATATCGTAAATATCTGTTTCAGACTCATTATGGAGGCTTATAATAAGCGATCCATATTTAAGTTCATCGTCATCTAATCTGTCCGGCTCTATAAGAGTTACTCTCTCATCCAGGAGCCTATTATAGCATAAAGAATTATTTTTAACATACTTGAAGGCGCCATTTCGCTCATCTTTAATAAAACCTTTAGATTTTTTGTCCGGTTTCTGAGCCGTGATCATAAGGTTTTCCTGACCATAAATATAAACTGCCCTGCCTGCTTCAGCGGGGAAACTAAGCCCTTTAAGCTCTGTAGCAGTAAGTTCATGAGGATATTCAAAGCTTACAGTTCTGAATTTATCCTTCAGCTGTGAATAATAAAACTCAGCCGCCCTGTCATTATAGGCATAAAGCGATGAGGCAAGAATGATATCCTTGTCGCATTTATCGTTATTATTAAGTATCATAGCCAGATCGTCGATATTTCTGATATATAATGCGTCAATACATGAAGAGCGAATCGACATAAGATCATTAATGAGCGTAGTAAAATAAGCCTCATCCTCTTCTCTGTGAATATAAGGAAATGCAGCAGTTGTCTTACCAAAATCAGAAAAATAGCGCGTTAGTTCACATAATATATTTATGGTATACATATCAGCATTGATCATAAAGATCAGATCATATTTCTGCTTTAACACATCAATCAGCTCTTTATCTGAATCCAGAATATTTCTGATATAATTAACAACCTCAGGTTTTTCAAGATTGATAATAAGTTTCTTTTTAACATTATCACTTATCGATACATTATCTTCAATGCAGTCTGCTATTACAATATTATCTTCAGTACAGTCAGCTATTATGGTGTCCTCTGATATCTTTTCTGCATCATTCTTATCATTATCAGCCACGCCTGCAATATCAACCGGCTCTCTTCTATGATCACCAAGTATCTCTTCATCAAGCATTCTGATAGCTTCTCTTCTGAGATTCTTTATCTCGCCAAAGCTTACAAAGCTATCGCCATCATTATCTATTTTAAGAGTATTCAGATAATAACCTGAATCACCAAGTCCTTTCAGCTTGTCTTTGATCTCTTCATCGCCTATTGCTCTATTCTCTGCCTTCGACACAATATTACCCTGCAGAGAGACAGCTTTCCCGGAAGAAGCAACTGATATACTAAGATTTTCACCATTTTTCATAGTGAATTCAATATCAAGAGGCATGAGTTTTTCTTTCTTAATAAGCTCATTCTCAACGCTCTCCTTCAGGCTGTTATTGATCTTTCTATGAACTAAAGAACCCTTCTGGATCTTTCCTGTAGACGCGGCATTAAAACTCATCTTTCTGCCGGCCTTAACAGCTGTATTTGAAGTGATCTCAACCGTGTCTCTGCCGATATCAATAGTCAGTATATCTCTAACACCAATATCCTTAACTGCCTCAATCTCAACCTTTCCGTGACCGGCAGAAATAACCTTACCGACCATAAGTCCCTTATGACCGTTGAAGTCCTTATCGATCATCTGATCAAGGTGTTCCTTCTCATAATAGCCCTTGCAGAAGCCGCCTCTGCTGAAGGTTTCGGATAATCTTTCGATGTATTTTTCACATTTATCCATAGAAAAGCAGCCGGAAATATGATCGTCAGCCATCTGCCTGTAAGCATCAACAACAGCCGCGGTATAATAAGCGCCCTTCATTCTGCCTTCGATCTTAAGTGAATCGATGCCTGCATCAATAAGCTGCGGTACATAGCCAAGGGCACACATGTCCTTCATAGACATCAGATACTGACCATTGTAAAGTCTGCGGCATGGCTGGGCACAGCGGCCTCTATTACCGCTTCTGTCACCGATCATGCTGCTCATAAGGCATCTTCCACTATAGCAATAACACATGGCTCCATGGACAAATACTTCAACTTCGGTATCGACTTTTTTCTTGATACTGATGATCTCATCAAGAGTAAGTTCTCTTGCAGGGATGATCCTGTCTGCACCGAGATCTTTAAGAAGTTTCGCTCCTTCAGCCGAGCAGATATTCATCTGGGTACTTGCATGCAGTGAAAGCCCCGGAAAGTTTTCCTTTATCACGTCAAAAACGCCGAGATCCTGAACTATTACAGCATCCAGTCCTGTTTCATACAGAGGCTTAAGATACCCTGTAAGTTCCTTAATCTCAGCATTTTTAAAAAGGGTGTTAACAGTCAGATAAACCTTAACACCCTTCAAATGAGCTTTATCAATTACATTGCAGAGAGTCTTCTCATCGAAGTTCTCCGCGTAGGCTCTTGCTCCGAACCTGTTTCCTGCAAGATAACAGGCATCAGCACCGGCATTTACAGCGGCTTCAAAGGAAGCCATGGAACCGCAGGGAGCAAGTATTTCTATACCCTTTGTCATTCTTTTCTGTCCCTTTCAGCTTCAAGCTGAACTATCTTTCTCTGGAGAGCTGTGATCTGCTCCTTATATTCTTCAACAAGCTTAAGAGATGCCTCATGCTTTATTTGAGCTTCGATAACTTCATGTCTCAGGTCATAAAGCTGCTTTTCCTTGTCGGAATCATCTCTAACGGCCTCGTCTGCGATCTTCTTAGCCTTGAAATAATCATCAGCTATATTTAATGCAAGGAGAACGCCCTGATATTCCGTGTTCATCCTCCTGTACTGCTCAGAGGTCTTACATTCGGATATCTTGCCGTTGATATAGTTTGCGACATTCTGAAGGTAATCCTCTCCTTCATATCCGCTGAGTGTATATACCTTGCCGTTTATTACTACCGGAATATCGATTTTCTGTGCCATTTTCCCTCTCCTTCACACTTAATCATTGTTTCCCAGAAGATGAGTCAGATTAAAATGCTTATAGCATAGCTCGGTAACAACTCTTCCTCTTCCTGTTCTGTTTATGAAGCCGTTCTTTATAAGATATGGCTCATAAACCTCTTCAATCGTTCCTGCATCCTCGCCTATGGCTGCTGCAAGTGTATCCAGCCCCACAGGTCCACCGTTAAACTTGTAAATAATTGTATTTATGATATTTCTATCTGTATCGTCAAGACCTGCCGAATCAACATCCAGCCTGTCAAGCGCCTCTTTAGCCATATTATAGTCGATAAGCTTCTTTCTTTCAACCTCGGCAAAGTCTCTTACTCTGCGGAGCAGACGGTTTGCAATCCTCGGTGTACCTCGTGATCTCTTTGCCAGTTCAAGTGCGCCTTCCTCGTCAATATCCATACCGAGAACATTTGCGGATCTTTTGATTATAAGCATAAGCTCACTGACATTGTAGAACTCAAGTCGGCTGATAACTCCGAATCTGTCTCTGAGAGGTGCTGTCAGCATGCCGGCCCTTGTTGTGGCACCGATAAGTGTAAACTTTGGAAGATCAAGTCTTATAGACTTGGCACCCTGACCTTTACCGATAACTATATCTATCGCAAAATCCTCCATAGCAGGATAAAGTACCTCTTCAACCTGTCTGTTCAAGCGGTGTATCTCATCGATAAAGAGCACATCGTTCTCAGAAAGATTATTGAGGATAGCAGCAAGTTCACCCGGCTTTTCAATTGCAGGTCCGGAGGTGATCTTAATGCTAACACCCATCTCCTCTGCAACTATATTTGCAAGAGTTGTCTTTCCGAGTCCCGGAGGTCCATAAAGAAGTATATGATCGAGACTTTCTTTTCTCTTCTTTGCTGCCTCGATAAATACCTTCAGGTTCTGCTTAACCTTTTCCTGACCAATATATTCATTTAAACTTGTAGGTCTTAGCCCTTTTTCAATCTTTTCTTCCTCAGGCATGACCTCAGTTGTTATGATACGTCTTTTTTCCATATTTTTTATTCACAATATAAAATATTTTCCGGTAGGGTTTGAAAACTTACATTTTCTTCAAGGCCGCCTTGATAAGCTCCTCAACCGACATAGTATCTCGGCCTTCAACCTTCTTGATAGCACGAAGCGCATCCATATTAGAATAGCCAAGAGCTGTCAGAGCCATAGCCGCTTCAGTTGTCACGCTTTCATCCTGCTTGATATCTGTATATCCTTCATCAGCACCCATATCGCCAAGATCGATCTTGTCCTTAAGGTCGATGATCACTCTTTGGGCAGTCTTGCTTCCGATACCGTTTGCACGACTGATAGCCTTTGCGTCCTGTGAAAGAACAGCCATATAAAGCTCATCAACAGTAAGCTCTGAAAGAACCGCTATAGCACCCTTCGGACCGATACCGCTGATAGCGATAAGGCTCTTAAAAGCCTCACGCTCACGCTTATCAATAAAACCAAACAGAGTCATTATATCCTCTCGGACATAAAGATATGTGAAAACTTTCATCTCACTGCCTTTATCAGGAAGTCGCTTCAGAAAGTTTTCAGAGCATATTATCTCAAAGCCTATTCCACTGCTGTTTTCAATCGTGATACTTTCACTTGTTATATCAGATAAAATACCTTTGATATATGAAATCATATTTAACCTCAAATACTAAAAAGGTGCTGCAAGCTGCAGCACCCTTTAAAAAGCGAACTAATTTTACAGGAATTCGAAATCTGCATCTTCCTCTTCTTCGCCGTCGCCGATCATAACTTTGTTAGACTTTCTGTTATCTTCAATCTCGCCAACAAATACTTCATCGTCATCGCCGCCGAATACATCTGCTGCCTTCTCTTCTGCTTCCTTGAAGAACTTAGATGTTGCAGAAGACTTCTCTTCCTTTGCAGGCTCAACCTTTGGCTCAGCCTTAGCTTCCTGTTTAACATCAGCTGCCTTACCGCCGTTAACGATCTTCTCGCTTTCAGCCTTAGCTCTTGCGATAATATCAGCTGCTGATTTCTGAGCTTCCTCTATAATTTTCTTAGCCTTAGCCTGATCAGCTTCACTAACCTCACCTGATCCCTCAGCATTAGCCTTTTTCTCAAGATCGAATATCTTAAGTCGTGAATCCTCAATCGCTTTCTTAAGTCTTTCGTTCTCTTCTGATAATCTGTTGTTCTCATTTACAGCTTCTTCATATGCCTTGTAAACGCTGTCCTTAAATGAATCAACATCAATTTTGTTGTAACCGAAGAGTCCCTTCTTGAATGAAGTTGTTTTTATATCGATTGGTTGAATCATAACTACTATGCCCTCCATACAAAATATTCTTTTATAATTATATCATGTATTTTTATCAAATCAATACCTATATTGACCAAAATTTACATAATTATTTTGTTTACTGGTTCTCTGCCTTAAGCTCATTTATCTTTTTAAGCTGGTAATCACGGCTGATCTCCAGTATTTTCCTGATAAATGCAGTATATTCTTCCTTGATATCCGGGTTTACATAGGCAGTAAGCTTTTCTATAACCTCTTTCTCTCGGTCAGGTTTATAGATATTATCGCCTGTCTCGGCCTTGATCATGGCTATCTCTTTGGATACTTCCATTCTTTCCGCAAAAAGCTTCTTAAGTTCTGAGTCAATCTTGTCGATCTTCCATCGTGCTTCAACTAAATTCATTTTGTACTCCTTTTAATATAACATCCTGTAATTGGTATCTGTAGTCAGAAAATCAATATTGTTAATGAGTATCATCCTTACGATACCCTTATCCTCGATCAGTTTACTAACACTCTCGTGATAATATCTGAGATCCACGACGTAAATATCAGTATAAACAGATGCAAGGAAAGGTATAAGTGCATGCGCATAAGAATCCTTTACGATAAGTATCGGTTTGTCATTATCCGCACCAGGGTTTACTCTGGCATCACTAGTAATATGTATTATAGAATGATTTCCGTCAAGAAAAACTGTATATTTATCTTTGATCTCGAGGTTTTCCTTATGGAACATTGTATCCTCTTCCCAGCCCTCATCAAGATATTCTACATGATAATTAAGATAAGTATCCTCTGCTGCAGCTATATAATCGCCTTCGATACCATACTTCGGAGCCTTTGAATAAAGGGTTCCGTAGAACCTGTCTTCACCGGAATAAACAGGCTTATAAACAAGATAACTCGGTATGCTTATATCAAGATCCTCAGCCAGACACTGATATCCGACAGAGGCGCCCTCTTCAGTCCAGTGATGATCGGTCTTGAAGAAAATATACTGGTACTTCATCTGCTGAAGAGCATCCGTCGCATCTGTCAGGACGATATCCTTGGAAATATTTTCATGAATATAATCACGAGCCTTGCCCTGGTCATCTATCGGCGCACCATAAGGCAGTTCGTCCTTATAGATATATGATGCCGTCGCAGTGATAAGCATATTTACAGGGAGCTCCGGATGAGCCTCCTTAAATTCATTAATATATCTGATATTAGCTCCGAGAACCTTCTCATCGTACTGATAATCCTGAAGGATACGGTCATTTGTGATATAAACCCCATTGATCAGTCTCTGACCAAGCAGATAAGATACCGAGGTATCAAGTCTCACATAATCATCCTTCATAATGATCTGGTCAGACATATATTCCTCAAACTCATCCATGAACTTGCCCGAAAGAACTGTCTTAACGCTGAGCTCCGGGAAGGTCTTAAGAGTACGGTTCTCCATATCGGAAAACTCTCTGTCCTTAAGGATGATGCTTCCGATAGAGATAAAAGCTATATATGCAATAAATACAATTATGATCAATTTATTTCTCATTTAGCCACCTGTTAATTCAAACTGTTTACCCCAAAATAATTTTACGAATAAACAGCATTAGTCTTTAAAACACTTAACATCCGCAATTACTAGAAGCGGAAATACAGGAAAGGATTAAAGGAATCACTTGCAAGTCCTGCAGTAGCAAGTGTCATTACAGCAAGTATAAATACGATAGTTACTATCGTATAGAAAGCATTATAGTTCCAGTAAATAAGCGTATCTCTGAGCTTCTTCACAAGCATTGTGGAACCAACTGCTGCGATAACAAAGATTGTCAGATATGACAGTATATAGAAAGCTGTCTCTTTGTTCCAGGCTGCAAGTCCGCCAAAGCCAAACATCCTTGATAATACTCTTCCGAGTTTCGGCAGGCTGTCATTTGCGAAGATGACCCATCCGAGATTTATAAAGAACAGACTGTAGATATGCTGTATAAGCTTCGGAAGCTTTTCAAGTACCTTAAGCAGGAAGCTCTTTTCTATCATAAGGATCACAAAGTAATACAGACCCCAGATGATAAAGTTCCACTCTGCTCCGTGCCAGAAACCGGTCAGAAGCCATACGATAAAGAGGTTGAAGAGCATTCTTCCCTTCTTACATCTGTTTCCTCCCAGCGGAATATAAACATAATCCTTGAACCAGGATGAAAGTGACTTATGCCATCTTCTCCAGAACTCGGTAATACTCTTTGATATGTACGGATGATCGAAGTTCTCAAGGAACTGAAAACCGAACATTCTTCCGAGACCGATAGCCATATCAGAATAACCGGAAAAGTCAAAATAGATCTGGAAGCTGAAGGCAAAGGATGCAAGCCAGTACATTGCAACTGTTGCTTCGTCCTTAGGAACAGCCATAAGGGTTTCGTAGATCTCACCCACTGTATTTGCAATAAGAACCTTTTTGCCGAGGCCGGCAGTAAATCTAAGTACGCCTGATGCAAAAAGCTCTGTTGTTTCCTTACGTTCTCTCAGCTGCTTTTCGATGGTCTGATATCTTACGATAGGACCTGCAATAAGCTGCGGGAACAGTGTAATGTAGGCCGCAAGGTCTATCAGGTTCTTCTGCGGCTCAACCTCTCCTCTATATACATCGATGGTATATGAAAGGATCTGGAAGGTATAGAAAGATATTCCCAGCGGAAGTGCTATATCCAGAAGCTTCGCCTCCATACCTGTCAGCTTGCTGAAGTTCGATATAAAGAAATTACTGTATTTAAAGAATATCAGTATTCCCAGGTCGATAACTACAGAAAGGATTACAAACAGCTTGGCCCTCCCCGGTTTCTCCTTCTTCCTGAAGGCGCCGATCAGAAGTCCGCAGACATATCCTGCAAGTATCGATACGACCATTACTATGATATACTTCGGTTCGCCCCAGCCATAAAATACAAGGCTGACGAGAAGTAATATGAAATTCTTAAACTTCCTCGGTACTGCAAAATACAGCAGCAACACAACCGGAAGAAAAGCATATAAAAATGTTATACTTGAAAAAAGCATGTATTTCCTCTGTCATTATTTAACAGCTTCCTTTATGAACCGTGATACCTTGACAGGCTTGTCGGATATCTTTGCCGGCGCATAAATGTAAAGCTTATTTTTTGTTCTTGTCATAGCAACGTAAAACATCCTTCGTTCCTCTTCAAGTGCTGAAGGAGTCTTACTTCTTCTGTGAGGGATCTCACCCTCCACACAGTCTATTATATGGACCTCTTCAAATTCAAGACCCTTTGCACTATGCATAGTCATCAGCTGAACCGCAGGTTTTGAGGCGTCATTTTCTCTCTTCTTCTTTTCCTCAAGAAGGAGCTTTCTTTCCTCCTCAGCATAACCAAACAGCTCTGCATGGGTCTCAAAGTTTTTAGCAATACTCTGAAACTCGTCAATTATATCAAATAACTCTTCTTTATCAAGATTTCTTTCTTCACAGTATTTGATGACATATTCATCAAACCCCACCATCTTCCTGATATAGCTGACAGCCGCATATGGCTCAAGCTTCTTTATGGATTCAAGCTGATTCCTGAGAAGCATAAGATTTGTCTGCAGATAATCTCTGTCAGCAGTCTGTCTTATAAGCTCGTGGATATTAACTCTTTCCGAGGTAAGAAGATTTCTCGGTACATATCTTACAGGCTTATTCATGATCGAAAGAAATCTCTTTCTGGATATATCACCTGCTGCAAAGGCCAGATAATCCATGATAATCTTGACCATCTGATTGCTGAAGATATCCGGCACACTATCTCTTGCAATGTAAGGGATATTATATTCTATCAGCTTATAAATAAGTCTTCTCGGACTTCTGTTGGTCCTGTAAAGAACGGATATCTCGTCAGGGCTCAGTCCTTTATCGAGAGCTTCCTGAATCCTTTTCACGATAAGGAGGTTTTCGGTAGTTGTATTTTTTACCTCTTGTATGAGTACAGTACCGGATTCACCGGATGCACTGCAAAGCTCCTTATCATATCTCTTTTTGTTATTTTTGATAATCCTGCTTGAAAGCGCCGTAACATCCTTCGGACATCTGTAATTGGTACGAAGGGTTACTATCTCAGCCTCCTGATACTGCTTTCTAAAGGAAAGCATGATATCTGGTCTTGCTCCTCTGAAGCCATAGATAGACTGATCATCATCGCCTACCACAAAAAGGTTATTAAGGGGCGCCGCCAGCAGCTTCACTATTTCATACTGAAGCATATTTGTATCCTGGAATTCATCAATCATGATATAAGGATACATATATCTTATTCGTTCTAAAATATCAGGACGTTCCTTAAGAAGCTTATAGGTCTGACTCATCATATCATCAAAATCGATAAGTCCCCTGCGCTGCTTCTCCGATTTAAAACGCGAATATATCTCTCTGAACTGATTTTCCGGAAGATCATGACTGTAATAATTCTCGATATCTATCATATCACAGTCGACCAGTTCTATCTGATGTATGATGCTTGTGATAAGCTCCTCACCGTATTCCTGCTCCTTATTAGTTGCAGAAAGCAGCTCACGTATCATATCTCTTCTGGCCTCTTCAGACAGTATCGAGCTGTTATCATAGCCGTAAGCAGTCTTAAGTATCCAGAAAAAGAAGGAATGAAAGGTTCCAAAACGCACTTCTACATTATCAGCAGAACTTCTTTCACGGAATCTTTCCTTCATGGATTCGGCAGCGGCTCTGGTAAAGGTGATCACAAGTATTCTGGACTGAGGTACATTATAATTCTCAGTCAGATTTATGATCCTCTCAACGATGACCGTTGTTTTACCTGATCCCGGTGTGCCGAGAACCAGCAGCGGTCCCTTATTCCACGCTATAGCCTTTTTCTGATCCGAATCAAAGCTTTTTACCATCAAATCCCCCTGATATCCTGTTTCTAAAAGACTAAAATGCCATCTTGCGATGACATTTTAGTAATGTGCTAATATTACATACCACAGCACTTTTTATATTTCTTACCACTTCCGCATGGACATGGATCGTTTCTGCCAACCTTTGGTGGCTTGATAACTGTATGAGAAGACTTCTCAAGCTTATAAAGCTCACTTCTCTTCTCTTCTGAAAGAAGATTATCCCACTGTGGAAGCTCATAAAGCCACTGAGCGTTGCAGCCAACCATGTTCATGTAAAGCTTTTCCTTGTCATAACCAAGGTTTACAACTGAATCCTCAGTTACATCATCAAGCTTATTGCTAAGTGTAAGGCTGTCATCGATACCGTCAAGGAAACCAACCATAGTCTCGATGTCTGTATCATATTTATCAGCAAGCTCCTTAATAGTACCGCTGACGATCTCATCAGGGTTTGCAAGAAGCTCCTCGTAGATACTCTTTTCTTTGTTAAAATACTTAAGCCAGAATTCCTTTCCTTCAGGTGTTCTGTCATCTAATCCGTAGGCATGATCACGCCAATCCTTAAGTAAACTCATAACTATAATCTCCTGTATTTTTTATTATGTCAAAGCCAGTAAAACACATGGCTCTATACACGTTATTTCCAAATAAGGATTATAACAAAATCATTTTGTCACTGCAAGTTTAATTTTACTCATATCTTAAGGCATCGATAGGATTCAGGTTAGCCGCCTTGATTGACGGAATGAGTCCGAAAATGATACCTATAAGCATCGAAAATACAACCGAAATGATGATCGCAGGTATACTTATGGCAACAGGAACAAGTGCAACCTTGCTGATAAAGTACGCAAGACCTATTCCGGCGCCTACACCTATGATACCACCAAGACTCGTAAGAACTGCAGCTTCTGTCAGGAACTGACCGAGAACTGCTCTCTTTCTTGCACCCAGAGCCTTTTTAAGACCAATCTCTCTGGTTCTCTCGGTAACTGATACAAGCATGATATTCATTACGCCTATACCACCGACGATAAGCGAGATACTTGCGATCCAGATAAGCTGCTGGCTGGTCGTATTTGAAAGATCCTGGAGAGCCTTAACCTTCTCCATGGTATTTGCCTTCTTGTATTTTACAGTACTCTCATCAGTTCCGGTGCTCTTTTTCGTGATGCGTTCATTGAGGTAGTCCTCAACATTTTTACCGGCTTTTGACATACCTTCTGTAGAATCAGCCTTTACTATAACCTGATAAGGCTGGTCATACGAGAAAATGATAGGCCATGCAGTATCCGGTATAATTATATATCCGGCAACATCCGAATCATGATAAGTATACCATTCTTCGATTGAATTGATCACAGGCTCAAAAGTATCATCCTGATCAACAACACCTACAACTATGAAAGGTGTGCCCATGATCTCAAGGGTTTTGTCAACCGGATCTTCACCCTCAAAGAGAGTTTTAGCGGCAACTGAATCAATGATGCAGACATTCTTTCTTCCGCTGAAATCTGTCGGAATAAACTTTCTTCCGGAGGTGATCAGATAGTTGTAAATATCAAGATATGAATTATCACAGCCGATGAATTTTACACCATCAATTGTATGATCCTTATAATATGCAGCACTATATGAGGATGCCTCGTGATATATCGCAATATCCTTAACATTGTCCAGCTCCTTCATAGCGTTAAGCATATCTCCATCAATGATCGGAATTCCTTCCATGCTCACGTATCCATCCGCCGGACTAATATCCATACCGCCCATATTTAATTTGACATCGATAAGATTGTTGCCTGAGCCGACCAGGTTTTCTTTGATCTGCTCATTGGTTCCTTTTATGGTTGATACGATTGCAATGATCGCAGCTATACCTATAATGATACCAAGCATAGTCAGCAAGGAACGAAGCTTGTGTCCGAATATGCCCTGAAATGATAGTCTTATATTCTCAAACATCTTTCCTTCCTCCTAGTATTCCATATCATCATAACCTTCTACGTTGATACATTTCTTTCCCTCTGTAACATCTTTGCCGTAAGGGAAAGCTATATAATCATTCATAGTGAGACCACTTTTTATTTCAACTGCATAACTGTAAACAACCTTGCCGGTTTTAACATATCTTTTCTTAAGACGACCGTTTTCATTAACCATTACATAACTGTTACCATTCTCTTCTCTTACATATGGAAGTGGTATATACAGCTTATCGTTATTTGCGTTAGGATCGTAATATCCGCCACCGTTTCCTTCACCAAGGGTAACCTGTACCCAGAAACCTGACTGAAGGTCATCACATGGTTCATCAATGATAATAGTCATTGGATAAGAAGATGCAGTTTCATTTCCACCATAATATCCGTAGTTTTCCGAAGGTATATTTTCAATCGCAGAAACTTTACCGGTATACGAATTACCTGTTTCATATGAATATATTGAAACCGGATCTCCTATATTTATTTTATCAAGCTTCCATTCACTGATATTAACCTCTGTCTTGAGTCCTGATGCAGATGAAACAACGATAACCGGCTGACCTGTCGAGATAGCTTCCTCGGAAATATCAACTGTTCTGACGATACCGTTTGTCTCTGCGTAAACACAGCCGGCAGCAAGCTTCTTTTCTTCCTTCTGAATCTTGATCTCATAGATCTCGATACTATTTTTCATGCTTGTGATAGACTCTTCCTTGGTACGGATCATAGTCTTAAGAGTTTCTCTGTCATATACGATCTCAAAAGGTTCATCCGGATCCATAGGATCATCCGAATTATCCGGATCAAATGGCATATCATTATCTGTAAGACCGTTTTGATCAACAGGGCCGTTCGGATCGTTTATATTACTTCCCGGAGGAGGTCCAAAGCTTCCGTCAGGATACATTACCCAGTCAGGATGCTCCTTAAATATCTTTTCAGCATCTCCCGGAGTACCCTTCTCAGTTGTCTGCTCAGTGGATGCTTCGGTCGTAAGCTCAGTAGTCTCTTCAGTTGTTGACGCCTCGGTTGTCATATCTTCAAGCGGCGTCATATTTTTAAGCTTCTCAAGCTCTCTCTGGGCAACAATAAGATCTGTCTTATATACCTCGAGCTGAGCATACATCTTTTCAATCTGAAGCTCCTGGGCTGTCATATCATATGTAAGAAGCTTATCTCCGACGCTTACTTTCTGACCCGGCTCTACATTAACCTCTGAAATGATACTGTTGAAATCAATATAGACCTTCTGGTCACCCGACTCAGAAACACTTCCGTCAAGTGTATCTCCACTTTCCCAATAACCGGTATTGAGAAACATTACATTTGTACATTTAACAGGATTTGAATTCTTCCTGTGATCTTTATATATCTTTACACCGACGATAGTTCCCGCAACTATAACCGCAAGAACTATTAAAGTGATGATCAGCTTTTTCATTACTCATCACCTCCATCATCAGATACAGCTTCAGCAATCTCTTCATCGATAGTCTTATCATCGTCAGGTTCATGATCATAAGAAATGTTTTCAGTATTATTTACAGATTCCTCAAGCTGTGCGATACGCTTATTCTCGTTCATTTCATCGCTGGTTATGCGACCGTCAAATATAGTAATGATCCTGTCGGCATATTCAGCTATCTCTTTTGCATGAGTGATCATGATGATAGTTACACCATCATTGTGAAGCTTTTCAAAGAGCCCCATGACCTGCAGACCCGACTTTGAGTCGAGGGCACCTGTAGGCTCATCAGCAAGAAGTATTTTCGGAGAATTCACCATTGCTCTTGCTATCGCAACTCTCTGCTTCTGACCACCTGAAAGCTGTGTTGGCTTAAAGCTTATTCTGTCAGAAAGATCCACATTGGCAAGAGCTTCCTTACACTTCTCCTTACGTATTTTCCTCGGAACCTTAGCATATTGAAGAGGCAGTTCGACATTCTGGAGAGCTGACTGTCTTGGCAGGAGGTTGAAATTCTGAAATACAAAGCCTATGCTCTTATTTCTAACTACAGAAAGCTCTTTATCCTTCATGCCTGCAACTTCAACCTCATCAAGGACATAGCTTCCTTCTGTAGGCTTGTCGAGGCAGCCGATTATATTCATTAAAGTTGATTTACCGGAACCTGAAGGTCCCATGATGGCTACATATTCACCCTCTTCGATATCGAGATTGATATCATGAAGGACAGGGACATCCATTTTGCCCTGAATATAGCTTTTATTGATATTTTCTAAATGAAGGAGCATTTACTCACCTCCATTCATGTCATCAGACATGTTTTCGTCAGCGTTTTCATTATTTGCTCCGTCTGTTGGAAGATTTTCTCCGTCAACAGGCTGATTTTCGTTCTGACCACCGTTTTCAGGGATATCATAATCGTAGGAAATACTTCCATCAGGCATCATGATGCCGCCGTCCTGTGAACCGTCTTCAGGTACGCCATAACTTCCATCAGGCAGCATAATACCATCTTCATTGTACATGCCGCTATCGTCGTACATGCCATTTTCATCATACATACCGTTTTCAGGCATCATACCATCATACATGCCGTCCATATCATCGTTGTCCATCTGATCGATTATGTCTTCGTAGTTAGTTGTAGTCTTTGAACCTTCTACGATCGTATCATCAGGGAAAGCTATATAATCGTCTTCAGCAAGACCGCTTGTAACTTCATAGGTGTCAAGGTTTTCATCATATTCGCCGACGCTAACCTTTCTCTTCTCTATCTTCTTATCCTTGTCACGAACCCAGAGATAGTAATCACTTCCGTCAATAACAAAATAATATGAAGGGATATTCAGGCCTTCCTTAAGCTCGCCCTGACCATAATCAATTTCAATATAAAGATGCTGTCCAAGCATGAGTCCGTCAAATGAGTCAATATTAACGTAGAAGGTATATTTTGAAGCGCTTTCTCCGCCTCCGCCCATACCTCCGTAATAATAGTAGTCAGAATTATTATTCTGCTGAGGCTCTAGATCAATCTTGCCGATAGTTCCCTTCCAGGTCTGATTCTCATCAACTCTTGAACGGATAAGCACAGGCATTCCTGTAACAATATCGTAAATATTAGTTTCTGTGACAGTTCCCTTGATCCTGTAATCTCCGTCAGCCATGATAGTGATAAATGAATTATCACCGCCCATATCATAATTATTGTTTGAAGAATTGCCTTTGTTGATCTTCTTGATCGTTCCGCTCATTGGAGAGTAAACTATTGCGGACTCAATTGATTCCTTCTGTCTCTCTATTTCAAGCTCTTTTGTTGATTTTTCGTATTCTTCCTGTTTGATCTCAACCTGGATATTGTTTATCTGGCTGTTATAGCCAAGCCTATCCTCTTCAGGAGCCTTATCTCGCTGTTCAACAAGGTCATTGATCCTTTCATAATCGCTGGAAATCGAATTCTTGATATTTTCAAGCTCAAGCTCCATTTCCTGAAGGTCGAGCTTCATATCATCTGTGTCATAAGAGAAAAGCTGGTCGCCTTCCTTAACCTTATCACCAACGCTTACAAATATTTCCTTAACTTTCTTTGAATCGTCCTTGTCTACATTCTTAGTCTCCTGAGATTCAACAATACCCATATATCTGTTGGAAAGCCCCGTTCCATGCCCCGTGATAGATGAAACGGACTCGACATAGACCAGCCTGCCATCCTCCGATTTGTCCTTTTTCAAAAACCGCTTAACAAAAAATATACCGGCTGCAACAAGTATAGCCAGTACAATAAATATAACGATAAGCTTTCCCTTCTTCATTTTTACTCTCCTTTCACGTCGATCCTCATTTTGGGATCCGAACTTCACCAAATAACAGTTTACCATTAATCCAACAGAAAATGAATTATCATAATATATATTTTTAATTAAGATTTAATGAACATGAAAAAAAACATGTTCATAAACAATAATTTATGGATAGCGACCAGCAAAAAAGCTCCCGACTGAATTAATCAGTCAGAAGCTTTGCATCACGCCAGGTATGATCAAGATTATAAAACTCTCTCATCTCGCTTGAAAAGATATGAACTATGATGTCACTGTAATCAAGAAGTATCCAGCCGCCTTCAGCTCTTCCTTCTCTTTCTCTCATAGGCATATCATTGTCTCTGCAGATTTCTTCGACTGCATCACATATTGCCTGAAGCTGATTCTTGTTCGAACCGCTTGCGATAACAAAAGCGTCGCACATCGGAGAAATACCGCTTACATCGAGATTCTTGATATTATAGCCTTTTCTGTCTTCAATTGCTTTATTAATAAGCTTTACCTTATCTATCAGTTTCATTTTTATCCCCTTTATAAACACTGATTATATATTACATATTACTGTTTGTTTCTGAGCTTCAGATAATATTTATAGGTTTCCTCAGTCATCTCGTCTATTATATCAGTCTTACCATCAAGATATTCGAGTGTATTTTTAAGGATATGAAGCACAGTCGCATCTATATCCACAAAAGCTTCTTTTCTTATCTGAGGAAGCTCAAATATGACTTTTCTGTTTGGCTCGATATAATCGGCAACAAATATGATCTTATCCATCAGAGTCATTGCAGGACGGCCTGTTGTATGGTAGGTGATGGCATCAAGTATTTCCTCGTCACTGACACCGTATTTTTCACGTGCATAATAAGCTCCAAGCTTACCGTGAAGAAGATCCGGATTGGCTCGCTCGAAGTCATTGATCGGCAGCTTGAACTTCTCGCATTTTTTCAGCTTATCCTCTGTAGGGAGGCATTTGGCATTATCATGTAGAAGTCCGGCAATACGCGCCTTCTGAATATCAGCCTTATATCTCATGGCAAGGCAGGCAGCAGTATATTCAACACCGAAAGAATGAATAAGTCTCTTCTCGGTCAGCTTACCTTTAAGTTTATCTATCATATCATTTCTGTCCATTATACTTCTGCTCCCTGTAAATACAGTCCCTTTTCTTTTATGTATCCATATACGGATGCCGGAACCAAATTGCTTATATCCTTACCTTCTAATACACTTTTTCTGATAGATGAGGATGAAATATTCTTTGCATCACAGCTTAAGAATTCAATCTTAACATCCTTATACTTTTCAATATAACTCTGTTTTATCTCTTCAAGACCGGTCTTATCCACATCGTCTCTGATGGCGGCCAGGAATGTCATGCTTCTGAAAAGATTTCTGATCTCGCGCCAGTAATAAAGATTCTTAAGTGAATCTCCACCGATAATGAAATAGTATTTATTTCTGACATGGTTCTCCCGGTCGACCTTCTTAAGCTCTCTGATGGTATCAATGGTATAAGTTATACCACCACGCTTAAGCTCGATGTCCGAAGGTTCAAGTCCCTCTATACCGTCGATGGCCAGTTCGATCATCCGGTATCTATCCTCATCAGATATAGAAGCATCCTTCTTATAATAGGTATCTGAATTCGGCATGATAAGAACCTTATCCAGCTTATATTCAGTTAAAGCAGTTCTTGCCAGTAGCACATGTCCGTTGTGGATCGGATTGAAGGAACCACCGAGTATACCTATCTTCTGCATAAATACGCTCCGTTTTGATGCTTAACGCACATATATCAATTGTATCTTTTGTGCTAAATAATATGTTTATCTTACTTAGGAAACTCGATTATCGGCTTATCATTATTTCTCTTATATAATACAATCTTTCTGCCGATAACCTGAACAACCTCGCTGTGAGTTCTCTCTGCAAGTGTTGCAGCTATCTCACGTGGATCATCCAGACAGTTCTTAAGAACATTTATCTTGATAAGCTCTCTCTTCTTGATCGCTTCTTCAACTGAAATAGTGAATTCCGGTGTAAGACTTGCCTTGCCAAGGCTAAGGATGCAGTCCATAGTCATCGCAAGCCCTTTAAGATATGATCTATCCTTACTTGTCATAACATATCCTTTCTATTACTCGTGGTAATAATCAAATTCGTGACCGTACATCTTTACGGTATCTCCGTCTTCAATACCAAGATCCTCAAGCATCTTAAGTATTCCGTTCTTCTTAAGGAAGTTCTGGAAGAACAGGAAGCCCTTCTCTGCTTCAAGGTTGGTATAACCAAGCATCTTCTCGATCCTTGGACCTTCTATAATATAAATATGATCATCGCTGTCACTCTTCTTAACCTCGAAAGGAAGATCAGGATTATCATATAATTCTTCTATGTCGATTTCCGGCTCAAATATGATAAGGTCATCAGGAGCTTCCTTAACAAGCTTATCTACATAAAGAAGCATCTCAGGTATACCTTCACCGGTTGCTGCAGAAATCGGGAATATCTTATAATCCGGGAACTCATCAGTTATGAAGGAAAGTGATATTTCTCTCTCCTCCGGAGTAAGCAGATCCATCTTATTTGCAGCAAGTACAGTAGGTCTGTCTAAAATATTACGGCTGTAGGATGCAAGCTCCTCATTGATCTTCTTGATATCATCAACAGTATCTCTTCCTGAGGTTCCGGATGCATCAACCACATGAATAAGAACCTTCGTTCTTTCGATATGTCTGAGGAAATTCAGCCCGAGACCTTTTCCTTCAGATGCACCTTCGATGATACCCGGAATATCAGCCATTACGAAGCCTGAGCCGTTCTTAACAGAAACAACACCAAGATTTGGTGTAAGGGTTGTAAAATGATACTCAGCGATCTTAGGACGTGCATTTGAAACTCTTGCAAGAAGACTTGATTTTCCTACGCTTGGGAAGCCTACAAGTCCAACGTCAGCTATCATCTTAAGCTCAAGAAGAACGCACATCTCTATAGCAGGCTGTCCAGGCTGGGCGTATTTTGGTGCCTGCATGACGCTTGTAACATAATGCTGATTACCCTTTCCGCCGTGTCCTCCCTTAAGAAGAACAACAGGCTCGGTCTTATCAGACATATCAACAATAACCTTGCCGGTCTCAAAATCTTTAATTACTGTACCCTGAGGAACCTTAAGAATGATATCCTTACCGTTTGCGCCGTGACAATTTCTCTTGCCACCTTCTTCTCCGTCCTCAGCTTTGAACTTTCTGGCGTTTCTGTAGTCAACAAGAGTATTTAAGCCCTTGTCCACGACAAAGATAACACTTCCGCCATTTCCACCGTCGCCTCCGTCCGGACCGCCGTTTGGAACGTACAGTTCTCTACGGAAGGAAACATGACCATCTCCGCCCTTACCGGATCTTATAAATATTTTCGCTCTGTCGACAAACATGAAACTACCTCTCTACTTTTATTATCAAACAGAAATCAACCTCCTGCGATTCCTTATCATAAGGGAATCGGGCTGATCTCAGAATATTTTCATTTTTGTTTAAAGAAAGGGAGCTGAACAAACAGCTCCCTTAATCATGTACTACGAAATTACTCAGCAGGATGTACTGAAACCTGCTTTCTGTCTCTTCCGAGTCTCTCAAATCTAACAACGCCGTCAACTAATGCAAAAAGTGTATCGTCTCCGCCGCGGCCTACATTAAGTCCCGGATGAATCTTAGTTCCGCGCTGTCTGTATAAGATATTTCCTGCCTTAACAAACTGTCCGTCTGCTCTCTTGGCACCAAGTCTCTTTGCCTCAGAATCACGTCCGTTCTTTGTAGAACCAACACCCTTCTTGTGAGCAAAGAACTGTAAATCCATTCTTAACATCTGTTTTACACCTCCCTGATGTAAACTTTCACAAAATTTCGTCCATTCTCCTCTGCTATATCGGTCAGACCTTTATAGAGAGAATTTATCAGCAGCTTACTGTCACTGCTTACTTCGGATACGACCTTAAACTTAATGTCGCCTCTTTCAGCTGTCTCACCAACAAATCTGTCATCGGTAAGAAGTTCGATGGAATTAATGGTATTAAATACAAGAGTACTTACTGCACAGCAGATAAGATCTCTGCCGTATTTACCAGATCCGGCATGTCCCTTTACTGAAAATCCGAAAAATTCATCATTCTTTTTGTAAAATACTGCTTTGATCATAAGCCAGATTATGCATTGATTGAATCAATCTTTACAAGTGTATATGGCTGTCTGTGACCATTCTTCTTGTGATATCCTGTCTTTGGCTTATACTTGTAAACAACAACCTTCTTAGCCTTGCCTTCTCCAAGTACTGTTGCCTTAACAGTAGCGCTCTTTGCAGCATCTCCGCAGATAACATCTGAATCTTTACTTACAACGATAACATTGTCAAATGTAACTGTTGCGTCTTTCTCTGCATTAAGCTTCTCTACCTTAATGACATCTCCTTCAGATACCTTGTACTGCTTTCCGCCTGTAGCTATAATTGCGTACATATGGTTTCCTCCTATCATTATTACTCGCCAACTGTGGCGGCGTCTCATTTGGACACACTTTTAGCCTCGTTGTGCGGCACACTTTGACAATATAGCATCTGTAAATATTTATGTCAAGTGGAAATTATTAAATATCTGTCGAAGTAAATGACTGTGGCTGATCAAAGGAAATACTGTTGTCCGGTTTCTCGTAGATTGAGATATCCGGTTTCTCTGCAGGCTTATCTGCCGGCAGCTCTGCATCTGACTTCTCAACCGGTGTGATCGGCTCAGCCTTCTTCTCTTCTACTCTATCAGACTTTGTACTGTCATTTTTATTTAGCTGACTATTATTCTGAGCCTGCTGACTAAAATTATTCATCTGAGGCTGGCTAAAATTCGGATTCGGTGTGAAGCTGCCGAAATCAGCAGTATTCTGTGGCTGGTTATAATTCATATTCGGATTAAAGCCTCCAACCTGCATATTCTGATTAAAGCCACCAAACTGCATATTCTGATTAAAGCCGCCCATCATAGGCTGGCCAAAGCCGCCACCGTAATTACCCATATTCTGAGGCTGATTATAATTTGTATTCTGGTTAAAGCCATTCATCATAGCCTGCTGACCGAAACCACCCATCTGATTGAAGCTTCCACGCTGATCGTAATATGGATTCCTTGGTGTATTGTAAACATTATTATTTGCAGAGCCAAAACCAAACTGAGAATTCTGGCGAGGCAGCTCCGCATAAGGAATACCATACATACCATTGTTTGGTGTGATCCTGTTATTGTTAACACGTTTTGGATCTTCTAGCTTTACTGATGTTGTTATTCCTAAAACCATCAGCATCGATGTTATAGCTTCAATTATGCTTAAAATACTATTTATCTGGAAATTTTGAATTCTGGATGCATATTTTGAATAATAACTTATTATTGCTATCATTCCACTAACTGAAAGTATAGCTTTAAGGACAACAAGTACATTTATAATAGATGCTACTCCTGCTCTGTTTGGTGTTGTTAGGCAAAGTATAAACATAACCAAACATAACATAGCTAAAATAAATACTAAATATGGACTAAAGGAAACATCGATAAGATATACTGTTAGATTTAACTTTTTATTGACTTTGTCATCGAACAAACTTTTCATGGCTTCAGAGTAATAGCCTTCCATATACTTAATATAATGTATCGATGCAAAACTATAGATACAAACCAATAATCCCATTGATACTTTTTCAAGTTTTAAAAATGAAAAAACAACAATTAACAGTATAGATAGAGTAATAGCAATGATCGTAAATCTATAAATCCCCTGAACATTCGCAATATTGCCTACAGGAACATCTTGAGTTGCTGTACTATCTAATAAAAAGACACCTTGTTTTTTATTTATAAACAGCATAGTAAAATAAGCACATATACCTAAAGAAAAAATACCTGATATCGCACTTAATAAAGCTCCTTTTTTATAATCTCTATTCATAATACTCCTCCTCAAAATAATGCTAAAACTCTATTTCTATTTAATTACGTCTTTTAATCTCTCTTATCTCGCCATATTCCTCAATCTCACGCCTCTTATCATCCTCATCCGGGTTGAAACGAGAAGCAACCCTCTCTTTCTTGAAAGGCTCTCTTGTAAGAAGAAGCGCCAGGCATATCATGATCCATTCAAATACAGACCATATTATCATTATTATGTTCTGCTTCCAGAAATCCTTATAAAGCTCCTTGTCCTTCATGGTATTTATTATATACAGTCCCTCTGCAAAAAGCGTCGCGACCATATAAAAGAAAAATACGACCATGAGCGGGATCACAGGTTTTCTGTACATCGTAAATATAACGATGACCGCAAAGGAAATAATAAGAACTGTGCAGATCAGCAGACTGAAGCCTGACAGCGGACTGAACAGCTCATATGCCTTAATACTGAATTTGGTATTCTTTTTTATGTCTGATTTTACTGAATTCTTGAAGATGTTAACATACTTATCAAGCTTTGCAAGCGCCGCGACACTCTTGATCAGACAATAAAGCGCCATACTGCTTATGATAAGTCTGTTATACCTTAGAACAGCGAGGACTATCGCTATCGACGCAAAAAATATCATTAGAACCTTTGAGAAGCCATCATAGATATCTATACCCTTCTGGCCTTCAGGTTTAAACATGATAAGGCTGATGATATCAACCAAAGCAGCAAATATAAAAAATACTGATGCAACTCTGAACTTTTCCTTCTCTAATTCCATAACACACCCACTTTTGTCATGTTTTTTCAGCCGAAAAAAAAGCCCTTCAGCTGTATTACCCCATTTGATTATACAACTATCGGACTATTTTGTCATTTGTTATTTGTTTTATTAAGCAGATTTTCTATGGTAAATATACTTCCTGTTCGCTGTCTTGTCAGCTCGGCCAGGCCGAGTGAAGTCATATCCACAAAGAAGCATTTTTTATGGTCTCTGGAGATGTGTTCCTTAAGGCACTGGATAACTTTTTCCTCGGAACCTTCTTCTCTCATATTGATAAAATCGACGATGATTATACCGGATATATTTCTGACTCTCAGAACTCTTGAGATCATCTCTGCAGCTTCTTTATTTGTTTTTACAATATGCTCTTCAAAGTTACTGCCTTTAATGTCTTTTCCCGTATTCACGTCAATAACGGTGAGGGCTTCTGTCAGATCAACAACCAGGTAGCCGCCTGACGGAAGGTATATTTTTCTTCCGAACATTATCTGGAGATTACGATCAATATTATAAAGAGCTCTAAGTGACTGCAGCTTATCCTGATGAAGTATCAGCTCAGTTTTGGTTGAATCGGATGATTTATTGCCAAAGCCGTCATCACTAAGTGAATCATAGTAAGAAGTGACATCCGTTATAACTGTAAGTTTATCGTAAAGCTTCTTTGATCTCATATCGGATATAAATTCCGTCGGATCCTCAGCCCTTTTGTAAATACAGCAGCCTGCGGTACTTGTCATTGCAGCCGAGATAACATCATTCAGCTTCTGAAGAGTCTCTGCCGCATCCTGCTCTATGATATCTGCATCTTCCGTAGAAACGGAGGCAACAGCCGATCTGAAGATAAGTCCTGTATTTTCATAGAACTCTTCACTGTAGTCATCCTTAATCTTTTCATAGAGGCGGCCAAGTTTTTCTCTTTCTTCATTACTTGTTATCCTCTTGGATATGCCGAGTCTGCCGGTCTGATTTGCGATTGCATATCGGCCACGCATCGAAACATCAGAGGTTGCCTGGGCTCTCTTATTTCCGGTTGCAGCTTTTGACTTCTGTACAAGCAGCCAGTCACCTTTTTTGACCTCAGATTTATTTCCGTGCTTTACGAAAATATGCTTGCCCTCGTTCTCCTCAAGTGAATAATACAGTATTTCTCCGCCTTCGATCCTAAGGAAGGCAGCCTTGAGATTTTCAACTATATTGTCAACCACTGCAACATATATGCTTCCGGTCTCTGCTTCATCAGAAAAAGGATGAACCTCTGTAAGAACCTCATCCTCATAAATAAATGCGACCGTGCCGCAATTTGCTCTTGTTAAAACAACCCTGCCATCCATAGTAATACCTTTTAGAAATGTGTACCTGCCTCACTCAGAGGTTTGAAACCGCTCTCCTTGTCACCATAGTAGGTTTCAAGTCTGAGAATATTATAATCAAATCTTTCATATTCTACACCTGCTTTTTCGCAAACAGCCGTAAGAACATTTTCAGGTTTGATATTATCGTGACTACCTGTTGCCAGGAGCATGTAGATGCCCTTGGAGTTTTCTGAACCTTCAGTAACAGATTCATTATTTTCAGCTGCATTATCATTTTTGGAAATATGTTCTGAATCAGATATATTATCAACGGATATTAGTCCGTCCTTATAATTATCAGCGATTCTCAGATCAAAAATATATGGCTTAATATCAGTCACAACCTCTGACTTCTTGGTCTTCTTCAGAACCTCGATAGTCTCAGAGACCTTAAGCTCATCTATAATCTCACCGAAACTATACAAAGAATCTTTTTCAGCTACTCCGAACTTAGTCCTTCCTTTTTCGGTAAGAGTGATCATATAATCAGAAGCAGTAACTGCTGCCATGGAATTAACAGCATCATCAGGAAGCAGAACGATATCGATCATCTTAATATATGGCGAACCGGTCTTATTAAAACGTTCGATCATATCATCAGATGTGGTAACCGATTCAAATTCAGCATCACAATATTCCCCCACCGATTCCATCATAAGCGGCATCGGTGCAGCAAAAGAAATGATCTGATGAGGACTCATGCCTGTACTGTAGCTTATATCAAGCTCAGCCCTTCTGATAGCTTTCTGAAAATACCTCATCACATCAAGATGACTTATGAACTTTACAGGACCTGTTTTACTGTACTTTATTCTTGCTTTCATAATTTATCCAATATCACCCACTGCCGGAGCGAATGAGATTCTATCATCATAATTTTTTTATTAGTTCCCGAAACATACTCCACTGCCGAAAGCAGCTCCGCCACAGCCACTGCATTTATCGCGGCAGTTTAGCGTGACCTTGCCTTCCTTGGCATTAAGCCATTCTTTCTTAAGGAAGTTCTTTGAAACGCCTGCATCGATGTGCTCCCATGGGAAGATCTCATCGAGGTCGCGTTCTCTTTCGGTGTAGAATTTTATATCAACATTATTATCTTCGAATACTTTGTAATATCTCTCCATCGAGAAGAATTCTGTCCAGGCATCAAATATAGCTCCGGCCTTATAGGCATCGTAAATTACCTTCGAAAGCTTTCTGTCTCCTCTGGCAAATACAGCCTCCAGCACGGAAATATCCTCATCATGATAACTGAACTTCAGTCTCTTCTTGTTAAGCTGCTGATTGAAGGTATCCTTAACATGCCTTGCTCTCTTGATATATTCATCTCTCGGAAGCATCGGAGCCCACTGGAACGGAGTGAATGGCTTCGGTACAAAATAAGATGCAGATGCCGTGATCTGAAGTGAACCAACTCTCTCTTCCTTAGGAACCGTTGCAAAATACTCTTCTGAGATCTTCTCCGAAAGAAGTGCAATTCCTTCAGCGTCCTCATCGGTCTCTGTAGGAAGTCCCAGCATGAAATACAGCTTAACCTTGTTCCAGCCGCCCTTAAATGCATCTCTGGAACCATTAATGATATTTTCCTCTGTAATACCTTTATTAATTACGTCTCTCAGTCGCTGTGAACCGGCTTCCGGCGCAAAGGTCAGAGAAACCTTCTTTATATCCTGCACCTTCTGCATGACATCAAGAGAAAATGCATCAATTCTGAGGGAAGGAAGCGAAACATTGATATGCTTCTTATCCATCTCATCCATCAGATAATCAAGCAGTTCCTTAAGTGACAGATAATCACTTGTTGAAAGTGAGCTTAGGGAAACCTCTTCATAGCCTGTATTCTGAAGCATCGTATCGGCGTATTTTTTCAGAAGGTCTACGCTCTTCTGCCTTGTAGGACGATATATCATACCGGCCTGACAGAAACGGCACCCTCTGATACAACCTCTCATAACCTCAAGAACAACTCTGTCCTGAGTCGCACGAAGATATGGGATAACTGGCTTCATAGGATAAGGCGCCTCATTAAAATCCGTCACAACAACCTTCTTGATGGTCTTCGGAACATCGTCGTATTTAGGATCGATGGCCTTAACTGTACCATCCTCATTATAGCTGACCTCATACATTGAAGGCACATAGATACCCTTGATCTTAGCCGCCTCATGAAGGAACTCTTCTCTGGCCATCGGACCATGCTTATATTCCTTATAAAGCTTAAACAGAAGGTCGTAGCTTACCTCACCCTCTCCAATATAGAAAATATCAAAGAAATCAGCCACAGGCTCAGGATTAAATACGCAAGGACCTCCGCCGATAACAATCGGATCATCCTTACTTCTTTCCGAAGCATAGATCGGGAATCCTGAAAGCTCGATAACCTGAAGTATATTTGTGTAACACATTTCATACTGAAGTGTGATACCGAGAAAATCAAAATTCTTAACCGGGCTCTGAGTCTCCAGAGTAAAAAGAGGGATATTCTTCTCTCTCATTATCTTGTCCAGATCCGGCCATGGACTGTAAACACGCTCGCAATAGGTATCCTTACGACGATTGAACATATCATAAAGTATCTGAATGCCGAGATAAGACATGCCTATCTCATAGACATCAGGAAAACACATGGCAAAACGGATATCAACAGAATTGATATCCTTCTCTACCATGTTTACTTCATGTCCGATATATCTGGACGGCTTCTCCACCGCCATCAAAATTTCATCCGAAAGCGCAAGCTTATAATTCATGTGACTGTTCAACCTTATTTTAGTGATTATAGAGCGATGTTTGCGTATGTCTGCGAAGGCGTATTTTATTTACAACTGAGCGGACATATGCAAACTCGCGGTGTTAATTCTTAAAGCTGTGAACAGGAGCAGGAATACGTCCTGTTCTGTTTACGAAGTCAGCACAGTCAAAGTTATTAACCTTCATAATAGGTGCATATCCGAGAAGTCCGCCGAACTCAACCGACTCGCCTTCCTTCTTACCTATTACAGGGATGATCCTGACTGCTGTTGTCTTCTGATTTATCATACCGATAGCCATTTCATCAGCAATGATACCGGAAATAGTTGTAGCCTTTGTTTCGCCAGGGATGGCGATCATATCGAGACCAACTGAACATACGCAGGTCATGGCCTCGAGCTTCTCGATGGTAAGGCAGCCCTTCTCAGCTGCATCGATCATACCCTGATCTTCGCTTACAGGGATAAATGCACCTGAAAGTCCACCAACGTAAGAAGAAGCCATGATACCACCCTTCTTAACCTGATCGTTAAGAAGTGCAAGTGCAGCTGTTGTTCCGGGAGCACCGGCGTATTCTACCCCGATCTCGTGAAGGATATCCGCAACTGAGTCACCGATCGCAGGTGTAGGAGCAAGTGAAAGGTCAACGATACCAAATGGAACACCGAGTCTCTTTGATGCTTCCTTTGCAACCAGCTGACCAACTCTGGTTATCTTAAATGCTGTCTTCTTTATTGTCTCGCAGAGAACTTCAAAACTCTCTCCTCTAACCTCTTCAAGGGCCTGCTTAACAACACCCGGTCCTGAAACGCCGACATTTATGATCCTGTCAGCCTCAGTTACACCGTGGAAGGCACCTGCCATGAATGGATTATCATCAGGAGCATTGCAGAATACAACGAACTTTGCACATGCGATAGAACCCTGATCCTTAGTCATTTCTGCAGCTTCCTTGATCTTCTCGCCGATAAGTCTGACTGCATCCATATTTATACCTGTCTTTGTAGAACCGCAGTTTACTGAACTGCAGACTACATTTGTTTCAGAAAGAGCCTTTGGAATAGACTCGATAAGAAGTCTGTCCGCCGGTGTCATACCCTTACTTACAAGCGCTGAATAACCACCGATGAAGTTAACTCCAACCTCGGCAGCAGCCTTATCAAGAGTCTTGGCGATCATTACGAAATCATCGATCGTCTTACAAACCGAACCACCAACAAGTGCGATCGGTGTTACAGATATTCTCTTATGAATGATAGGAATACCGTAAAGCTTTGTGATCTCCTGGCCTGTAGCGACAAGATCCTTGGCACACTCTGTTATCTTCTTGTAAATATTATCGCAGGTTTCCTGAACATCCTTACCTACACAATCAAGCAAACTTATACCCATAGTGATGGTCCTTACGTCAAGGTTCATCTTGCTGACCATGGTATTTGTTTCCATTACCTCATTTAAAGTTATCATATTATTCTACCTCTTTACATTAGATGCGGTGCATCATATCAAATATTTCTTCCTTCTGAGCCTTGATCTCAACGCCGATCTCATGACCAACTGAGGCAAGCTCTGAAGCAAGTTCATCATGCGACTTGATGGATCCTGATGCATCAACAAGCATCATCATATTGAAATACCCCTGCATGGTAGTCTGTGTGATGTCGAGTATATTTATATTATTGCTTGCCAGATAAGTACATACCTTTGCAATGATACCGACGGTATCCTTTCCTATAACTGTGATGATAGTTCTGTTCATGATAAAACCTCCATGTAAATACTTATTAAATCTCATACAGCCTGTCAGGTCTGTCCCGCATAGCTATATGAAGATCAAAATCATTGACATCCGATGAGTATTGATTATCAGAAAGCTCATACTTTACTGCCTCGTAAGCAAGCTCCGGAATATTATTTTCCTTGCTGAGATGCCCGAGTATTATGGTTTCTATATGATCATTCAGGAGCTTTTTTATAAATCTTCCTGAAGTCTCGTTTGAAAGGTGTCCCTTCTGTCCAAGAATACGTTTCTTCAGATCGTAGGGATAAGGCCCTGCCTCAAGCATCCTTACATCGTGATTGGCTTCTATAAGGAGCATATCACTGTCTGAAAGGCATTTTACCAGATAATCATTAAAATCCCCAAGGTCGGTTGCGATAGCTGCTTTACTTTTACCATCCGTGATCGAATAGCAAACAGGTTCATAGGCATCATGCCATATTGAATGTGGTTCGATCGTAAGGTCTCCGACCTGAAACGGAATATCGCTGCTTATCTGATTATACAATCCATTGTCAATCCTGCCAACCGAAGATATTTCTCCGATACCTTTTATGGTCCCAGCCGTGGCATAGATCGGAATGCCGTATTTTCTTGAAAGTACTCCCAGTCCTTTGATGTGATCCGTATGTTCATGAGTGATTACAATTGCATCAAGATCACGGGCGCTCATATCGATACTGTTAAGCCCCTCCTCGATCTTCTTCATGCTGATTCCGGCATCCACGAGGACTGCTGTATTTTCTGTACCGACAAATGTTACATTACCACTGCTACCGCTGGCAATATTCATTAGTTTCATCTATATTACTCTTTTCTTTATCTTCTTTCAAATACCATATTATCCCGGAACAATTCTTCATATCTGTCATTTCCTCCCGGCTGAAGGGTTATTATGGAATTACGGTATTCATTATATTCGTTTGTATTTCCTGTAACAGCCAGGTTTTCTGCTGCAAGAAGTGATGTGTTTCCTATAATCACAGCTTTCTTAATAAGCTCTGCAGGAAGAAGTCCGATATTTTCGGCATCCGCCAGTGACATGCAGAATCCAAAACCACCGGCTATATAAACCTTATTTATATCTAAAATTGTAAGCCCTGCTTCTTCGATCAAAAATACAACCGAAGAATATATCGCCGCAACAGCAAGCTGTATCTCTCTGATAATTTTAGCTGTAAGATGCAGCTTTACACCGGACATTACAACATCTTTTCCGTTTTCAACGAACTCGTCGTCCAGTACAAGATCACGCCTCAACTCGCCTCTTTTAATAAGATATGATATGGCTCCGAGAGTTGTTTTTCCATAGACCTTCGAAGCTCTTGTGCTGTTTTCAAAGGCAGGTCCACAGGCTGCCGAAAGAGCCATGACCTTATCTCCCGCATTTAATATCATCTCACCATTGGTTCCAAGGTCGATCAACAACTCTGCGCTTTTGAGCGGAATATAAAACGCACCCGAAGCAGAATCCGCTCCGATAAAAGCTGATGCACCCGGAAGGACCGCACATGGAACAGAGCCGTTCAGTGTTATAGTTTCGATTTCACTAAAGGCCACAGTAAAAGGCGCTTTCCCGAGGTTTTCAATACTTTTCCCGAGAACGACGGAAGCCATGGCTGTATTTGCATTCAGAACAGCTCTTTCGATGTCTGAAGTCTTGATGGCTATGCTCTCACAGCCCTTCTGAACAGATGCTTCGATCGCTGCTATGATGCATTCCTGCATCTTGGCCAGATTATCATTCCTCATGGATAAAGTAATCCTGGAGATGACATCCGAGCCGTATCTCTGCTGCGGATTCAGAAAGCCGTCCTTAAAAAGTATTCTGTTTTCTTCATCGATTAAGGAAACTGCCACCGTTGTAGTACCTACATCGATGGCAGCAAATATCTTACTACTCATTTAGAATATTGCCTTTGGTGTTTTCTCGAGAGGTCTGTAGCCCATAGACTCAAGCCTCTTCATTATCTTATCCTTATGTTCAGGTCCAAATGCTTCCATAGTAATAACAAGCTCAACTGCAGAATTTCTGTTAAGTGAGATAAACTGATTATGATCAAGCTTGATAATATTTCCCTGCTCTTCTGCGATGATGCTTGATACCTTAACAAGCTCACCCGGCTTATCCGGAAGAAGAACTGAAACTGTAAATATTCTGCTTCTTGCGAAGAGTCCATGCTGGACAACTGATGAAAGTGTGATAACATCCATATTTCCGCCGGAAAGGATACTAACTATCTTCTTATCCTCGGCAGGAAGATGCTTAAGTGCAGCAACTGTAAGAAGTCCACTGTTCTCAACTATCATCTTATGATTCTCGATCATATCAAGGAAGGCAACGATAAGCTCACTGTCAGGAACAGTGATGATCTCATCGATATTTTCCTGGATATATGGGAAGATAACGCTTCCCGGAGTTTTAACGGCTGTACCGTCTGCAATCGTATTTACGACTGGAAGGGTTGTAACTTCGCCCTTCTCAAGTGATGCCTGCATACAGCTTGCACCGGCAGGCTCAACACCGATAACCTTGATATTTGGATTAAGCATCTTTGCAAGTGTAGAAACACCTGTTGCAAGTCCGCCGCCACCGATCGGAACAAGTATTATATCAACGAAAGGAAGGTCCTTAAGGATCTCCATTCCGACTGTACTCTGGCCAGTAGCCACCTCAAGATCATCAAAAGGATGAACAAAGGTGTAGCCCTCTTCTTCAGCAAGCTGAAGAGCATACTCGCATGACTCATCATAAACATCACCCTTGAGGATAACCTCGGCACCAAGAGACTTGGTCCTGTTAACCTTGATAAGCGGTGTTGATGTAGGCATTACGATAACTGCCTTGCAGCCAAACTCTCTTGCTGCATAGGCAACGCCCTGCGCATGGTTTCCGGCAGAAGCTGTTATAAGACCTCTGCTTCTTTCAGTATCGGTCAGCTGGCTTGTCTTGTAATAAGCGCCTCTGATCTTATATGCACCTGTAAGCTGCATATTCTCCGGCTTAAGAAATACCTTATTACCGGTCATCTTACTGAAATACTCACTTTCGATAAGGCCGGTATTTCTCGCAACCTTTGAAACTATATTATATGCTTCTTCACACTTCTCGAGTGTTATCTTATCCATCATGATATATGAATCTCCTATACTTTTGGTCAATGCCCGATCAGTTTATATCAAACAGATCATCGTCTCTATTTATTCCTTCATCAGCTTCTACAAGTCTTTCAACATCTGTCATCGCTGTTTCTACTGAGAAGTCAGCAAAAAGAGCTGTGATGAACTGACTTGGATCGAACTTCTGAAGATCATCGATCTTCTCACCGATACCGATGTATTTTACAGGAACTGAAAGCTCAGACTGGATGGCGATGGCAATACCACCTTTAGCTGTTCCATCAAGTTTTGTGATGATGATACCATCAATCTCAGAAACTGTAGAGAACTGTCTTGCCTGCTCGAGAGCATTCTGACCGGTTGTTCCATCGAGAACGATAAGTGTTTCAACTGTAGCTTCAGGATACTCCTTACCGATGATCCTGCGCATCTTAGCAAGCTCATCCATAAGACCCTTCTTATTGTGAAGACGTCCTGCAGTATCTACAAGGAGAATATCTGTATTTCTTGCCTTTGCAGCTGAAACCGCATCATATACAACTGCTGAAGGATCTGAACCCTCGCTTTGAGCGATGATATCAACCTCAGCGCGGTCTGCCCAGGTCTTAAGCTGATCGATAGCGGCAGCTCTGAAGGTATCTGCTGCTGCTATAAGAACCTTCTTGCCTCTCTTATGATACTGTGCAGCAAGCTTTCCGATAGAGGTTGTCTTACCAACACCGTTTACACCGATAACAAATATTACCGACTTCTTCTCCTCGAAATCATATTCACTGTCATCTACATCCATCTGGTCTCGAAGGCTGTTGATGATGAGCTCTTTACACTGAGCCGCATCCTTGATCTTAAGCTCCTTGACCTTTGCCTTAACATCGTCAATAACCTTTTCTGATGTTTCATAGCCCATATCGGCCATAACAAGTGTTTCCTCAAGCTGATCATAGAAATCATCATCTATTTCATTTGCTTTAAACAGATTACTGAAGCTCTTAGATATGCTGTTTCTGGTTTTTGAAAGGCCTTCCTTCAGTTTTTGAAAAAATCCCATTTATTAATCCTCCGGTTAGTTATCGAGCTTATCCTCGATAAGATTTACTGAAACAAGTGTCGAAACACCCTTTTCCTGCATGGTAATACCATAAAGTATATCAGCACTTTCCATAGTACCTCTTCTGTGAGTGATAACTATGAACTGTGTATCCTTTGAAAGTCTGTCGAGATATTTTGCAAATCTCTTAACGTTTGAGTCATCAAGCGCAGCCTCGATCTCATCAAGGAGACAGAATGGCGATGGCTTAAGGCTCTGGATAGCGAAAAGAAGCGCAATGGCTGTAAGACTCTTCTCACCACCGGAAAGCTGCATCATATTCTGGAGCTTCTTTCCAGGCGGCTGTGCATTGATGATGATACCCGATTCAAGAATATCGTCTTCATCAACAAGTGCAAGTGTTGCCTTACCACCTCCGAAAAGCTCTCTGAATACCTTGTTGAACATCTCCATGATATCCTTGAACTTCTCAGTGAAGGTCTCTTTCATAGCCTTTTCAAGCTCTGTGATGATATTTCTGAGGTTTTCCTCAGCCTTTACGATATCATCTCTCTGAGCAGAAAGGAATTCGTATCTCTCAGCTACCTCTTTATATTCTTCAATAGCATTTACATTTACATCGCCCAGGCTTCTGATCTCTGTTTTAATAGCTGCAATATCCTTCTTGAGCTGGGTTCTGCTCTTCTCCTCACCGGTCTTCGGAAGTGCCTGAGCAGACTGATATGTGAGCTCGTATTCTTCCCACATATAGTTTATCTGGGCATCCTTCTTCTCAGTGATCTTCTCTATCGTTCCGTTAAGGGTAAATATAGCCTTATCCAGACGGTTGATCTCCTGAGAAAGCTCCTCACGACGATTGAGGAATTCCTTATGTTTTTTGTTGATATTGTCTTTTTCTTCAAGCAGCTTCTGAAGTTCAACGTTCTTCTTAACAATAAGCTTTTCGTTGTTCTTCTTGGTATCGCTGAGCTCTTTGATCCTTTTTGAGAAGTTCTCAGCATTGGAACCGGCCTCTTCAAGACGTCTTCTGTAAGACTCTGCATCTTCGGTGGTTCTCTCTATATCAGTACCGACACGCTCGATATTCTGATCGATGAAGCTGTACTGCTGTCTGATGTTTCCTGCCTTAAGAGTAAGGGAAGCATATTCCTCATCACGAAGCTTCTTCTCGGTCTTGATCTCTTCAAGTTCCTTCTCGAAACCGGAAATATTACTCTTTCTCTGCTCGATAGCAGATTCCTTCTGCTTTCCTTCATCAAACAGTTCGTCTTTATTCTTATTGATATCCTTGATCTGTTCATCCAGTTCAAGGTTTTCCTTCTTAACCGCATCAAAAAGTCTGATGGTTTCTTCAAGGCTTCTTGTTGCATTTTCAAGGCTGATCCTGAGAGTGTTTTCCTCAATACCCTGTCTCTGGATAACCTGATTGAGTCGGTCTCTCTCCTCTTTGAGGGATTCCCTCTTCATAAGGAGCTCAGTTTCCTTCTGCTTAGCCTTCTGGAGTGAAGTACTTGCCTTCTTGATATCTTCAATGAGCTGATCAAGCTCTCTCTTACGGCCAAGGAGGTTGCTCTGGTTCTTGAAGGTACCACCGGTCATGGATCCGCCCGGATTGATAAGTTCACCCTCAAGAGTCACAAGTCTCAGTGACTGCTTGTATTTTGAAGATATCCTTGTGGCATTGTCAATAGTATCAACAACTATGCTTCTTCCAAGAAGGTTATCTATGATATTCTGGTATTTCTTATCTACTGTAACAAGCTTTGAAGCGATACCGATAACGCCTTTTTCTTTAAGAGCTTCCGGATCAACACTTCCTCTTGCAACGATTGATGATGCAGGGAGGAATGTAGCTCTACCGGCCTTATTCTCCTTCAGGAAACGGATCATCCTCTTGGCTGTTTCTTCAGTATCCGTAACGATATTCTGGATACTTCCGCCAAGTGCGGTTTCAATAGCTATCTCGTGCTCAGCATCAGCCTTTATGATATCGGCTACAACACCGATGATTCCAGGATTCTTATCCTTCTGCTCCATTACGCGCTTGATGCTGTTTCCATAGCCTTCATATCTCTCTGTAAGGTTAAGGAGTGCATCATGTCTTGAACGAAGGCTGATGACCAGCTGGTTATATTTCTGAATATCAGACTTAACAGTTGATGATTCTTCTGTATTATTTCTGATACCGTTTTCTGCCTGTTTATGTTTATCCTGATTTTCTCTGAGAAGCTCTGATGCACTTGCAAGAGAAGCCGCAAAGTTCTTCTTCTCCTCTGTGAATCTTGATTCATCACTCTTCAGAGACAGATATTTCTGCTGGAGTTCAGTCTTTCTGAGGGAAATATTTTCCAGCATAGTATCATAACGGCCAACCTTAGCCTTAAGAGTACCGCCTTCATTAATGAAATCAATGATCTCACTCTTGGCATTCTCTATCTCTTCTTCTTTTGCGATGATCTTTGCTTCGAGTTCATCACATTCCTTTTTCTTATCCTCAGCTTCCTTATCAGCAGCCTTAACAGTCGCATTGATATTCTTCTTCTGATCTCTGAAGCCCGCAAGCTCTTCCTTCAGTCTTTCAATCTCAGCCTCTGCCTTATTTATCTCGCCAAGAATAAGCTCTTTATTCTTATTTTCTGAAGATATCTGCTCATTCAGAACTCGGATCTCGCCGTCTGATTTCTCGCTTTCAATTTTCTTCTCATTGATAAATGACTTGATATCATCTATTTCCTGACTCTTCTCCTCAAGAATCTGCTCAAGCTCGTCATACTGAGTTCTTGTAAGCTCAAACTCATCAGTAAGGCGCTTAGAATCATCAGTCATTATCTTCAGTTCTTCTTCATGCTTTTTCAGCTGCTGATTGATCTCATTTATCTCGATCAGGAAGGAGCTTACTTCAAGTCCTTTAAGACTCTCACGAAGAGAAAGATATTTTTTAGCCTTTTCAGACTGTCTGGCAAGTGGTCCGACACGTCCTGAAAGCTCGTTCAAAATGTCATTAACACGGCTGAGGTTCTGGTGTTCTGAAAGAAGCGCCTTTTCTGTAGCCGCTTTATTTTTCTTATATTTAACTATACCGGCAGCCTCATCGAAAAGCTCTCTCTTCTCATCAGGCTTACCACTGAGGATCTGCTCGATCTTACCCTGTCCGATGATGGAATAGCCTTCCTTACCGATACCAGTATCGAAGAACATCTTGTTAACGTCCTTAAGTCTTGTAACGGTACCGTTGATGAGGTATTCACTTTCACCTGAACGATAAACACGTCTTGCAACCGTAACCTCGTTATAATCAACCGGAAGCTTATGGTCGCTGTTATCAAGTGTGATGGCTACATATGCAGAGCCCTGAGGCTTTCTAAGTTCAGTACCTGCAAATATAACGTCCTCCATCTTGGTTCCACGAAGCTTGCTTGCGCTCTGCTCACCGAGAACCCATCTTACTGCGTCTGCAACATTACTTTTACCTGAACCGTTTGGTCCGACTATGGCTGTTATGCCGTCATTGAATTTGAAATCGATCTTGTTGGCAAATGATTTAAAACCATTAACCTCAATACTCTTAAGATACATAATTAATCCTGCTCTGAACTATATTTTTAAGGTGGAAATACTATATTTCCTTACCTGTAAACCCAAGCTTTATAAGGGTTTTATGTGCAGCTATCTGTTCTGCACCTTTTTTTGTATTAGCTGTTCCTGATTCATATTCCTTTTCATCACCGGGTTCTCCCATGCATGCCTGAATCGTATAGGTATGGGCATGATCCGGTCCTGTCACCGATACTTCCTTGTAAATAAGGTTATATCCGTATTTCTGGACATATTCCTGAAGTATCGATTTGGAATCATGAAACAGAGCTTTATTTTCAATGTCCGTCATAAGATGTCTTTTAACATATTCCGCAGCCGGTTTAAGTCCGCCATCCAGATAGATTGCTCCGAGAACCGATTCGAAGAGGTCGCAGAGTATAGAGCTTCGCTCTCTTCCTCCTGTAACGTTCTCACCACGGCTGAGATACAGATATCTGCCATAATCAAGAGACTGGCTTATCTGCGATAAAGTATATTCACAAACAAGGCTGGCACGCAGCCTTGTTAGCTCACCCTCTGTTTTATCCGGGTATTTATCATAAAGGATCTTGCTGGATACGAATTCAAGGATCGAATCTCCCAAAAACTCCAGTCTTTCATATGATAAAACCTCTTTTTTATATTCATTTGTAAAGGATTTGTGGGTAAAAGCCGTATCAAGATAGCTTCTATCCTTAAAATGATATCCTATTTTTTCTTCAAGCTCGGAATAATCCTGCTCACCGTAAGTCATTATATTTTCCCTTTACTTTGATATTACTCAGCGCTTTCTTTAGAAAGTCCTTCGATTATCTTGCCGCTTACATCACGGATAACGAAATCATTACACTGTCTGATAGCGCTGATAACCTCGCCCTCTTTGGCATTGCCGTGGATCTTCACAACAAGTCCTTTAAGTCCGAGAAGCGGTGCACCACCCTTATTACTTGCGCTGAACTTTGAAAGAGTCTTTTTCATAGGCTTCTTAACAAGAAGTGCGCCCATCTTGCTCTTAAAGCTGCTGAGCATAGAGTCCTTTATCTCTGAAAGAAGTGTCTTGCCAAGTCCTTCATAAAGCTTGATGATAACATTTCCCACAAAGGCCTCTGTAAGAATTACATCAACCTTACCGGTAGGAATCTCTCTTGACTCAATACTTCCTACGAAATTTATATCCTTGCAGGCTTTAAGAAGCGGAAATGTCTCCTTAACAAGCGCATTACCCTTTTCTTCTTCAGTACCAATATTTACTATCGCAACTGTCGGATTCTTTCTGCCCTCGATATTTTCCATATAGATGGAACCCATTCTGGCAAATTGTACAAGTACCTCCGGCCTCGCATCAACATTTGCGCCACAGTCAAGAAGCAGCGATGGCTTTCCTGAGGTCGGTATAAGCGGTGCAAGTGGTGTTCTTCTGACACCCTTGGCACGTCCGACTATAAACTGTCCACCGGCAAGAACCGCTCCGGAAGATCCTGCTGAAATAAATGCATCACAGGTTCCGTCTTTCACGAGATTAAGTGCAACAACAAGTGAAGAATCCTTCTTTGTTCTTACTGCTTCAACCGGTGCATCATGACAAGTGATCTCTTCTGTTGCATCAACAACCTTGATCCTGTCCTTATCATATTTATATTCACCAAGGAGTGTTTCAAGCTCCTTTTTATGTCCGGTAAGATATACCGTTACATTATCATTTTCTTCTATTCCCTTAACTGCACCTCTGACAACTACCTCAGCCCCATTATCTCCACCGATAGTATCAATGGCTATATTTACCTTCTTTTTGTCGTTCAAATCGGCACCTCCAAAATACAAATCCGCATAAAAACGCTTTTACTATTTTAGCCCATAACCCTGGTTTATGCAAGAAAAAAAGACCGGAAAAACCGATCTCTTTTTCAAGTCTATTAACCAAGCTTAGTCAACTGAAACGATCTCCTTCTTGTTGTAAGATCCACAGTTCTGGCATACTCTATGAGGAACCATGAGTGAGCCACACTTGCTGCACTTAACAAGATTTGGAGCTGTCATCTTCCAGTTTGCTCTTCTTTTATCTCTTCTAGCCTTAGAAGTCTTGTTCTTTGGACAAATTGACATTTTGGAAACACCTCCCTTACGAAATCACACTTGCTACATTATACAAATCACATGTGAGATTGTCAATAGGTATTTTTTTAATTTCTTCAAAAATTTAATATGGGTATTTTTCGCTTTATTTTACCATATATTACTTTACAAGAGCTACAGTTTCTCTTGCGATTGCAAGCTCTTCGTTAGTAGGGATGGCGTATACCTTAACCCTTGAATCCTCACCACTGATCAGTGCTTCATCATGAGAATTATCATTAACCTCTTTATTAAGAGTTATGCCGAGATATCCAAAATATGAAAGTATCTCTTCTCTTACAAGGGCATCATGTTCGCCGATACCTGCAGTAAATACGATTGAATCAACACCGTTCATAGCTGCAATATATCCGCCGATAAGCTTTGCCGCCTGATAACAGAATACCTTGAAGGCTATAGTTGCCTTGGCATCACCATTCTCATATCCTGCATCAATATCTCTCATATCGCTTGATATTCCTGAGATACCATAGATACCTGACTTCTTATTAAGTATATTCATGATATCGTCAATACCACTCTCTTCCTTATGAGCGATGTATTCGATGATAGCAGGATCGATACTTCCTGATCTTGTACCCATGATGAGTCCTTCAAGCGGAGTCATGCCCATAGAGGTATCAACCGACTTTCCGCCATTAACAGCTGTAATACTTGCTCCACCACCGAGATGACAAACGATTATCTTAGTATCCTCAGCCGGCTTACCAAGAAGCTCGATTGCTCTCTTACTTACAAAGCTGTGGCTTGTACCGTGGAAACCGTATCTTCTGACCTTGTATTTCTCATAATAAGAATATGGAAGGCCGTAGATATAAGCCTTCTCAGGCATGGTCTGATGGAATGCAGTATCAAATACAGCTACATTCGGAACACCCGGCATAAGCTTTCTGCAGGCGTTGATGCCAAGGATATTTGCCGGATTGTGAAGAGGTGCAAGATCACTGCAGGCTCTGATCTCCTCAAGTATCTCATCATTGATGACTACTGATGATGAAAAGCTCTCGCCGCCATGAACAACTCTGTGTCCAACAGCATCTATCTCTGAAAGATCCTTTACAAGACCGAATTCAGGATCTGTCAGTTTCTCGATAACAAGCTTTAATGCAACGCTGTGATCCGGCATCTCTACTGTCTCACTTGCTTTACTGCCATCCTTCTTATTGTAATTGATAACGCCGGTTCCGCCGATTCTCTCGCAGAGACCCTTTGCGATAACTGACTCATCCTCTGAATTGATGAGCTGGTACTTAAGTGTAGTTGATCCTGCATTGATAACTAGAATTTTCATATTTTTTCTCCTTTATAAGACATCGGGCAGTATCCCTGCCCGATTTTTTTGTTTGTTTTTATACTTCCTAAATATAATGCAGTTTGATCATTGACGCTTCTCGAGAGTTTCCTCCTCACGTCCGTCAATGATTACGACGCCTCTGCCATGTTCCTTACCATAATACATAGCTTCATCGGATTTACTGAGAAGTTCATGTACAGTCTTGGTAGTTTCCGGATAAGATGCGATACCTATACTTGAATTGACATGTATCCTGTACTGTTCGAATTCAACTTCTGAATTTCTAATGGTATCATGCATCTCGCATACTGTTGTATATGCATCCTCAACCGATTTGTCCGGAAGGATGAGAAGGAATTCCTCACCACCGTATCGGCAGGCAACGCCTTTGTATTTCTTGGCAAATGAATTTACTACATTTGCAACCATCTTTATGACTGCATCACCTGCAAGGTGACCGTAGGTATCATTAACGCTTTTGAACTTATCAATATCTATCATCGCAACTGAGAGGTTCTCGTCCTCATCAACAGCCTTCTTGGAGATGTCATAGAATATCTCATTAAAGTACGCTCTGTTGTAGATGCCTGTAAGGCCGTCTCTTCTTGCCATATCCTGCATCTGCAGATACAGAAGTGTATTCTTAAGAGAAACGGAAAGGTTTACTACTGCAGACTCGAAGAATGAATAACCACCCTCGAAGAAGCTCTGACTTCTATCACCCACAAGGAGTATACCATAAAGCTTATTATCCATTATTGCAGGAAATACAACCAGGTTCGCCATGGAAAGGTCATAGTCTTCCGCATCATTTTTATTCGAACCGTCAATAGTTATCTCATAGATATCAAGACTTCTTCTCCTTGAAACCGTATCAAATATCTCTTTGAAGTGAAGTCCTAGAAGCTTCTCAGCAGCTTTATTTGATGCAGGCGCATCGTTGCTGCCTTCTCTTGCAGTCCTGATAGCCATATATGGTTCGTTGTCGATAAACATATTTTCAGCAATATAGAAACCGCAGATATCAGGCTTACGGTCTCTCATGATATTATCAAGGACAATATTCATACACTCAGGCACATCATTTGTCATCGATACATCCTTCATGATCTCGACAAGGGTTCTGATGTCGGCATTAAGAGCCTTAAGGTCATTATTGGCCTTAGCCAGATCTATCTTCTGATAATTGATAAGATTATTAACCTGATTAAGCTTATCCTGGTAAGTCCTGAGATTTGCATTATCCTTAACAAGGCTCTCATTATTTGAATTAAGACTGCCGATAGTCCTGTCATAATGAGCTATCGTACCATTATAAAAATCAGAATATAAAAATACGATTGCGATTATAGCACTTGATGCAAGAATCGAAATGATAACATTATAGGTATCCATATCTCCCGCAATCGTCTTAATGAATCCGAGTCCTACGAGAATACCACCGATTATCTTCTTATAAAGAAGTATCATTCCGTCAAAGTTCAGATCAAAAAGAATGAACTCCATATAAATATATGTTGCAGCGATGATGATTCCGATGAATTCAAGGAAATTAACCTTGATAAAGAAACAGCCCGCAGTAAGAGCACCAAGCTCTGCTATACACTTAATAGACTGGAACTTGCTTCTGAAAAGATTATCCTTGATCTTGGAAAGAATGTTGACTAATAAACAGATGCAGTAAACAACTGTAAAATATGCTGCCGCCGCCCCTTTATTTCCGGACAGACCCGCAGTATTTATAAGAATAGTATATATGGTCAGACATACAAATATGATAGCGTTTAAAAAAGCAAATCTACTTGTCGTCGACTCGACAAAATCTCTTGGCAAAGCTGTTACCCCCGTAAAACACAATACTCCTAGTATATAAATAATACCATAAAATGATGAATAATCAACAATTTGTAAAATATTTTTTGTAAATATCTTCTATAAGTCTCTCTGTAATTGAAAAATCATTCGAGTTATCAATGACCACATCGGAATTGTCCAGATAAAAGCTGTCATCCTTCTGATTATTCATGATCGCAAGGCATTTTTCTCTTGTGTAACCCCTGCCCGCTATCAGTCTTTTTATCCTTACATCACGTTCAGCAAATACGTAGCACATCATATTGCAGATTTCTTTGTATCCATCTTCGATAAGAAGCGCAGCCTCTATGATAAAAAGCTTTATCTCTTCTCTTCTGTCATTCTTCAGAAAGCCATCCTCAGCCATATCGATACGGCTCAGTATCTCTTCCTTGACCGCAGGATGAGTCAGACTGTTAAGGAGTTTAAGGCTTTCAGGATCGTTAAATACGATCCCTGCCAGTTTTGCACGATCAATAGAGCCCTCCTCGTCGAGAATATCGTCGCCAAAGGACTTTACGATCGCTGTATAAATACTTTTACCTTTATTCATTAATTCTTCGGCCAGGCGATCGGCTTCGATGATGTAAACGCCCTCTTTTTCCGCAAGATACTTAAGAACGCAGCTTTTGCCGGAACCGATGCCGCCGGTTATTCCTATTATTTTCATTTTATTTAGTGTCATAAAGACTCATTCCTGAATGAACATCTACCAATAATGGAACTGACAGGTTTACAACCTTCTCCATCGATTCCTGCAGGAGCTGCTGGACTTCGGTGAGTTCGTCCTTGTGAGCTTCGATAAGAAGTTCATCGTGGATCTGAAGGATGAGCCTTGATCTAAGGTTACGTTTTTTAAGTTCTTCATAAACAGCTGTCATGGCAAGCTTGATTATATCTGCAGCTGTTCCCTGAACCGGCGAGTTCATTGCTATCCTTTCTCCAAAACCTCTCTGCATGAAGTTTGAGGAATTGATCTCCGGAACAGGTCTTATTCTTCCAAAGTAGGTCGCAACATATCCGGTTTCTTTTGCAGAGGCTACCTGAAGATCCAGATATTCTCTTACCTTTGGATAAGTCGCAAAATATTTATCTATATATTCCTGGGCTTCCTTCCTGGAAATATCAAGATCCTGACCGAGACCGAAGGAACTGATACCGTAAATGATACCAAAATTAACAGCCTTAGCCTTTCTTCTCATATCAGAGTCAACCTCCTCCTGAGAAACGCCAAATACCTCAGAAGCTGTCATGGTATGTATATCATCGCCACGAAGGAATGCATTTATCAGCTTATCATCTCCTGAAAGATGAGCCATACAGCGAAGCTCGATCTGTGAATAATCGGCATCAACAAATATATGGTCTTCCTTAGGAATAAATACCTTTCTGAGCTCTCTGCCGATTCCGGTCCGCATAGGTATATTCTGAAGATTAGGATCCGTACTGCTGATCCTTCCGGTAGCTGTTACAGTCTGGTTAAAGTGACTGTGTATCCTTCCATCAGCAGCTATACAGCTAAGAAGACCTTCAACATAGGTCGAAAGCAGCTTTGTAAGCTGGCGGTATTCAAGTATAGCCGGAATGATCTCATGCTCGCTCTTAAGTTTAAGGAGTACATCTGCATTTGTTGAATAGCCTGTCTTAGTCTTCTTACCACTCGGAAGTCCAAGCTTCTCAAAGAGTATCTCTCCAAGTTTTTTAGTTGAATTGATATTGAATTCCTCTCCGGCCATCTCATAGATAGAGTTCTTAAGCTCTTCTATTCTTACCTTCAGATTGTCGCCAAAGCTGATAAGTTCGTTTCTATTTACGGCTATGCCGTATTCTTCCATGCTCTGAAGCACGAAAATTAGCGGATATTCAATCCTTGTATACAGTTCACTGAGTCTTTCATCCGAAAATATCTTTTCCGAAAGTATATCATATGCATGAAAAGCAGTATATGCAGCATAAGTAAGATATTTTCTGACATTTTCTTCATCAAGTGTAAAAAGATTCAGGGCAGTCTTTCCAAGCAGCTCTTTTCTGTCAAGGAAGTTTCTGCCAAGATAATCTCTCGAAATATCACTGTATTCATAACCGTTACGGATTGGATTCAAAAGATAAGCAGCTATACTTATATCAAAAACCTCATCCTCTGCATCAATACCGAGAAGCTTAATATTTTCCTTGATACTGATAAAGCTTACAGTAACTCCGGTCTCCTGAAGCTCACGGTAAATACTTTCAGTAGTGATACTGCCCATATCCTTTACTATATATACTGTATTATTTACAGCGATGGATGAACCGATAAGCGCACCTGCTTCATCAGTAACAGGAAACATTCCAACATGTCCTTCTTCCGAAGCCGCTTTAAGAAAGTCCTCCTTGTTCTCATCAGAAAGAAGTTCTTCTTTAATTATCTCATCATTCTTTTCTTTCTTATCAAAATCAAATCTGTTGAGGAAGCTCTTAAGCTCAAGATTGTTTAATATCTCGTAGGCATCAGATGAGAATATCTTCTCTTCTGATATCACGGTATCGTCCGGCTCTGCAGGAAGCTCGCAGTCAAGCTTGATGGTCGCAAGCACCTTCGATAAAAATGCCTGTTCCTTATATTCAATAAGATTCTGCTTGGTAGTACCTTCCTTAAGCTCATCAATATGCTCGTAAAGCGCTTCAATGGAATGGTATTTTGTGATAAAACCCTCTGCCGTTTTCGGTCCGACCTTCGGAACTCCCGGAATATTATCGGAGGTATCTCCCATAAGCCCTTTAAGATCAATAAACTCCTTAGGCGTTACTTTATATGTTTCAAGCACATCCTTTGCGTAATAATCTTCAACAGTAGTCTTGCCGCCCTTAGTCTTTGGTATTCTGATAAGCACACTGTCTGTAGCAAGCTGAAGAAGGTCTCTGTCTCCGGAAAGCACTGTAACTCTGTAGCCGGCAGCCTCACCCTTAACAGACATGGTTCCGATTATATCGTCAGCCTCAAGCCCTTCCTTCTCGATTATGGTTATGCCCATAGCTCTGAGCAGTTCCTTAATTACAGGGAATTGTTCACGAAGCTCGGGATCCATCGATTTTCTCGTTCCTTTATAGGCCTCATACATCTTATGTCTGAATGTCGGAGCATGAAGATCGAAGGCAACAGCGATCGCAGATGGCTGTTCTTCATCGATGACCTTAAAAACAATATTCAGAAAGCCCAGCACTGCATTTGTATGAAGCCCCTCATGATTAGTCATCTCCGGAAGGCCGTAATAGCCTCTGTTCATTATGCTGTTTCCATCAATCAGGAGCAGTTTCTTCATCTGTGTCATCCTTTATCTCTTCCTCTCTGTTATCAAATATCAGATCCCCGATATTCATTATATGCGACATGTTTTCCTTTATTTCCGTATAAATATCCAGCCGTTTAAATATGCTCACCTCCGGCACATACGAAAGTTTCTCGCTATCCAGCACTCTGTCTCTATCAGAAATAAGCAGGGTATTATTAAGCTCCCTGGAGAAATAATTATTTCCCTGCGACCTTAACTTCTTATCCTGCTCAAATAAATACACTTTCGAAAGCGCTCTGCCGTAAAAAACAAATATCGCTACAATGATAGCTGTAATAAGAATAGAGAATGCAGAAAATTTACGTCTTCTGCGTCCCTTAAACCTATGTTCAAGCTTTTTAAGATTAGCAGAAAGATCAGCACTGAAATCAGTAGTAATCTCCTGCTTGGAGTCTATCTGTTTCATACCGACCATAAGTGTATAATATATTTCCAGCTCTTCACGGCATTTTGGACAGCTGTTCATATGAAGGACAAAATCTTCCTGCTTAGCTTCAGGAATCTTGCCCTCTATGAACGGCATAATATACGATTGTGCTTCAAGATGATTCAAGCTGTTTCCCCCTGACCGCCTTTTATAACATCAAGGCAGATCATAATATATCAGATCATTCTCCCAAAGCAGACATCGGATGTGAATTCGATGATTTCTGCTCAGGACCATTATTTTCAAACTTATTAAGCGTACCGGGAAGTGTTGGAGCCATTATAACTCTTCCGGTACCTCTGTAAACATTTACGAGACCTTCCTTACTGATAGCGGATCCGATGAGTGACTTAGAAGTCTTCTCAACAGTAAACTGAAGCGTCGAAGACCATGCAACAGCCATATTTCCGTCAATCTTCAGGGTATCATTCTCAAGATCAAATACAAAAAGCTCTTCACGAGGAACCGGCGATTCCAGAACAAAGAAGCCCTGACCTCTGAGGCTCAGGTTGAAAAGTCCCTCACCGCCAAATACAGCTGATGAAAGATTATGTCTTGCAACAACCTTTTCTTCCACTGTCGAATCACAAGCAAGAAAAAGCCCGTCATCAAGAACCACTCCATACTCACCCCAGTTTGCCAGATTCTCAATAAGAATATGATTGTATGTAGGCTCAAGCATGATGCAGCCCTGTCCTTCATATATAGGTTTTGCAAGCGACTCGCCTGTAACCTTGGCTTTGATAGCCTTACCAATAATATTTCCCACGTTGAGGCCGGTCTTCATATGAATATCGCCTGTCATCCACTGCATTGCTCCTGCCTGCATACGCATAGATGTATTGTTAAGCTGGCAGAGTACCTGACGCTTTTTAACGTTCATCTCTCTCATGAAGTATGCATTTGCAGCCGAAATACTGGTATTTGACCTGTCCATCTGATGCTCGTAAACAAAATATGAACCACCCTGCTCAACAAGGAGCATATTTTTATTATCAAATACATTCGAATACCTGATCATAAGTAATCCCCTCCTATAATCCTTTATTAAAAAATGCAGTGCATATCAAGCTGCACTGCATTTAATAGATAACTAATTTCCGCGTACCAGCCCGGTAAGACCCGTTCTGACGAACTCCTGAATTGTGAAGCCATTCAGAAGATTTATGAAAGCCTCTATCTTGTTTGTGTTTCCTGTAAGCTCTATCATAAGTGACTCAGGTGATACATCTACGATGCTGGCTCTGAATACATTTGCAACAGCAATGATCTGCTGTCTCTCTTCCATATCAGCTTTAACCTTAACAAGCACGAGCTCTCTACGAACAGATGAGCCATCTTCAAGTTCGATTATATCTACAACATCTTCAAGCTTGTTGAGCTGCTTCTTGATCTGGCTGAGTATCCTGTCATCGCCGCTGACGGCAACAGTCATGCGGGAGTATTTAGGATTTTCCGTAACTCCTACTGATAAACTGTCAATATTATATCCACGTCTGCTGAACATACCGGAAACTCTGCTGAGAACACCTGAAGTATTATCAACCAGCAAAGATAAAACCTTCGTCTTCATATCGTCATTCCACCTTTCAAGTTTTGATCTCACCGTTATAGGTTATACAAATATAACCGTACCGATTCAATCACAAAAAATATTATATAAACTTAGACTATCAATGTCAATAATCACGCCGAAAATAATGATTATTTATTTACCTAAAAGATTCTGAACAAGCCTTACGCATTCATTGGCATCCTTTGAGTAGCCATCTGCGTTGATCTCCTCTGCAAAACTTTCTGTGATAACAGCTCCGCCGATGATGACCTTAGCCTTACAGCCCTTCTTATGAGCAAAATCAATTACTTCCTTCATCTTCATCATTGTTGTGGTCATAAGGGCTGAAAGTCCTATGATATCAGCATTATTATCCTCTGCCGCCTTCACTATCACATCAGCAGGAACATCCTTGCCGAGATCGATAACATTGTAGCCGTAATTCTTAAGCATCAGAACACAGAGATTCTTTCCAATCTCATGAATATCGCCCTCAACGGAAGCAAATACGACGGTTCCCTTATCTTCTTTACTGTCTTCAGTCTTAAGATAAGGAGTGATATATTCGATTGCGGCATCCATTGCATTTGCGCCGGAAATAAGCTGCGGAAGGAAGAATTTCTTTTCTTCAAAAAGCACACCCACTCGGTTGATCGCAGGAATAAGGTCATTGTCGATTATGTCCTTAGGTGTGGCTCCTGCAGCCATAGCCTTTTTTACTTCATCAATTATCTGTCTTTTATTTCCATTAATCACGCAGGAATAAACAGCCGATGCGCCGTCAGGAATCTTGGAATCACCACCCTGAGCCGGCTTTGCAGCCGCACCAGGTGCTGCTACGGCAGCCCCTGTATCGATATGCCTTACCTTTGATACATAAATATTATCAGCCTCCGGCTTATTCAGAAGCAAGTCTGAAGCATAAGCCGCATTGACAAGCTGATCCTGGCCCGGATTGGCTATAGCCATTGTAAGTCCATTTGCTATCGCCATTGTAAGGAAGGCTGTATTTACATTAATTCTCTCCGGAAGTCCGAAGGAAATATTTGACAGACCACAGATTGTAGGAAGTCCAAGCTCATCATGACAGAATCTGATGGTATCCAGCGTCATAAGTGCGGCATCCTTAAGGGCACCGACAGTTGATACAAGGCCGTCCACCACAAGGTCATTCATAGTAAGACCTTCTTCAAGAGCTATTCGAACAAGTTCCTTAACATTTGCCTTCTTCTCCTCTGCTGTCTCAGGAAGTCCTGCATCCGACAAAGGAAGAAGGATACACATAGCGCCGTATTTCTTTGCAAGCTTGAAAAGCGGCCTGCACTTCTTCTCTTCAAGAGAAACTGAATTGATAAGCGCTCTACCGGGATAAATACGAAGAGCCGCTTCAATAACATTGATGTAGCTTGAATCTATACAGAGAGGAAGCGGCGTCAGGCTGGTAACCTCGTAAATAGCCTTTATCATCATTTCTTCTTCGTTAATACCGTTAACGCCCATGTTAATGTCAAGCACGGCTGCGCCATTCTGCTCCTGAGAAACAGCCATTTCTGAAACCAGGTCGAGCTTACCCTCGCGAAGCTCAGCCTGAAGAGCCTTCTTACCGGTCGGATTGATCCTCTCACCCACCACAAGGAATGGTCCGTCAAGAGGTATATCCAGCAGACTGCTTTCTGAACAGAGGGTTCTTCTGTGAGTCTCGTTAATATGAGGAATAGCAAGTCCTCTCACTTCACGCTTGAGCCTCTCGATATGTCTGCAGTCAGAACCGCAGCAGCCGCCAACAAAGGAAGCACCCGCATAAACAAGCTTCCTTGCACAGTCCGCAAAATGCTCAGGTTTCATTAGATAAACTGATTTTCCGTCCACAAGCTCAGGCATACCTGCGTTTGGCTTCGCAAATACAGGTATTTCAGCGTATTTCTTCATTTTCTCAACGAGAGGGATCATTTCTTCCGGTCCTGTTGAACAGTTGATGCCGACTGCATCAGCTCCAAGTCCCTGAAGGACGATGACACAGACTTCCGGAGGTGTTCCGTAAAGAGTCTTTCCATCTTCATTAAAGGTCATGCTGACGATAACAGGTATCTCCTGTGATATTTCTCTTATAGCTATAACCGCAGCTCGTGTCTCCTGAAGGCTCATCATAGTCTCGACGACTATAAGATCAGAGCCTGCTTCAATAAGTGCCGCAGCCTGCTCCTTGTAAACCTCAACAAGATGCTCGAATTTGATATCGCCTATCGGATAAAGCTGTCTGCCGGTCATTGTCATATCTCCGGCAACATAGCCTCTGAAGTTATTTCTTGCGATCACTTCCTTCGAAAGCGCCACAAGTTCTTTATTCATTCTTACAGTCTCATCCTCAAGATGATATTCTGCAAGCTTGATCCTGTTGCAGGTAAAGGTAGGTGCATAGACGATATTTGAGCCCGCTTCGATAAAGGCTGTCTGAAGGTCTATAAGCTTCTTCGGATGCTCAAGTATCCATTTTTCAGGACAAACCCCAAGAGGCATACCTACGCTCATAAGGTTGGTGCCTGTCGCGCCATCTAATACAAGTATCTGTGAATTTACAAGTTGCTTAAATTGTTCTCTGTTCATATTGTATTTCCTGTTTTGTAATATTGTTTATGTATGATAAGTGAATATACTAAATAATAGTTTTTTACGTCAGCACTTATAGTAAGTTGATCGTTTTTAATAAAAGTCTCGTGAATTTATTTTTAATCATGTCAGCTGCCTGCTGAACCTCCTCGTGAGACAGTTTGGTCTCCGAAAGGCCTGCCGCTTTATTTGTGATGCAGGATATGCATGCAACCTTAACTCCGGCATGAACCGCAGCCATTGCTTCAACAGTCGTACTCATACCGATGGCATCTGCACCAAGAAGTTTATATACTCTTATCTCGGCAGGTGTCTCATAATTCGGACCCGTTGTCTGAAGATAGATTCCTGTTTTAACCTCTATACCAAGATCAAATGCAGCCTTTTTAATATCTGCTATGATATCCGGTGAATATACTCTGGACATATCCGGAAATCTCGGACCTGCTTCGTAATTTGGTCCTATCAGAGGTGATGGAACGAAGCTGGTAATATGATCCGTAACGACCATCAGGTCCCCCGGTTTAAGATCATCTCTTATACCTCCTGCAGCATTTGTGAGGATAAGTTTTTCTATACCCATTCTGCACATAAGTCTGACCGGCATAACGACCTTCTGCATCGAATAGCCTTCATAATAATGAACTCTTCCCTGCATGCATACTACAGGCACATCGCCTATCCTTCCAAATACAAAACATCCCTTATGTCCTTCAACCGATGAAGTCGGAAAATCCGGAATATCATTATAAGGTATTACTAATGCATCTTTTATATTCTTCGCAAAATCACCTAGTCCGGAACCAAGTACCAGTCCTATGACAGGCTTTACTCTTCCGGCGAGCTTTTCCTGCAGATATTCATATGCATTTTCAATCTCTTTACTTACATTATTCTCTGTCATTTTGATAATTCATCCTCCCAATAAAGGACTACAGGATAGCCCGGTTCAATCGTATTATATATTTCCTTTGCAACGTCAAAAGGCAGATTTACACATCCATGAGAGCCATTGCTTACATAGATGTCTCCGCCAAAATAGCTTCTCCAGGTTGCGTCATGCATACCGATGCCGCCATTAAATGGCATCCAGTATTTTACAGGTGATGCATAATCATCTCCTGTTAGGACAACGTCATAATACATTCCGTCCACATCATAGAGACCGCCCGGTGTACCATGGCCCAGCTTCATATCGCCCGAAACGACTTCTGATTCAAGGATGATCTTCCCTTCTGAATACAGGTAGATCATTTGATTTGAAAGATCGACCTCAACGTAATTGCCGCTGATATCATCCTTCTTCTTGGTGTATTTATAACCGGTATGAAGAAATTCAGGTTCTCTTTCTACGGTTTCACCACCGGAAATATTGATATACAGAAGAGATGCCTCCTTATCAATATCTATCTGATAGCCATATTCATCGCTGTTCACCTTAAATATCTTGCCGTTATGAGTCTTAATACTTCTGTAGGTATCATATGTATCATATTCATATGAGAGATTTCTCACGAAATCCTTGACCTTCTCCGGTGAAAGATAAACCGAATAATCATCTGAAATTGACAAAATATTATATATATTCTCAGGTGAAAGCTCGATCTTCAGATCCCCATAAAGATAAGTAATCTTTGCACTGAGATAATGATTGATACGATCAGCTGTATTTACAAGTCGTGGTGAATCAGCAAAAAACTTCGGTTTTATATAACAATCACTGTTCTTGATATCCACATAGCCATCGCGGTTTTCTACAGCCTTATAGCACAGTAAAAATACAGAGAACTTATCCAGAAGTGTTCCTTCATCACCTTCGATTATCTCAACACGGCCTTCCTTCTCATTAAATACGATTGATGGCTCTTCAGGTTCTTTCATCTTCGCCGGTGATAAATACTCACTCTTCTCAATCGAATCCATCAGAACATCTTTATCAACCGAAAACTCAAAGCCGGCAGTTTCATTATCACTCCAGAGATAAGTAAACCAAAGGAAAGGATTCTGCTTCTTCTTTATCTTTTTAATATCCCTCTCTGCTGTCACCTTAAGACCGGCCTGATCCTTATTAAAGGTTTCATAACCATTTCTGAAACGTATATCCAGCTTATAATCATCATAAGCTTTATTAACATCCTCAAGTACCTCATCATAGCTCTTAAAAGAATAATCCTTGCCATTTATGCATGTACCCGGCGCAAAATATTTATACGAAAGATAAACCATGACGCCATAAGCGATCACAATAAGAACTCCTAAAGCGATCATTATCTTTCGAAAGAAATGCTTTTTCTTTTTTACCGTTTCGAAAGCAGCGACGTCTACATAAGGCTCATCATGCTTCTCAGATGTTTCCTCAGTTTTTTCAGTTGACTCTTCAGCCTTCTCTACTGCCTCTTCAACCTTCTCTTCAGATTCAGTTTCAGAGATTTTTTTCTCTTCGTTTTCCATAATACTTCCCCAAATAATACTTCAACCTTTTTAACCTTATAATCTTATCTATAATATGCTATTTTATGGCCTTTTGCAACTGATAAAACAGTTTCGCAGATATTCATAAACATTATATCAACCCCTTTAAAACATAAAAAAGGACTGCAGTTTTTCTGCTGCAATCCTAAGTAAATTTTACAATTACATAGCTGACATCATGCCATCCATTACAGAATCATAATGTCCGCTTACAAGGCCGAAATCCTTCTCCTTGTAATTCCAGTATGCTCTGCCGATTCCGTATTTCTCAAATACAGAATTGATATCCTTCATCCATCTTACTGTATCTTCCGGATCAGCCTGATCGATTACACCGTATTCACCGCAGTAAAGAGGGATATTTCTCTCTTCAGCGATCTTAAGTGCAGGCTCAAAAAGCTGCTCGAAGAACTCAGGTCCAAGTCCCTTGAAATCCTGTGTATAAAGAGCACCGCCAAGCTCCTGTGTGAGCATAAGGCTCTTCTCTCTATATTCTTCGATAGTTCCAGGATAACCGATCCTGAAATCGCTTGGCATACCATCTACCCAGTAAGCAGCCTGGTGTGTAAAAATAAGCGGATCATAGCAATGGAAGGTATAGATAACCTTATCATCCTTAGGATCAACAAGCATAGGAACAGCCGTGATACTGTTATATCTTACACCACCGAAGATGATCATTGAATCAGGAGCAACTTCTCTGATGGCAGGGATAGTTCTCATAACAACCTTGTTCCAATCCTCAGCAACCTCGTCCTTGATGATCTCGTTAAGGAGCTCGTAGCATACAAAATCGCTGCAGTCAGCATATCTTGCTCCGATATATTTCCAAAGATGTATAAATCTCTGAATATTTGCCTCGTTTGTAAAGAAATCAACTCTGTCGATCTTATCAAGCGGATCAAATGAATAACCAAAAGTCTTGTGAAGGTCGATGATCATCTTGAGACCATTCTTCTTACACCAGTCTCTGCAGGCATCGATATACTTGAAGCCTTCTTCGATATAATCATTGTCATCTTTCTCGATTACATTGTAATCAACAGGGACACGAACATGATCAAAGCCAAGACGTGCAATATTATCTACATCACTTTCAGTGATAAATGTATCATAATGCTCATAGGTGTATTCATCACACTGTGAAAGCCATCCACCTAAGTTTACCCCTTTAACAAAACCGCTTATCCTCTTCATGATACTTCCTCCCAAATATAGTTTTTCAACTTTAATTCTTGATTGTTTACTGACTAAATAATATCCGAATACAATCTCTGAATATATCAAAATCATATCATATTATATAAAATATTTATACAATTTTTTACATTAAAATACGCCCATTAATGCTGTCATATTCGCATTTACGGGCATCTTTATAGTACGCTCAACAAATATCAATGACCACAATTTCAGGTATATTATTAACCTTTATTTTTAATGAGTGCTGTCCCAGGCCGCTGGTCAGATACATCAGCTTGTCCGGATCCTTTTCACTTCTGTAAAGCCCTTTGGTATATTTCGGAAATATATTAAGTCTCGGTGAGATCATCCCCCCAACCTTAGGTATATTTACAAGTCCACCGTGGAAATGTCCTGAAAGCGAAAGCTCAGCTCCCCAGGCCGCATAGCTTTCAAAATATTCCGGATTATGAGCAATCAGAATATTATAAACATCATCCGTAGCTTCCGGCTCGCCGATCAGCTCCCTGATAGCATCAACCGACAGCTCTCTTCTTTCTTTTCTTCTGAAATATTCAAGCGGCAGATCCAGTCCGAATATTCTGAGCCATCTACCGTTAACAGAAAATACTTCAGATGTATTTTTTAGATAATGTACCTTATCCTCAATACCGCTCATGAATCTGTCATAAATAAGTGGATTATTCTCGTAAACCTTTAATTCAGCTCTCTTTTCATGATTACCCGGAGCCATGATAACAGGGGCAATCTTATATAATCTGTCTATAAGATCAACAGATGGAAGTTCTTCAGATTTGCGGTAGCCGTTCAGCATATCACCACCGATTATGATAAGATCCGGAGACGAATCCCTGATATTTCCGGCTATCCTTTCATTCATTGCGCCTTCCAACGCCTCATGAAAATCTGCAATAAAAGCAAGCCTTACCGGCTTGCCTTTAGTATTTTCTTTATTATTGATCTTTATATTTCTTACAGTAAGTGATCTAAGTTCTCTTCTGCTTTCAAGAAGCATAGCTCCTGCGAGAACACTACTGCCTACTATCAGATTTCTCATCATTTTCATTCGTTTCACCACTTACGATCTTTCTGCCATATGCATTATCAAGTACGCCTCTTACCCAGATGATAACATAGATAACACATGGAACTATTATTGCCGCGAAAAGGAAACCAAGGTAAAGCTTACTTCCGATTATCGCACAAACAAAAGCGGCGATCACCAGCACAACTATTATTATGACAGTTATAAGTGCCAGAAGCCTGGTTCCTTTACTGTATTTCTTTTCCGAATTCATATTATTATCCATCAGACCCTTATCCTTCTAAATATTGATCACTAAACACCTTTAGATGAATCTATTCTTCGGCATCTGTGCCCTTGATCTTCTTAAACCACTCTTTTATCTCCTTCTCATGACCATTGTCTGAAGGGATATAGAATTGTTCATCAACAAGATTATCAGGGAGATACTGCTGTTTAACATAATGGTTAGGGTAATCATGAGCATATTTATAACCTGCATGGCCAAGCTCCTTAGCGCCTTTATAATGAGCATCGCAAAGGTGGTCAGGGACATGAGAATTGCCGTATTTCTTCACAGCATCCATAGCACTGTAGATAGCATTCACCACAGAATTGCTCTTTGGTGCGGTTGCCACATATGTTGCTGCGTGAGCAAGGATTATCTGTGATTCAGGATAACCAACCCTTTCAACCGCCTGAGCGCAGGCAGTTGCAACAACGATCGCATTCGGATCAGCGTTACCGACATCCTCGGAAGCACAGATCATTATACGTCTCGCAATGAATTTCACATCCTCACCGGCATAGATCATCTTTGCAAGATAATAAACCGCCGCATCAGGGTCTGAACCTCTCATGGACTTGATAAAGGCAGAAATAATATCATAATGATTATCTCCATCCTTCTCGTATCTTATCGACCTTCTCTGGATGCATTCTTCGGCAACATGAAGATTGATAATGATCTTACCGCTCTTCTTATCTCTCTCTGTAGAAAGAACTCCAAGCTCAACCGCATTGAGCGCATGTCTGGCATCGCCCTCAGCCATATCAGCCAGAAAATCAACCGCCTCGTCCGTGATCTCAGCATTGTAAGCAGCCATGCCTTCTTCAGAATAAACAGCTCTCTTAATAAGCTTCTTTATATCCTCAGCCGAAAGCGGCTTAAGATAAAATACGTTAGATCTCGAGATCAGAGCATTATTCACTTCAAAATAAGGATTCTCAGTTGTTGCACCTATCAGTATGACTGTTCCGTCTTCAACATAAGGCAGAAGAAAATCCTGCTGTGCTTTATTGAATCTATGGATCTCGTCCACAAAAAGTATGGTCTTCTTACCATACATACCTAGATTATCCTTAGCCTGTTTTATGACCTCTTCCATATCCTTCTTGCCGGAAGTCGTTGCATTTATCTCTTTAAAGAAGGAGCTGGTGGTATTTGCTATGACCATTGCGAGACTTGTTTTTCCGGTTCCGGGAGGTCCGTATAAAATAATAGAACTGAGTTTATCAGCTTTGATGACTCTGTACAGCAGTTTATCCCTTCCAAGTATATGCTCCTGACCAACGATGTCATCAAGACTCTTCGGTCTCAGCCTTCTTGCAAGGGGAGAATCACCCTTACTCTTCTCAGTTCTCATAAAATCAAATATATCCATTTTATTAATCTACTAATCCCATTTTCTTGATAATACTGTCAAACTTAACAATATCGATCGGTTTGCAGATATATTCATCATAATCGTCACTTGCGTACGAAGAATCAAAGCCCTCGTCAAGAGCGCTGATCATAATGATCTTACATCTTGATATACGTGGTATACCGAGCTTTCTCTCAGCATTTCTGATGGACTCAAGAGCCTTGTAGCCATCGATCTTCGGCATCATAATATCAAGACATACGAGGTCGAATTTACTATTTGAAGTTGCGGCCTTAACAAAGCTGTCAACAGCCTCTATTCCGTCTCTGGCAAGTACAACCTCTCCGTATTTTGCAAGAAGCTTGGTAAGAAACTTACCACTCGCCATATCGTCTTCAGCAACCAAAACCTTCATTTACTTCTACCTCCAATCAGTCAATAGTGAGTACTTTTATTACTCTTTCGAGATAACTATTCAGCTCAGACTGGAAGGTTTCCCTCTTAAATACATATCTTCTTCCAAGTGTAAGCTGATAGATCATGCCTGTTAAAAGAACTGCAAGCTGCTCAGCAGGAATATCGCCCTTGATCTCTTTATTCTCGATAGCCTTCCGGAACAGTGCCTCTATAAAGCTCCGTCTTGCCAGTGTAGCTTCAGCAACCTTATCACGTGTAACAGGATTGTGAAGAAGTTCTTCATACTGGAGCATGATAACTGACAAAGCGTAGTAATTATCATAATAAGTTGCATACGAATCAACGTAAGTCTTAACCTTATCGATGCAGCTTGATTCTTTAGAACTTACTGTTGCTCTTATGCCCTTATCGAACTTGAAATAATAATCGACCACATCCTTCAGCACTTCATCAACACTGCCATAATACTTATACAGAAGCGCTTCGGACATATTTTCCTTAATGGCAATATTTTTAGTTGTCAATGCAGAAAGACCCGATTCGCATATTATATCAATGGATGTCGAAATGATCCTGTCTTTCTTTGAAATATAATCCTCAACCAAAATTCTTACCCCCGAGTAAACATTATACTGCTATTTATCATTTTATAGAACGAATAAATATTTGTCAAATTATTTTTTGTTAGTTTTCAACAAAAAAAGTATATCTATTTGTTAAATAATAATAAGAAAAAGCTGCACATCTGTGCAGCTTTTCTTAATTCGACTTGCTAATCGTAATCTTGTTTAATCTATTATAGATAAATTATTTGATCACTGTAACATTAGTAGCCTGTGGTCCCTTAGCGCCATCAGAAACATCAAACTCTACAGCCTGATTCTCTTCAAGTGTCTTGAAACCTTCCATGTTAAGGCCTGAAAAATGTACAAATACATCCTTGCCTTCTTCGTCAGTGATGAATCCATAACCCTTCTGGTTATTGAACCACTTAACTGTTCCCTTAGCCATATTCATTTCCCTCCAAAAATCTTTTCGTGTCTTTCAACACAAAAATTATTATAGTACCGGTCAGTGATTATTTCAAGGAAAACTTATTATTTTAAGCTATACTGATCACATTCCTGTCGTGATCATAAAAATAAATTGAATCTGAAAGATATTCTGTAGGATTCTCCAAAGAACAGTTTACACTTTCAACCATTCCTTTCAGGAAATCCTTATCATCACAGATGCTTTGCGGAACAACGATCAGTTCATTGATACTTGACGGAAGTATATAATAATTTTCCTCAAAGGCCCTGTATATCTCCTCAGGAACATCTTTATATAAAAGAGATGAAGCGCCGTAGAACATGCTGTTATTTGTCACTATGAAGAAAGGATTATCAATAACTCCCGGTTCTTTAGCCATTCTCTCTCCGCCCATCCTGATGAGCATTTTATCAAGTCTTTCAATACGCGCCGGAAAATCCCGGACAGAATTCTCTATTGCGATATTCCAAAGGTCTTCGGTATTCAGCCCCCATAAACCGGCCAGCTTATTATCGATCAGAGTACTTGCATTCATTTCATTGATCCTGAAATACAGTCTAAAGGTTATTGCAAGATCGTTAAACGCTATATGCGGGCACCTTTCCAGCAGCTTCTCGTTCTTATCCTGGTTGATCAGAGCAAGTATGATCCTGTCTCTTGACTTTTCCAGACTGATATCCGTGGAAATATCAGCTCTCACAGCATTATCGATAGCATTTGACACTTCAGGGATAAGCCTGTCCATTATCTTCTCAAGGTATTCCTCATCCTCAATATCATTAAGCTTGTCCGTATAGATGCAGGGCATGGTATTAAGCTCTCTTACCTTTACCGATATACCCTCCGTTACTATTCCGTTGTTTTTTCTGCAGGTAACGAGGCTCACGTCCTCAATATCGTACTTTTCAGCGAGTTTTTCCTTTAATTCGTCACAGATTCTTTCTATCAGTTCGTTTTTATTCATATTATTTCTCCTGTATTCTTTATTATTCAACTGCAATACAGGAAGGGCCTTGTGCGCAGGCCGGATGAATGAAATAAAAAGGGAGACCGGTAAAAGTCTCCCTCCGGATAAACTATATTATATTGTCCGAAAATATCCTTGTCAAATCAGCAAGGTCGTTATTTTGTAGCGCTACAAAATGTTTCCAGGACTTTAATTACCCTTTCCATCTCCTCATCAGTTCCGATAGTTATCCTAAGGAAATTATCGATCCTCGGAGCATTGAAGTGTCTGAAAAAGATCTTATTCTCTCTCATCTTCTCAAATATCTCCGTAGCAGGAACTGTCTTGTGAGAAACAAATACAAAGTTCGCCTTAGATGGAAGCACTGTAAATCCAAGTCTTTCAAGCTCAGCTGTAAACTTCTCTCTTGTATTTATAATCTTGCCGACAGACTCTCTGAAATAATCTTCATCGTCTATTATAGCAGAACCAAGAACAAGCGATGGTGTATTCATGGTATATGAATTAACCGAATATTTAACATCATTAAGATATTTGATGAGTTCGGCATTACCCATAGCATAACCGATCCTGAGACCTGCCATGGATCTTGACTTCGAGAAGGTCCTTACAACAAGGAGATTCTCATACTTATCGATCAGAGGAAGCGCTGTCTCACCGCCGAAATCGATATATGCCTCATCAATTATCACAACGGATGATGGATTGGCCTTAACGATATCTTCGATAAAATCAAGGCCAACAAGCTTACCTGTAGGAGCATTTGGATTCGGGAAGATTATTCCGCCATTCTCCTTCTTGTAATCCTCTTTAACGATATTGAAATTCTCATCAAGCGGCTTCTTCTCGTAAGGAATCCTGTAGACATCAGCCCAGACATCATAGAATGAATATGTGATATCAGGAAAAAATACAGGCTTATCCGAATTGAAGAAGGTCAAAAAGCACATTGAAATAACATCATCCGAACCAACTCCCACAAATACCTGCTCAGGCTTAAGCTTGTGATACTCTGCAAGCTTATCCACAAGAAGCGAAGACTTTGGGTCAGGATATTTACGAAGATTGTCCAGATCAAGCCTAATACTTCTCACCTTATCTGACGGTCCGTATGGGTTCTCATTTGTATTTAATTTAATGATATCGTCTACCTTTGGCTGTTCACCCGGAACATAAGGTACAACTTTTCTAATATTATCTTTCCAGCTGTTCATATTATTTACCTTTTATTATTTATACTTATAATACATTAAATACTTCTTACTTCCTCAAGACGATTATGCAGCGTCTTGATATGTGTAAGCATCTTTTCGTCCGTGATCGGCCTGCCTGATGCAAAGTAGGAAACCTTCGGGTATTTAAGCACATCCTCCGGATTCTTATAGAATATCTCTCTTTCGGAACGGTCTATCTTAAGTCCACACTTCTCGGCGAGATGTCTGATAGTACCATTATTTCCATCAATGATCTCTAATTCATCTCCGAAAATCTTTCTATATATAGGCTTAAAATAATTGAAATGAGTGCATCCCAGCACAAGTTCTGAATACTTTGACAGGTCGTAAGGCTTAAGCTCCGAAGCTATATAATCAAATGCCTCATGAGATTCATACATCTCGTTCTCAGCCAGGCTTACAAGTCTTGGCATAGGAAGCAGGTCACATACATGTTCTGTATCAACTCTGTCTATCAAAGTTTTCAGCTTATTCTCTCTGATGGTAACAGGCGTCGCCATGACCAATACTCTCTTGCTGTTGCTGTGATGGACTGCAGGCTTAACTGCCGGCTCCATACCGATGATCGGAATATCATAGAGTTTTCTTAGCTTTTCTATCGCAACACTTGTCGCGGTATTGCAGGCTATTATCACCACATCCGAGCCCTGTTTTATCAGAAAATCTACTATATCTGTTGTATATGAAATTATCTCTTCAGGCTTTTTAGTGCCATAAGGTACATGATCCACATCAGCATAGAATATGTATTCTTCATCAGGAAGCAGATGAAATGCCTCATGCAGCACGGACAGACCGCCCATACCCGAATCCAATAGTCCTATTTTCATTTTGAGAAAAGTCCTTTTTTAACGTATTCTTCCGAAGTAAATGAAGTGAATTTATAACCGGTCTCTTCAACCGCTTTCTTTACAGCTTCTTCATCAAGCTGTGTTTCTGAGATTATCTCAGCATTGTTATCTTTACGTGAAGCCTTAACCTTCTTAACATCAAAGGCTTTTCTTATCGCATCATTAACATGTGCTTCACACATTCCGCACATCATACCCTCTATTCCAACTGTAGTCTTGAACATATGTCTGCTCCTTTCTGTTAACACAAATACAAGGCGGCTTAATCGCCGCCTTGTATTATAACACATTATGAAATAAATAACACTCTATTCTGCAGTTTCCTCTGTAGATTCAGAAGGAACAAGCAGTCCAAGCTCTGCATTGAGATACTCTGTAACATCATCCGGATCAAGTCCGTGAACAATACATGCCTCAGCAAGTGATTCCATTTCCGCAGCGAAGCAGGTTATACAACCCATTCCTATACTCATTAATATAACTGAGCTCTGTGGATGGAGACTGAGGATATATTTGATATTCATATCCTTTGTTACAGGCTTTTTAGCAGCCTCAGCGAGATCTTGGGCACTTGCTGCTGCATCTGCAGCTTCAGCAACAGATTCTTCAGCCTTAGCATCATTAACTGCATCAGCCGCTGTCTCTTCTTTATTTATCTCAACATCATTTAATAATTCGTTATCCACTTTGTCACCTCATCATAAACTTCTGATTTCCACACCATACTAATACGATATTTCAGATAATTCAAGCGGAAAACGAGTTTTTGATATATTTATATGCTATAAGTATGTCTTCAGCGGCTGATTACATCATTCCGCCCATACCACCCATTCCGCCTGCAGGCATAGCAGGTGTATCTTCCTTGATATCTGCAACAACTGACTCTGTTGTGAGGAGTGTTGAAGCAATTGAAGTTGCATTCTGGATTGCACTTCTTGTAACCTTCACAGGATCGATGATTCCGGCTTCTACCATGTTTACAAACTCTTCATTGTAAGCATCGAATCCGATAGCATCCTTCTCTTCCTTTACCTTATTAACGATAACCGCGCCTTCAAGTCCTGCATTTGCAACGATGTGGAACAGAGGTGCCTCAAGTGCCTTGATGATGATATTTGCACCTGTCTTCTCATCTCCCTCAAGAGTTGCTGCAAGCTTCTCTACCTTCTTGATAGCGTGAACATAAGCTGCTCCACCACCTGAAATGATTCCTTCTTCAACAGCTGCTCTTGTAGCGTTAAGAGCATCCTCAAGACGAAGCTTAGCTTCTTTCATCTCTGTCTCTGTAGCTGCACCAACACGGATAACTGCAACACCACCTGCCATCTTAGCAAGTCTCTCCTGAAGCTTCTCTTTGTCGAAGTCAGAAGTTGTTGTTGTGATCTGCTGCTTGATAAGTGCTACACGATCCTTGATAGCTGCCTTCTTGCCAAGGCCATCAACGATTGTTGTATTTTCCTTTGTAACCTTAACTGACTTAGCGCGTCCGAGCTGATCCATTGTTGTATCCTTAAGCTCGAAGCCAAGGTCAGAAGAAATAACTGTACCACCTGTAAGGATAGCGATATCCTGAAGCATATCCTTACGTCTGTCACCATAACCAGGAGCTTTAACACCTACTACCTGGAAGGTTCCACGAAGCTTATTAACGATAAGTGTTGTAAGAGCTTCACCCTCGATATCCTCAGCGATAATAAGGAGCTTTCTACCGCTCTGAACAATCTGCTCAAGAAGTGGAAGGATATCCTGGATGTTAGAGATCTTCTTATCTGTGATGAGGATGTATGGATCGTCAAGCTCTGCAACCATCTTCTCCATATCTGTAGCCATGTAAGCTGAAACATATCCTCTGTCGAACTGCATACCTTCTACAAGGTCAAGCTCTGTCTGCATTGTCTTAGATTCTTCAACAGTGATAACGCCGTCCTTTGAAACCTTATCCATAGCGTCAGCAACAAGCTGTCCAACCTCTTCGTCACCGGCTGAAATAGCTGCAACCTTAGCGATCTGATCCTTGCCTGTAACCTTCTTAGACATAGCTGTGATAGCCTTAACAGCCTCTTCTGTTGCCTTCTTCATACCCTTACGAAGAACGATCGGATTAGCTCCTGCAGCGAGGTTCTTCATGCCTTCGTTGATCATAGCCTGTGCAAGAACAGTTGCTGTTGTTGTACCGTCACCGGCAACATCATTTGTCTTTGTAGCAACTTCCTTAACAACCTGAGCACCCATATTTTCGAACGGATCGTCAAGTGTGATCTCCTTAGCGATTGTTACACCATCGTTTGTAATAAGCGGTGCACCGTATGACTTGTCAAGAACTACATTTCTTCCTTTAGGTCCAAGTGTTACTCTAACTGTATCTGCGAGCTGATTTACACCAGCCTCAAGTGCCTTTCTTGCTTCAGCGCCGTACTTAATTTCCTTAGCCATTTTCAATCTTCCTCCTACTCAACTACTGCAAGGATGTCGCCCTGCTTAACGATTGTATATTCATCGTCTCCGAACTTAACTTCGGTTCCGGCATATTTAGAATAAATAACCTTCTGTCCTACTTTAACTTCCATAGGAACCTTCTTGCCGTCTACGACAGCTCCGGGACCTACTGCAACTACCTCCGAATATACAGGTTTCTCTTTTGAATTACCTGTAAGGATGATTCCTGACTTAGTTGTTTCTTCAACTTCTGCTGACTTAAGAACAACTCTGTCGCCAAGTGGTGAAATCTTCATATTATCATTCCTCCTGATTTCTATTTTTTAGCACTCACTACACTTGAGTGCTAACACAATTATCATTATAGCAATTATTATATAAAAATCAACCCTAAATATAATAATTATTGGTGAAATAATCGTGAACTTTATTTGAGCTTGTTTTTACCGTAAATAAAGAGATACTGCTGTGCGTAGCCGGCGTATTTTCCGAAGCGTTCGGTGGCAAAGGCTTCAATCTTATCCTTCGGAGTATCCGCGTGAAAATATATATCTTCCATGATACGTTTCATCCAGACATCCACAGGAAAAGCTTCTCTTCTACCAAGACCGAAAAGAAGAACGCAGTTTGCAACCTTTTCGCCGACTCCCTTTATCTTCATAAGAAGCTGTCTTGCCTCATCGGTCGAAAGTCCCATGAAGCTGTCTTCGGTTATCTCGCCGTATACTGTACGCCTTACAGCATCCATGATATACGGCGCCCTGAAGCCCGCCTTACAGGCCCTGATATCATCCTCAGTTAACTTACTGAATTCCTCGAGGGTAGGAAAGCAATATGATGTCATAATTATATTGTCCTGGTTTACAACCTTCAGCTTACGCAGCCTGGCAACATCACTATCAATCTTCTTTCCCGCCATCTCCGACAGTTGTCTTACAACAGCCTTGATCTGGGGTATCTGCTTATTCTGAGATATGATAAAAGAAATAAGCGTTTCAAAATACTCCTGATTAAGCAGCCTTATGCCCGGATTCTCTTTTATAACCTCTTCAAGCTCCGGACATGCTTCTATGATGCTTTTCTTTATCTCACCATAATCAGTATCAACATCAAAATAATTACTCCAGAAAGCCTCATAATCCTCCATAGAGGTATCATATAAGGTCAGATCACTATTTCTCTGAGAAGCAAAAAGTACCCTGCCGCCGGCAATAATCTTATACGCACAAAAAGAATTGTCAGTGCAATCATCCGTCCTGACGAAATTGAAGCACTGACCGCATTCCAAACTTTCTTTAAGATCAAAATTTGCAAAATCGGCAAGGACAATGTCCTTGCCGTTATTGATAATTCTCATTTGTTTTACCCATATGTGCTATAAAGGCATAGTAAACTTATCGAACCATAACCTCATTACCGCTCAGATAATCTCTGTAGGAATGAAGCTCACCCTCGAAGGTCTTTTCAAGCTTATCACAGTTCCTGAAATCATCCGGGATAACCTTTGATGGTTTCTTATCAAACAGGTCAACTCCACCCATCTGAAGAACCTTATCTACAAACTGTGAACAGAAATATTTGTATTTTCTCTCAAAACCAAGATGGAAATAAATAGAAAGTACACCGAGATAATTATACTTGTATTTCTCCCTATCAGCCTTAAATATGTCTATAGCCTGCTTGATATCCTCATACTGCTCATCAGTAACCTTCAGACGAAGCACCTGACATTTTGTCTTGATATCACGTCCGAATATACCTGAATTGATATCCTCATCGATGAAACCACAGTTGAATGGATTCCTTATACCTTTACGCGCAAAGCTGTACAACTCATACAGACTCTCATCGAGAGCTATAGAAACGTGAACATACGGCATCCTCTTGAAGAAATGGATCACCCTTGAAGGAACCGTTTTTGTTTTTGTAAGTAAAATATAAACATTCTTTTTCTGTTTTTTATTTTTCTTCTTACTCATATTTTTTTCTTTGATAACCCTTTAGTGCATCTACGTTACATTATAAAACTACCCCACCCCGCGGATAATACTGATATTTGAACATCATCAGCACGAAAAATCCGACATATAAACACTTTATAATATAACCAATTCACTAACAAAGTTAAATATAATACAAAGAACCACGAAAAATCAATAGTTATTTTATTATAAAAAACTCTGTTAAATATTACTGCGCCGGCTTATAGCTGCTCTTGAGAGAAACTATCCTGTTAAATACAGGCGCGCCCGGAGCTGAATCCTTGCTGTCCACACAGAAGTAACCATTTCTGATGAACTGGAAGCTCTCGCCAGGAACTGCATCCTTAAGTGAAGCTTCAAGCTTGGCATTCTCGATCACAGTAAGAGAATCCGGATTAAAGTTTATTGAGCCATCCTCGTTGAGTTTACCCTTCTCCTCATCAACAAGGTTCTCATAAAGTCTTACTGTACAGTTAGCTGCGTCAGCTGCATTTACCCAGTGAATGGTTCCCTTAACCTTTCTCTCGGTAAAGTTGTTGCCTGATCTTGTTGCAGGATCATATGTACAGTGAATAACTGTTATATTTCCATCCTCATCCTTCTCGAAGCCTGTACACTTAACAAAGTATGCACTCTTGAGACGAACCTCATTACCCGGGAAGAGTCTGAAATACTTCTTAGGAGGCTCCTCCATAAAGTCTTCTCTTTCGATATAAAGCTCTCTTGAGAAGGTGATCTTTCTTGTACCTGCTTCTGGATCATCAGGATTGTCCTCGATATCGAACTCCTCTGTCTGTCCTTCCGGATAATTATCTATAACAAGCTTAACAGGATCAAGTACGGCCATCATACGCTTAGCCTTAGGCTTAAGATCCTCTCTTATAACATATTCAAGCATTGCATAATCAACTGATGCCTGGCTCTTACTTACACCGATAAGCTCCATAAACTTCTTAAGTGCTTCAGGAGTAAAGCCGCGGCGTCTGAGTGATGCAATGGTTACAAGTCTCGGATCATCCCAGCCGTCAACTGTACCATCCTCAACAAGTGCCTTTATATATCTCTTACCTGTGATAACATTTGTAAGATAAAGCTTTGCAAACTCGATCTGCTTTGGTGGATTCTCATACTCAAGCTCTGAAACAACCCAGTCGTAAAGAGGTCTGTGATCCTCAAACTCAAGTGTACAGATTGAATGAGTAACGCCCTCGATAGCATCCTCAATAGGATGAGCGAAGTCATACATCGGATAGATGCACCACTTATCGCCTGTATTATGATGTGTCATCCTTGCAATACGATAGATAACAGGATCACGCATATTGATATTAGGAGAACTCATATCTATCTTTGCACGAAGAACCTTCGAACCATCAGGGAACTCACCATTCTTCATAGCTTCAAAGAGAGCAAGGTTCTCCTCGATGCTTCTGTCCCTGTATGGACTGTTCTTACCAGGCTCGGTAAGTGTTCCTCTGTATTCTCTTATCTCATCAGCCGAAAGATCACAGACATAAGCCTTGCCTTTCTTGATAAGCTTAACAGCAGCTTCATACATCTGGTCGAAATAATTTGATGCAAAGAATACTTCACCTCTGAAATCAGCTCCAAGCCACTCTACATCCTTAACGATGGAATCAACGAACTCAGTCTTCTCCTTTGTAGGATTGGTATCGTCGAATCTCAGGTTGAACTGACCGTTATACTCCTTAGCAAGTCCATAATTGAGAAGTATGGACTTTGCGTGACCGATATGCAGATAACCGTTTGGTTCAGGCGGGAATCTCGTAACGATCTTCACGTATTTCCCTTCTGCAAGATCCTTATCTATGATCTGCTCTATAAAATTCTTAGAAACTACTGCTTCTTCCATTATATCCTCCGAAAAATATTATTTATCAAATCCTGACGGAAATACTATATCATCATCTGAAGCGTTCTGTACAGGTTCTTCTACAGATTCCTCGACAGTTTTTCTGATATTTGCAAATGCGGCTGCTGCAGCACTTACTGTAGGATCAGCCTTTACAGCATTAATCTGAGTACTGTTTTCAAACTGTGATTTAGTAAGCACATCAGAGATATCTGTTGTAGCCTGCTCTGCAGCACTTGCTATCTCATTATATTTATCTTCTTCGATTACGTCAAATGCAGAATCAATTCCGAAAGGTCTTGTCTTCATTGCAGCTTCTCTGCTTGACTCCTCGGTAACAGGTGGAACATAAACGCCGCTGTTATTGTCGATAGCATCCTCAAGCTGTATTCCGATAGTATCATTGCTAACCTTCTTAGATGCTCCGCCAAGCATTACGCCTGATGCAGTAACCTCAGAAGCCTCGATAACGTCAGAGATTTCGATCTTTCCTGTAACACCGCCATCGTATTTCTTAAATCTTGCAGGAGAACCTGAAGTATAATCTGTTGCGGCTGATTTTACAATATTTTCTTCTACATATACAGGAGATGATTCCTGAACGTAGGATGTTTTTGCCGGCTGTGCATATGACTGAGCCGGCTGCTCATAGGTCTGCTGTACAGGAGCCTCTTCAGCATAATCAGAAGCTGCATCGTCATCATAAACCTCTGCACCATCTTCGGCATATTCCTCTGCACCTGCTTCAGCTGTCTCTTCCGAATACTCGGCTACAGCTTCATCCATTTCCTGATCATAATAATCCTCTGAAGCGGCCTCCTGAGAAGCATCTGCAGTTTCATCATAATACTCTTCTGCAGCCTTATCATCAACTGACTGTACATCAGCAGCCACATCATCAACCTGTTCTTCAGAATACGCTTCATCCGATGAATATTCTTCAGCTGCATATTCCTCTGCAGCAGCTGTTTCGTCAACTGCCTGAGTTTCATCATAAACTCTTTCAGGATTTTCGAAGAAATCATCTGTATTCTCGTATTCTTCTACATTGTCTTCATCATACTCAAGATCAACATTAGCTGTCTTCTTGATCTTCTTCTTATCAAGCTTACGCGAAACATTTCCGAGACGGATAACAAGGATGATCGTTGCTATACAGAGAAGTATGAACATAGCTGTCATACCGATAAGCATGATCTTAAGGTTCTTCTTTGAGAAGAAGCCCTTATCCTCAACCTTCTTTGTATTGTCTATAACAATTGTATTTACCTTTTCTGTTGTTGCCTCTGTAACCACTTCAGTTGTTGGTTCCGGGTCAGGAACCAGCTTCGTATATCTCATGAAGCTCTTTGTTTTCGCATCATAGAGATAATAATTATCATCACCATTTACTTCATAGCCGTATACGAGGTAAATATCCTTGTCAAGATCGGACACGTATGCTCTGACCGTATCATCACCTATCTTAAGCTGAGTTTCTTTAAATGCATCCAACATGAATGAAGATGTCATAGGATAATCAACGATCATTATTCTCTGCTTCTCAGAAGTATACTCCTGATACTTCTTAAGATAATTCTCTTTTTCCTCAATATAATACCAGGTCTCCGGTGTATCATCCTCACCCTCAGCTGTTTCCTGCGCTCTGAGGCAGATAACCTTGATCTTCTTATTCGGAGACTGGTATGCCTTAACAACCCACTTGTCATACTTAGCTGTTGTCTCTGTAAAGCCTTCGGGTGGATCGATTGAGATGTCATCAATAACATCGTATTTCTTACCATCGATAGTTGCCACAGGATCACCGAGATCCTCACCAACCTGAATCGTTATAACGTAAGTCTTATATGCGCCATTCTCGGCTGTTACTGTAATCTTTGCTGTATTTGCGCCCTTCTCGAGGTCCTCGTTACCGCTGATGTAAACCTGTGCCTTCTCATCCTCTGCAACAGCAGAGATGTTAACCTTCTTCACAGTCTCCTCAACCTGGAGCTTATACTCTGTAACTGATGGTGAGAATTCCGGCTCAAGCTTTCCCGGATCAACAGAAAGACTCAGAAGGTTATTGTTATCAGAAAGGTCTGACTTTGTAGTGGCTTCTGTTGTTGTCTCACTTGTTGTTTCTGAAGTTGCCTCAGTTGTCTTCTCTGTTGTTGCTTCAGTTGTTGCTTCAGTTGTTGCTTCTGTGGTGGTTGCTGAAGGATCGATGATGGTGATTGGTGCACTTGCCCCTTCAACATCAAGCTCCTCAAGATTCATATTGTACCCTGATCCTGAAGCACCAACCCAGGCTTCACCGGCGGCAATAGCTCTAAATGTTATTGTTGTGCTGTCATATGTACCCTTTAAACTCATATGAGTGCCGCTTCCAAATGAGCTTGAAACAAACTCAAGAAGTCCGCTGTCATAGCTAAGATCGGCATCGCAGGCGAATTCCTCATCACTGCTCGCACTTACGGTTACACTTACTGTGTCGCCGACATTTACAGTACCCGATGATAAAGATATCGTTAAATAAACCGGAACTGCCGCATGCGACATTCTCGTACAGTTTGCCATCACCATAGCAAACATAAATGCAAAAGATATTATAAGTGAAAAGATTCTTTTAGTTCTGTTCTTCATTATGAGACCCCTTTATTTGTTATTCTAATTCCATTCAATCTTCTCAAGACCGACAATATGCCTTTGTATAAATATAATATCAAGTGCATTTACCTTGTCGTCGCCGTTAATATCAGCGAGAGCCTTGCTTTCGTCCGTAAGCTTGTCGAGACCGACTATAAGCCTCTGGACATATATGATATCAAGGGCATTTATCTTATCGTCACCGTTAAGATCTCCCCTGTGAACGTTATTTGTTGAAGGTGCTTCCGTAGTATTTTCGGTGCTTTCGGTGTTTTGTCCTTCCTTAACATTATTATCTCTTTTTACAGTCAGATAATATTTTCTGACCGAACCATTCTCGGCAGTAACAACAATCTCCAACTTATTTTCGCCATCCTTGAGCGAAATATCGCCCGTTCCGGATACATCTGCATTTGAATTAACGCGCTCAGCAGAAACCGTGATGGTCTTGGTACTGTCCGGTACCGCTACCGTGTACTCTGTCTCGTCTCCGGAGAACTTTGATGAAAACTTGTAGCCATTAACTGAAAGTGAACTCAACCAGTTATTCGGACTTCCGCTGTCTGCAGGCTTTGAAACAGCTTCAGACGGCATATCTGTATATACCGGAATCTCAAATACAAAGGATGAATCGATCAGCTTCTTACTGACATAAGCATCATATTCAAGACTTGACTCTGTAGCCGGAGCCTGAATATTACTCATATACTGGTTATAGTAAAGATTATCTCTGTTTGTTACGTTGAACTTTTGAGTGTAGATCGTATTTTGTCCTTCGCTGATGAAATCCTCTGAAAGGTACTGCGCACCACCCATTATCGACTTGTAAACCGAATTCCATGGTCTGCCGTAGGAACCTGAACCCGCTGCATATCTGAGTCCGTTAAGAACCGCATCGCCCACAGCCGAGTCAAAAGCGCCAATATTGAAATAATTGTAAATACCATCATAAGATGTTGAATTACCCAGCGATGCAACACCTGCCGAGCTGCCCATCTCAAGTCTGATTCTTGAAGCAAGATGATATGCACTGATTCCATAGGCCTCAGCAGCCTCAAGGATTATCTGTGAATATTTCTTATCATCACCAGGCTGTGCTTTTCTCTTGCTTGCCTTCTCTTCACCAAATACGTCCTTAAACAGCTGCGCCGGAGTTGTATTATACATGAAGGAATCTTCAAGGATAGCCTCAATACCGTTTATATTCTGATAGCCCTTCTGATAATCCAGTGTCTCGAAGGCAAAAACATATTCCTCATAGAGATAAGTTCTTGGATCCATATAATATGCAAGTATCTCATCAGAAGCCGCATACCATACCGAACCGTCATATGGTGAATATGAATCAATGAACCAGTTATAACCAACTACAGTTGAACGCCAATTATAATGTGGTGAATAATATGATCCATATATCAGATTATTGACTCTGCCCGGTATATTTTTCTCGCCCTCTATTACTTCGCTCCAGGACAAGCCTGTCTTCTTAGCCTTAAATATCCATTGAGGATGAAGCGCATGAAGATCACGCAGATAGGGCTTATAGCTTTCAGGAAAGCCCTCCTTCTTCATCTGCTCCTCAAATTTGCTGTCCGCAGCATAAACATTTCTGTTCATCTTGAAAATAGGAATATTAAAGGACAGGCACGCTATACACATGACTGTCAGGATTGCTATGAACTTATTTAATCGTTTATTTTTCATCAGAATTCACCCATTTAAGCCCATAATCGGAGATATTATAGCACATACTTTTTTATAACTCAATGCCAGAACCGCATAATTATTACGAATTTCCGCAAAATATAGGAGTTTTCACAAATCAGTTCATCAAGATAATGCGTTTTTCATACATTACTATAATTAGATTATGTAACCCTACATTATCAGTATATCATAAATATCTTATTATAATTCTAAAGAAATCCTTAAAAAATCACGCAAATCAGCCATTTCTGAGCGTAAAAAAAGCGGTACCTTACGTACCGCTCTGTATAAGCTATTAACGGGAATCGAACCCGTGACCTCAACATTACCGATGTTGCGCTCTACCGACTGAGCTATAATAGCAAAACTGACTTTTAGATAATAATAAAAATATACATATTTGTCAATCATTTATTTCTCTGAAAGTTTCAGTCTGATCCTGGTCAGCGCATTATTGACCGACTTGATGCTTTTATCCAGATCTTGCGAAATATCGGCATAAGACAAGCCCCTGAGATAAAGAGCGAGAACCTTCTTTTCAAAAGGACTGAGCTTACTTTCGATAGCTCTGTATCTCTCCTCTCTCTTCTCCTCTGCAAGGATTATACTCTCCGGATTATCCATCTCAGAATTACCCAGAACATTCGACAGGTCTGTTTCCCCATCATCATCTGAATAGAAGGAAACATAAGAATTAAGCGGCATATGCTTAAGTCTGTTGGAAGCCGTTATAGCTGTTCTGATCTGCCTTCTGACACAAGTGGTCGCAAAGGTAGAAAATACAGCACCGTTATCCGGCTTAAAATCTCTGATCGCTTTCACCAGGCCGATCATACCCTCTTGAAGAAGGTCATCACTGTCAGCACCTACGATAAAAAGAAATCTTATCTCCTTCCTGACAAGCCTGCTGTATCTCTGTAAGAGGAATTCCTCAGCAGCATGGTCCTTGTCATGAGAAGCCATAACCAGCTCCTCGTCGGACATTTTATCATATTCAAGCATTATTTCTTCCCCATTCTCTGTCTGACCACTTCAAATGCAAGCACCCCTGCTGCAACCGAAGCGTTCAGCGAATCGATATCTCCCTTCATGGGTATCGATACTACAAAGTCACACTTTTCCTTCACTAGTCTTGATACACCACTGCCTTCATTACCTATAACGATGCCGAGAGGTCCGGTGAGATTGCTTCTGTACATCACATCACCGTCCATATCAGCGCAGGCGAACCAAAGTCCCTTCTCTTTAAGCTCGTCTATCGTCTTGGCAATATTTGTCACCTTGACAACTGGTGTATAGTTTATGGCACCGGCTGAAGCCCTGACTGCAACCGATGTAAGTCCTGCAGCTCTGTGCTTTGGAATGATAACTCCATGAGCACCTGCAAGATTCGCTGTTCTGATGATAGCTCCGAGGTTGTGCGGATCTTCGATCTCATCAAGTATAAAGATGAACGGATCCTCTCCCTTTTCCTCAGCCTTTTTAAATATATCATCAAGCTCAGCGTATTTATATTCAGAGCACTGTGCGATAACGCCCTGATGCTTTCCTGACTCAGACATCTGATCAAGCCTCTGCTTTGAAACAAAGCTGTACATGATATCTCTCTTCTTAGCCTCACGGACTATGGTATTTATGGAACCGTCTCTGAGACCCTCCTGGATAAACAGCTTTTCTATCGTTCTTCCGGAACGGATCGCCTCTGTAACGGCATTCCTTCCTTCAGCCAGGCTTGTATTCTCTGAGGAATTGTTATTTTCGATTTTTGTCTTTTCGTTATTCATATTTACCTGCTAATTATTTTTTTCGGATCTTATCATCCTGACATAAAAGCCTGCCTTCAGGCCTTCGGCATCTATTCCACATCATAACCGGCAGCAGCAAGTGCATAGTTGGTAAAATACTCCAGCCTTTCTTTATTGCCGGTAAGATAATTGAAACCAAGGACAGCTTCAAAGCCTGTAGCCTTCTTATATTCACCCATAGTCGCATTCTTTGCCTTGGTATGGACCGAAGAGTTCCTGCCATGCTTGAAGGCTTCCATCTCGTTTTCAGTAAGACTTTCCTCTTCGATAAGCCTATCTATAAGAACTGCCTGATTTACTGCCTTAACTATCCCGGTAACAACCTTGTGATACTTTTCAGTAGGCATGTTCACCTTGGTTACAAAGTAATCCTTGATCATAAGATCAAATATACTGTCACCGATATAGGCAAGGGCCAGTCCCGAATATTTAGAAAGTACGGTTCTCTCAGCTTCTGCCATTATTAGATCCTCTTCCACTTAACGCCTTCTCTTGTATCCTTAAGCTCGATACCCATAGCAAGAAGCTTGTCACGGATCTCATCTGCCTTAGCGAAATCCTTATCCTTTCTTGCCTGCTGTCTCTGAGCTATAAGCTCTTCAACCTCGCTGTCAAGGCTGTCTTCCTTCTTCTCAAGGATGATACCCATAACATCCGCAAGATCATTCAGCTTCCTGTAGAGACCTTCTGCAAGAGCCTTTGATGAAGCATCATTTGTATTTGAATTGATATATTTTACAAACTCAAATATCACTGAAATACCATCAGCTGTATTTAAGTCGTCATCCATAACCTCGTCAAATCTTGTAATGAACTGATCTGCGCCGTCAAGGATCTCCTTCTCGCCCTCTGCAAGCTCCGCAGCGGCGCTATCCTTTGTAATAATATCTCTAAGCTTCTCAGCTGCTGTAAGGATTCTCTCAAGTCCCTTCTTTGCGTCGATAACAAGCTCCTCAGAGAAGTTCAGCGGACTTCTGTACTGAGCAGAAAGCATGAAGAAACGTACAACCTGTGGGTCGTATTTGGCACAGATATCACGTACTGTAAAGAAGTTGCCGAGTGACTTACTCATTTTCTCGTTATTTATCTTAAGGAAACCATTATGCATCCAGTATCTTGCAAACTCAGTACCGTTAGCAGCCTCGCTCTGTGCGATCTCATTCTCATGATGAGGGAAGATAAGGTCTTCACCGCCGGCATGGATATCTATGGTTCCACCGATGTATTTCTTAGACATAACAGAGCACTCAAGATGCCAGCCCGGACGACCGTCGCCCCATGGAGAGATCCATGATGGCTCGCCTTCCTTCTTAGGCTTCCAGAGAACGAAATCAAGTCCATCCTCCTTCTCATCCTCACCGCTTACCTTAAGCTGGTGATTCTCAGCTCTGTGGCCTGACTCCAGATCATCTATATTCTTATGAGAAAGCTTGCCGTACTCCTTGAAGCTTCTGGTTCTGAAATATACAGTACCGTTCTTCTCGTAAGCATGTTCCTTCTCGATAAGTGTCTCCACCATATTGATCATATCAGGGATCTCTTTTGTAGCCTGTGGATGTGTTGTTGCAGGACGTACATTGAGCGCCTTCATATCCTTCTTGCACTCTTCGATGTAACGCTCAGAGACAACGCTTGACTCAACGCCATCTTCGTTTGCACGCTTGATGATCTTGTCATCAACATCTGTAAAGTTTGAAACGTAATTAACCTCATAACCTCTGTACTCAAGATATCTTCTAAGAGTATCAAATACTATCATCGGACGCGCATTTCCGATATGAATGTAATCATAAACTGTAGGTCCGCATACATAGATGCCTACCTTGCCCGGAACTATCGGCTTAAACTCTTCTTTTCTTCTTGTAAGTGTATTAAATATTCTCATATTATTATCCTCTTAAAAATATTTTGCCGCTTTATTATACAACTAATGAAACAATTAATCTATCACAAGTTATATATTATTATTCTATAGTACTATCATTTTGATAATCTACTGTATTTCAGTTTCAATATTCGCCTTACACTCTCATCGATACGTGACTCACTGAGTTCTCCGCTGTTAATTGCTTCCTCGATCCCTTCAATCGCCGCTTCAAAATCGTAAGGCATAAGAAGCAGGTCCGCTCCTGCATTAATACATCGCAGAGCCGCCTCACCGCTGCTGTAATTATCGGAAATAGCGCCCATATTAAGAGCATCCGTGATCACTACTCCGTCAAAGCCAAGTTCATTTCTAAGTACTTCAGTAATAAGCTTATGGGAAAATACAGCCGGCTGATCATCAACTTCAGGCATGGTTATATGTGCAACCATGACCATATCTGCTCCGGCCTTGATACCACTCTTAAACACAAGGAATTCCTGTTCCTTCAGTTCATCAAGAGTCTTGTAGGAATATGCCGTTCCCGAGTGGCTGTCCTCTGAGGTGTCGCCATGTCCCGGAAAATGCTTCAAAGTACAGATAACACCGCCATCATTAAAGCCCTTAACAGCCGCTGCCACAAGGGTTGCGGCCTCTTCAAAGTCATCACTATAGGCTCTGTGGCCTATAACTGTATTTTCGCTGTTGGACCAGGTATCTGCTACAGGCGCAAAATCAAGATTGAAACCGATATTTCTTATATCAGTAGCAATCGTAAGCGCATTGTTATAAGCAGTTTCTGTACCTTCCTCACGATAATTATACATATTGTCGAAGGTAGTTGTCCCAAGCTTGTCAGCGCAGCGTGCAACTATACCGCCTTCTTCGTCAACAGATACAAAGAAAGGTACTCCGGTCCTTTCCTCCGCATACTGCTTTGTCAATCTGATCATCTCTTCAGTCTGTTCATAGCTTTCAAGATTATCTGAGAAATATATCACACCTGCTACAGGATATCTCTGGAGAGCCTCCTTTGTTGCATCGCCGGCCGAGGTACAAAGTGAATAACCGGTAAGCGCCTCCGGTGTAATGATAAAAAGCTGACAGACCTTCTCACGAAGAGTCATCTGTGCAAGCTTTTCCTCAACCATCCTATCTATGTCAGTTGCATCTGCTTTCTCGGTTGTTTCAGGCAGACTTGTATCTTCTGTTGAAGCACTGTTATCTTCAGTCGATTTTCCATTCTCCGAAGATGCTTCGGTTTTATTTTCAATGCCGGCTGTATTGCTTGTGTCGCCTGTATTATCACCGGTACCGTCATCCGAGATATCATTATCACCTTCTATATGATCAGACGTCGAATTCTGACCACTGCTCATATTCGCGTATTCTTCCGCCTTCTCCTGCTTATCCTTCAGCCGGCTTTTATACATGATAAAAACCGTCAGGAATGAAACAAGCAGAACTGCCGCAGTCACCGCAAGTATAACTGTATATTTTTTCATCTTATTATAAAAATTTTCCAATTATTCTGCCTCCCGGACACGTTTGATCATTTGAAGGATCATTATGATCCTAACTCATCCAATGTCATATCAAGTGGTTATTTTACACTTCAAATAACAACAATGTCAATTGCATCATAATTGAGTATTCATTAATGATTATTAATATATTCGGAACACATCTTAATCAACTCTACAATACACTTGTCGTCAAACGTGAAGAAACCCCTAATAGCTGCAACTATTAGGGGTATTATCTTAGAATCCCAGATTCTCTCCTACGAGGATCACATATATTCTATCCTTATGTCTTGAGAATCGTGTTATAAGGAACTGGCAGCAGATCGTATCAGGTGATTTGCAGTCCATACACTTACCTGTAACCGAGCACGGTGTAGCAAGTCCGAATCTCTGAGCATTGATCGGGGCCGCAACATTTCTCGCACGTTTCATAGCAGCATCCACATCGCTGCAAACCTTATTCATTCCAACTATAAAGAGCACCTTCTTCGGTCCCTGAGCGATAGCCGAAACACGATTAGAGTTACCATCGATGTTTACAAGCACGCCGTCGTCTGTCATCGCATTTGTGCTTGCCAGATAAAAGTCCGCATCATATGCAGCAAGCATAGCCGCCCTCTTATCCTCAGCCTTATCGCGGTCGATAAAATTGTAATTACCTTCTGTCAGCGCCTTTACAAGTCCTATCTCATGAACGCTCATTCCACCGCCCATAGTGATCGTCGAACCTTCAGGTATGATACTTAGTGCTTTCTCAAGAGCTTCCTCGGCCGTTTCCGCATAATAACCGGTCATATTTCTTGATTCGAGCCCCTTGATCACCTTCTCAGCCAGAAGCTTATTTCTTTTGATAATATTTTCGTTTATATACTCCACACTCCTTATGACGTAAACTACCTTGTCATGAGTAACAAATACATTATATATAATACCTTAATAACAACCTCTTGTCTAATCGTTTAAAGCCATAACATATATCTGGCACGGATTTGCCTCGTCCCAAAGCAGCGGAAATACCTCAAATTCCTTAAAGCCACATCCAAGATAAAACAGATTCGTAAGATCATAATCCGGATACATGCCCATCTGAACAGTCTTTCCCTGCATAAACGAGTATCCCAGCCTCTCCGCACTTTCAGCTATATACTGCTCCCTGATTTCCTCAACCTCAAACCATTCGGTAAGAGCTTCTAATATATTTCTTGTTATTTCCTGCTTTTTCTTAGCATCTTCAATCTGTCTGATATTTAATTCCCCGGTCATCTTTAATCTCCTAATTATTTCATTGCATCTGTCAGCGTTATGACCAACATTCCTTCACTGAAAAATAATACTATAAATATCAATATCGACATAAATATCGAGCATATTATTTTCCCTTTCCGAGTCTTCATATCTCTCACAAAAGGAAAGCTGTCTCTCATCCCTCTGTAATTGAAAAGGAAAAATATCACAATACATATTACCCCAAAAGTGAGAATACTTGTTAGAACATTCAAAAACAATACCCCTAACTTACTCACCTCATAATAGTCTTCTTTATCAAGAAAACCTACGGTAATGGAAAATACAGCCGCAAGTATATATCCAACCGTCCCAAGCATCATTTTTTCCGGTCTTTGTGTTCTGAATCCCGGCGGTACATAGCTGTATTTTTTATTGATGTCATTTACATCCTGAGCATTTTTATTAACTGCCGATATTTTATTAACTACAGCAGATTTATCTTTTTTAACGCCTTTTTTACGTTCATTCTCTTTGATCCCAAGAAATCTCCGTATTTCTCCTACGCTTTGAAACCGGTCTTTCTTGTCGATCATCATGCACTTTGCGGAAAAATCCTCTATCAGCTTTAACCTCTCATTGTCCGGCAGATACGAACGGTCGATATCAACATTGTCCAGAATGTATTTTACAGTTGCTCCCAATCCATAAAAATCTGTTCTTATATCACTTTCCGAGAATCCATACTGCTCAGGTGCCGCAAAGCCTCTCGTTCCCATGGCTACTGTATCTCTGACCTTCTCGCCATCAAGTTCTCTGGAAATACTGAAATCAACAAGATATATCTTTTTATCCTTATCGATCATTATATTGTCCGGTTTGATATCTCTATGGATGATCGGTGGATCAAGTTCCGAAAGCATTTCAATAACATTCAGGATCTCAGACACAATATGATCAATGCTATCTACATGCTTCAGGTAATTCCGATCCTCCTCGATCATCTCACCCAAATTCTGGCCGTCAATAAACTGCTCGACCACAATAGCATGTTCGTCGCCCTGAATGATCTCTATTATTCCCGGAATACCGGTCAACTGACTTTCCTTCAGTCTCGAGTAAATATCTACAGATATATTTCTTATAATTTTAGCCGCAAAAATACTATTATCAGACTTATCACGAGAAATTCTCATCATTCTCTTTTCCTCATTAATAAAACTGATAAAGCTATATCCATTCATATTTAATTCTTCAAGAACCGAATTATCGATCATAATTATTTACAATGCTTCAAGCTTTTTCCTGTAAAGGAGCGCATTCGTATCCTCAAGAGACATCTTGTTTGTTATCGAATAAATGATTATAGCATCTCTCGGATCTTTAGCATAAAGTATGCCTGTTTTTAGCAGTGTCAGGCATCTGTTCGTCTCATCAAGATCAAAGCCTCCGGCTATACACAGAACTATTGCATTATCCCTGCCAGGCTGTCTCAGTCCGTTCAGAAGCTGATATGCATATGTACGGCTTATTCCCGATGCTTTAATGACTTTATTTTTGCTGAGCCCTCTTGACTCTATCAGAGCATTATAATAATCGACAAAGCTTATCGACCTGAACGCTTTATCGCTCATAATCCTATCAAGAGCCCTCTCGGAATCAGCTTCCTTAAGCTCATTATAAAAATCCGATGTATTTTTCATGAAATCCCCTTTTTCAATCACGGAACCTACTCCTTTATAATATCACAAATTCTTTTAACATTCTACATTGATACAGCCTCTGAACAGTCAGCAATTGCTGTTGACTGAATGTCAGAGGCTGCAGCTCTTATTTTTTTTCTGTATTATTTGTCCTGATAAATGTTTTTACCACAGGCCAAATCATTAATTTATAGATCTTTTCTCTGATAACACTTCTTTATCTGTGAAATATTCTTTTATCTCGATTTCGACATCTGACGATGTATCATTCAGTAAATATCCTTCTTCAACAATTATTGTCACTCCGGGTTTTATATATAGAATAGACGGCTCACTATCAACCTCATCACTGAACGTAAAACTTTTACATTCTACGCCATTTTGAAACACTTTATCATTAAATTCTGTAGCAAATGCGCAGGCTTTATCTTCTCCATTTGTATATTCATATTTTACAATTAAAATATCATCACCTGAATAATCTTCACCCAGATACATATCAGCTATTTTCACCGATGTCTTCACATTATCAGCATCTTCAGCTTTATATGTTCCCTCTCCGTCTTCCAGTTCAATAACAGCGTTAAGGTAGTAATGATTTTTTATGATATCTTTTATCTCAACGGCTGCATTCGTTTTATCCTGAAGTTTATATCCGATCTTTATTGTATTTGTTACTCCTGGCTTGATATCTACCAGCCCATCACCGGCACTTACATCATCCATCATCACTCCTAAAGAAGAGCATTCTATCCCGTTCTGATAAACCTTATCATTAAAAGCAAATGTAAATGATGTTTCCTTTTTACTATTATTTGTCCACGAGTATTCGATAACAAGAACATCAGATCCATCATAATTTTCTTCTATATTTGATGATAATATCTCAATCGCATAGTCATCATTTTTATCTTCTGTCTTTTCAGTAGTTGCTTTAGTTGTTTCAGTTGTGTTTTTTGCATTATTCTCTGTTGTAATAACAACAGTTGAAGGTTCTTCTTCCTCTTTTTTCTTTTTTTCATAATTCATAGCTGCAGCTACGATTATTATGATTACAATCAGTATGATTATTCCCTTTTTACCACTTTTCTTTTTCATAATTCCATTCCTCCCTCTACTTAAATATATGTCTTTGAAATTACTACTGATTATTATTTTACTATATGCTTTGTTCGATTTGGTATGCACGGTGCATACAAACACTAAAAAATAGTAAAATAAAATCCGGCAAGTATTTCTACTTACCGGATGGTTAATATTACTATATTTAATTATTCCACTTCCACCGCCAGCTTCACAGCACCCATGATACCCTGATCATCATTCAGGCTTGCCGGACAGATATATGAGTCAATATCAGTAAGTTCTTTTGTTACTATATAGCCATTGATCTTTTCAAGCACCTTTTTCCTTATCAGCGGAAACAGTTGTTTCTGGTGCATTACTCCGCCACCAAGGATGATTCTCTGAGGACTGAGTATTAATATCAGATTGGTGAGAGCCTGTGCGATGTATTCGCTTTCCAGCTCCCAGACCTCTTCTTTATCAGTAAGTTCTGCAGCCGGAGCGCCCCAGCGTTCATTAATTGCCGGTCCTGAAGCGAGCCCTTCAAAACAGTTATCGTGAAACGGACACTTGCCTTTATATTCATCACCAAATGCAGGTTTAAGCAGCATATGTCCAAGTTCCGGATGCTGCATACCATGAACAAGCTTTCCTCCTGACAGAACTCCTCCGCCGATTCCGGTGCCAATAGTGATATAAATAACATCACTCAGTCCTTTGGCACTCCCCCAGGTCACTTCCCCCAGAAGCGAACCGTTAACATCGGTATCAAAGCCCACCGGAATACCAAGAGCAGCTTTAAAAGTTCTCACGATATCATAGCCGCCCCATGAAGGCTTAGGTGTATTTAATATATGGCCATATTCCTTTGACGACTTATCCAGACATATGGGTCCGAAGCAAGCTATACCAAGGGACTCAATATCTTTATCCTTAAAATACTCTATTATCTTCGGAATAGTTTCCTCAGGTGTAAGCGTAGGTATTGATACCTGCTCGAGTATTTCTCCTTTTTCATTTCCTATGGCGCATACCATTTTTGTACCACCTGCTTCAAGTGCTCCGTATTTCATGATAACCTCTAAAATAAACTAAAAAAACAATAACCCTATGTTTTGATTTTATCAAAACACAGGATTATTGTAAAATAATATTTAGTACCCACGGTACTAACAACCATCTTATTATCTTATAGAATAGCTGATTTATTAGCTAAGGATCATAGTAAGGATCTTGTTACTTCTTGCAACGAACTTTGTCAGTTCATCAGCATCAAGCGGTCTGTTAGCGATAGCTGCAAGATCGTAAAGCTGAGCACAAACTGTCTCAGTGTTTTCTCCTTCAGGATTGTCAAGTACATACTTAACAAGCTTGTTATTAGCATTAAGGACAAGTGTTTCTCCTGACTTAGCATCGCCAAATGGATTTGCCATGCCGTTACCGAGGCTGTAAGCTTTCATCATTTCAGCCATACGTCTCTGCTCCTCAGACTGTGTGATCATTGCGGAAATATTTTCATCCTTGATGTTCTCAACCTTGATATTAATCTTCTCAACGCCAAGAGCCTTCTTGAAGCTCTCTGTCAGCTTGTCTGTGTATTCCTTAACAGTCTCCTCTGAAAGAGCCTCACCAACTATTCCTTCATTGATGTCAGCGTCAATTCTCATGAACTTAACGCCTTCGTTCTTCATCTCCATATTTGTGATATATGGATTATCAATATTATGAGTTAAGAAAATAGCATCTGTACCGGCATTCTTGAACATCTCGATGTACTGAGCCTGCTCACGCTCGTCAGTGATGTAGAACACCTTATTCTCATGCTTCTCCTTAGCAGCCTCAAGATATTCAGGAAGGGTGATGTATTTGCCCTCGATGTTCTTGAAGATCATATAGTCCTTCATCTTCTCCTGGAATTTGTCGTCCTTCAGAGCACCAAACTTGATGAATGGAGAAATGTCTTCCCAAAGTGACTCGTATTTTTCCTTATCCTTCTTGTACATCTCGATAAGCTTGTCAGCTACCTTCTTGGTGATGTAATCAGAAATCTTTCTGACAAAGCCGTCATTCTGCAGAGCACTTCTTGAAACGTTCAGAGGAAGGTCAGGGCAATCGATAACGCCCTTAAGTGTAAGAAGGAATTCAGGAATAACCTCCTTGATGTTATCAGCAACAAATACCTGATTGTTGTAAAGCTTTACCTTGCCGTCCAACTGATCAACTGTAGGATTGATCCTTGGGAAATAAAGGATACCTTTAAGATTGAAAGGATAATCCATATTAAGGTGGATCCAGAACAGAGGCTCCTTGAAGTCAAGAAATACCTTCTGATAGAACTCCTTATAATCCTCATCCTTGCAGTCTGCAGGCATTCTTACCCAGAGTGGGTTTGTATCATTAAGAGGAACTGCCGGCTTTTCTGCCTCTTCCTTTTCTTCGTCAGCATCAACATCCTTGAAGTCTGCATCGATCACACCATCATCAGAAGCTTCATCCTTATCTGAAGAACCGCCGAGGAAATCATCCTCTTCCTTCTTCTTTGCTTCTTTCTTAGCAGCCTTCTCGTCCTTCTTTGCAGCCTTTTCAGCAGCCTTCTTAGCCTTCTCTTCAGCCTTCTTCTCTTCCTCGTCTGTATCTACGAAATATATCTCTACAGGCATGAATGAGCAGTATTTATTTATTATCTCACGTACTCGGTATGCATTTGCAAACTCAAGACAGTCATCAGAAAGATAAAGTGTGATCCTTGTACCTCTCTCGCTCTTGTCGCCTTCGCCCATGCTGAAATCTGTTCCACCATCGCACTCCCAATATACAGGAGCTGCATCCTTCTGGAATGAAAGTGTTTCGATAGTAACCTTATCACTGACCATGAATGCAGAGTAGAAACCAAGACCGAAGTGACCGATTATCTGATCATTCTGATCCTTGTCCTTGTATTTTTCAAGGAAATCAGCTGCGCCGGAAAATGCGATCTGGTTGATGTATTTCTCAACCTCTTCAGTTGTCATGCCGATACCATTATCTTCAAAGGTAAGTGTCTTCTTCTTTGGACTTGCATATACAGTCACTTTATACTTCTCGCCCTCAGGAATATCAGCTTCACCCATAGAAGAAAGTCTCTTAAGCTTTGTGATAGCATCAACGCCATTTGAGATAAGCTCTCTGATAAAGATGTCATGGTCTGAATATAACCACTTCTTGATTATTGGAAAAATATTCTCGCTATTGATTGTTAAACTGCCCTGCTTTGTAGCCATTTCATACAACCTCTTTTCTGTAGATTTATTATGTATCCGCGATAAACCATGCATGTTTGTTTACTAAATAGAACTATTCACAGACATATTTACCGCATATATTTATATTACATAAAAATAGTGTTAGCACTCTACTGTCTCGAGTGCTAACACTTGTTATACATCATATTTATAAAATTGTCAACCTGATATTAGACCGCTTCTATTTATTCACGTCCATCCCAGCAGTATGTACAGAGCTTGCTCTTATCGATACCTACAGCTTCGATCATATCGTCAAGTCTGTTAAATGCAAGTGATGTGAAGTTAAGCTTTTCTCTGATCTTATCAAGCATAAGATGATATCTGTCTGAATCAGGATTTGCGTAATCCTCGAGAATAGTTCTCTCAACATTATCGCCTTCCTCCTCACAGATAACTCTTCTTGCGATAAGCTCCATCTCTGAGTTTGATCTTGAGAAGTTGATATATTTACATCCAAAGAGAAGTGGTGGGCAGGCAGGTCTGATATGTACCTCTTTAGCTCCGCTCTCATACAGGAATTCTGTTGTCTCACCAAGCTGTGTACCTCTAACGATAGAGTCATCGATAAGAAGAAGGCTCTTATCGTTGATAAGCTCATGGATAGGAATCAGCTTCATCTTGGCAATAAGATTTCTCTTTTCCTGAACTGTAGGCATAAAGCTTCTTGGCCAGGTTGGAGTATATTTTACGAAAGGTCTTGAGAAAGGTATGCCTGATTCGTTTGCGTAGCCGACTGCATGTGCTGTACCTGAATCAGGGATAGCTGCAACTATATCAACTCCTGCATCTCTTCCGCTTTCCATATCACGCTTAGCAAGATACTTACCACAGTTGTAACGCATTTCCTCAACATTTACGCCTTCGTAGGTTGATGAAGGATAACCGTAATATACCCAGAGAAATGTACAAATACGCATATCCTCGCCCGGCTTGGCAAGTACTCTGACACCTTCAGGTGTCATTACATCGATCTCTCCAGGACCAAGTTCTTTATAATCTTTATATCCAAGGTTAAGATAAGCAAATGACTCAAAGGTTGCACAATAACCCTCTTCCTTCTTACCGAGTATGATAGGTGTTCTGCCCATCTTATCTCTTGCAAGATATACTCCCTTAGGAGTAAGGAGCATGATCGACATAGAACCGTCAATAAGATCCTGAGCATACTGAATACCCTCTACTATATTATCCTTCTGGTTTATTATCGCTGCAACAAGCTCTGTAGAGTTGATCTCTCCGCCGCTCATCTCAAGGAAATGAGTCTTGCCGTTTGAAAAGATCTTCTCAACGATCTCGTCGGTGTTATTAATCTTACCAACTGTTGTAATAGAATATGTTCCGTGATGTGAACGCACGATGAGTGGCTGTGGTTCATAATCAGAAATACATCCGATCCCCATATTTCCGCTCATTGCATTGATCTCTTTGTCGAACTTTGTACGGAATGGAGAATTCTCTATATTGTGGATAGCTCTGTTAAAGCCGTCCTTTCCGTATACGACCATACCTGCGCGTCTGGTTCCCAGATGCGAATGATAATCTGTTCCGAAGAAAAGATCAAATACACAATCTTCTTTTGAAGCTGCAGCAAAAAATCCGCCCATTGTTTATCTCCTCTTGTCTAAAAAATATTTCTAAGTTTCGTGTAACCCGGCTAATCATTTTTAAACGTATGATCAATAATCCTTATCGGCCTCTTCATCATTACCGTTTGTATCATAAAGTATCTCTCCGATATCAAGATCCTTATTATCAAGTCCCTGAAGTATCTTTGCATCTCTGACCATAGGCGAGATATCCTCTTCAAGCTTCCTGATCACCTCAAGATCAAGACCGGTCATCATCTGAACCTCTTCAGCAGGAATCTTACCCTTAAGCATACGCTCAGCAAGATCGTATTTCTGCTTTGTTGTATTATTCATATATGTCACCCTTTCATTAAGCAAAATCTATGAATCGTTATTCTACTGTAAGATATTCATCATTTTTAGCAATGATGTCCTTCATGCTCTCAGGACCCGGAGCGCCGATAGTATTTCTTCTTGCAACGCACTCTTCGATGCTTATTGCCTTGTAAATATCCTCCTCAAATACAGGGCTGATATTCTTATATTCCTCAAGAGGAAGCTTATCAAGGCTCACTCCAAGCTCAATGCATCTAAGTACGAGGCGTCCGATGATGCCATGAGCATCTCTGAAGGCTACACCGTGATTAACAAGGTAATCAGCAGCATCTGTTGCATTTGTGAAGCCGCCTGCAGCACTGTCTTTCATGCGAACTTTATTTATCTTCATTGTTGAGATCATTCCGGTGAAAAGAACGATGCAGCCCTTAACTGTATCAATAGCGTCAAAGGTCATCTCCTTATCTTCCTGAATATCCTTATTATATGCAAGTGGAATACCCTTCATTACAGTAAGCATAGTCATAAGAGCACCGTAAACACGTCCGGTTTTGCCTCTTACAAGCTCTGCAATATCAGGATTCTTCTTCTGAGGCATGATCGAGCTTCCTGTTGAATAGCTGTCATCAAGCTCAATGAACTGGTACTCATTTGAGTTCCAGGTGATTATCTCCTCTGAGAATCTTGAAAGGTGCATCATGACAGTTGAAAGCGCTGAAAGCAGCTCGATAAGATAATCTCTGTCAGATACCGAATCCATACTGTTCACTGTAGGTCCCTTGAAGGAAAGAAGTCTTGCTGTAAGCTCTCTATCCAGTGGATAAGTTGTTCCTGCAAGTGCTCCTGAACCAAGCGGACAATAATTCATTCTGTCAAATATATCAGAAAGTCTGTCCCTGTCCCTCTTGAACATCTCAAAATATGCTCCCATGTGATGAGCAAAGGTTACAGGCTGTGCCTTCTGCATATGTGTGAAGCCCGGCATAACTGTATCTACATTTTCCTTCATAAGGTCGTTAACAACCTTCATGAGGTCCTTAAGCTCTGCACGGAGCTCTGTTATCTCATCACGGATATAAAGTCTCATATCAAGAGCAACCTGATCGTTACGGCTTCTTCCTGTATGAAGCTTCTTTCCTGTATCTCCGATCCTGTCGATAAGGTTTGCTTCAACAAAGCTATGAACATCTTCATAGGTTGTTGTGATCTCGAGCTTTCCTGACTCTACGTCATCTACTATCTCATTTAAAGTTTTAATGATAAGATCCTTCTCATCATTGGAAATTATGTCAACCGACGCAAGCATAGTTACATGAGCTATACTTCCTCTGACATCCTGCTTCAGAAATCTCTTGTCATAAGTGATCGAAGCATTGAAATCATATACAAGCTGGTCTGTTTCCTTAGAGAAACGTCCTCCCCAAAGCTGTGCCATTTGTTTGTCCTCTCTGATAAAGCTCCGGCCGCGCCGGAAACCAATATTTACTGCTTTAGCAACAAAAGCAAAAATATTTTACAACAAGTATTTTTATCCTTCAAGTATAAATTCTTAAAACATCCGGCCGGGTTTATGTGAAAAATACACATAATCCGCTTTCGATTATTATTTTATACTGTATTTTTTAGGGCATCACTGATACAATATGTCTTGTGGTCACATATAAGATTCATTATCGACCTCTAATATATCAAAACGATCATCTAATATATAGATTGATCTATAATTACGGAGTTTATATGAAAAAGAATAATAAAGGCAGCGTCGGCGAGGTTATTTTACGTTTTTTTCTCTATCTATTGATTGCCGCCGCGTCGATCTATCTGATAATAGTCGGTGTCGGGCTTGTTAAGACCAAGCTATCTGACAGGAAGCTGGAAACTGCACATTCGGTTGAAGAAATAGCTGACATTATCACCGCTGAGCTTGATAAAGGCGGTGTGGACAGCGTTTCAATGTTTGTGGACAGAGTTCCGGAATCCGACCTAAAAAAAATAAATGAATATATTCCAACCATGTGTGGTTCCGTGGATACTTACAGATCCAGCGGCAACACAGAAACAAGAAAGGCTAAGGTCACTTTCTCCATAAAGAAAAACACCACCACACACGTATACGACTATATAAAACACGGTACTGCTATCCCGGAGGATGATAAGGAAGCCCTTGTTTTATACAACAAGATCGTCGAGATAGCCGAAAGCTGTACAAAAGGCGGCATGACTGATTATATGAAGGAGCTCAGACTCCACGATTATCTTCTTTCAAACTGTGTATATGGTCTTGGCAGTCCCGAAGACGAAAATGAATTCAGAGCTTATGGAGCTATCGTTGACGGTGTTGCTGTATGCAGCGGCTATGCTGAAGCTATGGCACTGCTTCTCACCTATGTGGGTATAGACTGCAAGGTCGTAGTCGGTACCTCAAAGAATGAAAATCATGCCTGGAACCTTGTAAAGATAAATGCTAACTGGTATCATCTGGATCCAACCTGGGATGATCCTGTCGAGTTAAATATCATAACTCATGCGTATTTCAACATAAGCGATGAAGAAATAGCCTACGACCACAGCTGGAACAAAGACCGTACCGAGAAGGCTTCTTCAACCGATCAGAGCTACTTCAAGATCAGTTCGAAGATCTGTGATTCAATAGATGACTTCGAAATAAGCGTTCAGACTCAGATGTTTGGAACAGATAAATACGTTGAAACTGCAGTTTCCGGCGGCGATCCGGCCTCTTACGTCTCCCGCTACGTAAACGATTATCATTATTCTTCTATGAAATATACATTAATCGACCGAAAGAATTATACAGTAATTATCTTATACAAATAACCGCTAAAGCATAAATAGTAATTATATTGTCTAAGGATGAATAATATAATTATACTGTTTTGTTAATAATCTAAACGTGAAAAAAAGCACCCATCGAAGTCGTATTATACTACAACTGAGAGAGGTGCTTTTTTCTTATTTGATTTATCTAACCCAGTATTTAAACTCTTCATCCGCAAGACGGATATAATCATCATTTGAAAGCATGATCTCTATTCCCGGCTGAAGCAGTTTACCGTTTACAAAGGTATGATTTGTTGAATTATTATCTGTGACATAGCACTCACCATTACTGATTGTAAAGGTTGCATGTCTTCTACTGATCCTCTTATTGTCTACAACCTGATAATCTGCATCAGGTGACTTACCAACAAGGAACTCTTTCTTAAGAAGAGGTATAAGCTCATTTGTCTTAACTCTTACGAGGTAAGGGATAGGATTTTCATAATCCTGTGACTTAACAAGAACTGTTGTATCTGCATTCTCGTTCTCCATCTTCTCGTCTTCAAGGATTGTCTCTGCCTCAAGTGAAAGAATGAAATGATAGAACTCAGCAAGATTGAACATCAGCTTGCTGTCAAGATAATGAAGAATCTGTTCAACTGTCTCAACACATTCCATATTTGCATAACGAACCTTACTTACGAAGGTCTGTATGAATTTGGTTACATTTGTGTCCGGAAACTTCTTATTAACCGGCATGTAAATAAGCTGGATATCAAGTGTCGAAAGCTCGATATACATATAATGCACATTAAGAAGTATCTTGTTGAGAGGCATCTTGTTCTCTTCAAAATACATGAGCTGGTTCAATATATTTGAAAGTATTGACAAGAACTCACCCTTATATAATTGCTTCCTGAGGAACTGCTCCAAAGGAAGTGTTGCCGGAATCTTGTACTGAAGTACTCTGACCCCATCGACAACCTTAAGATTGCAGACAGTTCTGTTGCCTACAAACTCATAATTATACATACTAAGTTCAAATTGCTCTACCGGAATATCTTCCTGCAGCTTAAAGTTGAGAGTAAACTCATCATAGCTTATCTGCTGATCTGTTGCGTTTTCATCTGTCATCCCCATAGTGTTAACCCCCTCCCATAAAGGACCCCAAATCCTTTAAATGGAAAATATAAAAATTAATGACCATATAAGCATCAAAAACACATCACACGGCCTCCATTTATTTTAGCATTTTTAGTGTTTTTTATCAACACAAAAAATGTCATTATAAATCCTATATTTATTGATCATCAGTCTCTGTTCTGGTCGCTTCCGTCACCTAATGAAAGGAGCTCTGTCTTAACATCATAAAGCCTCTTTGAGAGATCAAGATAATGAATATGAGGGTTAGCGAAACGCTGTTCCTCCTGCCATACTGTATTCTGAAGCTGGAATTTAACAAACTCTCTGATCTCATCAAGAGGTGGATTCTTGTAAACGAGCTTACCGTTATCAAATATCTTAACCTGAAGAGGTGTCGCTGTTACATTCTTGAAGCTCATCTTCTTCCATGGCTTCTGCTCGTCAACGAAAGGTGTTACGCCATCGCCGTCAACAACCTCATCCTCGAGTGTAAGAAGGTCTGCAAGACCGTAGCCTGTCTCCTTGCTGAAGATTCTCCAGAGCTTCTTCTTGCCAGGATTTGTGATCTTCTCGATATTTTCAGAGATCTTGATCTTAGGTATAAATACTTTCTCGCCGTTCTCACCCTTCTTTGTTGTATCTTCAACGGCAACAAGCTTGTAAACGCCTCCAAATACAGGGTCAGACTTTGATGTGATCATTCTCTCGCCAACGCCGTAAGAATCGATCCTAGCGCCCTGCTTATGAAGCGAATCGATAAGGTACTCATCAACGCTGTTTGAAACAACGATCTTACAATCTCTGAGGCCTTCCTCATCAAGTCTCTTTCTGATCTTCTTTGAGAAGTAAGCAAGGTCTCCACTGTCTATACGAACGCCCTTAAGTCTCTTTCCTGCCGGCTCAAGAACTTCATGAGCAACACGGATAGCATTTGGAAGTCCGCTGTTAAGAATGTCATATGTATCAATAAGAAGTGTACATGCATCAGGAAATACCTCTGCGTATGCCTTGAAAGACTCATACTCAGATGGGAAGAACTGTATCCAGCTGTGAGCCATTGTTCCGATCGCAGGAACACCGTAATTGATATCAGCAAGTGCTGTTGCTGTCGCATTTACGCCACCGATATAGCATGCTCTCGCACCGTAGATAGCCGCATCAGGACCCTGTGCACGTCTTGCACCGAACTCCATGATTACGCTTGTACCTGCAGCTCTGCATATCCTGTTTGCTTTTGTAGCGATCAGTGACTGGAAGTTAATACAGATAAGGAGCATGGTCTCCATAAGCTGTGCTTCGATCACAGGTGCAGTTACTGTTACAAGTGGTGTATTTGGATAAACGATAGTTCCTTCTGGAACTGCCTCAATTGTACCTGTGAATTTGAAGTCACGGAGATACTCAAGGAAGCCTGGATCAAATATCTTCTTGCTCTCAAGATATTTGATATCGTCATCAGAAAAATGCATATTCTGAACATACTCTATAAGCTGCTCAAGACCTGCAGCTACAACATAACCGCCGTTATCCGGATTCTTTCTGTAAAACATATCAAATGCTGCCCAGGTATCCTTGAATCCCTTAACGAAATAACCATTTGCCATTGTCAGCTCATAGAAGTCCATGAGCATAGTAAGATTTCTCATAACTTACCTCCTTAAATATCTGCAGTCCCTTCTGCATAAACGTATTTTCAGTTTCTATTTATTACTGCTGTGCGTTTCTGTTTGCTCTCATTCTGAGTCTTGAATCAAGTATCTTCTTTCTGATCCTGAGATTCTTTGGTGTTATCTCAAGAAGCTCATCTGTATCGATAAAGTCAAGTGCCTGCTCAAGTGAAAGAACTCTTGGTGGTACAAGCTTAAGTGCTTCATCAGAACCTGAAGCTCTTGTATTTGAAAGATGCTTTGTCTTACATACATTAACTTCGATATCCTCTGCACGGCCTGTCTCACCGACAACCATTCCTGCGTAAACCTCAACGCCAGGTCCGATGAACATAGTTCCTCTCTCCTGTGCATTGAAGAGACCGTAGGTGATGGATACACCCGGCTCAAATGCGATAAGGGAACCGTTCTGACGGTAGCTCATATCACCCTTGTAGTGATCATAGCCGTCAAATACAGTATTTATAACACCGTTACCCTTTGTAGCTGTAAGGAAATCTCCTCTGAAGCCTATAAGACCTCTTGAAGGAATTCTGATCTCAAGTCTTGTTATGCCATTGTCGCCAGGCGCCATGCCGATAAGCTCACCTTTACGGATGCTGAGCATATTGATAACTGTTCCGGAAAACTCATCCGGCACATCGATAACAGCTATCTCGAATGGCTCGAGCTTCTTGTTGCTTTCGTCGTATTTATAAATAACCTCAGCCTTACTTACTGCGAACTCGTAGCCTTCACGTCTCATGTTCTCTACAAGAACTGAAAGATGAAGCTCACCACGACCTGAAACCTTGAAGCAGTCTGTTGACTCTGTCTCTTCAACTCTGAGGCTGACATCTGTATTTAACTCTCTAAAAAGTCTGTCTCTGATCTGTCTTGAAGTAACGAACTTACCTTCCTTACCTGCAAGTGGCGAATCATTTACCATGAAGTCCATAGAGATAGTAGGCTCTGTGATCTTCTGGAAAGGAATAGCCTTTGGCTGGTCAACCGAGCAGATGGTATCACCGATCTTAAGGTCGGCTATACCTGAGATTGCAACGATTGATCCAACTGTTGCACTATCAACATCTACTCTCTTAAGTCCGTCATATTCATAAAGCTTACCGATCTTAACCTTAACCTGCTTGTCAGGATCGTGATGGTTAACAAGGATTGCATCCTGGTTAAGCTTTATAGTACCGTTATCGATCTTTCCGACACCGATACGTCCAACGTATTCATTATAATCTATAGTACTGATAAGTATCTGAAGCCCGGCATCAGGATCACCTTCCGGAGCAGGAATATGCTTGATGATAGTCTCAAAAAGAGGCTTCATATCTGTTCCACGCTCGTCAGCTGTATAAGAAGCAATACCTTCTCTTGCTGAAGCATAGATGAATGGACAGTCAAGCTGCTCATCTGATGCATCAAGATCCATAAGAAGCTCAAGAACCTCTTCCTCAACGGAATCAGGTCTTGCATCAGGTCTGTCAATCTTATTTACGCATACGATAACCGAAAGATTGAGTGCAAGAGCCTTCTGAAGAACGAATCTTGTCTGAGGCATAGGACCTTCAAATGCGTCAACAACAAGGATAACGCCGTTAACCATCTTAAGTACTCGCTCAACCTCGCCACCGAAATCCGCATGACCCGGAGTATCGATGATATTGATCTTAACTCCGTCATACATTACGGCAGTATTCTTAGAAAGGATAGTGATACCTCTTTCTCTCTCGATGTCGTTAGAGTCCATTACTCTCTCGGCAACCTCCTGATTCTCACGGAATACACCGCTCTGCTTAAGGAGCTCGTCTACAAGTGTTGTTTTACCATGATCAACGTGTGCGATTATGGCAATGTTTCTGATGTCTTCTCTTTTCATACTGATTTTCCTTTTTATATATTTACAATTATTTGTTTCTTAGTTTAGAGCCGGCAGCTATCCAAATCTCCGGCCTGTTTATCCTGAATGATTCCTTCAATAATTAATATCCGGCATCATAAATAAGCTCATTTATGGAAGTGCTGAGCACATGTTTTTCCATGTCTATCTGATAAACCGCAACAACATCTCCGGTCTTAAGCTCATCGAATTCTTCTCTGGCAACGATGATGGTATTTTCATTCATATATGTTGTAACCAGTCTCTCACCATTGACAACTACCGTCGAGAATGGCGTGAAGTTGTTACCATGAACGATTATCTGATTATTTGACAGCACAACATCCTTAAGAACTACCGGATATATGCCCATCATCATATTCTTAGGCTTGTATTCTTCAATACTGTCGTAGATATACTGCTCTCCATAAAGCATATCGTACTGTATCAGATGCAGCGCATCATTATAGGCCGTATCATCGTAAGGATTATAGAACGATGAATGTATCTTCTGATAGATTCCCTTGTCCATATTGAGAGCTGTGAGAAGGTAATCTGAGAATTCATAGGTCGCCATATCCCTGTCAGGAAGGTCCAGACCGATGTTATTTACGATAACATACTCTGACTGTAATTCGTTTCCTACAACAATATCGGACATTTCAAAAGGAATACTTGGAAGGTGATCTCCGTAAATAAAGAGAACGTAATCCTCTCCTCTTTCGTCCAGCATATCCTTCAGCATACCTATCATCTCGTCCATCTCATAGCACATATTTACATAGTAGCCATACTGATTTTCAAGTACTGTATCACCGTCATCTCTTGTTACATGAACGTGCTCAACTGTATTTACTGCATCCTCAGGGTATTTTCCATGTCCCTGAACTGATATACAGTGGATGAAATCATCGTCGGTTTCTGTATGATCAAGGCATTTCTTTATCTCATCTACCAGATCATAGTCCTTTGCCCAGCCTGCACTTGTGTATGAAAGATGAGGCATATATTCCTGCGATACAAAATAATCGAAACCGAGTTCGTTATAAACCTCATGTCTGCTGTAGAAGTATGCCTTGTTATTATGCATAGCAAAACTTGTATAGCCCTGTCTGCCCAGTATCTGCGCAAGACTTTCACATGGTGTATCTGTAAGAACCGTCTTGTAAGGATACTCGCCCGCACCAAACATAGAAGTTCTCATACCTGTGATAACTTCACATTCAACATTCGCGGTACCTGCACCGATTGAAGGAACCGTAAGGAATCCCGAAGGATACTCTTCCATGAATTTATTAAAGTTCGGAACCGAATCAATATCCGTATGAATGCCCTGCATTCTGCTTATATCCATAAAGGACTCAAGCTGGATGATGATGATATTTGGTGTCTGCTTTCTGCCTCTGTTACGCAGGTAAATCTGATAATCTGAATCTACTCTTTCAACAAGTCCGTCAACCTCTTCCTCAGAATAGTTGTCCGGTTTAGAAATACCTATATCAATGATACTGTTCGAGAAACAATACGCAAATCCATAATCTCTGTAAGCATTTCCGAGGTTTGAAAAGTCATCGGAAATGATACCAAGTCTCGTCGCCGTAGTCGTCAGTACGTAGATAAGCATAAATACACCTACAGCCACAAGGAAGTTCACAAGTCTGTTCACTTTGCCAATGATCTTCGGCGTCCAAATATAAAGCATTATAACAAAGAAAACAGCGACTCCTATTCCCACAAATATAAGTATCTGTTGGAATTTGCTGAAATAAATATCCATCATACTTATAACATCCATCGCCATAAGGAAGTCTATGGCAGAGAATGGCGTTATTCTGTATCCTAACAGAATAAAGTTTATGAATCCCATGACAAACCATAGGAATCCAAAAATAAACACGAAAAACAGCCTCTTCCTGAACAGAAGTCCGAGGAGAAGCGAACCAAATATGATAAGTATATTAATAAAGAAGATAAGCGGCGAATGTACGATAAACTTTACCGCACCTACAAAGGATCTTCTTCCGAGTATTTCAAGTATAACGTCCTCGACAACCGCCAAAATGAAGCACGCGAATATCCATTTATAATTTCGCGCTTCATACAAAGCAGAGATCTTCACCTTCAGCTTCTTGAACGGTCCCTTTACTTCAGTGGCAGACTCTTCTGATTCCTCTTCTACTGCATCTTCAACCACAGTTTTTTCCGGCTGTATCTTCTTATCTATGTAGTTTTTGTTGTTATTATTATGATGTTTTCTATTCTTCTTACTGCTCATATAAGCCTCTTAAGATAATAGTATTTTTATCCTGCTACACGATTATATCAAAAAAATCTGATTTTTCAACAAATATCGGAAAGAGATTCCATCTGACCTATAACATCATCAAATACATCAAGTGCTTCCTGCACCGGTTTCTCTGTTGAAAGGTCAACTCCTGCTTTCTTCAGCAGACTTACAGGATCCTCGGTACAGCCGCTTCTGAGGAAGCTCTTATATTCCTCTACCGCCTTCACACCTTCATTCAGAATCCTGTCAGCAACCGCAACTGCAGCCGAAAAGCTTGTTGCATACTGATATACATAGAAGTTGTAATAAAAATGCGGTATCCTGCACCACTCGTAAGCGATAAGCGGATCCGAGATCATATCCTCCCCGAAATATTTTTTATTAAGTGACAAATACAGTTCAGACAGTGTATCTGCCGTAAGTGGTGTTCCCTCCTCAGAAAGCTTATTGCTTTCTCTTTCAAATTCAGCAAACATAGTCTGTCTGTAAAGAGTTCCCTTGAAGCTCTCAAGAAAATGATTTATAAGGTAAGCTTTCTCCTTATCCGACTCAGCCTTGCCAAGCATATATTTCAGAAGGAGCACCTCATTTGTTGTTGAAGCAACCTCAGCAACAAATATCTTATAGTTCGAATCAAAGAAGTTCTGGCTCTCATTCGAATAATATGTATGGATGGAATGACCCATCTCATGCACAAGCGTGAAGATGTCATCAAGTGTATTGTTGAAATTCAGGAGCACATAAGGATGAACTCCGTAAACACCTGACGAATAAGCGCCGCCGCGCTTTCCTTTATTTTCAACAACGTCTATCCATCTGTTGTCATAAGCCTTCTTCAGAAGCTCGATATAATCATCTCCCAGCGGACGAAGCGCCTCAAGAGAGATAGCCTTAGCCTCCTCAAAGCTTACTGAATATTTATGATCACTGACCATCGGTGCGTAGACATCATACATATGAAGCTCATCAACCTTAAGGAGCTTCTTCCTGAGTCTCACATATCTGTGGAACTTGTCCATATTCTTATTTACGCAGCTAATGAGGTTGTCACATACAGAAGGTGAAACATTATTTCTGTCTACAGCTGCGGTAAAGGTATCCGGATATTTCCTTGCCTTTGCATAAAATATCTGTTTCTTTACCTGACCGTCATAGAGAGCCGCCCAGGTATTTGCAAGGTTCTTATATTCCTCATAGAATTTCTCGAAGGATTCCTTTCTGACTTCTCTATCAGAAGACATCTGAAGAGGAACGAACCTTCCGTTGGAAAGCTGGATATCTTTGCCATCTTCTCCCTTAGTGTTAGGGAATCTGATATCTGCATTTGCAAGCATTGAACGGGCATTTGAAGCCGCCTCAGCCATATCACCAGCAGATGCAAGAAGCTCCTCCATCTCCTTAGAGAGTGTATGCTCTCTTGTTCTCTGTATTTCCTTGATAACGTTCTTATATTTAAGAAGTGCCGGTGTTTCGTTATAATACGCTTCGATAACCTCCGGCTCAGCCTCGAGTATCTCAGGCTCCAGGAAGGAAAGCTTCTCATTGATCTTAACGTCTAAAGACTGAGCTCTCTGGAAAAGCTTCTGATTCTCAGGCTCAGAGGTATCCTGATCATGAAGCATCTCTGCATAGCCGTAAAGCCTGTATACCTTCATGATAGCAGCCTCGTAAAGATCCATCGCCTTAAGCAGCGACTCTGAACTCTCTGTCAGCCTTCCTGCCATTGCAAGAAGCGCGTCTGCCTTCTCTATTGCCTCAGTATAATCCTTCTCCCAAAGCTCTGTTGTATCATATATATCTGAAAGCTTCCAGGTCATTTCCTCAGGGATCTCAATTCTAAGCGGTAATTTGTTTTCCATATTTTTATGCTCCTTTATAATCCAAGCTCTTCAAGTAAGCCTTTTATTCCTTTTTCTTGATAAACATCTTTATAATAAGAAAGCTCCTCAGTGATCCTTACGTCGATCTCCTTCATACCAAGAAGCTCGACCGGCGCTTTGTCATCAGTAAGAATATTATCTCCTGCAGTATAAACCTTAAGTCTGTCATTAACGGTTGACATAAGATTTACAAATTCCTCGTCAAAATCTGAACTTTTACTGATCAGTACATCGTATACAGCATCTTTGTTCATCGAAGCAAAAAGCACCGAATTCGTATATCCTTCAACCTCAACTATAGACACATAAGGAAATACATTTCCGATAGTATCACAAAGATATTCCGAAATACTCCCCTCTGCGTCAGAATACATATTCAGGTTTACGACCATAACTCCATTTTCAGTCAGGTGTTTCTTGACCATCGTAAAGAATTCCTTTGTGGACATCTGGAAAGGTATCGTTATGTCCTGGTACGCATCCACCATGATAACGTCGTACTTCTTCTCAACCGCCTGCAGATAAGCCCTTCCATCATAGGTCGTAACTACTGCTTCCTCCGGCTCGTCGAAATATTTTCTTGCCAGCTCGGTTATCTTCTCGTCTATCTCAACGCCTTCAACATGCAGCCCACCAAAATATTTCAGCAGCTCCTTGGCATAGGTTCCTGTACCCATTCCGAGTATCAGAACCTCTCCCTCCGAGGTATCATTAATTCCCGCCATAAGGGGCGCAGCAAGCGCATAGTCATAATACATTCCGGAAAGTGAGCCATCCTTTATGGTGATAGACTGAACTCCGAAAAGTACATTTGTGGAAAGGATGATGGACTTATCATCCTCTTTAACCTGAAGATAATTGTAGATGGACTCACCTTCGTAGGTCAGATCCTTCTGCCAGAAAGCAAAGCTGTCACTGTTCCCGAATATACTGCAAAGAATAAACAGCACCGAACATATTATAATAAATATAGTTTTTCTTTTAACACTTATAAAATATATCAGTGAAAGAACCAGAAGCACTCCCGAAAAGATCAGGAAAGTAATACTCGTTCCAACGGCCGGAATAGTCACAAAGGTCGGAAGGAAGGTTCCGATGATACTGCCTATGGTATTTGAAGCGCCCAGCGAACCAACTATCTTACCGTTATCATCAAGACTGTCCACGGTGTATTTTACAAGGGACGGAGTTACCGTTCCAAGCAGAAACAACGGATATACAAATATCACCATGCAGGAGGTAAAGGCTGCGATTATCAGGAAATTCTGATTTATTGCTATGATCATTACTCCTGAAACCAGCAGGATTATATATTTTCCAAGAACCGGTATAGCCGCGATCCATACAGCCGCGATTGCAAGCCTTTTGTACAGTCTGTCCGGATTCGGATCTTTGTCGGCACTTCTTCCACCATATATATTTCCCAGCGCCATCGAGATCATGATGGTTCCGATGATTATCGTCCATACGATCTGTGACGATGAAAAATACGGTGCCAGCAGTCTGCTCGCGCTAAGCTCTACAGCCATAACAGCCATTCCTGCGAAGAACTCCGTCATATATAAATATGTCTTATTTCTGAGTATGCCCCTTCTGTTTGCGTCTTCCTTTTTTTCTACTGTAACTTCAGCTTTTATTTCATCTGTGTTTTTGTTAATGCTTGATACTTCTTTCATTTTTATACCTAATCCTTTAAATACAACCAACTTTACCATGCAACCGCAGGATAACGATTGCAACTCTATATTATAAATAATTAATACTGATTAGTAAAATAATATTTTTGACGAACCAACTGTGCAGGTTTAGTTATCATGTTATTTGCATATTCGTTTATTGATGTGTTATTATCAGTTTCGATTGAATGACACGGATCAAAATAATGGTCATTCATTAATAACCTATACAGAAAAGAGAAAATACATGTTTATCAGCCTTGCTCCTATGGAAGGAATAACTACATATGTTTATAGAAATGCCATTAACCGTCATTTCGGCGAGCTTGACTGCTTCTATACACCGTTTCTGACTGCAAGCCATATCAAAGGCAGAGAATTTCGTGATGTGGACCCAAAGAATAATACAGTTTCAAAGCTCATCCCACAGGTTCTTGTAAACGATGCTGAGCTTTTTGTCACTATCGCAAAGCAGCTTGAAGCTCTCGGCTATGACGAGGTAAATCTCAATCTCGGCTGTCCTTCAGGAACAGTCACCTCCAAAGGCCGCGGTGCAGGCTTTCTTGACAAAACAAGCGAACTGGATAAGTTTCTTGAGGAGATATTTAACAACTCTCCACTTGATATTTCCATAAAGACACGTATTGGTGCTGAATTCATCTCCGAATGGGAGGATATCGCAAAGATTTATGAAAAATACCCTGTGAAAGAGCTTATCATCCATCCACGTGCGGGCAAGGAGCTGTATAAAGGTCATGCACACGTTGATATTTACAAGGAGATGGTCGCTTATCTTTCACCGAAGATGAAGGATACTATATTTACTTATAACGGAGATATCGTTGACTGCGAAACCCTAGGTAAAGGTTTTGACAGAGTTATGATCGGCCGCGGTATGATAGCTAACCCATCACTTGCATATATTTTAAAGAATAATAGAAATATCGATGACTTTAAGAAACGTTTCCTGCTCTTCCACGAAGAACTTCTGAATAATTATATAGAAGAAATGAATTACGAGGATCAGGTTGTGAAAAAGATGAAGGAGCTGTGGGTATATCTTTCCAAAGGGCTCGGAGTGCCTCAGAAGGCTATTAAGGAGCTGCTTAAGGCAACAACTCTTCCAAAATATAAAAATCAGTTCCAGGTCATCTCATCATATATCAGCTAATAACAGCAAATAATATACAATAATCAGTGTTTATGTTTTACACATCAAGTTTTATAATTTATGAAGGATCACATAATCGATCTTCAGAAAGGACCACATCATGAAAGCAAGCTATCACAATCACACCTGGCGCTGCAACCATGCGACCGGTACAGAAAGAGAATATATCGAGAAAGCCATTGAAGGCGGTATCAAGGTCTTTGGTTTTTCGGATCATACACCTCAGATCTTCCCGGAGGGTTATGTTTCGAACTTCCGCATGCAGCCGGATCAGATTGATGGTTACTGTGATACTATCACTGCGCTTAAGAAGGAATACGCATCAGATATCGAAATACACATCGGTCTTGAGGTTGAATACTATCCACTTCTTTTTGATAAACTGAATGAATTTCTTGCTGATTACCCTATCGAGTATTATCTTCTCGGCCAGCATCTGATATTTAACGAATACGAAACCATCCGTGACGGCTTTAGATTTCCTGACAGCCGCTCCGGTCTTGTACAATATGTTGATCAGTGTATCGAAGCTCTAAATACCGGTCGATTCCTGTATTTTGCTCATCCTGATGTCTTCAGGACCAACTGTGACGACAAAACCTATTACGCAGAAATGAAAAGACTCTGCGAACACGCAAAGTCTCTCTCCATCCCTCTTGAGATCAATCTTCTCGGCATTGCTACAGATCGTTATTATCCTGCTGCCCGCTTCTGGAATATTGTTTCAGAGGTTGGTAATGACACCATTTTCGGCGTCGATGCCCATGCAACCGAGGATGTTACGCGTGAAGAAGCCGTAGAAAAAGCAATGAAGCAGTTCATAGAACCGCTTCACTTAAATCTTCTTGATGAGATCAATATCCCTCAGCTCTCCTGATCTTTCTCATTTCGATCCTCTTGAGAGCACCCTCATATTCTGCTTTCTCAACTTCAGTCTCCGGTTCTATTCCGTAAGGTACCGGAACCGGATGACCGTTTTCATCTATACAAACCTCAGTAAAATACGCTCTGTTGATCATGTGCCTCCTGCCGGTCTCTCTGTCTTCAAAATAGACATCGACTCTGACCTCCATGGAGGTATTTCCAACATAGGTTACCCTTGAAATGATAACAACTACATCATTGATAAATGCACCCTTCTTAAACTTCAGATTATCAACCGCAACGGTTGTGACCTGATGTCCCGAATGTCTGAGGGCTGCTATACCTGCAACCTCATCCATCCACTCCATAAGACGACCACCGAAAAGCCTGCCGCTTCCGTTGATGTCTTCGTACTGTATGCATTTCATCCACTCTGACTGTGAGTCAGAAACCTTCTTCAGGCCTTTTTCGTATTTCATAAAACCACCATTAATTATGCTTTAACAAAATCATTCGCCGAACCAGTCTGCTTCGCAGTCTGTCGGTTCTGAAAATCATCATGTCTTCATGATTTTCAAAATCATTCGCCGAACCAGCCTGCTTCGCAGTCTGTCGGTTCTGCGAACCTCATTTTCGGGTACAAAAAAAGCGCGAGACGGGAATCGAACCCGCGACCCCCTCCTTGGCAAGGAGGTGCTCCACCGCTGAGCCACTCGCGCATTTTGTTGTGGTGTGTCACCTGCAACGATATGTATATTATCACGGTGAGCATCTAATGTCAACAATTATTTTTTAAATTTTTTTATTTTTTTCTGATCACATTAAACCACGTATAAATACGATGATTGCAAGCACCGGAAGTACGTATTTAAAGTACGGAATAAGACGCTTTGACATTCGCATTCCTTTTCCTGTATTTGTCTCTTCCAGATAGTTTTCTGCTCCCCATCCGAATTTCCAGGTGCAAAAAATAACATAAATAATGGAACCCAGCGGAAGGATTATATTTCCCACCAGGAAGTCCTCAGAATCAAGGACACCTCTTGATCCGATAAGCTTAACATTCTTCCATACATTGAAACCAAGCACGCATGGTATGCTTCCAATAAGAACAAGCACACAGTTGGCCGCAATTGCTTTTAGTCTTGTCCAGCCGAGATTATCCATAAGACTGCGTACCAGATTCTCAAATACAGCTGTTACGGTCGAAAAGCTTGCAAATACCATAAAGATGAAGAACATGGTTCCCCATATTCTTCCACCACTCATATCAGTAAATATCTGTGGAAGGGTAACAAATATAAGTGAAGGTCCCTGATCCGGCTCAACATTAAAGGCAAAGCATGCCGGAAAGATTATAAGGCCGGACATAATCGCTATAAAGGTATCAAGTCCAACTATCTTAACGGATTCACTGGTCAGAGTGTTCTCCCTATTCATATAGCTTCCAAATATTTCCATAGAGCCGATACCTATGCTCAATGTAAAAAAAGCCTGACACATGGCACCGGATATAACATTGTCCCAGCCTGCTTCGCTTGCTTTTGATACGTCCGGAAGAAGATAGAATTCAACACCTTCCCCTGAGCCCTTGATTATAAGGCTGTTGACCGCAAGTACAATGATAAGAAGCAGCAATCCTATCATCATAAATTTGGAAACTCGTTCAAGCCCTTTCTGAACGCCAAAGCTTATAACAAGGAAACCAATTATAACAATAAGTGCCATAAACAGCATCATCTCGATTGGGCTGTCCAGAAGCCTGGCAAATACTGCTCCGGTCTCTTCTTTTTTTACGCCCTCAAAGTCACCCTTCAGGTATTTCCAGAAGTAAGCCAGCATCCAACCTGAAACTGTCGTATAATACATCATAAGCAGAGCTGAGCCGCCATAAGCGATCCAACCATATATATGCCAGCGATGTCCATCCTTCTGGAGTTTCTTCATAGCTCTCATAGTTGTCATCTTGCTGGCTCTTCCTACTGCCAGCTCCATTGTAAGCACAGGGATGCCCATGATAGCCAGAAATACAAGATAAAGGACAACAAATATAGCACCGCCGTTCTGACCTACCATGTAAGGAAAGCGCCATACATTACCTATTCCTATAGCGCATCCTGCACTGACCAGTATGAAACCAAGTCTGCTTTTAAAGCCTTCTCTTTCCATCTATGCATTCCTTCCCATCTTGATCTCGCCTGTAAATATCTTATCCTCTGTTCCATCTTCTGAAACCACCAGGAGAGACCCGTCATCACATACTTTTTTAACAACACCTATGGTTTTAACATATTCAGTGCTGTTAATCCCTGAACCATCAGCTTCGCCGGAAGCTTTAACAGCTCTTTCATATCCAACCCTCTTACCGACAACAATATTATGACTGATATATTCCGGCATAAATGCAGCCGCATCAAAAGTATCAAACAGCTCAAGAAGATTAGAAACCACCCCTGCTATGATACGGTTCCTTGTGATATCCTCAACATAAAGCGAAGATGCAATATTTGACAGTTCTTCAGGAAAATCTTCTTTCCTGACATTGATACCGATTCCCACAACTATATTTTCTGCCATGCCGGTTTCAAGATCTGTAACAGCCTCCGTCAGGATACCACAGACCTTCCTATCTCCCACAAATATATCATTGACCCATTTGATACCCGGTTTTATATCTGTAAGCTTCTCTATCGCTCTGACTACCGCTACAGCAGCCGCCATTGTTATCATCATAGGATTCTTGACTCCGCCCGGAATCCTGTAGATAAGCGACATATAAATACCGCTGTCAGCAGGTGAATAAAAGCTTCTTCCAAGCCTTCCTCTTCCTCTGGTCTGCTGATTTGCAACAAGCAGCATACGGTCAATATTCTCGCTTATCAGCATTCTTTTCGCTTCATTATTCGTGGAATCAATAACATCATAAACCTTGATCTTCAGAGCCTTATCTTCTTCAGGCAAAGCTGTCCTTATACCCTGTTCTGAAATGATATCATTCTCCTCAGCCAGATAATAGCCGCTGTTATGTCCTGATATGATCTCATAACCGCTTTTCTTCAGCTGATTGATAGTTTTCCACACAGCATTTCTCGAAACACTGTATTTGTCAGCCAGATACTGACCCGAAAGCGGCACTCCTCTATTCTCTTCTAATTCTCTTATGATGTCATCCTTTAACATTGTTCTGTCCTTTGATATATTTCCAAAATTCTTACAATAACGAGAAAATGCATATACCTGCTATGATACATGCATTTTTCGTGAATTACTCTTTTATATTTTTGATAAAAGCTTTAAGTTCCTCGATACAGTTCATAGCGTCGTAACGGCCAAGTTTGTACATTCTCTTAATCTTATCTGTATCCTTTTCAGCACGGCTTACCTTGATCTCCCTGCTCGGTCTGATGACAAATACATCACCGGACTCTACAAGCTCATCAACCCTGGCAAGTGATTCATTATATACCTTGCTTCTGTTCTCGGCAGCCTCGATATATTCAGGATAATCCTTATACATAAGCTTCATGATCTTAACTGCCTTGCTGTCCTTCTTAACATATCCCTCAGGTCTTGTAAGGATGCAGATATTCTTCTTGAAGCCTTCATTGATCATAAAGTCGATCGGAATACTGTCAGTATTTCCGCCGTCCTGGAGCTTCATGCCTCTATATTCAACTATTTCGGAAACCATCGGAAGTGATGCGGAAGCACGAACTGCATCCATATCATCCGTCCTAAGGTCATAAAGCCTTACATATTCTGCTTTACCTGTCTCTACGTTACTGCAGCAGGCATATACAGGTTTCTTCTTTGCCGTCTCTGCAAAGAGATCATAATCAAAAGGATAAAGCTTCTCCGGAATCTCATGATAACAGAATTCTGTCTCACAGATATTTCCGGTCTTGAAATACGATTTCATACTCATGAATCTCGGATTACTTCTGTATTTAAGGGTATATCTTATATTTCTTCCCAGCTGCTCAGAAGCGTAGCAGATACCATGCAGTATACCTGCAGATACACCTACAAGTCCGTCAACCTCTATATCATTCAGCAGAAATTCATCAAGAACGCCTGCAGTATATATTCCTCTCATTCCGCCGCCTTCAAGAACAAGGCCGATCTTATCCTTTTCTTCCATATTTCCGCCTTTCTGATATACAAATAATCCCGCCTGATAATATGTTCACAAAATATATCATCAGACGATCATAAACCTCTCTTTACCTGATATTAAACGATAGCTGTCTCTTCCTTAATGGTTCTGAGCACGATATGTGTCTCTGTATTTGCAACACCCTCGTAGCCCTTTATAACCTTATAAACGTTATCAAGACCCTCTGTATTGTCTGTAACGATCCTCAACACGAAATCGAACTCACCCGTCTGATAATAGCAGGCCTCAATACTGTCATTCTCCTTCACAAGCTCTACAAAACCGTCATAGTAGTCAGGATGCTTAAGGCTGACATCCATAAGGGCAACCATTGTATTTCCCATCTTTGCCTGATCAACATCAATAGTATAACCCTTGATGATGCCTGAGCTCTCAAGCTTCTTGATACGCTCTATTACTGCCGATACCGAAAGTCCTATCTCCTCACTCATAGCCGAAGCTGTAAGTCTCGCATTCTTTCTGAGACTCTTAAGTATCTGAATATCCATATTATCCATAGTTATCACCTGATTACCTTTCATTATGTTCGTTAACGCCATTACCGTAAACAGCTTCGTCGATAACGCTGTAATAATTCGTATTTACTATCGAACTGGCCATATTGAACTTGTTGCTGACCAGATTGTTTACGCTGTCAATATAATCCTCCGAAACCTCACGCATGGTAAGATTCGTAACCTCGCCGTCATTTGCATCATACATGCAATAATCCGTTATCCAGCTTCTGTCATTAAATACGATCAGTGCCGGACTGTCGGAAAGTATATCCTGACCAACCATCATTCTTGAATCATAAGGAAGCCCCATAAGATTAAGAACTGTCGGAAGTATATCAAGGCTAGAGCAATACTTTGTTACCTCAACATGCTTATCCATCGACGGTGAATAGATAATGAGCGAATTCTTGTACCACTCAAATGTATTTCCAAGTGTCTTGCCTGCAAGCTCGTCAACCACCTCTTTATTATCATACGGAACATGATCCGCACAAAGAACTATAAGAGTATTGTCTGCTATTCCGGCATCCTCGAGCTTTTTCTCAAGAGAAGCCATAGCAAGCTCAAGCTCATACTGGCAGGCAATATATGCCTTGGTCGTTTCGGTATAATCAAGATTCTCAACAAGATCACGATGTCTCGAAGCCATCTCATTACCACCAAAGTTGTACATAACGTGACCGCTTACAGTCAGATAATATGTATGGAATGGCTGATCCTTTGCATATTCGTCAAAGGTCGTATCAATCATTCTAAGATCCGACTGAGGCCAGAGCTGTCCGCCGTTCTCATATCTTTCAGGTTCCCATCCGTTACCTACGCCATACCATGAATATCCCATATTAGGATGAGAAATATCTCTGTCATAGTAGGTATAATCATTATTATGATAGCCTGTTACCTTATAGCCCTCGCGAAGGAGCTGCTGAGAAAGGGTGAACAGCATATCATTCTGCCTGTCACCGCAGCGAGCCATAGAAAGATAACCACCGTTCATAGGCATAAGACCTGTAAGGTCAGCATACTCACCACCGAGTGTCGAACCATACCAGAGCGGTGTGTAGAAATTCTTGAAATAAAATCCCTGGTGTATCATCTTATAAAGTGTCGGTGTTCTCTGTTTATCTACAACATATCCGTCGAAGCCTTCCGCAACGACAAATATCAGATTGTAGCCTTTGAACATTCCGGTATATTCATTTTTATTTGTCGGAGTAACTGTTCTGATATATTCATGAAGAGCGATGATATCAGAATCATCCTCCTCTGCAATCAATTTATCAAAATCGATATCAAGCACGTTTGGCGAGGTATCGATAATAACCTCGGTTGTAGGCTCCTCCGTCGTAACCTCTTCTGTTGTAGTATTCTGAGTAGTTGCTTCGGTAGTCGCTTCAGTCGTAGCCTCTGTCATATCATCAATATAAAGCGGATTACCTTCATCCTGGAAGCTTACCTTACCCTTGCTGTCACTATTAAATAGCTCAAGATACAATGTTTCTGTAACACCAAGCTTTCTGACGGACATATCAACCGACTGATAGCTTTCGATCAGCTTATATGGACTGTAAAGTCCATCATCTGATGCAGATACCGATAATTTCATGACAATAAATATCATTACCAGACCGGCAACATCAAACAAATAGCCCTTAATGGTATGTCTCTTGAAATCAAATTTTCTCCAGACAAATACAATATATACAACCAGCGGAATAAGCATTATAAGCAGCTTCCACCAGTCCGCTTTAAGCTCACTTGCTATAACATCCGTAAAATCAAGAGCCTGATCCGCCGTACCTATCGAGCCGGTTAGCGACAGATGCGTTGCAAATACACCATAATAAACTGTATGGGCTATAAAGAACGCCATAACAGTGATGGTCAGAATAAGACCTGTGATCTTCGCAGGAAGTCCTCCTATAAGACTTACAAGCAATCCTAAGGCATAACCAAAAAGAAGTCCGAAGATCATCTTGAGGCCAAGATACTCACCGTATTTTCCGGTTATCAGCCAATGAAATACGGTTTCATAAAAAATAAGAAGCACAGCAAAGTAACACTCAAGTGACTTTGCTGCCCTCCCTAGTGCTTCAATAATATTTCCCAGACGACTTCCGGATAAGTTGTTTATTATCCTGGACATTTAGTTATTCTCCTTTAGAAAAGAATGTTTCTTCTGTTTCTGAGAAGTGATGCGCCTGTAACAATGTTAAGGACACCAAATACAATACCTGCTACGATAAGAAGTATACCTGTAACGATACTTCTTGCTCCACCCTTTTTAAGAACTTTATATACTCTTTCCATACCCTATCTCCTAACTTCACTTGATCATTATAATTACTGAATTCCATACTGTTCATAGTATGCATTGATTCTAGCCATAAGCTCTTCGTCGAGCATTCCTTTTTCGGTGAGGTACTCGATAACTTCCTTCATTGATACGATAGCGTGAGCATCAAAGCCGTAAAGCTCCTTGATCTCGTCGAGAGCTGTCTTGTCGTCGCTCTTACCCTTCTCGCATCTGTTGAGAGAAACCATAAGGCCAACTATCTTAACATCGCCCTGTGCCTTAACGATCGGAATAGTCTCCTCCATTGATTTACCTGAAGTGGTAACATCCTCAACAACTACAACTCTGTCGCCATCCTTTATAGGGCTTCCAAGAAGGATACCAACATCACCATGATCCTTCTCCTCCTTACGGTTTGAGCAATATCTTACTTCCTTACCGTAAAGCTTGCTGTATGCAATAGTTGTAGCAACACTGATAGGAATACCCTTATATGCAGGTCCAAATATCACATCAAAGTCATCACCATAGGTCTCGTGAATCGCCTTAGCATAAAACTCACCAAGCTTCATGAGCTGTGTGCCTGTGATATAAAGTCCGGCATTCATAAAAAATGGTGACTTTCTACCACTCTTCAATGTAAAGTCTCCGAACTTCAGAACCTTACTATCCAACATAAAATCAACAAATTCCTGCTTATATGCTTCCATAGCTTAAAATCTCCTGTCAATTAATAAAACCGTAGTATATTTTATCACAGAGACTGTCTTTTCGCAATATTATGATACATATTTTATGCCATGCTGTCATTGATCTCAGAAAGAATCTCATAAGCCGCTTCATCTTTTGTCATTAGAGGAAGCTCAACTGCTGAACCCTTCTTGATGATGGTAATTATATTTGTATCAACCTTATATCCTGCGCCCGGAACCTTAAGGTTATTTGCGCATATCATGTCCGCATTCTTCTTATCAAGCTTTGCGGTAGAATTCTCAAGCAGATTCTCTGTTTCCATAGAGAAACCGCAGAGGAACTGACCATCTTTCTTATTTTCGCCGAGGTATTTAAGAATGTCCTTGGTCCTCTTAAGAGGGATGCTCATACCACCTTCATGCTTCTTGATCTTATTATCAGCAACAGTCTCAGGTGTATAATCAGCCACTGCCGCAGACATTATTATGATATCATTTTCAGGCGCTCTGCTTGTGATAGCCTGGAACATATCTTCAGCAGTAACAATATCAACTCTGTTAACATTGAGCGGAGTCTCAAGATTTACAGGTCCTGTAACAAGCGTTACATCAGCGCCTCTCTTGGCTGCAACTCTTGCAAGCGCAAAGCCCATCTTTCCCGAAGAATGATTGGTAATGATACGAACAGGATCGATCGGTTCCTCTGTAGGACCTGCCGAAATAAGTGCCTTCTTTCCAACCATATCATGCTCATATTCAACTGCATTAAGTATATGCTCAACAAGTATTTCTTCCTTAGGAAGCTTACCCTTGCCTTCGTATCCGCATGCCAGATTGCCGAATTCAGAATCGATTATCTTATAGCCTCTTTTTCTGAGAACCTCGATATTCTCCTGAACCACTGGATTATCAAGCATATAGCCGTTCATTGACGGGCAGATAAGTATCGGGCATCTTGCAGGAAGGACTGTTGTTGTAACCATGTCATCTGCAATACCATGAGCAAGCTTACCGATGATATTTGCAGTTGCAGGCGCAATAAGGAAGCAGTCTGCTGACTGTCCTAGCGTAATATGCGGCACATTTACCGGGTCATCCGGCGTTTCATCAAAAGTATCTATATAAACCTTATTCTTTGTCAGAACTTCAAAGGTCTTAGGTGTAATGAACTGGCAGGCATTTTTTGTCATAAGCACATGAACATCAGCGCCCATCTTATAGAGCATGCTTGCCACATTTGTCATCTTATATGCTGCTATTCCCCCGGAAATACCGAGTATTATCCTCTTCCCTTTAATCATTATATTTCTCCTTTTCACAAAAGCTGATCATCAGTCTTCAATCATTTCGTCAGTAAGAAGTCCGTGCTTCTCATATCTCGTAACTCTAACGATATGATTGTCCTCATCAACAAATACAACCTTAGGAGGATTCTCCTTCAGTTCCTTTGCATCCATGATGGCATAACACATGATGATTACCTTGTCGCCTGTAGAAACACAGCGGGCAGCAGCACCGTTGAGGCATATCATACCGCTTCCCCTGTCTCCGGCTATAACATAGGTTTCCAGTCTGTTGCCATTATCAACATCAACAACCTGAACCTTCTCATACTCCATGATACCGGCAGCTTCCATGAGCTCCTCGTCGATGGTGATACTTCCGACATAATTAAGTTCAGCCTGTACTACTGTTGCTCTATGAATTTTACCTTTAAGTGCGTTCAAAAGCATATCACATACCTCGTTCTTTCTATATTTAACCCGGCAAGCAAAATCTTATAATTATCTAACATTCATAATGAAATTGTCGATCAATCTTACCTTGTTATTGATCTTTACTGCTACTGCGCAGAGGATTTCGCCTTCGATCTTCTCTACAGCTTCCATTGTCTCATTGTTAACGATCTCTACGTAATCGATGTCAGCCATTGGCTCTGAGTTGATGAGTTCCTTCATCTTCTCTACAACAACCTTAGGATCCTTCTGGCCGTCATTGATAATCTTCTTACCAAGCAGGAGGGAACGGCTCAGGATAAGGGCTGCCTTACGCTCTTTCTCGTCCATATATGTATTTCTGCTGCTCATTGCGAGGCCATCCTCTTCACGAACGATAGGACATCCGATGATCTCGATATTCATGTTAAGGTCCTTAACCATTCTCTTTATAACTGCAAGCTGCTGAGCATCCTTCTGGCCAAAATATGCACGATCAGGCTGAACAATGTTAAAGAACTTATTTACTACTGTACAAACGCCTCTGAAATGGATAGGTCTTGAAAGACCGCAGAGATGATTTGTAAGACCGTTCATATCAACGTATGTTACGAAGCCGTCCTTGTACATTTCTTCCGGCTCAGGAATAAATACAAGTCTTGCACCTGCTTCCTCGCAGATCTTAAGGTCTCTCTCGAGATCTCTTGGGTAGCTGTCCAGATCCTCTGTAGGACCAAACTGCATTGGATTTACAAATATTGTTACAACAGTTCTTCTGTTTTCCTCAACTGACTTTGTGATAAGCGACTTGTGACCTTCGTGAAGGTAACCCATTGTTGTTACAAGTCCAACTGTCTTATCCTGCTTTCTCCATGCTGAAACGTGTGCTCTAACTTCTTCGATTGTCTTAACTACGTACATATTTCCTTTTTCCTTCCTTAATGTTTATATTACAAAAATATTTAGCAAAAAGTCATTAGCTTTCGCTTATATTCTTCAGAACTTCTTCATCGATCGCATATCCATGCTCAGGAGCCGGATATGTACCGGCCTTAACTTCGGCGTCGTAATCCTTGAAAGCCTGAACCATGATATCTCTAACATTTGCGAACTGCTTAACGAACTTTGGCTTGTAATCGCTGAACATTGCAAGCATATCTGCGTAAACAAGGATCTGTCCGTCACAGCCTGCGCCTGCTCCGATTCCGATGGTCGGGATTGAAAGCTCCTTTGTGACCATCTCTGCGAGCTTTGCAGGAACACATTCAAGAACAACCGAGAATGCTCCGGCCTCTTCAACTGCCTTAGCATCTCTGAGAAGCTTCTTTGCAGTTGCTGTATCCTTGCCCTGAACCTTGTAGCCGCCAAATTCATTTACATGCTGTGGTGTAAGTCCGATATGAGCCATTACCGGAATACCTGCTCTTGTGATCGCCTTGATCACATCTGCAACCTCTTCGCCGCCCTCAAGCTTAACTGCATTTGCACGGCCTTCCTTCATGAGGCGTCCTGCATTTACAACTGCATCATAAACGCTTGTCTGATAAGACATGAAAGGCATATCTATAACAACGAGTGAGTTCTTTGCGCCTCTTGCAACAGCTGCGCCGTGATGGATCATATCCTCCATCGTTACGGAAACTGTATCCTCATAACCGAGCATTACATTTCCCAGCGAATCTCCTACAAGTATACCATTAATTCCGCCTTCATCAAGAAGTTTTGCGGTTGAATAATCGTAACCGGTGAGCATTGAGATCTTCTCGCCTTTTTTCTTCATTTCCTTGAAAGTAACAACTGTATTTTTCATACCCTTACTCCTTTCTACTCTTTAAGAGTTCTGCAATTTCCGAATAATCTCTGTCCGGATACTTTTTCTCAGCCAGTCTCAGTACTGCGAGTGATGCTCCGGTATATATTTCTTTTTCTTCAGGAGACAGTGACGACATGTGCTTTCTTATGGTTTCTGTGTCGTTTCTTTCTATCGGCCCGGTAAGCGCGTCCATTGGTCCTTTTTCAGCAACCGACTTTGCATTATCCAGGAAAATACCCTTAAGCGCTTCTCCGGCTTCCTTGTCAGAAAAACCACAACTTATAAGCAAGTCTTCCGCTTCGTTCATAAGTCCGCATACCATATTGCTGGCAAATACAGTCGCCGCATGATATCTTGTCTTATTATCCGCACCGATAACAGCAGTCTTCATTCCAAGCTCACTAAAAAACTCTCTGACTAACTCTGTCTTTTCGCTGCTTCCTTCAATTGTAATAAATGCATTCTGGAAATTCTTATACGATGTAAACCGGTCGTTTACCGCGTATATAGGATGGATTGAAAAACCATAGAATCCGTAGACATCCTGTTCAGTGAATACTGACGAGGACATGGCACCGCTGGTATGAATGATCAGCCTGCCTTTTAGCTTTTTCTTATCTAGAGAAGAAAAAACCGTTTGAATACTGTTGTCGCTGACAGTTATAAATATCGCATCGCTTTCTTTGATAAGGTCATTTACATCTTCATAGTACAAAGTATCAGTAAACTCCGCCGCTTCCTTCGCGCGCTCTGCCGTTCTGTTGTAATACCCGGAAACATCTACACCGTGTTCCTTGAAGTATTTACCAAACGTGCATCCGACTCTGCCGGCTCCTATAAATCCAATCCTCATACCATCACCACCTTTCATTTTTCTTTGGTCTTACACTAAAGTTAAATGAAAGCATGCCTTATGTCAGCTATTAAATTCTAAGGTACAGTTTCTTTCGAATACCATCCTTTGCAGCTTGAATATAATATATTTTATACAATTTGTAAAGATATTAAATTGTATAAAATCTAGTACAATTTTGTATATTAAATACACCCATCAGCTTTTCAAATTTATATAAGTAACTATCATCTCTTCAACAGCTGCACTGTCCTGTCCCTCGATACCTTCTCTAAGGGCATTCATGAAGTCAATATCCTCTCCGGAATACTCACCTTCACACAGCTTATCATAATCAGCCGAAGCCGACTTAAAGTCACCGGCCTTGATCTTTTCGCTGATACTTCTAAGAACATCAAGATCTATCTGGGAAGCTGATATACCTTCAGTTTCGAGCTCATCATATTCATCATCTATATTATCAAGTTCACCCGAGCCATCATAATCATCAGGTTCTTCTGAAGTATCATATGCTGCGTCCTTCTCAGTATCTGCATTAACAAGCGCAGAACTCTTCAGATTCTCAGTCTCACCGATAGCCTTTTCTGCAAATTCAGTATCTGTGATACCCTTATTTGCATCGATAAATTCAAGATACTCTCCGATGGCCTCAACTGTCTCCTTAAGCTTATCAATAAATTTCTTCAGATTATCGCGGACATATATCTTATTACCGATATTAACGGCAGCCTCTATCGTTGATGCCATCCGAAGCACATCCTCCGCACCGATATTACTGCTGCTGGTCCTAATACCATGCACACGATTTCTGAAGCCCCTGTAATCCGAATCGAACTTGACCATAAGTTCCTCTTCAGCATTCTTGTTTCTGCTGTAGAAGCTTGAAACTATCTTGTTATAAACGTCGATATTTCCGCCAATCTTCTCAAGAACACGGCTGACCTCAAGCTTTTCGGACAGTTTCTCAAGACCTTCACTGAATCTTGACTCTCTGATGTACTGATCCATATCGGAGGTTCTGTATTTAATCTTGCTTCTTTCAACATAATTCATGATTATCGTTGCAAGAGCTCTTCTATCAAGCGGCTTAAGGATCACGTCTGTAAAGCCATCATCCAGCAGGCTTTCTCTATCCTCGTTAACCGCATTTTCGGTCATGGCAATAACAGGCAGCTCAGTATATTTCTCGCCACCCAGATCTCTGATCTCCTTCATGGTGTCAGTACCGTTCATTACAGGCATGATCATATCCATAAATACAAGATCATATTCCTTATTCATAACCATATCTATTGCGGAAATACCGGACATTGCAACGTCGCACTTGATCTCCATCTGGTTCATAACACCCTTGGCAACTGTAGCATTTATCTCAGTATCATCAACGAAAAGCACGTTAACATCAGGAGTCCACATCTGCTGTGCCTCCTCCATGGAAACCATCTCTATAACATCTGCATCAACCTGAGTCTGGTAGACGCTTCCCTCAGGTCTCGTCTGAAGGATCGAGAATGTAAAGGTCGAGCCTTCACCATAAGTACTTTCAACGTCGATATCACCACCCATAACATCAGCAAGTCGCTTTGCGATCGCAAGTCCGATACCTGTTCCGGAATAGCCTGCTTCCTTCTTGTTGCTGTTGATATTATAGACCTCAAAGAGATGATCAAGCTTCTCCTTTCGTATACCTACACCTGTATCAGTTACGCCAAATATGATATTTACTTTATTTCCGTTCTTTACATCGTTGTAATCGTAGCAGTCTACTGTAAGGGTGATCGAGCCCTCTCTGGTATATTTCTGGGCATTGTCCAAAATATACATAAGTACGGATCTGATCTTCTCATAATCACCTATGACAACATCCGGAATATCATTACCCAGCTCAACGAAGAACTTAACAGGTCTCTCGCTTACGAGATTAAGCATCTTATCTGATATATCACATACAAGTGTTGTGATCGAATATGCCGCATTTACAGCTGTTTCACGACCGGATTCAAGTCTTGCAAGTCTGATGATGCCATCAACCTTTGTAATGATATCATTACTCTGTGAAACAATATTCTTCAGGTTCTCCTGTTCTTCCACACTACGAGGTGCCCCGCTGTTCATTGTACTTTCAGCGAGACTTATGATTGCATTGATTGGTGTCTTGATCTCATTACTGATATTTGCCAGGTAGTCATTCTTAGCAGTACTGGTCTTTACAGTATCCTCATGCTCCTTTGCCAGTCTTTCCAGTTCTTTGTTCTTACCGAGGATTGCTTTTCTGAACTTGAAGAAGATATAAAGTGCACCCAGGAAGAAAAATATCGCAAATACAATTATAGAAATCTTAACTATCCTCCTCTCGAAAAAGCCCTTTCTCTTAATGATGGTGAAGGTCATGGTACTGTCACTTTCTGTACCATCCGCATTGACAGCCGAAAGAACGAATTTATATTCTCCACCTTCAAGATTTGTATAAACGGCCTGCATAGGGTTATTTCCGGTTATAATTACAGGCTCTGAATCAAAGCCTTCAAGCATATAACTTACCTTGAGGTTTTCACGGTTCACATAGGTAAGTACACCGAAGGTTATTGTTATCTTATTTGTTTTAGCAGGAATAGTAAGATTTCCACCAAGTTCATCGAAAGAATAGATCTTACCGTCCACATCGATCTCTGAAACCGTAAGCTTTGGTGCGGAAATATTTGTTGTGATATCAGAGGTATCCAGCGTCTCAATACCGTCAACACAACAGATGTAAAGGATGCCTTTTCGATCCAGAAGTGACGAAGATCCGTCCATGATAGACCTGGTAAGTCCGTCACCCTTTGCAAGATATCTTCCGCTTACGCCCGTTGCACCAAGAAGCTCAGCCTCGTTAGTTCTGAGAACGCCCTTCGAGCCTATTACCCAGACCTCGCCGTTCTTGATTATGATATCGTAAACATTATTTGAGAAATCGATGCTGCTGAGGGCTCTGATGGCATCGCCGTAATAAGTGATACCATTGTCGGTACCCATATAGAAACCGTTTTCACCCTTAGTGATGCAGGAAATATAATTCGAAGTAAGTCCCTGCTCAGTTGTATAATTGGTAACTCTGTTATTATCAATCACATAAAGCCCGCCGCCGTCGGATCCGGCAAGTATCCTGCCCTTATTATCCTCAACGATAGCTGTGATATTTTCATTTTCAAGTCCGTTTTCAGAGGTATATCTTGTTTCAACCTCATCACCGCTTATAATTCCGATACCTTCACTGGTACCTACTGCGATCTTTCCGTTACTCAGCTCGTAGACGCAGTTGATCTGATTTGAAGGAAGCTGTGAAGCACGGCCGAAATATTTAAGCGTACCGGCCTTGGTAAGCACAACTACGCCGAAACGCCTGAAGGTGCTGACCCAGATATTTCCCTTTCGGTCGGCCATAACATCATTGACACCGACTCCGCTCAGAGCCTCTGTCAGGTTGTTCGTAACCATACGATCTAGAGGGTCAAGTATATAAAGGCCCTCATCAGTACAGATATATTTATGCGAACTGATGTATTTTATACTGTTAACAGAACTCTCAGGGATCTTGTATCTTGAAGAAATATCCTTGAACTTACTTCTGGCCATCAGAAGAAGGCCCTTTCTTGTTGAAGAGATCCAGATATTTCCTTCGTAATCAATGATCATCGAAGATATATAGCTGTCGATGGACAGATTCTGAACATTATAATAAATACCGTCCTTGGCGATATATCCAAGTCCGTTATCAGTGCAGACATAGAGGGTATCCTCGTTCATATAAAGCGAGTTGATACCGTATTTACCGGGCTGAAGCTTCTCAAAGCTCGTAAGGCTGTCCATTTTGATGATATCGCCGCCAACCGAACCGATGTAAATATGATCTTCTCCAGCTTCGATGCAGGAAAGCTCTTCTGTCTCAAGCTCCTCAGCTGAAGCAAAACGAACTATACTCTCACCATCAGCCGAATAATTAAGCGTAAATACATCCGAACCATCGGCTATTCCCCAGATTCTCTCATTAAAATAACAGATTGCCGAAACATTTCTTCCGGAAAGTATGCCCTCCTCGCGAAGAAGCAGGGTATCCTCATCAACAGAAAACAGTCCCGAAGAACCTGCAACATAGATGGTTCCGTCCTCAGATTCCGTAACATCATTTATTGTCTTGATACCATTATAATAATCTGCAGAGAAATGCTGCATCTCATTGCCCTTTTTATAGAAAAGGCCGTAGTTATCAGTAGCGATCCAGAGTCTGCCCTTTGAATCCTGAAAAAGCGCATTTACGCAGTAAACGTCCGCTTTCTCAGTATCCCAAAGATTAAATACCTTGAATTCATTTCCGTCATATCTGTACAGACCGCCATCGGTTCCAACCCAGATATATCCGGAAGCGCTCTGATATACGCAGTTAACCTCGTTACTACCAAGTCTGTTATCCTGTGAAAAGATAGTCGAAATATAATCCGTAACCAGCTCATTATCGTTTGCGGTATCCGCATAGACCACCTTGTCAGAAACAGGACGCACTCCAAAAAGGCATGCAAAGATACATGCCCCGGCGATAATATATGCTATTATCCTTTTGAATCTGTTACTATACATCAAATCTTCCTGTCTGATATGCAGTGATGATCTCACCGCATATCAAAAGAATTAATAATATTTATTATTTAGAAACGATCTCGTTAATTGTCTCACGCATTATCTCGATAGCCTTATCGCAGTCCTCTTTTGATGCGATAAGCGGAGGAACCATACGTACAACTGCAGGACGAACCGCAGTCATAAGAAGGTATTTCTTCTCTGCGCAGGTATATTTAAGCTCGTTAGCAAAAGGCATATCGAACTCAATACCTGTAATAAGACCGATACCACGAACTTCCTTAACATGTGGAAGTGTTGCCGCCTTCTCCCTGAGATATTCTCCTACTACCTTTGCATTATCAGGAAGCTTCTTCTCAAGCAGCTCCTCGATCTGAGCATAAGCAGCTGCACAGCATACCGGATTTCCACCAAAGGTTGTACCATGCGCACCAGGACCAAAGGTATTCATTATCTTCTCTGAAGAGCACATAGCTCCGATAGGCATTCCGCCGCCCATAGCCTTAGCCATTGTAAGAATATCAGGCTTAACACCATAAGTCATATAAGCCATTATCTCTCCTGTACGGCCCCAGCCGGACTGAACCTCATCAAATATAAGAAGCATACCCTTCTCATCACAGAGAGCCCTGAGGTCTTCAAGGAACTTCTTGTCAGCAGGATAAACTCCGCCCTCTCCCTGAACAGGCTCAACCATGATGGCAATAACATCATCCGTTGCTGCTTCCCTGAACGCCTCAATATCATTAAAGGCAGCATATTTGAAACCGTCAACAAGCGGTGCAAAACCCTTCTGGATAGCGCTGTCAGGCTGTCCTGTAGCCGCAAGGGTACCAAGAGTTCTTCCATGGAAGCTGTTAAGTGCTGTAACTATCTTGTAACGTTCCGGTCCGTAGTTATCTACGCCATATTTACGAGCAAGCTTGATAGCTGCTTCGTTTGCCTCGGCTCCACTGTTCTGGAACTGGATCTTCTCCATACCGATAGTCTCGCAGATAAGCTTTGCAAGCATGATCTGTGGGATCGTATAGCAGTAATTTGATGAATGGACCATCTCATCAATCTGCTGCTTAACATAGGCAGAAACCCTCTCATTGCAGTGTCCTGCCGCATTAACTGCTATTCCGCCAAGGAAGTCGAGGTATGCATTTCCATTTTCATCGTAAATATACATACCCTTAGCCTTCTCAGCTATAAAATCAAACCTCGGAAACTGCTCATTCATATATTTCTTCGCAGTTGCTTCGAGCTCTTTCTTTGTCATTTTTGTATCTTTTATATTCATATTGTCACCTCTTAAATTCGATATAGCTTCTAACGCCAAACCTGCCGGTTTCGTCGTCAGCCACCTCAAATCATTATACTAAAGAATCATACTCAGTGCAATTCGCTTCTTCTGAACATCAACCGAAAGCACCTTAACCTCAACGATATCTCCAACCTTTACAACATCAAGCGGATGCTTTACAAACTTCTTGTTTGTAAGCTGCGAGATATGTACGAGACCATCCTGGTGAACTCCGATATCAACAAATGCACCGAAATCAATTACATTTCTGACTGTTCCCTTGAGTATCATTCCTTCCTTAAGGTCTTTCATATCAAGGACGTCGGAACGAAGTACAACAGGAGGCATGTCTGCACGAGGATCTCTTCCCGGTGCCTGAAGCTCTTTGATGATATCTCTGAGTGTAGGCTCGCCGACGCCGATCTCCTCAGCAGCCTTCTTGTAGTCATTGATAAATATCACCTTATCCTTCTGTCCGATATCAGCCTTGGACATACTGCACTTCTTAAGAAGCTTCTCAGCCGCCTCATAGCTTTCCGGATGAACTCCGGTACTGTCGAAAGGATCTGTTCCTCCTGATATTCTCATGAAACCTGCACACTGCTCGAAAGCCTTAGGTCCAAGCTTAGGAACCTTAAGTAGCTCCTTACGGTTCTTGAAGGCGCCGTTCTCCTCACGGAAGGCAACGATATTTTTAGCGATAGTCTTATTGATTCCTGAAATATATTCCATCAGAGGAGCTGAAGCTGTATTTAAATCTACACCAACATTGTTAACGCAGTCTTCAACTACCGAACCAAGTCTTTCGCCAAGCTTCTTCTGATTCATATCGTGCTGATACTGTCCGACACCGATTGCCTTTGGATCGATCTTTACAAGCTCAGCAAGTGGATCCTGAAGTCTTCTTGCGATGGATGCAGCACTTCTCTGTCCTACATCAAACTCAGGGAACTCCTCGGTTGCAAGCTTACTTGCCGAATAAACCGAAGCACCTGCCTCGTTTGTGATTGCATAGCTTACATTCTTATTTCCGAGCTCAGAAAGGATCTCAGCAACAATCTGTTCTGACTCACGGCTGGCTGTACCATTACCGATGGAAATAAGCGAAATATTGTATTTCTTGATGAGCTGTTTAACCTTTTCCTTTGCAGCCTTGATTTTCATCTCATTTGTAGGAGCTGTAGGATAAACAACCGCTGTATCAAGCACTTTACCGGTTGCATCAACAACGGCAAGCTTGCATCCTGTTCTGAAAGCCGGATCCCAGCCAAGTACATTTCTTCCTGCGATCGGAGGCTGCATAAGAAGCTGCTCAAGATTCTTTCCAAATACAGTTATAGCGCTGTCCTCAGCTGTCTCTGAAAGCTCATTTCTGATATCTCTTTCAATAGCCGGAGCAAGAAGTCTGTCATAGCTGTCCTTGATAGCCTTCTTAAGGAATTCATTTACCTCAGCATTCTTTGATAAGATCATCTGCTTCTCAAGATAACCTGTGATATCATCAACAGGTGCATCGATCTTAACTGTAAGGAACTTTTCCTTCTCTCCTCTGTTAAGTGCAAGTATCTTATAGCCTGCAACCTTGCTTACAGGCTCGCTGTATTCATAATAATTCTCATAAACCGACTCAGCATCCTTATCCTTGGCTGCTGCAGTCATAACACCCTTATCGAAGGTCAGCTTTCTGATATACGCCCTGTACTCTGCGGTATCTGAAATATCTTCGGCAATAATGTCCGAAGCACCTGCAAGAGCATCATCGGCTGTAAGTACCTCCTTCTCCTCGGATATATATTTTTCAGCTTCTTTTGTAAGGCTGAAGCTGTCACCTGCGATCATAATAGCCTGGGCAAGCGGTTCAAGACCCTTCTCCTTAGCGATCATCGCTCTGGTTCTCTTCTTCTGCTTATATGGAGCATAAAGGTCTTCAACAGCCACAAGTGTTTCAGCCGCCTCGATCTTCTTCTTAAGCTCCTCTGTAAGCTTACCCTGTTCCTCTATTGAAGCAATGACTGTGGCCTTTCTTTCCTCAAGGTTTCTGAGGTATTTAAGTCTCTCGTCAAGATCACGGAGCTGCTCATCAGTAAGAGTTCCTGTTTTTTCCTTACGGTATCTTGCGATGAAAGGTACTGTATTTCCCTCATCAAGAAGCTCTACTGCCGCATCCACGCGCCATTTTTCAACATTAAGTTCCTTTGCTATTACTGCATTAATATCCACTACTGTTTCCTCCGGTTATTAAATATATCTCTGATCGGTCGTTCCTCCGGCACCTTTTCGTACCAAATAAATCGACCTAAATTATACCTGTTTATACTGGCTGTTAAAGAGCTCGCTGTAGAAGCCGCCCAGCTTCATCAGACTTTCGTGACTGCCCTGCTCGATTATATTTCCATCCTTCATGACAAGAATCATATCGGCTTCCATGATGGTGGAAAGTCTGTGAGCAACTATAAAGCTTGTTCTCCCCTTCATAAGCTTGGCAAATGCTCTCTGAACTCGCAACTCAGTTCTTGTATCTATTGATGAAGTTGCTTCATCAAGTATCAGCATCGGCGGCAGAGCCAGCATGACTCTCGTTATACAGAGAAGCTGTTTCTGTCCCTGTGACAGGCTTCCGCCGTCCTCGCCGAGTATCGTATCATAGCCCTGCGGCAGCCTCTTGATAAAGCTGTGAGCATGCGTTGCTTTTGCAGCGGCTATTATCTCTTCATCTGTTGCCTCTCGGCCGTAGGCTATATTTTCCTTGATGCTCGCTGCCTTAAGCCAGGTTTCCTGAAGCACCATCCCGTAATTCTCTCTGAGGCTGTTTCTCTTGATATTTTTGATATCTGTATCTTCAACCTTTATCGAACCGCTGTCAGTGTCATAGAATCTCATAAGGAGATTGATGACTGTACTCTTGCCGCAGCCCGTAGGTCCGACTATCGCAACTCTCATGCCCGGTTTAACCAGAAGATTCAGATTCTGGATAAGCTTTTTATCCTTAACATAAGAGAAATTAACATCCTTTAATTCAACTGCGCCCTTAACGTTCTGCAGCGTTATCGCATCCTTACTGTCCGGAACCTCCGGCTCAGCATCTATCAGCTCAAATACTCTCGCTGCGCAGGCAACCGCATTCTGAAGCTCGGTAACAACGCCCGAGATCTCATTGAAAGGCTTTGTATACTGATTTGCATAGCTGAGGAAGCATGTAAGCTCACCAACAGTCAGTCTGCCCTTAATAACGAACAGCGCTCCTATTATACCAACTGCAGCATAAACAAGATTGTTTACGAATCTCGTGCTTGGGTTGGTAAGTGACGAGAAGAAGGTCGCTTTAAGGCTTGCTTCCGAAAGTTCATCATTTATCTTATCAAAACGCTCAACCGCTGTATCCTCATAAGAAAATGCCTGAACAACCTTTTCGTTGCCCACCATCTCTTCAACAAGTCCGGTAAGTGATGCTCTCATTTCCGACTGTCTAAGGAACAGCTTGTAGGTCCTCTTTGCTATAAATGCCGCAACAAACAGTGAAAGCGGTGTCAGAACAACCACCACTATCGTCACAAGGGCATTCAGCGTAAACATAAATACCAGCGTTCCTACTATCGTTACAACTCCTGTGAAAAGCTGTGAGAAGCCCATCAGAAGTCCATCACTGAACTGGTCTATATCAGCTACGATCCTCGAAACGAAATCACCATACTGTCTGCTGTCCAGATAAGAAAGCGGCAGGCTCTGAATATGGTCAAAAGCCTTCTTTCTGATATCCTTAACAACGCTGTAGGTTATATGATTATTTATGCTGTTCATTATCCACTGAAATACAGCCGCAGCCAGAATAACGATCAGCATCTGCAGAAGTATATCTGAAACCTTCTTAAAAGCAACCTGCCCCGGACCGACTATATGGTCTATCGCTCTACCGGCCAGGATCGGCACATAGAGTGAAAGCAGTGTCGTAAGTGCTGCTGCCGTCAGTGATAATACGATCAGCGGCATATATGGTTTCAGATATTTTAGTATCCTGCCATAAGTCTTTTTATTCATGTGCTTCACCTGCCTTTCCGGCATCGGCAGATGAATGATTCTGCGAATTATATATTTCCTGATAAACCTCGCAGCCACGCATCAGTTCATCATGTGTTCCGATACCGGCAACACTGCCGTCATCCAGAACGATTATCTTATCTGCATATTTTATGGAAGACGTCCTCTGTGAAACGATAAATGTCGTCATTCCCTTGGAAATATCCCTGATTGAAGAACGAAGCTTCGCATCCGTAGCAAAGTCAAGTGCTGACGAGCTGTCATCAAGGATTAGTATTTCCGGTTTTCTCACAAGAGCTCTTGCAATACAGAGTCTCTGTTTCTGTCCTCCGGAAAGATTCGTTGCGCCCTGGTTAAGTCCGAACTCTATACCGCCGTCTTTCTCCATAACGAAATCGTAAGCCTGTGCAGCTTTAAGAGCTGTGTCAATCTCCTCGGATGTTGCATCCTTCTTGCCATATCTGATATTTTCAGCAATACTGCCCTTAAAAAGCACAGCCTTCTGAGGAACTATACCAATCTTGCTGCGAAGCCCCTTACGGCTGTATTCATTAACATTCTTACCATCTACAAAAACTTCACCATCCGTCGCCTCGTAGAATCTCGGAATAAGATTGACCAATGTCGATTTTCCTGCGCCGGTACCACCTATGATACCTATGGTTTCACCACCGTAAATATCAAGATCAAGTCCTTCAAGTGAATTCTCGGCAGCCCCGTTATATTTGAAGCTGACATTTTTGAATGATACTCTCGGTGTAGAATCGGTGGAACTCATTGCAGCCTTCTTATCTGAAACATCATTTATATTAATCGCTGTCGGATCATTCTCCGACGGTTCACCATAATCATTAGTTTCATTGATAAAGTAAATAGATGACTCTTCAGCAAATACAGCCGCAACCCTGTGTCCACAGGCAACTGCCTTGGTTGTTGTAACGATCAGATTTGCAAGCTTTATAAGCTCTATAAGTATCTGGGACATGTAATTTACAAGTGCCACCACCTGTCCCTGAGTAAGTCCAAAGGCATCTACTCTTATAGCGCCCTTATGTATCAGCGCCATCATACCGAAGTTTACGACCACAAAAGTCACCGGATTCAGAAGTGCCGAAATATGTCCGACAAACAGCTGGCTCTTCTTAAGAGCTGTAGTTGCTTCATCAAAATCCTTAATATCCTCATCCTGATGATTAAAGGCTCTTACAACTCTGGCTCCGATCAGATTCTCTCTTGTGATAAGCGTCACCTTATCCAGTCTTCCCTGAACCTTCTTGTAAAGCGGTATCGTGGAAAAGATAATACCAAATACAATTGCTATAAGCACCGGAAGCACTATCAAAAAGATCATCGCTGTCTTCACATCAACGGTGAAGGCCATGATCACAGCGCCAAATACTATGAAAGGTGATCTGAGGAAAAGCCTCAGCACCATATTTACGCCGGTCTGCATCTGATTGACGTCGCTGGTCATTCTTGTGATCAGTGACGACGTTCCGTTCTTATCTATCTCATTATAGGAAATACTCATTATGTGTCTGAAAAGATCTCTTCTGAGCTCTCTTCCAAAGCCCATAGCCGCTTTAGCCGCAAAATACTGGGCTGTTATTGAGCAGGTCAGACCTATGATGGCCAGTAACAGAAGGATTCCACCCATCATCAGGATGTAGTTCTTGTCATTTTCTGCTATTCCCACATCTATCATTTTTGCAACTACAAGCGGAACAAACAGTTCAAAAATAGCCTCCAGCATCTTAAAGAGGGGAGCCATAACTGTCTGAAGCTTATAGTTTTTAAGATATTTCAGAATACTTCTCATCTCATTCTCACATCAACTAAGGTAATAAAAAAACATGTAATATTATAGCCCAGAACGCCTATAATTTCAACTTATTCCGCATGGATGAATGTGTTCACGGCTGGTGGACATCCTTAAATTGGCTTATTTCATTTATATATTTAGTTATCAATCCCTTTATTATGATTTTACATTTCAGCCTTCTTCATGTCTATAGTTTTAAATCGCAATGTTATTATTCAGTGCTC
>JAFRNE010000001.1 GCA_017430325.1 Eubacterium sp.
GCAATTAACTCGAACCGTAGTGTTTATGACTCTTCCCAGATACTGTCAAATATATTTCTTTGTTATATGTGGCAGAAATCTGCGTTCTGCCGCTGATTTCTGCTTAATTACCCAAATCGTTCGGGCGGCTGACTGTCAAGGGCTTTAGCCGCGAAGCGGTGCATAGCACCCTTGACTGACAGACAGCCGAATGATACTCATGCTGCCTCTATTACGTTTATATTATCTGTCATCATTCCCCATACAAAACATGCCAATTCTCTTGCAACCGCCGCCACAGCAACATTCCTGTTCTTTCCGTGCCTTATCAACCTATAATACTTGCTCCGAAGCCTTGCATTAGCTTTATCAGCATACGCTATGACTTCAGCACTGTTACCCTGCTGTCGTTGCCTCAACGCCTTTGATTTATGCCCTATGGCTCCTTTACATATCCCTCCTGCCGCTTCCACAAGAAGAAGTCGTAGATGACTGTTGCCTGCCTTAGTAATGCCAAGTCTGTTGACCTTCACGGCACTCGAGTGTTCCCCAGGCGCCAATCCGAGATATGCTGCATACACATTCCCCTTTGCAAATCTTGTAAAATCTCCGGTCTCTACAATAAAGGATAACGCTGTATGCGTCTTGATACCGAGGAAACATCCAAGTTTCTTTACTTTTTCAGCATACTCTGCTTGAGATGCGATTTCCTCAATTCTTGCATCAAAACGCTCTATCTTTGCAGTCTGCTCCTCGTATGATGTGAGATACTCATCGAGCGTTTCCTGATACATTGGTGCCAATTCATGTTTCTTAAGCCATTTCAGATGAGCAATCGTCCATTTGGTACCTTCGTAATAATACCCATGTCTTATGCAGAACATGCCGATCTGTTGTTTAATCTTTTTAAGTGCCTTTTTATGATCGTCCCGCATCCGCAGATACTCTTTTACTGAATCGTCCTGCTCTGTCGGTATATATACCGGATGATATCCACCATATGAGAGGCACTGTGCTATCAAATGTGCATCTCTACTATCTGTTTTAATGCGCTGTCCTTGTTCTGTCAGCATTGTTGTCGGTGCAAGGATCACACACTTTACCCCTGCCGCCGTTAACTGATTATAAAGGGAATACCCCAGACATCCTGCCTCATAGCCACACTCAATGTCATAAGTATCATTCAAGCCAAGCTTCTGCTTTAAGTTTTCAATGAACAGTATTATGTTCTTATAATCCGGCGTTACCTGGACATTTGCAAAAACACGATCCTCTGCTCCGATTACCGGCTCCATTGCACATAAAGTGTAGTTTGTACTATGGACATCCATTCCGATTTTTAGTATTCTTTTCATAGTGACCTCCTTTGTATGTGGTAATCCCTGTTACCGTTGATTTAGACAATCTCTAGTATACAGGTAAATCCACGATGCTACAAATGTGAGGTCACTTCATATTATCTATTTACGCTTCTCGTATCTAGGTGTTGTTAAATATGCAAATAATGTTGCAATTGCCATAACAAATGCTGCTACCCAGCACATTGTATAACCAATCTTATTATCAACCTCGACCTTCATACCGAAGAATTTGTGTGATTTGTTAGCAAAGATAATGATAAATACAAGAGCTGCTGATACAAATCCAAGTATAAGAGTTGCCTTCTTCTTTCCGATAGCTGTTGCAAGAAGAGCAAGAACTCCGCAAGCAAGAGCGCCGATTCCTGCGATAGTTCCTATAGGCTTATTTATAGTCATAAGACCCTTAAGCTCAGCAGGAACCTCCTGGAAAGGAAGGATAAGTGCTACAAATACAAGTACAAGAGCTACAAGCATTACTATTGTTCCCTTTTTGTTTTTCATATTAAACCTCCACCGCTGGACTTTTGTAGTGACAAAATCCCTGTCACATACTGCATTTTTGTTATGATCAGGTGTTGTATCCTTATCATTTTTTTATGGCCCTGCATCACTGCCCTGCCACATTTTCATAATAAAAACATTGTCATTATATGTCAATCATTAATTTAATGATATGAGGATACTCTCTTCATCCTCATACACTGCGTTTTAGCCAGAAAACACACGCTTTTTTTTATATTTTAAATTGACAAAGCATATCAAAGCATGTATAAATAAGAAGGTATGCGCACAGACCGGTTGAGTAGTACTGTGACGCGCTTTAAAAAATTAAATAGGGAGGGAAGTTTTCAATGAAAATTCCGGAAAACAAATGGTTGCGTGCCGCTATTCCTGCACTTCTTCTTCACTGCAGTATCGGTACCGTATATTGCTGGTCGGTGTTCAGCCAGGAAATCGCTTACTACATTGGTTTTGAGAAAAAATCAGTTGAGTGGGCATTCAGCTTCGCAATCTTCTTCCTTGGTATGTCAGCAGCATTCCTTGGAAATGTAGTCGAGAAAGACATTCACAAATCATCACTCATAGCAACAATATGCTTTACAGTTGGTATGGTGGGAACAGGTTTCTTCATCATGTACGGTGGAAAGCATCAGGGAAGCGGACTTGCACTTGCAGGTATCTTCGTATGCTATGGTTTCATAATGGGTATCGGCCTTGGTACAGGTTACCTGTCACCGGTCAAGACACTCATGCTTTGGTTTAAGGATCGTAAAGGTCTGGCAACCGGACTTGCAGTTGCAGGTTTCGGTGCTGCAAAGGCTTTCGCAAGCCCTGTAATGACAAAGCTTCTTAATGCCTGGAACGATGGAACAGACAAGACAAAGGGCGTTGGCTCAGGTGTTTACAAGATGTTCTGGATCCTCGGCGGTGTATATTTTGTAATGATGTTCGTTGGTCACTTAATGCTTAAGAAGCCTGAAGGCTGGCATGAGCCTGCTAAGGGTGAGAAGAAGCCTGGCATCATGGAGACACTTAAGACAAAGCCAATCGGAAACTATATCGGTATCTGGCTTATGTTCTACATCAACATCACTTGCGGTCTTGCACTTATCTCTCAGGAGAAGGCGATCGTTAAATGTATCGGTCTTGTTGGTTCAGCAGGACTTATCTCAACTGTTTCAGCTATCTTCAATGCAGGCGGCCGTCTTGGCTTCTCAGCATGGGCTGATACACTTAAGGACAGAAATACTATTTACAAGCTTATCTTCATTATCTCTATCGTATTTACAGGTCTTGTAATGATCACAAGCGGTATCGTAAAGGGAGAAGGAAATACACTCCTTATCTTCCTTGTACTTGCACTTATCTTTATCGTAAATGCAGGCTACGGCGGAGGTTTCTCAAATGTACCTACTCTTCTTTCAGACCACTACGGAATGGGAAGTATCAGTGCGATCCACGGTATCACACTTTCAGCTTGGGGCTTTGCAGGACTTACAGGTAACCAGCTTGCACAGTTGATCGTTGATAAGACAGATAAGTGGTTATATGATATCGGAAATCACGTTTACGCTTCAGCAGAAGAAGCAAAGGCTCTCGGACTTGACCTTAAGAATCTCGATAAGATCAGTCCTGAGGGATATCAGAACGTTCTTTACGCAACAGGTGCTCTTTACATCGTAGCTCTTGTTGTATGTCTTATCCTTGTAAGACCAAGCGGTAAGGCTGCAGAAGCAAAGGCTGCTAAGAAGGCCGCTGCTGCAAAATAATGCAATAAAACAATTCAGCCCGGACACACCGTCCGGGCTTTTGTTATGTCTATATTTAATAATATCACTATTTAAAAACGCCCCGGAACAAAATGCTCCGAGGCGTTATGCATCTCATTATTTACTCTGTAAAGGGTAAAATATCATATGGTGTTGGCGCGATATAGGTTGCTCCGGCTCCTTCGAGTTCTTCGCGACTTCCGTAGCCATACAGAACTCCGATAGAATCAACTCCTGCTTCTTTTGCGCCCTCGATATCATACAAACGATCACCGATCATTATAACGGCATCCCTATCCTCGATATCATTCTCTGCAATCGCTCTCTCAATAAGAGCTTGCTTCATAATACTCTCTATAGTATTTTACAGCCAACAGAGAATCCTCATCACTTAATCCATAAAAATCATGGAAGGAATTGTAAAGCGGTGGTCCTATAAACTTCCGCATCTCTTCGTCGCTTTCGTTCTCGGTGCTTATGCCCAGACGATCCAGAGCAACTCTGGCAGATCTTATGATACCGAATTCCGACTGTGTTATAGTACCGTCCAGATCAAAAAATATGTATTTATATGTCTTTTCCATTATTTATCTCCGATACCGGATCATTAACCCCGTACTTACCCTCTGTATCTGCAATGATCAGAACAGTACCATATATCCGTATCCTGTAACCTTTGTATCCTTGAAGGTTCCTGCGCAACGAACGAACTTATCATACATCTTAAAGTTCGGTTCATCCGGTGACATGCCCTCATTGGTATTCAGCTTGGTCTTGCATCTGAGAGCTACCTTATCATCAAAGGAAGCAATATTCGGTTTAATGATAACTTCCTCTTTATTCTCAGCCTCGATATAATCCATCATGATCTTTCTCATCGGCTGAATAGCGACCTCATAAATATCACCATAGGACATAACCGCAAGCATATCCGTTGTTTCATCCTCAGAACTGAAGGTTCCGAACATAAGCTTCTTAAAGTTTGAAAGCTTAAAGAAACCGAACATGAAGTGCGAATTGTCCGTTAAACGTACTACCTTCTTCTTAAATCCAAACAATGAATCGAAGGTCTGTGAATGTCTGATATAAAATACGCTTCCGACCGTCTCAAAATAATTATTAAGTGTCGTAACGTGTCCGTTGGAAGTACACTCAGGATATGCATAGGTAACAACCTTGCCGCCGTCCTGTGACTTACCGAACTTCTTGATATCTATCTTATCATCGCCTCTCTTGATAAGGAAATCGATAACGATAGTCTCATAATTGATATAAAGCTTCAGTCCTTCAGGGGAGTCATTTATCTCCACCATATCAGTTCTGAAAAGCAGGTGACCATCATCTATTATAACCTGATCTCCGGTATATTCCTGCTTATACTCGGAATACTCTCTCTTTGTATCATCAAGTAGTCCGAAATACACTCTTATATTCTGGCCGTTGACCTTCGAGCCATAAGAGGATATACGAAGCACGTAATTCATATCGTGCCCCGCAACGCTAAAGTCCCCAAGAAGGACTATTGTATCTTCAAAGTAATTCTTTCTGATTGCGATATCTGTCGTAACCTTTTTCATACTTCACCGTTTCCAAAACACAAAAAATTCTACATCTGATGTCTTACAACTTTATATTCGTCCCCATCTCTATAGTAAGGACATTCTCTGAAATGCTCGGATACCAGTCTGCCGTAATCGTCTTCATCCATATTTACGTCGCAGATATATTCCTCCATCTCTTCATCATACATGAAATAGCAGCATGTATCACAGCTTCCGCCTTTTGCCATTACAGTCCCTCCCACTCGTCCATGAACTCGATCAGTCTCTTTCTCTCCTGCTCGATGATACGCTTATCCTGGGAATTAAGGGCAAGCTCAAACTTATTTGCCGCTGCTTCAAGCACCTCTCTGTCGTGACCGAGGCTCTCTTCATAAAGCCTTTCCATTCTAAGGAGAACAAGCTTATTTTCCTCCTGATCACGCGGATGAATCTTAAGATATGAAAGTTCCTTAAGGCGCTCCTCTATCTCCTCATCCGTCATCTCGGTATATTGACCCTTGATGATACAGCGCTCCTTGATGCCTGTTGAAACAGATTTTACTTCTACCTCTAATATAGAATTTATATCATAAGTATAGGTCACGTCAACAGCTTCTTCACCGGCTTTTGCCTTCGGAACAGCTATCTCAAGTGTACCAAGCAGGAGGTTATTTCTTGCTATCCTGCTTTCGCCCTGAAGTATATTTATCTTTATCTTTTCCTGATTATCATTTACTGTATAGAACCTCTCGGTACGGCTCGCCGGAATGACTGTATTTCTCTCAAGGATAGGGCAGAAATGTCCGCTTTCCTTGTGATTTTCGCCGATATCCACCGTAACCTCGGTACCAAGCGTGAAGGAACATACATCGGTAAGGATGACCTCTCTTATGGACTCCTGTCTCTCCTTTATCGCACCCTGGATAGCTGCTCCGAGAGCAACTGCCTCATCCGGATTGATAGAGGTATCAGGGAAGGTTCTGAAGAGTCTGCTGACAAAGCTTCTTACGCTGACAGACTTTGTCGCACCACCTACCAGAACTATCTTATCGATATCCGAAATCTTAAGCATTGCATCACTGAGGGCGCGCTTAACCGGTATCCTTATCTTCTCAAAAAGCTCCTCGCAGCCTCTCTCATACTCCGCAAGGGTGAACTCGGTCTCAACCATTTTGTCCCCTATCTTGCAGTGCATGGAAGCTCTTCCGGAATCAGAGAAATTGATCTTGCACTTCTCAGCCTCCTTATGAACAAGCTCCTGCTCCCTGCGGGTAAGCTCATCCTTAAATACGTTCGGATTCTTCTTATAGAAAAGGCTTTCAAGAACATTTGTGAAATCCTCTCCACCGAGGAAATTGTCACCGGCAACAGCCCTGACCTCAAGGATCGGAGGGAAATAATCAAGTATCGACACGTCAAGAGTACCTCCTCCAAGGTCAAATACAAGATTCTTAGCCGGCTTATCATCATTCAGAAGTCCATAGGCTATGGCCGCTGCAGTAGGCTCGCTTATGATACGCTCAACCTTCATGCCCGCCATCTCTCCGGCCCTCTTCGTTGCCTTGCGTCTTACATCATTAAAATACGCAGGAACGCTAATAACAGCCTCTGTTACCTCTTCTCCCAGGAATGCCTCGGCATCCTCCTTAAGGGATTTGAGGACAAGCGAAGAAAGCTCTACGGCAGTATAATCCTTGCCGGAAAGCGTGTATTTCTTATCGCTGCCCATATCACGTTTAAATACGCTGGCGCAGCTTTCAGGATAGAGCATCTTCCTTTCCTTCGCCGTTGCTCCGATATATACAGTTCCATCCTCGTCTATACTGACTATAGATGGTGTCAGTCTCTCACCAAGTCTGTTGGGAATAATACGGGGTCCTTCTTCCGTGTAATAAGCTGCAAGGCTGTTTGTAGTTCCCAGATCTATTCCTATTATCACTTTTTGCCTCCGAATTTATCTATCTTTCGCTTAATAATTTTATTGCAATCTCGACCTCGGAATCATCATCAGTTATATCATGTGCCTTCTGATAGAGTTCCAACGCCAATTTATTATTATCCTCTAATTCAGCAAATTTTGCAAGTGTAAGGTAAACTTCGTAGCATTTGCTCTCATGACAGTCACTGCAGAGTCCGCATCTTTCTTCCTTATCTTCACTGCAAAGACCGCATCTGGCCATCTCCTCGATAAGCTTATAAGCCTTCTCCTTCTCTCCCATGTAGAAATAAAACTTTGCAACTTCGCTGAGTCTTCTCGGACGGTTGTTATGGTAGTTAAGATATCTCTCCAGATTCTTCTCATTGCCTATCTGGATCTGCATACCTTTCTTAGCTGCTTCTGCCGCTTTCTCATAATGCTTGTTTCTGTAGCAGCTCTCTGCATAACGCATATAAACAAATCTTGACCACTCAAGAGAATAGCATAAATCCTTATCATTTATAAAGAGATCTATGATCTTCGTGGTAAGCTCAAGACATCTTTCTGCAAGCGGGAAGTTTCTTCCTACATAGAGCATATGCATACCTACCATCTGGATAGCCGACATTCTGTCATCGATCTCGGCCTTAAGCTCCTTATTTTCTTTAAAATCAGTATTAAGGTGCTTTTCTATTCCGTTCTTTCCAAGCTCTTTCTCAACGTATTTCATGATATCTTCAGTCAGCTCATCAAAACGCTTCTTATTTCCCGAAAGAACGTAGAGATCCATCATTGTCAGCTGGAGATCCATCATATCATCTCTGTTATTTTCAACGCCCTTCATCTTCGAAACAAGCTCATATATCTTGAATCTCGGTGCTTTAGGGACCTTAAGTCCTTCTGACGCCATGTATTTTGCCGCACAGTTATCATAGCTCTGTCCGTAAAGCTCCTCTGCGCCCTCATAATCGGTCATACGTTTCAGAAGCTTAGCCTTACGCTCCAGGTAATCCTTACCGTCCAGATTAAAGGTCTTGCAGAATTCTGCATAAAACTCATAGGCCTCTTTATATTTGTACTGTCTCTCAAGGCAGTATACAAAATTGTTCTGCAGCGCTGTCCTGCGCGGTGTCTGCATATATGTAAGGCCTGTCCTGAAGGTTTCCTCAGCCTCCTCAAGCCTGTCAAGCATCATAAGTGCATAGCCCTTGGCATTATACGCAAATATATTGTCAGGCTGATGCTTTACAGCAAGCTCAGCCGCCTCAAGAGCCTTTTCAAATTCATAGCCCTCAATATAAGCCAGTGCCTGCTTGATACGGAAGAAGGCATCATCGCAGGTAGTGATCTGCTTCTCGATATTTTCTATCGCCTTATCATAATCCTCTACCTCTTCTGTCTTCTCATATCTGTCAATATAATAATCCGTAAGCTTTCCGTAAGCATCCTGATGCTCCGGATCCTTCTCGGCAGTTGAACGGAACTGCTCTGCAGCCTCGTCCCTCTTACCCTTTCTATCAAGGTAGCATCCGAATTCGAAATCGACACTGCTTTCCTCAGGGAAAAGCTCCTTCATCTTATTGTATTCTTCAGAAGCATCCTTGCCTTCATGCTCAAGAAGATCCGTTATCAGCCAATGGATGTGCAGCTGTCTTTCGTCCACAGCAAGTCCCTTATTTACGCAGTCCCAGGCCTTTGCGATATATTCCTTATACAGCGCTTCATAGTCTTTTTCTTCATCCTCTTCGGAATCAGCCCCTGACTGACTCTTCTTACGCAGTTCACATGCATATTCATAGCAGCTGTAACCATATTCGGCATAGAATCCGGCTTTATTTTCTATATTAGCCTCATCGTTTTCATCGTTATCCACTGAGGCTTCAGAATTATCTGCTTCTTCTTTATTCTCAGACTCTGCTTTCTTCTCTGCATCAGCTTCATCCGTTTCATCAGCCTTCTTCTCGGCATCAGACTCATCCGTCTTCTCTTCTAATCCCTTCTCAAGCTCAGCATAAAGAGTTACAGCCTCTTCAAAGCTGTCGTTCTTTCTGAAGGTTTTTGCCTTCTCAAAGAGCAGCTGCGGACTCACTGCATTGTTCTCCTCAGCCTTTGCGACAACATTCATGACATCTTCAGTCTGATTATAACTATTAAATACCTTTGCAGCATAAACATAAGCCATCTTGTATTCAGACGCGAAATTGATTATCTCAAAGAAATCATCAACAACCTGGCGGGCACGGCCTGTCTTAAAGGAAGCTTCCTGCCTCATGATATATGCATAATTGAATCTTGGCTCGATCGCAATTATCTCACTCCATACATCAAAGGCCTTATTATACATATTTTCCTTGTGATAAAACTCACCAAGCACCTTACGGAATATAACCTTGTCATTCTTTGTCTCAGCAAGCTCTGCAGAAGCAATATAATCCTTCTCTGCTTCTTCCTTATTACCCTTGGTATTTTCGCAGACAGCCAGCAGATAATAACTGTAGCCGAGTCTGGTGAGACGCTTCTTCTCCTCATCGGTAAAGTCCTCATCGCCGTATCTGTCATAGCGCTCACGAAGCTCCAGTAACAGCTCGTGCCAGCGTCTGACATATGGATCAGCCCTCTCAAAATCATCTATCTTGACCAGACATCTTGCATAGAGATTGTAGTAATTGTACTCCAGCTCGCCCTCCGGCTTTATCTTGTCAAGCATTTCCGTGATCTCTGTATTTTTAGTATTTTCATCCCTGAGGAGTCCCCAGCCAAGTTCGATATAGTCGTTATCTGTCGCCTCCTGGCTTTCAATCCTGTTTCTGTAATACTCTATCAGGCATTTGTCATTCTTTCTGAGGAAATCTTCTATCTCTATGCTGGATTCATTAAACTCAGATGCATTGAGTATATGCTCTGACGCCTTTGTATAATCCTCTTTGACATGGTAATACTGTGCGATGGCAAAATGTGCCATACTGAATCTTCTGTTTGCCGAAACTATATCCTTAAGCCTCTCTGCAAGCTTATCCAGTCCCTCAACAGAGGCACCATTCCTGAGGCAGTTCTCCATAATGACATGAGCCGCATAGGCAACCGAAAAGTTATCGAATCTATCAATAGCATCATCCGAAACATAAGCCCTGGCTATCTCGAAAGACTTTTCATACTCACCGGAAATATAGTAATACAGCATAAGTCCCGAACCTTCAAAAGGATGAAATACATCATACTGTCTTGCATATACCAGTCTGTCTGCAAGTTCCTTTCTGTAAGCCTCTCTATCTTCTTCAGAAGCATATTTGCTGTCAACACTTGCATAAAGAGGAAGCAGTGATGCAACACTTCTGATATAAACATCCTCGCTGCAGTTCATCTCCTCTTCCTGATAATCTCCCAGCTTCTCTATAGGGAAAGATCTTACAAAGCTGCAGAGTGGATCGTCCGCCGGCATCATCTCGGTATATACAAAATAATCCCCCTCAACAACTCTCTCTACTATGTATCCTATATAGTCAGGCGGAAACTCTTCCGAAAGGGCTGCCTGCTCATCCACGATCCTGAAAATATTATCAAACTCTTTCCACATCTGTTCAGAATATACAAAGTGTGACATGGTGAATCTGAGGAATCTTCTTCTCACCTCATCAACCGTATCAAGTCCCTCGATAAGAGGATCTTCAAATATATCCTTCCATGCAGCCGGATCATTCCTTCTGAATACGTCAAAATAAAGCTCCTCAACCTTCTTGATGAGCTCTGCCTCAGGACTGTCATCCTCTTCCTCCGCCTGTTCACTTTCAGGTGGTCTGTTTATTATCTCGATTGCAGCTTCATAAGCCTCTCTGAGTATCTTGAAGCCCTCCGGATCATCCTCCGGATTGGTATCCGCAAGCTTTATTCTATATGCATTTCTTATTGTTTCTTCATCAGAACCCGGCTCTATACCGAGCACTTCCCATATCTTATCGTCTTTCATTTTGTTTTCTCCCGATCAATTTATTATCCCCATTAATCTGTAAGCCTGTATTTTGACCCACAGATATGGTTATTATAGCAAAAAAACGCTTATTATTCCAAAATTTTTTTTAATCCAGGGCACAAAAAGAGAAGGTCGCAGGACATAAATAACATGCCTACGACCTTCTATATAGATTTTTGGAGATCTATTAACCATACAATACTACATTTTTGTCTAAATGTGTATGACAAGAGTCATAAAAAATTGCCACAACTGGCACGTTTCGTGCCATAACCACTTGAAAATCAGCTTTTCATATGTTATTTTACAATTAATTAGGCAATCTTAGGCAATTTCATGCCACATTCACTATCACGGAGGAAGAATTATGAACGAAGGCGAAAAGATTGATTTCCTCATGAACCTTACAAATACCAAAAACGTAACTCTTGCCAATGCACTTTTCTTTGACCCTTCCTATATCGGAAGACTGAGAAACGGCAAGCGAGGCATACCGACCCACAGGAATTTCATCGAGCCTGCGGCTGAATTCTTTGCCGGCAAGATAAACAGCATATATCAGCGAAATATCCTGTCAAATATAGTAAATCACGGTGTTCTTCTTCCTGACGATAAGGATGCCATCCAAAAGCTTCTTACTATATGGCTCCAGGATAACACCGAGCTTCCCGGAGAGGTCGATACCAGTAACTTCAGCTTCTCTTCCGTTACAGCGGATGTTGACTACGGTAACGAGGGACGACGCCGTCTGCACCTGTCCTTTCTCCACCAGATAGCTGCTCTGAAGCAGCCTGTAAATATATTTATGCTTTCTGATGAGAATCTTGTCTGGTTTTATGAGGATATGGCTTTCCTTTCAGAATGGACCGAGCTTTTGATCGGCCTGCTTTCCAACGGCTGCCACCTTAAGATCATCCACACTACCAAACGTCCGTATCACGACATGATAACCGTTATCAATAAATGGCTTCCACTCTATAAGACCGGAGCCGTAGAACCATATTACTATCCTACCCTTCGTGACGGTATCTACAGAAGATCTCTGGTCATAGCAGAAGGAATATCCTGCCTGATGTCCAATTCCATAACAAATGATACATCAGGAACACCGCAGTTCTTCTTTCACAGCAAGGCTGTGGCAGCTGCCATGACACTTGAATTTAACAGATATTTATCATTATGTAAACCATTTATAGAGATCTATTCTTCTGATAATACCGACGATCCTGTATTTAAGCGAAGGATAAAATACTTCAAAGAATCGGATGACGAACTGTTTACGCTTCAGCGAAGATTCCCCGGAACCGATATGCTGATCGATATCCACGTAAAACAAACGATTGGCGCATTCATCCGTCTTGTGGATGGACCGCCAACCGTGTATTACTCAAACGAGCCGAATATGCTCTCAGCTCTTATTGACTTTATAAGAGAATTTCAAAACAAATGATCACCGTAACTTTTAGCTTTCCCTCGGGATGACTATAGTCAGGACAAAACGTCCTCTTTCGGTTTCAGCCTTCAGCATACCCCCGTATTTTTCGAGGGCATGTTTCATATTCTTGGTACCGAAACCGTGAATATTTTCGTCCTCCTTGGAGGTATAGTGACTCTCGTTATCAAAGAGTGTCTCAGCGTCTGCCTCATTGATACTTGAATTCGAAAGTCTCAGATTATAAAACTTATTTGTTCTCTTGATGCTGAAATCTATACTCTTCGGTGCGCTCTTCGGAAGTCTTGCACAGGCCTCTATGGCATTGTCAAACGCATTAGCAAATACACTGCAGATATCCGTTGGCTTCATCTGAAGTCCGCCATCCAGAACACCGTCAGAATGGTATTTTATGCCCAGTTCCTGCATCTTCTCGGCCTTCATGGAAACTATACAGTCAAGCATCTCATCACCGGTTATATTCTTCGGTGACAGCGCCTTAACCTCACCAAGCATTGTTTCAAGATGCTCCTTAGCCTCCGCTGTCTTTCCTTCATTCATCAGCATATCCATAAGCTGGAGATTGTTGATGATATCGTGTCTGAAAGCCCGGGTCTCGTTCTGTGATATCTTATACTGCCTGATATACTCAAGCTGGGCATCCATGTATTTTTCCTGCTGGATATTCTTCTCCACGATATATCTTCTTGCTATCATCGTTGTGAGCGCCACCGGAATTACAACTCCCAGCAGCAGGATAAATACACCAAGAATAGCACTTACAGCCGAATGCTGTGCCTCTTTACTGTCAAACGCCGAAAGAAACGGCAGCTGAGGAACTATATAAAGCACAAGCTCCCAGACAATAAGGATAGCAACGTATTTCATATTGACCTTAAGGATACGCCCCTTTTTATACATGCCGTAATAGAGTGCTATGAACAGCGCAACAGATATGATCAGATTGGCCAGCTGATAAACCAGACTTTCAATACTTAGTCCAAAAGCCATATCTGCAGATGCGGTTTCGATATCTGTCCCCGTAAAATATGAATATACATATATCATTATCTCACTCCAGTATTGAGCGAGAAGAAACGCACATAAAAACGTCTCCACGGTCCTGCAGAATTTCTTCTCCTTATAAACCGTGAGTGAAAATACAAGTGTCAGAGCTCCCGTAAAGAGAAGTCCGGAATACTCTGCGAGCCATATAAATATATCCAGCTCCTTTTGACTCATATATAAGCGCTTTGCCTGCTGATCTGCAACCACATAAATAGCCACTGAAACCAATATATATACAACAAGTCCCAGAAGCACAACAACAAAAGCCCTTTTTCTAAGTTCAACCTTTCTTCCCAGCAGGCATGCCAAAACAAGCACAACATCGATAAGAAGCAGTGCAAAGGACATATATGACATTAATGAAGTTGATACCAGTCTGATGATCTGTTCAGTCGAATAAATATCCACTTTATTTCCTCACTAAATAGATTCCTTATCCACAAAAGCATAAAAACGTTCCTTCAGTATCGGCATATTGCCTCTGCTTACCGGGATCGTATCGCCGCTGTCTGTTATGACCTCAGCCTTTCCAAGCTTCTTGATCTTTCCCAGAGAAACTATATAGCTTCTGTGGGTTCTGAAGAAGCCAAAAGGCGTAAGCTCCTTCTCATAATCGGAAATATTATATCTCACAAGATGCTCTCCGCTGTCAGTCTTGATTCTGATGTACTGATTCTGAGCCTCAAGAAATACTATATTTTCCACGTCCAGAAGCACCTCTTCACCCTCTTCTCTGATAAGGAGCTGCTGCTTTGACTTAGCCTTATCGGAAACATATTTCAGCACCTCCTTCAGCTTGTCGGGATCCACCGGCTTTGTGAGATACCTGAGGGCATTCACCTCATATCCGGTAAGTGCATATTCCACGTGTCCGGTCAGGAACACGATAAAAAGCCCCTCACTTAACGCGCGGAGCTTTTTAGCAAGTGTTATACCATCCATCGCCGGCATCTCTATATCCAGAAATACCATATCGTATGGACTTTTTTCAAAATTCTTTATAAGTTCTCTGCCGTCAGAATATTCATCAACCAGGACATCCAGACTGTTGCACACTCTGTCTATCCTTTTCTTGATATCAAGACGGTATTTCTCTTCATCATCGCAAACTGCTATTCTCATAATCCACCATATATCTGATACTATCTGTAAGTTAATACATTAGTGAATTATAGCACATACTTTACGGTATGAAAACTGATCATTTCTTTGGACCTGTGCTGATACCGGAAGAACGCTGACTCTGATTCTTACTCTGATTTTTACTCTAAGTCCTCCGAGTATTGCTGAGGCTGTATTATAAACATCTATCAGCTGTATTCATCGATTATATCTTCTGCCACGAGCTTTCTCGTAAGACTTTCGTCCATAGCTCTTTTTCCGATATATCTGTGAGCTTCTGCTTCACTCATTCCTTTTTTCTCTATAAGGATACATTTTGCTCTTCCGATAAGCTTTTCTTCACGCAGCTTATTTTCGAGTGTTCGTATCTTCACATTGGCAGTATGCAGTCTCTCCTGAACAGCCGCCATAAACTTTAATGTTCTGTGAAGCCTCTCATATTCTACAGGCTTGGCAAGAACAACTACACCGTAATCGGAAACATATTCCGATACATCCTTCATGATCTCATTAGGGGTTACCATTAAAACCGATGAAGAATATGTGGTGCATACATCCAGCGCAAACTGGTGTCCCAGCTCATCCGGAAGAGGTGCATAGATAACCACAAGCTCATAGCCTCTCTCCATAAGCGATCTTCTCGCCGCTGCCGCACTCCTCTTTATCTCGATGGTCGCATAGTTCTCTCCTGAAAGTGATTTCTTGACGAGGGTATTAAATTGTTCGGACCCGCCGACGATTATTATCGACTTCTGTCTTTCTGTATCCTTTGCCATTACTTACCATTCCTAAACAAACTATACATCAACCATTTTTCGTGCCTTATCTGCCGATCATGTCAGTCTTTAGTCCCAAAGAAGCCCTCTGTCTGTCACATTAAAATGTAGTATATCTGTCAATGATCTCCTGAGGAAGGATGCTCTTAACGAATTCACTTCCCGTTGCTGCCTCTGCTGCCTCTTCTCTTGTCTTAGGAAGCATCGGACCATTTTCATCATTTATCTCAGGAAGCTGAAGCTTATTCTCTATACCATAGAGACCTGCACGAATAAGCAATGCATATACAAGATAAGGATTGCTCATGGCATCAGGTGATCTCAGCTCCACTCTTGTCTTGCTGCCCATATGCTTGTCGATATAAACCAGCTCAGACTCACCTGCATCCGACCAGTTGATCCTGTCCGGAGCTGTGCTCCTTCCGAATCTTGCATAAGAAGCCTCTGTTGGATTGAGGAATATCGTTATCTCTCTGATCTTATCCAGAATACCTGCCGCAACATAATTTGCAACATCCTCTCCTGACTCGCTTGTAGCATAAATATTGATATGATAACCGTTGCCCGGCATATGCTTAAGCGGCATCGGTGAAAAATCAGCCTTAAGACCGTTTCTGTCGGCAACTGTATTTACAACCATCTTGAATGTGGTCATCTGATCGGCAGCCTTCATAGGTCTTCCGTAATGGAAGTCTATCTCATTCTGTCCAGGACCTCTCTCATGATGAGATCTCTCAGGTGTAAGACCCATCTTCTCTATGGTGAGGCATATCTCACGTCTGATATTCTCTCCCTTATCAAGAGGAGCAATATCAAGATAGCCTGCATTGTCGTAAGGCTCATCGGTGATATTTCCCTCATCATCCTTCTTGAAGAGGTAGAACTCTGTCTCTGAACCAAACTTGAATTCAAAGCCCTTGTCCTTAGCCTTATCAACTGCCTTCTTCAGTATATATCTTGTATCAGCTTCGAAATATCTTCCCGAAGCAGTAAATACATCACAGAACAGACGTACAACTCTGCCGCTGTCAGGTCTCCAAGGAAGTATCGCAAGTGTTGTAGTATCCGGCTTCAGGTAAAGATTCGCATCCTTACAGCCCTCAAAACCTGCAATAGCTCTTGCATTGATAGGAATACCATCCCTAATGGCCTTCGTTATCTCTCCCGGCATTACAGAGATATTTTTCTGTTCTCCAAAAGCATCTCTGAAAGCAAGACGGATAAACTTAACGTCCTCTTCTTCAATATACTCCAGCACCTTCTCAATTTCATTTTCCATTCTGCACCCCACTCCTTTCTTTCTTCACTTTAGTCCCCGCGAAACTAAGTTAACTAGATCGTAGATATTTCAGGTATGATCTCCTCGAGCACGTCAAGCAGTATCCTTACAGTATCAAGGGATGTAAATACAGTAACACCGTTTCTTACAGCGCACTGTCTGATCGCTACACCGTCACCGTAGTGAATACCTGACATTATTGCTCTGGTATTTATTATATAACTAACATAGCCCGCTTGTATAGAGCGAAGTACTTCATCACTGCCGTCTGAAAGCTTTCCTCTGAGCCTTGTTCTGATACCATGGCTCTTCAGGAACTCAGCTGTACCCTTTGTAGCCTCGATATTGAAACCAAGTTCATAGAATCTCTTGACAAGCGGAAGAGCTTCTTCCTTATCCTCATCAGCAAGAGTAACCATTACAGTACCGTATGATTTCATCTTGATTCCTGATGCCTGAAGTGCCTTATAGAAAGCGATCTTCAGTCTTCTGTCATAACCTATAGCTTCACCGGTTGACTTCATTTCAGGTGAAAGATATGAATCCATTCCGTTCAGCTTTGCGAAAGAGAATGCAGGTGTCTTAACATACCAGAAATTCTTCTCCGGATGGATAAGCTCTGTGATTCCCTGCTCCTTAAGGCTTACGCCCATCATTGCCTTAACAGCTATGTCAACAAGAGGAATTGATGTTGACTTTGAAAGGAAAGGAACACTTCTTGAACCCCTTGGGTTAACCTCTATTACATAAACATCATCATTTTTATCAACGATATACTGGATATTGAAAAGTCCGACTATACCTATTCCAAGGCCAAGCTTTGTTGTATAATCAGCGATCTTCTCCTTAACCTGATCAGAAAGCGAATAAGGAGGATATACACTGGTACTGTCTCCCGAATGTACACCGGTCCTCTCAACAAGCTCCATGATACCAGGGATAAATACTTCCTTACCGTCGGAAACAGCATCGATCTCGACCTCTTTACCAACAACATATTTATCTACAAGTACCGGCCTGTCCTCGTCAACCTCAACGGCTGTCTTAAGGTAATGACGGAGCATGGTCTCGTTAGCAACGATCTCCATAGCTCTACCGCCGAGAACGAAGCTAGGACGTACAAGTACAGGATAACCGATCCTCTCGGCTGCCTTAACACCGTCTTCTATATTTGTAACTGCCTGTCCGTTTGGATGAGCGACTGAAAGGCTCTCCATAACCTCGATGAAGGCATCTCTGTCCTCAGCCTTAAATATGGCATCGCAGTCTGTACCGATGATCGTGACACCACGCTTCATAAGAGGCTCAGCAAGATTTACGGCTGTCTGTCCACCAAGTGAGCAGATAACTCCGAGAGGCTTCTCGAGATTGATTATATTCATGATATCTTCCGGAGTAAGAGGCTCAAAATACAGCTTATCAGCAGTTGTATAATCGGTTGAAACCGTCTCCGGATTGTTATTTATTACTATTGCTTCATAGCCCAGTGACTGAAGCGTTCTAACGGCATGAACTGTCGAATAATCGAACTCGACACCCTGACCGATCCTGATAGGACCTGAACCGAGAACTATTACCTTCTGTCTGTTAGAAGCGATTGACTCATTCTCATCCTCATAGGTTGAGTAGAAATAAGGAACGTAGCTGTCAAACTCACTTGCGCAGGTATCGATCATCTTGTAAACAGGGAAGAGACCGTAGCCGGTTCTAAGCTTCCAGATATCATCCTCCTTAACGCCTACAAGCTCAGCGATATATGAATCAGAGAAGCCCATACGCTTTGCTTCGTAAAGGAGCTTTCTATCCAGTATTTCCTGAAGAAGCGCCTGGTCAACTGTGTCCTCGCCCTTCTTCTCGGCATTTGCTTCCTCAAGCTTCTTGGCTCTCTCCTCAAGCTTCTTCTCGAAGTCAACTATCCTCTTGATCTTATCAAGGAAGAACATATCGATCCTTGTTCTGTCGTAAATAAGCTGATAGTCAGTACCAAGCCACATAAGCTGTGAGATGGCATAGATTCTGTCATCTGTACCCTCTTCGATATATTTAAGGAGCTTTTCCTGTGCCTCGGCAATATTTTCAGGATATGGCTTATCTGATAGGCTTGCCGTATCAAACTTCTTCAGATGGATATGATTCTTGCCGTCCTCAAGGGATCTGATTGCCTTAAGGAGACTTTCTTCCATGGTTCTTCCGACACTCATGACCTCGCCTGTAGCCTTCATCTGTGTAGAAAGGGTATTTGAAGCGAGTGTGAACTTATCGAATGGGAATCTTGGCATCTTCGTAACCACATAGTCAAGTGATGGTTCGAAGCAGGCCGGTGTATTTGCAAGCTGGATTTCATCAAGATTCATGCCTACAGCTATCTTTGCTGAAACTCTTGCGATCGGATAGCCACTGGCCTTTGATGCAAGTGCAGAAGATCTTGAAACTCGAGGGTTAACCTCAATAACGTAATATTTGAAAGACTCAGGATCAAGAGCAAACTGAACATTACAGCCACCCTTTACATCAAGTGCTCTGATGATCTTCAGGGCACTGTCTCTGAGCATATGATATTCCTTATTTGTAAGTGTCTGGCTAGGAGCAACAACTATTGAGTCACCTGTATGGATACCTACAGGATCGAGGTTTTCCATGTTGCAGACAACGATAGCTGTATCGTTGGCGTCTCTTATTACCTCGTACTCTATCTCCTTGTAGCCCTTGATGCTCTTCTCAACAAGTACCTGATGAACAGGTGAAAGGTTGAGGGCATTCTTCATCATTGCCGCCATCTCTTCAGCATTGTATGCGAATCCACCACCGGTACCGCCGAGAGTAAATGCAGGTCTGAGGATGACCGGATAACCGATCTCATCTGCTGCCTTAAGACCTTCCTCTACACTATAAGTAATGATAGACGGTACTACAGGCTCATCTATTCTTTCACAGAGCTCCTTAAACTGCTCTCTGTCTTCAGCCATCTTTATACTTGCAGCATCTGTTCCGAGAAGTTCGATCTCGCACTCGTCGAGAACACCCTTATCATAAAGCTGCATAGCAAGGTTAAGACCTGTCTGTCCTCCGATACCAGGAACGATCGCGTCAGGTCTCTCGAATCTGCAGAGTCTTGCAAGGTATTTAAGAGTAAGCGGCTCCATATAAACCTTATCTGCAATTGATGTATCTGTCATGATGGTAGCAGGATTGGAATTGGCAAGTACGACCTCGTAGCCTTCCTCCTTTAGAGCAAGACAGGCCTGTGTTCCCGCATAATCGAATTCCGCTGCCTGGCCTATAACGATAGGGCCGGAACCTATAACAAGTATTTTCTTTAGATCAGTTCTCTTAGGCATTCCTGTAATCCTCCATATTCTTCATGAATCTGTCGAACAGATAGGTGCTGTCCTGCGGTCCCGGTGCACTTTCCGGATGATACTGAACAGAGAAGCATCTGTCTTCTTCTGAAATAAGTCCTTCAACAGTATTATCAAGCAGGTTGATATGAGATATCTTAAGGCCTGTACCCTCAACCGAAGCCTGATCAACCGCATAGCTGTGATTCTGGCTTGTTATCTCTATCTTTCCTGTTGCAAGATCCTTTACAGGATGGTTGCCGCCTCTGTGACCGAACTTCAGCTTGTAGGTCTTAGCACCGTAGCTGAGAGCGATAAGCTGATGTCCGAGGCATATACCAAATATAGGAAGCTTTCCGCGAAGCTGCTTAAGTGTCTCGATAACCGGCTTAACATCCTCCGGATCTCCGGGGCCGTTTGAAACCATGATGCCGTCCGGATCAAGTGACATGATCTCTTCAGCGCTTGTATCGAAAGGAACAACTGTTATGTTGCAGCCCTTCTTGCTGAGCATCCTTAAAATATTTGTCTTCGCACCGCAGTCGATAACAACAACCTTAAACTTAGGATTTGTTGTACGGATATACCATCTTTTCTTGCAGCTGCACTTCTCAACCGCATCTCTCTTAACAGGAGTCTCCTTGATTATCTTAAGGCCCTCTTCAACAGAAACCGAAGGGTCGGTCAGAAGTCCTCTCTCACTACCCTTATCTCTTATATTTCTTACCAGCTTTCTGGTATCCACACCATATAATCCCGGAATATCATTCTCCGCGAGAAGCTCCGGAAGGGTTCTCGTGAATCTGAAATTGGATGGATTGTCATTGATATCTCTTACTATAAGAGCCGACGGACTTATCAGTCTGCTCTCAAAATCCTCATCGGTGATTCCGTAATTACCGATCAGCGGATATGACATTACCACTCCCTGATAGGTATACGATGGATCGGAAACTATCTCCTGATAGCCCGCCATAGAAGTATTAAATACGATCTCACAAACCGTATCCTTTTCAGCTCCGAAGGAATACCCGTAGTACTCGCTTCCGTCTTCAAGTATCAGTTTTTTGTTGTATTCTTTCATGATCTTTTCCTCTGAAATATAATAATGGTGCGCTTGGTTGCCAAAAATTTTCTATATCAGTATAGACCTTTTTTTTAATTTGTAAATATTGTATTTGATGATTTTTTAATAAACTCAAGGAAGAGTGGGTGTGGTCTGTTCGGACGTGACTTGAATTCCGGATGGAACTGCACTCCGAGATAGAAATCATTATCGGAGATTTCTACTGTTTCTACCAGCTCTCCGTCAGGCGACTGACCTGAAACAACAAGTCCTGCACCTGTAAGAGTTTCCTTATATTCATTATTAAACTCATATCTGTGTCTGTGACGCTCATGGATGAGTCTTTCAGCTCCTGCCTTATCTGAATCTGCAGGGAAATAGCATCTTTCCATAAGTGTTCCCGGTGTAACAACACAAGGATAGCTTCCAAGACGAAGTGTTCCGCCCTTATTTACGCTGTCAGACTGACCAGGCATAAAGTCGATGACCTTAACGTCTGATGCATCATGGAACTCACCTGAGCAGGCTGTAGGAAGTCCTGCAACGTGTCTTGCAAACTCGATAACTGCGATCTGCATACCAAGGCAGATTCCGAAGTAAGGTACATTGTGAGTTCTTGCATATTTAGCAGAAAGGATCATACCGTCTATTCCACGGTCGCCGAAGCCGCCCGGAACGATGATTCCGTTAAGCTTGCCAAGTCTCTCCTCATAATTCTCTTCTGTAAGCTCCTCTGAATCTATCCATTCGATCTTAACCTCAACGCCAACGCCGTAACCTGCATGATGAAGTGCCTCTGCCACCGAAAGATATGCGTCATGAAGCTGAACGTATTTTCCAACCAGACCGATAGTGATCTGCTTATTAAGGCTTCTGATGCTGTCAACCAGCTTGTTCCACTCGGCAAGATCAGGCTTTGCCGCATCTATCTTAAGCTCTCTGCAGACAACATCCGAAAGGCCGCCCTTCTCAAGCATGAGTGGTGCCTCGTAGAGGTTAGGCAGAGTGATATTTTCGATTACACAGTCCTCCTTAACGTTGCAGAAAAGAGATATCTTCTTGAAAATACTCTCTTCCAGCGGCTCATCGCATCTAAGTACGATGATGTCAGGGCTTACTCCCATACCCTGCAGCTCCTTAACGGAATGCTGGGTAGGCTTTGATTTATGCTCATCCGAACCGTGGAGATAAGGAACCAGAGTAACATGGATGAATAGGCTGTTTTCCTTACCAACCTCAAGTGAAATCTGTCTTACTGCCTCGATGAAAGGCTGTGATTCGATATCTCCGATAGTACCACCGATCTCGGTGATGACTACGTCTGCATCAGTCTCATTTCCTACTCTGTAAACGAAATCCTTAATTTCGTTAGTAATATGAGGAATAACCTGGACTGTTGAGCCCAGGTATTCACCTCTTCTTTCCTTATTAAGAACGTTCCAGTAAACCTTACCTGATGTAAGATTTGAGTATTTATTCAGATCCTCGTCGATGAATCTCTCATAATGTCCGAGGTCAAGGTCAGTCTCTGCACCGTCTTCGGTAACGTAAACTTCACCGTGCTGGTAAGGACTCATTGTACCCGGATCTACATTAATATAAGGATCCAGCTTCTGAGCCGCTACTTTAAGCCCTCTTGCCTTAAGAAGTCTTCCAAGTGATGCAGCTGTTATGCCTTTACCAAGTCCTGAAACAACTCCGCCTGTAACAAATATATATTTAGCCATTTTCTTATCCTTTCATTTTTCGATCAGCTTTTTAAAACAGGTTTTATCATATTTGTTTCGAATATCTACAGATTTGTGTATCCCATAAGTGCCTTGTCGATCTCTGCCGCAGCCTTTCTTCCTTCAGCTATAGCCCATACGACAAGGGACTGTCCTCTATGCATATCTCCAACAGTATAAACATTATTCTGTGATGAAAGATAACTGCCGGTCTCTGTCTTGACATTTGTTCTGTTATCAAGTTCTACTCCGAAATCATCCGTAACGTATTTCTCACTGCCCAGGAAGCCTGCTGCGATAAGTACAAGCTGTGCAGGGATTATCTTCTCAGTGCCCTCTACAGGAACCATATTCATTCTGCCGGTCTTCTCATCCTTTACAGGCTTAAGGGATACTATGCAGATCTCCTTGAGGCTGCCGTCCTTAGCCTTGATGAATTCCTTAACTGTTGTCTGATAAACACGTGGATCATGACCGAACTTATAAATAGCTTCCTCCTGACCGTAATCAGTCTTAAGGACCTTCGGCCACTCAGGCCATGGATTGTTAGCTGCTCTCTCAACCGGTGGCTCAGGCATCATCTCAAGCTGTGTAACGCTCTTTGCGCCAAGTCTGATACAGGTTCCTACACAGTCATTACCGGTATCACCACCACCGATTATTACAACGTCCTTATCCTTAGCCATATCATATGGAACTGCATCAAAATTACTGTCCAGAAGCTGCTTTGTTACTCTTCCCAGGAAATCCACTGCAAAATATATTCCCTTTGCATCTCTGCCCGGAGCCTTGATATCTCTTGGATTTGAAGCACCGCAGGCAAGAACTACACAGTCATACTGCTTTCTCAGCTCTTCAGCCTTGATATCCTTACCAACGTTCACACCTGTAACAAAGTGAACACCAGCTTCCTCCATGAGCTTAACTCTTCTGTCAATCACTGACTTATCAAGCTTCATATTTGGAATACCGTAACGAAGAAGTCCGCCGACCCTGTCGCTTCTCTCGTAAACAGTAACCTCATGTCCGCGTCTGTTAAGAAGCTGCGCTGCAGCAAGTCCTGAAGGACCGCTTCCTACTATAGCTACAGTCTTGCCTGTTCTTACATCAGACTTCTTCTCCTTAACCAGTCCGTTCTCAAAAGCGTATTCTATTACTGTCTTCTCATTTTCCTTTGTACATACTGCCTCTGAATACTCCTGACAGGTACATGCTGCCTCGCAGAGTGCAGGACATACTCTTGAAGTAAACTCAGGAAAGCTGTGTGTTATACTGAGTCTTCTATATGCATCGGCAAAGTTGCCTCTAAATACCAGATCATTTATCTCAGGAACAAGATTGTTAAGAGGACATCCTGATGCCATACCTGCTATCATCTTTCCTGCCTGGCAGAAAGGTATGCCGCAGTCCATACATCTTGCAGCCTGCTTCTTCTGCTCCTCAGGAGTGAGCATTGTATGAAACTCATTAAAATTCTTTATTCTTTCTTCCTCACTTATAACAGCACCGGTAATTCTTTCATATTCCATGAAACCGCCTGTCTTGCCCATTATTCTACCTCCATTTATCAAAAACGATTTACTCGTAAACAGTTTACTTACTACCGATTACTGATTAAAATCCTCAAATGCTCTGATCTTAGCCTCTTCAGTACTGAGACCCTTCTCAAGATACAGGCTTGTAAGTCTGAGCATTTCCTTATAATCAGCAGGGATTATCTTCTTGAAGTGCTCAACTGCTGTATCGAAGTTATCAAGTATCTTCTGACCCTTCTTAGAGCCTGTATACTCAACATGCTTTCTGATAAGCTCCTTAACATCCTTTATCTCATCCTTATCTGTAAGTCTCTCCATAAGTACGAAGGTCTTGTTCAGGTTCTTGTAAAGTGAGCTGTCCTCATCAAATACATATGCGATACCGCCGCTCATACCTGCTGCAAAGTTCTTTCCGGTAGGTCCGAGGATAACTGCACGACCACCTGTCATGTATTCGCAGCCATGCTCGCCAACGCCTTCAACTACTGCTGTTGCGCCTGAGTTTCTAATACAGAATCTCTCGCCTGCCATACCTGAGATATAAGCCTCACCGCTTGTTGCACCGTAAAGCGCAACGTTACCTACGATGATGTTTTCCTCCGGAATGTATTTTGCATCAGCCGGTGCATGAAGGATAAGCTTTCCTCCTGACAGACCCTTTCCGAAGTAATCGTTGCTGTCACCGGTGATCTTAAGTGTAAGTCCCTTAGGGATAAATGCACCAAAGCTCTGTCCACCTGCACCTACGCAGTTAACTGTTATCGTATCCTCAGGAAGTCCTTCAGGGTGTTTTCTTGTGATCTCTGCACCAAGAAGTGTACCGAAGGTTCTGTCGATATTTGATATCTTAAGATCGATCTCTGATGGTGTACCTTCCTTAATTGACTTCTTGATCTCTGCAGACTTAAGAAGTACCTTCTCGTCCTTGGTTGTTTCAAGCTTGAAGTCGTAAGCCTTTGCAGGATCAAATATCTGTTCCTCTCTCTCTATCTTAGACATATCAAGGAGAATACGGCTGAGGTCAAGTTCCTTCTCTGCAGGATCCTTAACATCTCTAAGCTTCAGAAGATCTGTTCTTCCCACAAGCTCATTGATGCTTCTTACGCCAAGGCGTGCCATATATTCTCTAAGCTCTCTTGCAACAAAGAGCATGAAGTTTTCAACATATTCAGGCTTACCTCTGAACTTTGCACGAAGTGCAGGATTCTGAGTAGCAACACCCATAGGGCAGGTATCCTGATGACAAACTCTCATCATTACACAGCCCATTGTTACAAGCGGTGCTGTAGCAAAACCGAATTCCTCTGCACCGAGTATTGCTGCTATTGCAACATCACGGCCGCTCATCAGCTTACCATCTGTCTCAATAACAACCATATTTCTAAGGCCGTTCTCAATAAGTGTCTGATGTGTCTCTGCAAGTCCGAGTTCCCATGGAAGACCTGCATTGTGGATAGAACTGAGTGGTGCTGCACCTGTACCTCCATCATAGCCTGAAACAAGGATAACCTGTGCACCTGCCTTGGCAACACCTGCCGCAACAGTACCTACACCTGCTTCAGAAACAAGCTTAACTGAAATACGTGCATTCTTATTTGCATTCTTTAAGTCGTAAATAAGCTGAGCCAGATCCTCGATCGAATAAATATCATGATGAGGTGGTGGTGATATAAGGCTTACACCCGGTGTTGAATGTCTTGTCTTGGCAACCCATGGATAAACCTTTCTTCCAGGAAGGTGTCCGCCTTCACCAGGTTTCGCACCCTGTGCCATCTTGATCTGTATTTCTCTTGCGCTTACAAGGTATTTGCTTGTAACACCGAAACGTCCGCTGGCAACCTGCTTGATTGCTGAGCTTCTGTCATTCTTAGTACCTGCAGAAGCAAGTCTCTCGTCACTCTCACCGCCTTCACCACTGTTTGATTTACCATGCAGATGGTTCATTGCGATTGCAAGTGTTTCATGAGCCTCCTCTGAGATCGAACCGTATGACATAGCACCGGTCTTGAATCTCTGTACGATTGACGCTTCGCTCTCAACCTCTTCAAGAGGTATTCCTTCTTCAGGATAATTAAAGTCCATAAGACTTCTGAGGTATCCTGTTTCCTCACTGTCAACCATCTTTGTATAAGTCTTGAACTTCTCATAGCTGCCTTCTCTTGTTGAAAGCTGAAGCATATGGATGGTCTCAGGATTGTATCTGTGATGCTCGCCCTGGCTGCGAAGCTTATGTCTTCCCACTGCTGTAAGCTCAAGGTCACTCTCAAGTCCAAGCGGATCGAAGGCTCTGCTGTGCTTCTTATCTGCAGCCTTCTCGATATCCTCTAATGTGATTCCGCCGATACGGCTCACAGTTCCTGTGAAATACTCATTTATAACTTCAGGTGATATTCCTATCGCCTCAAATATCTTGCTTCCCTGGTATGATCTTATGGTTGAAATACCCATCTTGGAAGCTATCTTAACTATTCCGTTAATCACTGCATTGTCATAATCTTCAACAGCTGCATAGTAATCCTTATCAAGCAGTCCCTCATCAACAAGCTCTCTGATGGTTGCATGTGCAAGGTAAGGATTAATAGCTGTTGCACCGTAGCCCATAAGCGTTGCAAAATGATGTACCTCGCGCGGCTCACCGGACTCAACGATAAGTGACATTGCTGTTGCCTTCTTGGTTCTAACAAGATGTCTTGAAACAGCTGCAACTGCAAGGAGTGAAGGGATTGCAACGTGATTCTCATCAACTCCCCTGTCGGAAAGGATGATGATATTTGCGCCTTCCTTATAAGCCTTATCAACATCTACGAAAAGTCTGTCGATAACTCTCTTTAAAGGAGTTCTCTTGAAATACAGTATTGAAACCTTGGCGCATTTGAAACCTTCCTTATTCATATGCTCGATCTTGAGGAGGTCCAGATCTGTAAGGATAGGGTTCTCAATCTTAAGTACTCTTGCATTCTCAGGCTTCTCAGAAAGTACGTTACCGTTCTTGCCGAGATATACAGCCTTTGAAGTTACTATCTTCTCACGTTCAGCATCGATAGGTGGATTTGTAACCTGTGCAAAGAGCTGCTTGAAGAAATAGAAAAGTGGCTGATCCTGCTTTGAGAGCGCTGCGATCGGTGTATCAACACCCATCGCCCCTATCTGCTCGATTCCTGAGAGAGCCATATTTCTTATACCCTCATGATAATTCTCATAGGTATAACCAAAGGCCTTCTGCTGCTTCTTCAGCTCATCACCGCTGATGTCTGGAACCTTTACATTAGGTATCTTTATATCTTTAAGAGTCTCAAGGGACATATCAAGCCACTCGCCGTAAGGTTCCTTGTGCGCGTATTCTTCCTTGATCTCTTTGTCGTCATATATCTTACCGATCTTGGTGTCGATAAGAAGCATCTTTCCGGGATGAAGTCTTTCCTTCTTAATGATATGTGATTCATCAAGCTGAAGAACACCAACCTCTGAAGAAAGGATGAGGCGGTTATCATCCATAACATAATATCTTGAAGGTCTGAGACCGTTTCTATCAAGGATTGCACCCATGATATCACCGTCCGAATAAAGGATAGACGCAGGTCCGTCCCATGGCTCCATCATTGTTGCATAATACTGATAGAAATCTCTCTCTTCCTGAGAAAGTGTTTCGTTATGAGCCCATGGTTCAGGGATTGCGATCATTGCTGCAAGAGGGAGAGGAAGTCCGCTCATCATGAAGAACTCGAGCGTATTATCAAGCATAGCTGAATCTGATCCGCTTGAAGAGATGACCGGGAATACTCTTGTCATATCTTCATCCGAAAATACATCAGTATGCATTGTCTCCTCACGGGCAAGCATCTTATCTGCATTTCCCTTAATTGTATTTATCTCACCGTTGTGGACCATAAGTCTGTTTGGATGAGCTCTGTTCCAGCTTGGATTTGTATTTGTTGAGAATCTTGAATGAACCATTGCGATGGCTGATTCATAATCCTTGTCTGTAAGATCCTTGAAGAAGGTTCTGAGCTGACCTACAAGGAACATACCTTTATAAACTATAGTTCTGCATGAAAGAGAAGGAACGTAGGTATTTACGCTGCTCTGCTCAAACTCACGTCTTACAAGATAGAGCTTTCTGTCGAAGTCAAGGTCTGTCTCGCAGCCTGCCGGTCTCTCGATAAATACCTGGCTGATAACAGGCATACACTCTCTTGCTCTGGTACCAAGAACCTCAGGAGCTGTATCAACCTCTCTCCATCCAAGGATCTTCATACCTTCCTTACGAACGATAACCTCAAACATTGACTTAGCCTGTCTCTTATCAAGCTCGTTCTGAGGCAGGAAAAACATTCCGACTGCATACTGTCTTCTGTCTGGAAGGTTTATTCCCTGTTCAGCAAGCTTCTTTACGAAGAACTTGTGAGGTATCTGTGTCAGAATACCAACTCCGTCTCCGGTCTTACCCTCAGCGTCCTTACCGGCTCTGTGCTCAAGTCTCTCAACTATGCTGAGAGCATCAGCAACCAGCTTATGGCTAACCTTTCCGTCGATCTGAACAATAGCTCCGATACCACAGTTATCATGCTCAAAAGACGGGTCATATAAGCCCTTTTCCTGCAGTTCTTTAACAACCTCTTTCATGTCTTTCCTCCTTGTAATAACAGAAAAGGGCACTTCGAGTATATACTCGAAGCGCCCTTGCTTCTTAAAAATATCTACAATATATGCATTGATTACTTTTTTAACTATTTGTAGTATACAACTTTATTTTTAAATGTCAAGCGTATTTTTAATTAATTTTATTAATCACTTAATTTTCTTCTCTCCCAAATCTTCAGAGTAATACCTGCTCTGTTTCAATATATGCTTTACATGCTGCAGTGCAAGACTATCCGTATAGTCCATTCTTAACCATTCTGCACCTGCTTATTGTAAATACTTCCCTCAAAATGTTAGAATTAAACAATAAAAAACGATATTTCCGTTAAAAATGCGTCTTAATAGATATAGAGATAATAAAGGACAAATACTATGGTAAACGAAATAGACGAAAAAATAATATTGCTTTATGAGGAAAGAAATGAAAAGGCTATAGAAATGACGGATATTCATTATGGCCGATTCTCAAGGACGCTATCATATAATATCCTCAATTCCCTTGAAGATGCGGAGGAATGTGTGAACGATTCATATATGAGGCTTTGGGAAACCATCCCTCCCACAGTGCCGCAAAGCCTCAAGGCATATCTGGGAAGGATAGTCCGTAATATATCGCTTTCATTATTCAGGAAAAAGAAGGCTGATAAAAGAAATGATGACGCAAATTATCTCCTCTCCGAGCTGGAGGACTGTATTCCTTCAAATAATGATGTTGAACAGGCTGTCGACCATCTTCAGCTTGTTGAGCTGCTTGAAGGATGGCTGACAAGCGAAAAAAGACAAAGCAGACAGCTTTTTATATTACGATACTGGTATGGTATTCCTACTGGAGAACTGGCCAAACGTTTCAATCTGTCTGAAAAAAAGACTACAGATCTTCTTTACAGAATGAGACAGCGTCTGAAAAAATACCTTGAGAAAGAAGGTGTGTCCGTATGATCGATAAAAATCGCAATACTTACAATAGTCTGATGAAAAGTAAAGATCACGAAGCTGACAGTCAGATGATGCAAGGTACAGAATCAAAGGCCGTCTGTAGGCTGATGAATGCGATAACTGATATCAGTGACGAGATTATATTGGATGCCGATACTAAGGTACAGTCAAATAACAGCAGCCGGATTGAAAAAAGTACCGCCAAAAAATATAGCCGGATAAAAAGCAGGATAACTGTCGGTATTTCATTTGCCGCAGCCCTTATTATTATTTTACTGACCGTCAAAATGCTTCCAGAACAGAAAAAAAGAAGTCATACTTCTCCCGACTCTTCTTCAACCGGAAGTATAACAGTATCACAAAGAACTGAAAATATTACAGAGGCCGGTCCGACAGAGGTAATTCCAACAGAAGCAATTCCGACAGAAGCAGGTCCGACAGAGGTAATTCCAACGGAAGCAATTCCGACAGAAGCAGGTCCGACAGAGGTAATTCCAACGGAAGCAGGCACAACAGAATCTCCTGCCGTTGATGATGCCCTTCACGTAAATATCAATTCCAAAGTTGTAAGCTACGACACATTATCGGAGATGGAAGCTGACGCTGACCTTATCCTTCGAGCTGAGCGTCTTGATCACGAAGAACCTGTGCTCAAATACTCTGATAACAATCTATATTCATTTTGGACATTTTCTCAGGTAAGGATCAGCAGAATCTATAAAGATGACACTGAAGAGCTGGGGGAAGGGCAAACGATCACAATACTGGAAAATGAAGTATTCGATCCAAAAACAAATACCGTATTTCATGTTAGTGGATACCGGATGATGGTTGCAGGAAATGAATATCTGCTGTTCCTGCAAAAAGGCAGCAGCGAAAACGGCGAAACGTATTTTGTATCCTGTGGAGTCAATTTCGGAACAGTTTCATTATCCGAAGACGGCCGCGATATAAGTCCTAAATATCAAAACGGATCAGACATGACCGATACAAAAATATTTAAAGAAATATGGGAAGAGGCAAAGAAGAAGTATCAGTAATCATTCGCTGACAGTCGGAATAAATCAATATTCATTCGCAGAGGAGGTTTGGTTATGAAAAGGGATAGAACTTTAAATATAAAGCAAAGAATAACTCCGATCGTCGTTTTGATGGCACTGATCCTCACAGCATGTGGAAATACATCCACTGACAAGAAACAAAAAACTGACAAAACATCACAGCTCTCATCTCATTCAGAGCTTGTGAATCTTGCAGAAGGAATAGAAAAGAAGGAGTTTACCACACAGAACCCTTCAAGCATTCACAGTAACGCACTAACAGATAGCGCAATAAATCTTCTGGCAAAAACCGTCAGTCTCGGAGCTTCTCCGGATGATAATTATCTTATCAGTCCGCTCTCGCTGCAGATGGCTTTAGGTATGCTTGCTGCCGGCACCGATGACGAAAGTGTGACCCGGAAGGAACTTACAGCTCTGTTAATGCCGGGCATTGACACCGTACCGGATGAGATAAATATGGATATGGCTGTGCTTTCTGAAAATATGCGTTCTGATCCTGACGCAGAATGGAATGTTGTTAATTCTGTATGGATAAATAAGGATGGAAATGTCAGACTATCAGACAACTACATATCAGATGTTATAAGCTGCTATCAGGCTGAGCTTTATGAAATACCATTTGATGATAGCTCCGTTGGAACGATAAATGGATGGGTTAAGGATAATACCAGGGGCAGGATCCAAACCATATTAGATAATCTTGATCCACCGGTATCACTTGTATTACTAAACGCTGTCGCTTTTGATGGCGAATGGATGACCGAGATCGCAACCGATCATATCAGAAATAATATGGATTTTACGAATGCTGACGGATCTACATCAAAGGTAACCATGCTTAGCAGCATGGAATGCGGTTACCTGCAGCTTGCCGGTGGTGAAGGCTTCCTTAAGTTTTATAAAGGCGGCAGATACTGCTTTATGGCACTGCTTCCTCCGGAGGGTATCACCACAGAGGATTATCTAAATAACATCCTTTCCGGCGAAACCACTCTCTATGAAGCGATCCAAAGCAGAGATTATGAACCTCTTCTTCAGGTTGAATTTCCCGAGTTCAAGGCTGAATACAGCGCAAATATGAATGAAGTTGTGCAGTCGCTTGGTGTTAATAATATCTTTGATGAAAATGCGGAGTTTGGCAGGATGATCACCGAAGACAGCGAACACATCTCTGTTGACCTTATAGAACATAAGGCCATGATAGAGGTTGATCGAAAGGGAACTAAGGCCGCGGCAGCTACAGCTGTAACAGCCACAGAAGCCTCTATAGAAGAACCCGAGGTTATTAACATCTCCCTAAATCGCCCTTTTGTTTATGGAATCGTTGATATGAACTCTGGAATACCTGTATTTCTTGGTGTTCAGAATACGATGCCATAGAACCTGATACGATTTATCAATTATCCAAGCAAAAAACTTGTTTGTACAGTCCATACAAACAAGTTTTTTTAATACATGCTTATGTATCACCCGAAAAGCATCACACAAATTAATCTCTATTTTTACTTACAGCATCTCGTGTTGCTTCCACAAAGGTCTTCATCTTCTCAGGATCCTTCAGGCCGTCGGTTTCAACTCCTGAGCTGACATCTACGGCATATGGATGAACCTTAGAGATGATCTCTTTTACATTATCGGGGCTGAGTCCTCCTGCAAGAAAGAACGGTCTCCTAACTTCGCTCAGGATACGGTGATCAAATGCTTTTCCGCTTCCTGTTCCTGAATCAAGCATGATGTAGTCCGCAGGCGACTCTTCTGCAATCATCAGCGATGGCAGTTTATTTACATTGAAGGCCTTGATAACCTCTCTACCGGTCTCGAATTTAACCTTATTTATATATTCTTCGTCCTCGGAGCCGTGAAGCTGGGCGATATCGATCACGCCCTCCTTCAGAAGATTTATAACAAGCTTTATTTCAGCATCAAGAAATACGCCCACAGCCTTTATCCTGCTGTCAAGCATATCCTTCAGCAGCTTCGCCTGCTCAGGTTCAACATTCCTTTTACTCTTCTTCCAGAACACGAAACCTATAAAGTCCGGAAGAAGCTGATTCGCTGCTTCTATATCTTCCGATCGCTTGAGACCGCATATTTTTATCTTGGGTGTTATATTTATCATTTCTCCTACCCTTACTTCTATTTTTATCTGTATCAATTCTACTCTGCGACCAATTTCATGTCAATACAAGTACAATGATCGGTATTTATTATACTACCGCTTACATTCACCACGCAATGCAGTTGACTGTTAATAGTAATTAATATATTATTGACATATATAATGTATTTAACCGGGTAGCCAGGGGACGTGTTCCTCTCCCGTTCTGGACTTCGCAGAAAGGGGTTGAGGCTTATGAGCACTTACGAGATTATTACAACCATCATCTCAGTCACAAGACTCGTATTTGATATTGTCGTATTCTGTAAAGAGCATAAGAAAAGCCGTCCTGTCACTGGCAAGTAGCGGACGGCTCTCTTAGCTTAAGTTATATCGCCAGTACGGGTGAAGTGCACTCACCTTCTGGCTACTTCGTTAAGTACATTATATGGCTTTGCCTTCAAAAAGTCAAAGATTTTATATATACAGCTCATCCTCTTACACCGGATAATCATTGGTGAAACAAGCCGTACATAACGGCAGATCACCCACCATCTTCTTGAAATCATCGATAGACAGATACTCGAGGGAATCCGCTCCCACATTCCTGCATACCTCATCATTCGAGTGATGGGAGGCGATAAGCTGACCGGCTGTCGGCACATCGGTTCCGTAGTAGCATGGATACAGGAACGGAGGCGAACTGATCATAACATGAACCTCCTTCGCCCCGGCCTTACGGAGCATCTCAACCAGCTGCCGCATAGTTGTTCCCCTAACAATAGAGTCATCGATTATGATGATCCTCTTACCCTCAACAACGTGTTTAAGGACGCTGAGCTTCATGTGAACCGCCGTCTTCCTCTCCTCGTCCGTAGGCTTGATGAAGCTTCTTCCGATGTAGCTGTTCTTATGGAATGCGTGTACAAAAGGGATCCCCGATTCAAGCGCATAACCTTCTGCTGCAGCAAGGCCTGAATCCGGCACTCCTGCAACAATATCAGCATCTATCTTAGACTTCTGTGCAAGCGCTCTTCCGGCATTAATTCTTGCATCATGGATCTCAATACCATCCATAACAGAATCATTTCTTGCAAAATAAATATACTCAAATATACAATGTGCCTTACGGCATTTATCACAGAGGCTTCTGTCGGAGGCAACACCATCCTCTGTTATCGATACTATCTCGCCCGGCTCGATATCGCGCACAAGCTCAGCCCCGATAGCTGTAAAAGCCGAGGTTTCAGATGCAAGTATATATGTATTATCTCTCTTACCGAGAACAAGCGGCTTGATACCGTAAGGATCCCTCATACCCACAAGCTTTCTCGGGCTCATGATAACAACCGCATAACCGCCCCTGATCTGATCGGAGGTTCTGGCTATAGCTTCCTCTATGGTTGCAGACTTAACGCGGTTCAGTATAACCTGATATGCAAGTATTTCCGAATCCGATGTAGTATAGTGCGGCATTCCCACATTCAGCTGCTCTTCTCTGAGTTCCTCGGCATTTGTGATATTACCGTTATGCACAAGAGCAAGACTGCCCTTTATGTATTTCATAGCCATCGGCTGAGCGTTCTCAGGCGTACTTCCTCCTGTTGTTGAATACCTGACGTGACCAACGCCTATATTTCCCTTGAGTCTTTCCAGCTCCTCACTGTGAAATACCTCACTGACCAGACCCATAGCCTTCCTCATACTGATATTCCCCTTCGGTCCCTGCGTATCGGAAACAGCTATTCCTGCCGCCTCCTGACCGCGGTGCTGGAGGGCAATAAGGCCATAGTAAATATCCTTCGCAACCTCTTCTCCATCCAGAGAATAAATCCCAAATACTCCGCATTCCTCATGAAGCTTGTCATCAAACATTTTTTAATCCTCCGCAATATTCTAGGTAGTGTCAAGTTGACACCCCGTTTTTAGTACTAAATCCTTTATTTTTCGGGAGGTTTAAATAAAAAGAGCATTTACCTCCCTTTTTCGGTATAATGTCATTGGCTAAAATCACATCCCGAAAGGAGTTAAATGCTCA
>JAFRNE010000025.1 GCA_017430325.1 Eubacterium sp.
CTTCATCCTCTTCCTCTTCTTCATCGTCATCGAATGAAAGGTCTTCGTCTTCATCTTCGTCAAATGAAAGATCTTCATCCTCTGAAGTTTCATCCTCATCGAATGAGAAGTCATCCTCTTCTTCATCTTCGTCGTCGAATGAGTAATCCTCTTCTTCATCGAGATCGGAGATTTCTTCTTCATCTTCGTCGAAGCCGGAGATGTTTTCTTCCTCATCCTCATCGTATGAGAAGTCGTCTCTTTCTTCCTCTTCGTCATAGCCAAGCGATAAGCTGTCATCCGACTCGAGACTACTTGCTGTGTATTCTTCTTCCTCACCGATAGCTTCTTCGGCTCTCTCACGAACCACGGTTCTGCTTCTATTGGCAGATGCGCTTCCGGCCGCTGCCGCAGCAAGATTATTGTTACCTGCTGCAAGTCCGGCTCCGATCGAGATCCACTTGATCTTCTCGGTAAGTTCCTTTTCTAATTCCTGTCTTATTGATTCTCTGAATTTCTCAAGAGATTCGTCGATATATTTCTGAGATACTGCATCCTGAACTGCCGGGTTGTACTGCTGACCCTGTGGTGCAGCTGTTTCCGTGAAATTTACTCTTCCTGTATTTACAGGTGCTGCCTCTTCCGTGAAATTGATGCTTCCTGAGTTTACAGGTGCCGCCTCTTCCGTGAAGTTAATGCTTCCCGAATTTACAGGTGCTGCCTCTTCCGTGAGATTTATGCTTCCAGTATCAGCAGCTGCCGGTCTGTCAGCATTCATCTTGTCGGCTTCTTCAGCAGAGATTTCCTGGAAGCTTATACCTCCGAAACGTCCGACTGCCATCTCGTATTCCTTACGATCAACAACCTCCTCAGCAGCCATATATCTTTCAACTGCCGACGGCTTCTGCTCTTCCATTCCGAGCAGCGGCTTCTCCCAGTCAAATATTTCACTGACCGGTTCAAGCTCTTCCTCCTCTGCTGCAGGTGTCTCCTGAAGCTCGGTGATCGGTGGGATGAATCCGTATTCCTCGAAGGTCACGGTCGACCTGATCGATGAATTACTCTTTCTTTCCTTCTTTGCTCTCTCTGCAACCTTACGGTCAGAAAGATTTCTGTCATGTATCTCTCTACTTTCAACTACGAAATCGTTCCAGTATTCTTCTCCGTCTTCGCCTGAGAAATATTCGCTTACAAAGTTACGATTCTCAAACATCTGTACCATTGAATCCGGAACCTCGATCATGAATGATGATCTTGAGGTTGGGCTCATGATCGTGAATGCCTGACCACGCTTGGCACCTATGATATCTTCCTGCTCCTGTTCGTTGATTCCTCCTGCCTTCTCATAGAGCTTGCAGAGGTCATCCATATCGTTCGGAGCAAGTCCGAATACGAAGCTGTACTGACACGCATTGATGATAGCGGTTGACTTTCTTGCGATCTCCTCACTTCCCACGAAGTCCTTAATGTTCTGCGTGATAACTATCTGCATACCGTTGTACTTACGGATACGCTTAGCCAGCTGGAACATGAAGTCGAGGGCTACAGGGAACTTGGTGTCGATGAATACATGTGCCTCGTCGATAACTACTACAACCTTACGCTTTAAGCCGTATTTTGTATTGTAATCCCTGTTCTTGATAATCTCGTTATCAATATATTTAAGTACCAGGAGCATCTGCGCATTTGCTATCAGTGAGTTTCTGTTAGCAAGTAGTGACTGGAAGTTAAATACCGAGAAGTTCTCTTCTGTTGTAATTGTTGACGGTCCGTTCCAGATATTTGCATTTCGTCCGCCGGAAGCGAATTTGGAAATGTAGTTAACCAGTGAACGGAGCAGCTGTCTTAAGTACTCATTGTTTGTTCTCTCAAATTCCGAAAGAACTATATCATAGAGGTCATCAAATATCGGATAATCATCGGCCGTGAGTGTTGCAAGATCCGTCTCAGGCGTGATTCCGAAGTTAAGATAAAGCCTCTCTATAAGTGAATTGAGATACTCCAGAGCGTCCCTGTCGATATCAGGAAGTATCTGCCTGAAGAACTCTTCAAGGAACTGCAGGTGGGTCGCAAAGCTTCCGCCTGTACTGCTGTCTCCTGCTTCATCATCATCAAGCGCTGTGATGATGTGGAAAGGATTGAGTCGTCCCTGCGTTGCATTTCCTACATTTATCATCTTACCGTGCAGGTTATGCGCAAGCTCCGAATACTCATTCTCCGGGTCGAGGATGAATATCTTCGCATCCTCTGAAGCCAGATTCGAAAGGAGTGATTTCGTTGCGTAAGACTTACCTGAACCTGACTTACCAACGATAACCATATTGGAGTTAACTCGTTCAGAATCTCTTCTGAAGAAGTTGATAAATACAGGTACACCGTCTGCAGATCCGAGTTTGATACCGCCCTTATCCGAAATATGTGCAAATACCCAAGGATACATACCTGCTATGGTATTTGTCGGGATGCCTCTCGCATCCTTTATAAGCGGATCGTAAGCTGATATCTGGCCGCCTATGAAGCCCTGTATCTGCATAAAGTCCATTCCTGAAACCTTCATGCCTGCTTCTGACCAGGTTCTTCTTACGGTCTTCTTCATATCTGTAACCGATGGAAGCATCGTAGTTGCATTCTCCGGCAGGATCTTTGCTTCCTTTGATGCTACCGCATCGTATGCCGTGATATAGATACTTACCGACATGACCGCTTCATTATCCTGCTTAAGTGTTACAAGCAGTGAAGAAAGCGTTTCAATGTGCTCCTGAAGTTCTACTATCTTAGAATCAAGGCTTGTCTGCATATACTGACCTCTCAGCTCTGCAAGAGAGCGGTCGATGGAACGTATAGCTTTGGTCTTGTCCATCGGGATAACTTTGACAACAACCTTTGTTCCCGGGAAGGACATAACGCCTGCAAGCCATGCATCTCCGACTACTGTCGGATAGTTTACAACTCTCATATTATGAGTTACGATATTATTGATCTGGGTTCTTCTCATTGAGAATTTTACGTTTTCAGGCATAGCCCATGCTGCGTAATTACCCTCTTCGATCCTGTCTATCTCACTCTCGTCAAAATCAAGAGTATTTGTATATTTAAGGAAGAGTGCAAGGCCCTTCGTATCGAGGCGCCTTACTACCAGTTCGCCCTGCTCAAGTGAGTTGATAGCCTGCTTGACCGCTGTATCAAGTCTTCTCTTGTCACTGTCAAACATTACCAGATAATAGAAGCCTTCAATGACTTTATAATCCGTACAGAGTGCTTTAACCTCGTTGATACGATCGAACTGTATCTCAACTCTCGCCTGATATTCTTCTTCATTCAGCAGACCGCTTTCAAATGATTTCTTCAGCTCAGCGAGTTTTCCGTACTCAGCCTCAAGATAATCATCATATATGATAGGTCTCTGAAGCTTTACAATATTTGCACCGTAATCACCGTGCATACTTCTGAGAACTCTGCCGAAGCAGGCCTCGATGGAGTTGTTTCTTCTGTGCTTTGAGAAGAAACGGAATTCAATCGGATCTATCTCGATAACCGCACCGAAATATTTTCCGTTATATTCTATAAAGTTACCGCTGATGCCGGTAAAAGGCATAAGATCGGCCATATCCTTGAAGGATGCGTTCTCGTCCTTCTTCTGGGCCTTGTTCTGCTTCCTCGCTGCAGTTCTTTCAGCCCTTGCAAGCCATACCTCATTCTTTTCTGCCTCGGTAGCTTTTCTGTTCTTTAATACCTTGTTCTCCTCGGCGATCATCTTGTTGAAGGCTTTCTTCTTCTCTGCCGGATCAACAGCCTTTTTGTAGGCCTCCGTAGCTGCCTTCATCGCATCCAGAACAGTTGACTTTGTGTTTGCCGGTGTACTCGCTGTCTGAACCGCCTTAGTTTCAACCGCTTCTTCAACTGTTTCTACAGCATCTTCCGTAGCACCTGCTTCATAATCTTCTTCGTAGCTGCCGTCCTCTGCATATGCTTCCTCTTCAGCCGACTTGGCAGCCTCCTCCTGAAGTATTTCCTCGATGAGTTCGGAAGCATCAGCCTCTTTATCAGCTTTCTCTTCATTAAACATTTCATCGACTGCATTCTCGTAGCCTGCTTTCGACAAAAGCTTATCACTGAAGACTCTTGAATACCTTCTCGGATATGCTTTATATCTCAGCATATGCCACATAAATACATACATCGGTTCTTCCTCTATACGGAAGAGCATGAGTGCGAAGATAGCCGCTACGATCATAGCTATGATCCATCTGCCCGGAAGCGATGATATTACGCATAATGTCACCGCTACCAGACCAACAAGTCCTACTGCTACATCCGAAAGTGTTACCTTCCTGAATAATTCAATTTTGACTTTTGTTTTTCCCGGGATGAGTCTCATTTATTATCCTTCCTTATACCTGACGTCTTCGGTGTTTCGGAATTGTTTAAACTAAAACCGTTTATATCTGTATCCTATCAACTCTGTCTGTGATTTTCAGGCAGATCCGGTGCAAATGCGCCCGTATTATGAATACTCTCGTACTGTCTTAAGGTCTCCTTCATCTGACCAAGCTCACCTCTCTTAAGAGGCTGGTGGCCGATAAGGTGTTCATCATTTTCACTTGCGTAATCATAATCAGCCTTAAGTCTTCTATAGTCATTGTCCTGCATGGTTGCTGCAGCCATCTGAGCTCTCTGAACATCCGGTGGTGGTTCCTTCCTGCCCACTTCATTCTGTCTTGAACCCTCGCTTTTAAGTTCCTTCTGCTCCTGATCGTATTCTTTTTCAGCTGCCCTGTAAGCATCATTGAAGCTTGCTCCGCCCTTTTCCATGTTGTCGTAGGTCTTCTGCATCTTATCGAGCTCGCCTTCTTTAAGCTTCTCACCGGTCTGAACGTTACGTCCGGTCTCTTTGCCGTAGTCGATAGCGCCCTTAAGCTTCTTCATATCCTTCTGATTCTGCTGATTCTGCCTGCCTTCCTTACCGGCCTGCTTCATAGCATCCTTGTAGCTCATGCCCTTACCATTGTTGCCGTTCTTCATAAGGTCGAGGCCCTTCTTCATATTATCGAGCTCGCCCTTCTGAAGCTTTCCGCCACCAAACTTTGAACTGTGGTGACCTGTCTTCTCAGCATGTGCTATATCCTTCTCAACAGCATCCATATCTGCTTTATGAGCTTTTTCTTTATCTTCTTTCCTCTTCTGCTTAGCTTCCTTGCTGAAACCGTTCTTAAGAACTCCTGTACCTGTAAGTCCGCCAACAGCCTTACCGAATGCTGAATTCTCAAGCTTATCTCTCATGTTACCTGCGTAAATAGCCTGGTAACCTGCGTTATCCGCAAGAATACCGGTAAAGATGCCGTTTACCTTATTTACTGCCTCGAGAGCCGTGTAGCACATTACTACCTTGACCACAAGGTCGATAATTATATTTGATGAAACAACCAGCTCAGGGCTCCAAATGATCGGCAGGAACATGAAGAACAGTCTGAGCGAAAGTACCATTCCGACGATTCCGAGAAGCTGGATAACAAATGCTGTCGACCACTGCTTGAACTTTCCGCCGTCATCGAGCGGCATCGAAGATATTGCCAGCGGTGCTGCAACATACAGCGCCAGAAGGTTAAATATTCGCACTCCGCAGGTCAGGATGATACTTATCATCTCCATCAGGAGTCCCATACACGCAAAGCCCACAACAACGTAGTTTGTCTTGTACGGTGCAGGGTTGAATACCTTTCTTACCTGCTCATAATTGTAGATGCTCTTCTCACCTATATAGAACGGAAGTCTTGCTCCATCTGCGAATCGCGGATGTTCATTAAATACATCATTTCTCGCTGCTGCACCTCCCGTGATACTTCCCATCGTTCCTATAAGGAAGATGATTCGGTTCAGCGGAACATACATTCCGTCATCTACTTTTTCCTCTATATCTGCTCTTGAATACTTCTGAAGCACTCTTACATGATTATTATTCTGAAGCGTATCCATCGCCTCGAGAATAGCTGCTGTAAGAGCATCATCGTAGGTATCAAGAGGAACTTCCACCTTATAATTATATGCATTCGCAATCTTTTCCAGGATGCTCTGCCACGTCGGTTCAGGTATGCCATCTCCATCCGTGTCTTTATCCACGTAATGGAAATCGAATACCCCGGAGTCCGCCAGCAGTTGCAATTCGCCTCGGATATCATTGTAGCACGCGTTTAGATTGTACCTGGATCGATAGGACGGATTTAACCGGTAATTACCCAGTGTATTTATGATTCTGCCCATCGTGGCATAATCATCTTCCTTGAATACTATATCGTCTCCGCCAAGTGTGAACAAATCACCTTTACTAACCGCGTAGCTGACCTGCTGTGTAAGCACATTTGTTGCCTTTAGCGATACAAGTACTATGGCATTCATTGAGAAGATAAGTATTATACTCTTCAGAAGATTTCCGAGTATCGATCCGAGAGTAACTCCCTGCTGCTTGCCTCTAAGATCAGCCGTCCTCTTGATGACACTCCATATCGCAAATACGAAAGAAAATACGATACCGATCATCGCTATTCCGCCGTATATACCCTTGATCGTCGAGTTATTAAAGAATACATCGATCAGGGCCATCTTGGAGTTATTGTACATAACCTCCTTCTCGCCGGTGAATATGGTCATGATGTCTTCAAGCAGATCAATAAAGAAGAGCAACACTATCTCGACGAAGTAGAATATTCCCCAGACAACGTAGTCTACCACGGTCTGTAATGCACTTTTTATTCCGCTTAAAAGGCCGTCTACTATACTACCCATATAAGATCCTCCTAAGATCTATCTGACTCTAAGTCTCTTTCTTGTAATGTAAAGTGCGACACATACTCCGATGATAACCGCAAGTATTATCGCTATAAAAAGTGTACTGCTCAGGTTGAGATATATCAGGATCGTGAACCTCTTCTCAACACTGTTTCCTGCCTCATCCGTAACTGTTACCGTATATTTTCCGGATTCGGTAAGCTTGTTGTTCATACCAAGACTGCTCTTGGCACCGTTAAACTTGACCGTTACTGTGTCCTCATCCTCAAGTCCTTTGATCGTAACCGGTCCCTTGGCCTTGTTGTTCTTATCAAGTCCCTTGAAGGTTACCTGTGGCGGTGTATGATCCACCGTGACCTTTAGGGTATACTCCATATTGATCGAACCGTTAAAATAGTTGATCTCATAGAACCCTTCCTGCGTCATGTCTACCGAGCTGTAGCCTACATTCTGCTCGATACCGTCTATCTCGACCGTATCTACATAGAAGCCCTCCGGCATGATGTACTGGTTAAGGAGTCCTGTTTTTTTATTAATTATCTGGAAGCTCATAACCTGTGCTGTATGGTTTGCATCACCGTACGTAAATACATAGTTTCCAGGCTCAGTAACGGAATTCGGGATCTTGTCAATCTTATTACCGTTCTTATAGAAGCTTACGGTCGAAACTCCGTCTACCTTTATTTCAACTTCACCGGTCACTATCATTCCGTTGGCCACACTACACTCAACCTTACCTGTCTCAAAGGTGTAGGTGTATGTATTTGATGCACGGTTATAAACAGATCCGTCGGTACATCTGACTTCAACATCTTCCCCGGTGTCTTCATCGGTATCTTCACTGCTGCTGCCGGTCGGTTCCCCCGTGATCGGATCTATAGGTCCGGTATAGCTGTCGCGCATATCCGGTCCGGCTGTCGTCCTCGCCAGGGAAATACTTCCTGCGCTACATACTCCCGCAAGTATTATTCCAAAGGTTATCACTGCTTTTCTCATACTTTATGACGCCTCCGCATCCGCATCATCGTTCTTACCGAGAACGATTCCGTTTCTCTCGTCAAGATCGTAATAAACCTCGTCAGCCTTGAACATATGGCTTCTGAGTTCTTCCATATCCATCCTTCCCATCTGGTAGAACGGACAGAGATAGCTAGGTGTATATTTTGTTCTTAAAGGGAAGTTACCAAATGTAACGATAATGGCATTTCCCGTACTTTCCTTATTATTAAGCATCTGCAGCTCTGACGGATAGATAAGAGGTCTTACCTGAGTCTGAGCCGACAGGTTGATGTCTCCTGCCTTCGCACCGATATTTGTAGATGTCGATGTCGTGCGGACTGTCATGTTACCGCAAAGCTTAGAGAATTCTTCACAGGTTCCGATATCATTGGAACCGATGAACATCTTCATACCGCAGTTAGACTTAACGATATCGGCAACCTTCTCACCGTATACGTTGTTAAGCTGTGAGTATGACTGAACGACCATGTTGAACCAGATCTTTCTTGAACGTCCAACTGTGATCATCTTATCGAACTTCTCGATCTTCGGCATGTTACCGAACTCATCAAGTATGAAGTATACATTTCTTGGAAGAGAAAGATCTTCTCTTGCCGAAGCAACCTTGATAAGTGCCTTGTACATACAAAGGATAAATACAGCTGCAAGACCATGTCTGGTATCCTTCTCATCAGGGATCTTCATGAAGAGCGCCGTAGGTTCCTCAGCAAACTTCTCAGCCTGAACATCTGTTGCACTTGTCAGACCGCAGAGACCTCGGTCATTGAACATATTCAGCTTATCAAAGGTGATTGACATATAAGAAGAAAGTGTTGTATCAGCTGCTGACAGAACCTGTCTTGAAAGTGTATAGGCCTGTGACAGTTTGCTTCTTCCTTCAAAATACTCCTTAAGCGCTGCGAACTCGTTCTCAGAATTGGTAAGCGCCTTATTGATATTGAAGAAATTAAACTTATCCTTCGTCATTCCGAGTCTCTCATCCTCGGAATCCTCTAACATTGCGAGGCAGGTACTCATTATGATGGAACGTGCACCCTTCTCCCAAACAGGATCCTTCTCATTCTCTATCGGACATATTACCGATATGAGGTCATTCAGATCCTCGTACATTTCGTCATATATCTTCTGTCTTGTTACCGAAACATCATCCTGGCAGTGTGTAAGGTCCGAATACGCCCTGCCCTGCCACTCAACCCAAGGCTTTCCTTCCTCTGCAGGTCCATCCGGCTGCTTAAGATCCGGATAATCTGCCATATTGTCCTTGTGGAACTTGATGCCCTTTCCAAGCTCTACATATTCCTGATACATATCCCAGATGCCGCCGAGCGGATTCCACCTTGAAGATGAATAGGTATCACGGAGGTCAAGCAGGAGTACATTGTATCCTCTTGACTTGAGGAACTTTGAATGGAGATCAAAAAGCTCTCCCTTAGGGTCTGTCATGATCATCGAGCTTCCTGCTGCCGTTGCACCGAGGAGCTGGATCATAGGATTGATGAAAGTGGTTGTTTTACCTGAACCGGTAGCACCGATAACCAATGAATGTGCGCCCGGCAGGAAGTTAACCTCAAGATTGTTTTTCTTATTTAATACTGCTCTTACAGGTATGCCGTCCTTCTTGACATCCTTAAGTGCGTTGTACGGATGCTCAGGGAAATACTTATCTCTCTCCTGATCCGTAAGGAAACGGCTGTTTTCCAGAGAACCTCTGACAACATCAGCCTCTCCGTTCTTACCTCCGAGAAGACTCTTGCCCTTACCTGTTATCAGCATGTCCAGATTACTTCCCGAAAGAAGCCAGACAACTGAAATAACTACCGATGCCATGAGTCCGAAAAGCCATGTCTTAGGCATCAGAAAGTACTTAGGCGACACCTTAAATGCCTTACCCTTAGTAGCTTCAACCACCGATACAATGAGAATTCCCGTAGCAGCGGTTACAAGTATTAAAACCAGGATATTAAGTAATATCTTCTGCCATTTTTTCATCTGACATTCGCTCCTTCCGATAATTTATCAGTATTCCCTGACGATAACATTCAGCATACGATCGTCATTCGAACTGTACCACTTTGATCCTTGCTCAACGACGAGTGTACCGCACTTTTCCGCCTTCTCTTTATCTGAATAATACTTCACATTACCATCACTGTCCCTATCATAGGAATATTTGCCGGGCAGGAATACCCCCCTTCCGCCTGCATAGTGAGCATCGATTATGCCTTTTTTGCTATAAGTTACACTCGCGCCTTTGCCGTCTTTACCTGGACGGTAAATGTCAAAGCTCATCCTGTTCAGCATCTCTGAATTATCCACAAGATATATGCCGAAGGCTGCCACAGCACCTTTACGATTCTCTATCTTGCTGCCATGCGAGATAGCACATCTGCTGGTCATAAGTGTTCCATAATTGATTACATTCCCGCCATTTATAACCGAAAGATAGTCTTTACAGTTTACATAAACCCCGTTTGATTTTTTGGGTGATGGTCCCAGCGTATAAACCTTGCCTCCCGGCATGATGATCATATCGCCGCCGTTTATCTCGATAAAGCCCTCCGCGGAATCCATATAAGGAAATACGCTTCCGCCATCCTTTACGATTATGGTTCCGCCTTCATTTATAATCGTGCCTTTATTGATGAAGACCCCTTCTATCGAAAGAACTCCACCCTTCTTAACTATGATAGTGGAGGTTTCAGGAAGAACAACGCCGTCAGCCTTCGCCGTCTTGCCGTTCTGGTCCTTATAGGTCGCATCGCCGACTATAAGCATCTGTCCGTCATCTATGATCGTCGTTCCGCCTTCGCCTGTATCCTTGTCTCCCCCTTCTCCTTTTAAGGATGCAAATACATACTGGGTTCCGACATAGAGATAATAGGTATAATGGATATCTTCCTTATAATTACTGGTGTAATCCTGTCCCACACCATGCATATATGCGTAATGTATCGGAGTAAGCCACCCGTTTACAGGACAGAGATATTGCAGCGCATCCGCATTACCCTTAATAGCATATAATGTGTTATCTTTACTCGAAGTGGTCTGAACGATCGAATAATAACGTTTTTCAGCATCCTTACTCTCAAAAAACGGATAATAATTTGTCAGATGGGCAACCGGCTCGCCTTCACCGCTACTCTTATTTGGATATATATAGATATGCTCACTTGATGCTCTGTCTCCAAGATCAAGATATGACATATCTGCCGGATTGCTCTTTGCAGAACCGTCAACGATTGCTATCTGCGCTCTGGTTATATTGCCATTCTTGATTTCCCCCGCCTTGACAAAGAGCGTTCCCATACAGCCGCCGGTGGTGAAGAACTTATCCTTGATCAACTGTGATTCGGAATCAAACATCCAATCGCTGATTCCCTTCAGCTTATCATCGCCGAGCCCATCCTCGTCCATCTTGAAGAAAAAGTTCTCATACTGGTCAAAGCCAAAATAATATGGATTCTTGTCGCTATTAAACTTTGCTCCCCATATCTTCTGAACCATTGCCACATAGTCATCACCCGCAACATCCACAAGCCTGTTATAGCTATTGTACCAGCCTGAATTTACAGTCTCACGCGGAAGATAGATATGATTCTTATCATTATAGAGCGAAACGAATCTCCACCTGTTTGCAACCCCGTCGCCAACAGCTGCATTTTCGCTATAGCAGAACATACATGCGTGGAACTTGCCATCTTTGAATATAGTATTAATATTATTTTCATTGACTCTCTCCCATTTCCAGAAGGAGATGCGTCCGTTTTCGTCTTTGAGGATATCGGTTTTGACTGCGCCCGCTTCGGTTGTTTCCTCCTCGCTTCCGGTCTCCTCTGACCCTGCTGACTCCGTCGTCGGATCATCAGCATATGAAGCTCCTGCGCCCTGCTCGAATAAGGCTATGGAAAACATCAAAGCCATTGCGGCCGTTATGCACTTTTTTCTAATTTTTTTCTTCATATACTGCCTCCGATACGATAGTCTCTATAAACCTGCAATGCTGCACAGCATGAACTGTGCAGCCGCAGACAGATTATAATTTACATGAACTTAGCAACTTCGATAAGAGCGTCTGTAGTAGCCTTCTTCTTTGTGCTCTCCTGCATCCAGTTCTTAAGAGGATCGATAGAAAGCTTAAGTGCTACTATAAGAACGAAAATAAGGATGAAACCGATAATGGCTGTCTTAAGTGCCTGCTTTCTCTTTTCCTTCTCCTGCGGCTCTTCAGCTGTCGCATACTTAACTCCGAGGAAGATACAGAAAATAGTTCCGCCTGATCCTACTAGAACAAGTAATGGGTTAACGATAGAATCGATAAGGTTTGTGATTGGCTTAACAACTCCGTCAAATGCACCCTCAGCTGCAAATGCGAATCCATTGTATGACAGTACTACTGCCATCACGATGAAGGCAAAGGACATGATCTTAAATGTCCTCATCTTCTTCTTGTCATTTCCTAATGTTTCGAGCATGTTCAAAATCTTCTTTTTCATAATATTAGCCTCCTTGAAAAATTATGGTTTGTCTTTGATGAGTTGACTTTACCACATAGTGCATAACAAAAGCGCAACAAATAAAAAACTTTTTTTGAAAAAATTTTTATTTTATTGAAAAACCACGTATTCGCGTCGTTTTCGAGGCGTTTTTTATCATAAAACATTTTTGTTTTCCCCGAATTTTGTTGCTGTTTGTTATGCTTTTGTTGCTCTTTTATGCGTTTTGTTGCTCTTTTTTTATGATAGGTATCTTTATAACCGACTCCGTGCCAACCTCGAGCTTGTTTACAGAGAGCGTTCCGTTACATAGAACCTTAAGCCTTGTCTTAACATTTGCGGTTCCGACGCTCTTCTTCTTTTTCTGCTCAGGAAGCTCGGTTGAAGCGCCGTGTCCGTCATCGACAACACGTATCAGATAATACCCCTTTTCTTCCTTCGTTTCAATAAGTATCTTTTCACCCTCGGTGCTCATGCTGAGGCCGTATTTTATCGCATTCTCAACAAGGGGCTGGACCGTGAGTGCAGGTATTTCGAAATCCGTTACTTCGAAGTTCTTCTCGACCCTGAACTTTCTTGAAGGAAGTATCTGGGCAAGTGATATGAACATATCCACGTGCTCCATCTCACGTTCGAAAGGTATCATACCTGTATTTGTCAGGGATTCAAGATTCTTTCTCAGATATCCCGAGAAGCTGTAGATCGCCGGCTTAACCTTTTCCGGCTCATCATCGCAGAGCAGCGCGATCTGCTGCAGTGAATTGTATATAAAATGCGGATGTATCTGATCCATCAGAACAACCAGCTTGTTCTCGGAAAGTTCAGCTCTGTTCTTCAGGAGCTCATTCTCCACATCCATCTGATAACCGAAGAAAACTATCAGAAGCAGCATAACTATACCGAAGCCCATAAGGTCGAGCCTGACTCTCGTCATACCGATAAGACACGCAGCTATCGGGAACAACATTCCTATAATAAAGCCCAGGCACTGTCTGATATCCTTATTTGACAGCGTCAGCATGATGACGATGATTATATATTGCATAAGGAAAGCAAGATATGATGTATAGCCTACGCCCTTAAATATGACAAGCACCATGATGAGGAGCGCAAACAGTCCCTGCAGTGACGTCCAGAAGATCATATCCCACTGCTTCTTCCACTCGCCCTCACTTTCGATGAAGTACAGGCAGAAAAGAGGAGCCACAAGAGAGTAAAATATCATTGAACGCGCCGAGCTGACACCGAAGACGCCCACATCATCACGGACAAATATATTTATCGGTGTGAGCTGCAGCCTGAGTCCGCCCAGAACAACGCACAGTGACGCTATAAACCATCCCATTCTCCAGCTGTGATTCTTGGCTTTTGAGGCAACTATAAGGATAGTAAAAGCAAGTATGATAGACACCATAACGATGAATATATTTATTGTTTTAGAAACATCTACTGTCATATCGTCCTCTCAGAACTCCTCAACCTATCTTTTTCGTTCATCACAGTCATCCGCCACATATCGCGGCCCGTTCACCACAGTCATCCGCATGTCGTCTAACGTCCGCCTGCCACCTGATTGTTATAATTATATAAATAGTAGTCATAGCACATATGACGCGTCGTCAGCCATACTCTTATCACGATATAAATATACATAAGAAGCGCTGCAGATAAGATTATCGTAAATATATATGAAAACGCCGAAAGCACACCCGGTATCTCCACATTATCAAACTGAAATACTCTTCTGGCTATAGTACAGATAGTGAAAAGCAGATAATACGATGAAAGCACACCTGTTTCTACATATATCCATAGGCTGGCAAGCTTTCTCACCGAATCAGCCTTATCATGCCTATCCATGGACCTGTAAACCTCTGCCTCTCCCTTGATAAGCGAATAGATTACAAAGGCTGCACAGATATCAGGAAGCAGCGATACTATAAGTGCAACAGAATTAGCTGCAACATTATTTCCCGAAATATCAGCTATCCATGAAAAGACCTGTGTCAGAACACCCGTAACCATATAGGCAAGGCTTGTCACCCAGGCATAATAAAAATTCTTCGCAATACGTGAAAGTCTGTAAAGACAGATAAACACACCGATCATTACGACATGCTTAAATGAATTCACATACGAAACAAGTGTTCCGAGGAATTTGTATGCGCCCTCGCCGGAATACATACTGATCCTTATACCAAGAATATCCAGCACTATGGCGACAGTATGCATTACAGCCATCAGCAGGACTGTAACATATGGAAGAACCCTTATGGCTCTGAAATCGGATCCTTTCACGATCTTATCTCCTTAATCACAAGTTACTTTAACCAAATATATTCCGAGCTCTTATTAGAAGCTTTCAGGCTTCATAAGAAGCTCACCGAGAGTCATCTCTGCCCAGGAATACTGGAGCATATACTCTCCCAGGAAGGAATTGACAGCATAACTGTCACCCTTGATATAGTCGAAATAATCACAGTCAACAAGCGAGCAATCAACGCCGTAAGCGTTCCAGCCCTTAACCAGAACATTCTCCGAACCATGCTTCTTCAGGTCGTCCTTGAGGCTCGACATGAAAACTCTAAGCTGTTTCTTCAGAGCATTTACATCATCTCTGTCCTCAAAAAGGATACCGCAGAGCTCGCCGGCAGAACACATCGCACCGCGCCTGTCGATCATATATGCAAGAAGTTCCTTGCTCCTGCTTCTCTTAAAGTTAACAGCCTTGCCGTCCTTATCAAATACCTCAAAGTTACCGAAACACTGAACTCTGAGCTTTCCGGTACTCTCCCTCTTTACAGGATTTCTCAGATTGCCAAGCTCTCTCTCGATTGCTTCCTTAGTAACCGGCTTCAGGATAAAGCCGCTGGCATGAAGCTGGAAGGAATCATAAGCAAACTTCTCGTAGCCTGTAACAAATACAATATTTGTCTTGCCGGAGATCTTCTTTATCTCCATAGCAAGCTGAAGTCCGGAGATTCCGGGCATTTCAATATCGAGCCAGGCCACATCCGGCTCATTCTCTTTTACAAATTTTAATGCTTTCTGGGGATCCATGAATGCATGATGACTTCCCGACGGATCGATCTCTTTCATGATCTTCACTATCTCATCGGAAACATTTGGCTGGTCGTCTACAGAAAATGTGATCATATAAATACCTCTCCCTTAAAAATCCGGAGCCACCTCCGGTCACAATACATCACTCTTATTATAGCAAAGTTATGTTAATATGTCACGTCCAACAAATGTCCAACAAGCAATAAAAATAATAGAAAATACGCCAAAAAGTCCCCTTTTCACGACCCACTCACAGCCCCTTCAAAAAAACAGGCAGCAAGTACACCTCTTAACTGCCTGTTTTGTTCTTTTATATAAATATTACAGCTGCGGGATAACATCACTCTTCTCCGGAATAAACATCGTGATAGTCGTTCCTTCATCGATGACACTGTTGATCGTAAAGCTTCCGCCGCACTGATTCTCTATACGTGTCTTTACATTGCCCAGTCCGATATGAGTACCCTCAAGCTTTTCAAGGTCTCCCACACTGAAACCCTTTCCATTATCACTGATGATTATCTCGTGGCCGGTGCCCTTCTTTCTGACTGTCACACTAACCCTGCCATCCTTACGGATACGCACACCATGACGTATGGAATTCTCCACGAGCGGCTGGATCGTAAGTGCCGGCAGTGTAAAATCATCATCCTCCACATTGAACTCAACATGGATATTTGGAAAACGTGTCGTTTCTATATCAGCATAGATACGAGTATGTTCAAGCTCCTTCTCGATCGGTATAAAGGTCGATTCTCCAAGCGAATCGATATTCTGGCGCAGATAGGTTCCGAACTTCTCTGTGGTATCAAAAGCCTTATCAGGATCCGTCTTGCAGAGCGCCTGGATGGTCGACAGCGTATTATACAGGAAATGCGGCTGTATCTGGCTCATCATTATCTGCATTCTCTGCTCCGCCTGAAGTGCTCTCGCGTGCTTTCTCTCAAACATAAGATGCAGCCATATATAGTAAAATACGGTACAGCTCACGATTGCTACGGTAAGGAAGCTTGTAACAGTAACCTGCATCGGAACAAAGAGATCCAGCAGGACTGAGATCACGATCAAAGCTACATTTATGATAGGAATGGAATTCTCCAGCTTCCTGTCTCGCCTCAGCTCTTTCATTGTAACAAACTGGAGCTGGATGATAAGGATACCGCTTATGATATGGCAGGTATAGCCCAGTTTTCCTCTTATAAAGTGATTGTCCTTGTTGATGGTAAAGCATATGTCCGAAAAGATCGCCGTTAAATGTACAAGGGCATTTAATATAGTAAGCGCCCAGACAAACAGATGTTTTTTATCCTGTGCTACTATCGTAAAGAAAAAGGCAATGATAAGCGGTCTCACACAGTATCCGTAGATGGAAACCAGCGTTCTGAGCCTCGGAAGCGGAACATGTTCAGCAAGCATATATTCCGTAAGATTCTGTGCGGTAAGCGTGAAAATAAGGGCGATGATTATGAGCATCCCCCTCCTGTATTTTTTACCAATATATGGATCGATCAGTACAGCGAACGTAAGTCCCAGCATCTGAAGGAACAACGGGACAAGTCGCATTGTATATTCTTCAAAGTTCATATCATATCTCTTAACCGGCGCCGGCAATATTCATATCATCACCGGTCTTTTTTCAAATAATACTTTTCTATAAATCACCGCCGCACTATTAAAGCAGCATATTTGTGATAAGTCCCTCGGTCAGGCTTGCCCAGGAATAAGAATTCATATATTCGCCCCTGAAGCTGTTTATCGCCTCAACGTCACCCTTGATAAAACGGTACATATCACAGTCAAGCATCTCATCCTTTATCATCATGCTTCCGCGTTCAATACTGAGAAGCTCGCCGATACCGTACTCCTGCAGCGTATCCCTGAGACTTCTCACTACAACATCCAGCTGTTTCTGCATGGTCCTGTCATATTCACGGTCCTCCCAGAGTACCGAGAATGCAGCCGTCCTTGTTATGCTTCCGCCCTGTCTGTCAATAAGATATGCCAGAAGCTCCTTTGCCTTCGCTCTCTTAAAGGTAACGATCTTTCCGTCCACAAAAAGATCGAACTCGCCAAAGGTTTTTGCAACGATATGTGAAGAAGGCTTTGGTGCAGCGGCACTTTTCTGTACAACCGCATATTCCAGTTCCTTTTCAAGCCTTGCCTTATTTATCGGCTTCATAAGATAACCCGAAGCATGTATCTTAAATGCCTCAACCGCATATTCAGAGTAGCCCGTTACAAATATCACGGAAATATCCGGATAGAGCTGCTTCAGCTTCAGCGCGAGGGTTATGCCGTCCATCTCAGGCATATCAATATCCAGAAGGGCAATATCAGCCTTGTGACCCTCAAGATACTCAAGAGCCTTCTCAACACTTGTAAAGCCTTCTACCTCGTCCACCATCGAGATTTCCTTACACATTGATACTGTCAGCTTCAATATAAGTTCTTCGTCATCTATACAGATAATATTCATCAGAATAAGCCTCCTTAAACCTCAAACCCCTCGTTCAGGTATGCATATCTGAGGTGATCCCGGAACTCTCCGCCGATCAATATACTTGCCTTTTCAAAGCCTTCCTTCTCAAATCCAAGTCTCTCTAAAACACGTATCGACTTTGCATTGTCTGTAAGCACTCTTGCATCTATCCTGTGGATAGGTGCAATTTCCATCACATGCTCCATAGCGCCCCTGCACGCCTCCGTACAGTAACCCTGTCCCTGAAATCTATAATCTATATTATATCCGAATATCGTGCTGAAATACGGATCCTTCCTTATTCTCGAAAAGCTTATCGAACCGATAATATGCTCCGGATCCACCTTCAGGTAGTAGTAATAATACGCTCCCGTCAGCCTCTCCATATTTCCGGCTTCCTGACGGAGCAGAGCATATTGATAATCAAAGGTATAATACTCCTCATCACGAGACGGTTCGTATTTTGCAAAGAAATCCCTGTTGTCGTAATAGTATTTAAATACCTGATCAGTCATCTCCGTATCCGAGGTTTTAAGGATCAGTCTATCCGTTTCTAAAGTCATAAAAGTTTTCCTCCTGTCACTGTCAGTAACAGCTTCTTATCAGAATACCCACATTATTCTATACTAAATGACACTTTTTTGCTACAAAAAAATACTTTTTTGATACTTTTTAGTATAAAAATCCACCTTTTATCTAAAATGTTATTTTGACGTTGCCGCATAAAAATGCTATAATCGAATGTAAGTTCGTTTTTTGCTTTTTCGTAGGAGAAATACACGATGGCTCAGGACAGTCCTAAAAAACCGAATAATGCCGGTCGAAGCTACGTCTGCATAGACCTCAAATCCTTCTATGCATCGGTCGAATGCCGCAACAGAGGCCTCGACCCTCTTAAGGCGCGCCTTGTCGTAGCCGACGAATCAAGGACAGATAAGACCATCTGTCTTGCGGTATCTCCTGCCCTGAAGGCCTACGGGATAGGCGGAAGAGCCAGGCTTTACGAGGTGAAGCAGCGCCTCCGCGAGGTTGAGCGCACCACCGGAGAGCACGTTGATTTCATCATCGCACCGCCTCAGATGGCTCATTATATGCAGGTTTCCTCTGATATTTACGATGTATATCTTTCCTATATCGCACCGGAGGATATGCATGTTTACAGTATCGACGAGGTATTTATGGATGTAACGGACTATCTTCCTCTCTACGGCCTTACGGCTCACGAACTGACCATAAAGATGATACGTGAAGTCCTGAGGAAGACCGGCATCACCGCCACCGCCGGGATAGGCACAAATATGTATCTGGCTAAGGTTGCCATGGATGTGGTCGCAAAGCACAGCGAAGCCGATGCCGACGGAGTAAGGATCGCCGAGCTCGACGAGATGAGCTACCGCCTGAATATGTGGAATTATACCCCGATAACGGACATATGGCGTATCGGCCGCGGAACCGCGAAGCGCCTTGCCGAAAACGGAATGTTCACCATGGGCGACGTTGCCCGTATGAGCCTCATCAACGAAAATAAGCTCTATAACATCTTCGGAATAGATGCAGAGCTTTTGATAGATCACGCCTGGGGCATAGAACCCACCACCATGTATAATATCAAACATTATAAAGCCGGCGTCCGCAGCGTAAGCTCCGGCCAGGTCCTTTCCACTCCTTACACAGCCGAGAAAGCCAGGATAATCGTATTTGAAATGCTGGATGCCCTCGTCATGGATCTTGTGGATAAAGGCCTCGTAACCGATGCCATCGGAATAGATATCGGCTATGACAGAGAATCCGTGGATAACGGCATATATACCGGCGAAATACATACAGACTATTACGGAAGAAGCGTTCCGAAGCACGGTCACGGCATGACCCGCCTCGGTACACATACAAGCTCCGGTAAGAAGATAATCGACGCTGCCATGGAGCTTTATGATAAGATAATCGACAAAAAACTCACCGTAAGACGCTTAAATATAACCGCAAATAATGTTCTTCCGGAGGAGGAAGGTGCGTACCAGTACGACCTTTTCACCTCTGCAGACGAGCTGAAGGAGGAACGCAGTCTTCAGGAGGCCATGCTCTCCATCAAGAAGCGCTTCGGAAACAACGCAGTACTGCGCGGCACCAGCCTTGTAGAAGGCGCCACCGCCCGTGAACGAAACGGACAGATCGGTGGTCACAAGGCGTAGGATCCGGACAGACAAAAGCAGAACAATGATCATAAAAACAGACAGAACTCATTGGCAGTCACAGCCAGGATGAGTCGGAGGTCAAAGTGAACAACATAGAACAGGAAACCCGAATTAAATACAGAGATATAATCAACCTCGAATGTCCGGTTCATAACAACGATGCCTTTGCAGCGGCGCATCCTAAAATGGATCTTATGGAACGGGCTAAGATCTTTGCGCCTTTTTCTGCTCTCAGAGGCCTTAACCAGACCCTTTCCGCAAAACTGGAAAAGGATCACACCGGTAACAGTGTGACCCTTGAACCTGTGGATGATGATATCGATCCAATAATATGATATTTAATCTTCCTGTCCTGTTACCTTCTTCAGGCCTTCCAGGATCTCGGCTATCTCTTCATTTGTGATACCGCCAAAGTTTCTGAGTCCGCGGAGCGGCATGAATCTGAATACCTCCAGAGTCATTGCATCAGCTTCAGGATTGTCCATATCGATATTGAAACCGTCCTTTGCAAACTTAACAAGAGCCTGCTTTGTGTAATCTCTTGTGATATCGCATGCAAGAAGCTCTCCAACCTGAACATCCTTGTCAATATAAGGAACATAGTTTACTGTTCCCTTAAGCTCTATCTCCTCGGTAAGTGCGATATCCTTTGAGGAATGAGCTATCTCGATAACATATTTACCTGCAGGGATCTCCCAGCTCTGCTTCTTCACATCAAAATATGAGAATGCTCTCTCGTCAAGCTTGAAGGTGACAGTCTTTGTCTCACCTGATCTCAGTTCAACCTTCTCGAAGCCCTTAAGCTCGTGAACCGGTCTTGTAACCATTCCTGTCTTGTCTGAAACATAAAGCTGAACTACATCCTTACCTGTAACCTCACCGGTATTTTTAACATTTACGGTAACGGTCGCTTCATTCTTCTCGCTGTCCGCAAATACCTTAAGATCAGAATACTCAAAAGTAGTATATGAAAGACCGTGTCCGAATGGGAAGAGGACAGGTATCTCCTTGCTGTCATAATATCTGTAGCCTACGAAAAGTCCCTCTGCATAATTAACCTTATGCTCTGTACCAGGGAAGTTGAGGTAGCTTGGATTGTCCGAAAGCTTAACAGGGAAGCTCTCTGCAAGACGTCCAGACGGATTGACTGCACCGTAAAGCACATCAACAACAGCCTCACCGATTCCCTCACCGCCGAGATAAGCCTCAACGATAGCAGAAACCTTGTCTGCCCATGGCATCTCAACCGGCGAACCGTTATGAAGGACAACGATCACCTGGATACCAAGTGTAAGGAGTGCCTCGATTACTTTGTTCTGGATAGAAGGAAGCTGCATATGAGTTCTGTCATAGCCCTCTGATTCAAAGGAATCCGGAAGACCTGCAAATACAACTATCTTGTCTACGCTCTGAGCTGCCTTGATGGCCTCATCGATGTATTTCTCAACCTCTTCAGGCTTTGTAACGTCTCCGTCAATTGGGAAGCCCTTAGCATATCCGACATTTCCGTATCTCTCTGCATATCTCTCAGCAACCGAAAGTGCAGAATCAACTCTGCTTGTATTGATATGTGAGCTTCCGCCGCCCTGATATCTTGGTTTCTCGGCAAACTCACCGATAAATGCAACCTGCTCAGACTTACCGATATTTCTTCTAAGCGGAAGTGCTTCAAAATCATTCTTCAGAAGGACTACGCAGTTACGTGCATATTCAACAGCCATTTTGTGATCCTCTGCACGGTCAAATACCTTCTTCTCTTCTGACGCTGCGGCAGCTGCCTTTCCTTCAATAGCTCTCTCAACAAGGTTAAGGATATTTGTTACAGCCTCATCAAGCGCTTCCTGTGAAAGCTCGCCCTCCTGAACAGCCTTAACGATATAAGCTTCATTTGCACCGTGGCTGCCAGGCATTTCCAGATCAAGACCTGCAGCTATTCCCTTTATTCTGTCAGAAACCGCTGCCCAGTCACTCATAACAAGTCCCTTGTAGCCCCAGTCCTTACGAAGCACATCTGTGAGGAGCCATTTATTTTCGCTTGAATACTCGCCGTTTATCTTATTGTAGGAAGCCATAAAGGTCCATGGATCAGACTTCTTTACAGCAGTTTCAAATGCAGAAAGATATATCTCTCTGAGAGTTCTCTCATCAACCTCTGATGAGCCGTACATTCTCTCAAACTCCTGATTATTTGCAGCAAAATGCTTGATGGAGGTTCCGACACCCTGCGACTGAACACCATTGATATAAGAAGCAGAAAGCTCTCCTGCAACATACGGATCCTCTGAAACATATTCGAAGTTTCTTCCGCAGAGCGGTGAACGCTTGATATTTACCGCAGGTCCGAGTATCACCTGAACATCCTCGGCAACACATTCCTTACCGAGAGTCTGTCCCATCTCATACATCATTTCTCTATCAAAAGAAGCTGAAGTTGCGCAGGCAGCAGGGAAGCATACCGCATCAATCGTTCCGCCTTCTCCGTAATTCTCTATCTTGCCCTCTGCAGGGAGCATCTTTCTCAGGCCGTGAGGGCCGTCGCTCATCATTATGCTTGGAACCTCAAGACGATCGATCTGGAAGGTATCCCACAGATCACGTCCGGCAACTATTCTTGCCTTCTCCTCAAGTGTCATTTCTTTTACAATATTTTCTACGTTCATAACAGTCCTCCTTACTACCTTGTGACTTTCCTGCACGACTCTCTCTCCACCAGCTCGCAGGTTATGCTGGCCTTCAGCGGTGTCTTGATACTAAGCTTAGACATCGCATAAACAAGATTTGCCGCATGCTGCCCCATCTCATAGGCAGGTGCACGCATCGTTGTCAGCGCCGGCTCTGAGAATCGGCTCATCTCGGAATCATTTATTCCGATGACCGAAATATCCTCCGGAACTCTCATTCCATGTTCCTTAACGGATCGCATAACACCGTAGGCGATCGCATCGCTTGCCGCAAATACTGCACTCACAGCCACTCCCTCATCCAGGAGTTCATTCATCATCTCGTAACCTGATGCCGTATTAAACTGTCCTTCTCTTACAAGTCCCTTAACGGAAAGCTTATTCTTCTTCATAAAGCTGTGATATGCTTTCTTTCTCGAATCCTCTATCGCATCTGTTCCGGAAGCATATTCAAGTCCACCTATATAAGCGATCTTCCTGTGTCCGAGTCCATAGAGATATTCCAGCGCCTCTCTTGCTGCTGTTTTAAAATCGATGGTCAGTGTAGAAACCTCGCGGTTATCAACCGACATATCGATAAAGATGATATTTTCGCAGGCGGAGATGAGCTCTCTCGTCTCCTTTACGCTGAACTTACCTATACAGATAAGTCCGTTCAGATTTCCTATAACCTCTCTGTAGTTGGCATCCGACCTGTAGGCTCTGACGATCGATATGGAATTCCTTATGCAGTAATCCTCTATGCCCTGTCTGGCTCTGAGATAATAATCGTCTCTCTGCTCCTCCTCTGCGGAGAACCACTGAAGTATACCTATCTTAAATACAGCCTTGTCGGCCCCGCCCTTCTTCATATAATGCATCTCTTCCGCAACCGCATAGACCTTAACTCTCGTCTCCTCAGTTACAGAAAGTGTACTGTCATTATTTAATATTCTGGAAACCGTCGCCGGTGAAACGCCTGCGATCTTCGCTATTTCTCTGATAGTTGCCATCTGCTTCCTCTTTTCCGTTGCCCTGTAAGAGCAACCGGTACTATATGTTTCCATACACGATATCTACTGTAAAACACTTATGCCTCTTCCGTGTTTAGTAAACATCATACTACTTTGTTTCGAAAATGTCGATAGAAATTTTAATTTTTTACATTTACAATTAGACTTATTATCCTTGAAATATCTAATTTTCCGTGCAAATACGTCATTTTAAAATATTTTCACTTTTTATCTTGACAGTTTACTAAATCAATGTTATCGTTTAGTAAACGACACGAACAGACGGCTATTTCACCTGTTTAAATCGATAAATAATTTTTGATCAACAATTTAAGATAACATAGGAAAAATACACTAACAGTATTACGGAGGGTTACAACAATGGAGAACAGACTCATATTAAAAGAGAATTTTCAGAACGGCGGATTTGATTCACTTCTTCTTGATGTTTACAGTGACGAAAGCATGCTTTCTTATCTCAGAGAGCGTTTCGCCGGAGCAATAGACAGCTTTGCTGAGAACTTTGCCGAGGAAGAGGTTGCTATCTACAGTGCCCCGGGAAGAACTGAGGTTGGCGGAAATCATACTGATCACCAGCACGGTAAGGTGCTTGCAGCTTCCATCAACCGCGACGCAATCGCAGTTGTTTCAAAATCTTCAAAGATAAATGTCATCTCATCTGCAGGCGGTGGACGTATCAGTATAGAAGTAAACGACCTTGCCAAGAAGGACGATGAAGAAGGCACAACCGCTTCTCTCATCCGCGGAGTACTTGCAGGACTTGCAGAGCGCGGTTACACAGTCGGCGGCTTCAACGCTTATGTAACAAGCGATGTTCTTATCGGCGCAGGCCTCTCATCTTCTGCAGCCTTTGAAACACTTATCGGAACGATCATTTCCGGACTTTACAATGATATGAAGGTGAGCCCTATCGAGATAGCTCAGATCGGCCAGTATGCCGAGAATGTGTATTTCGGCAAGCCTTGCGGTCTTATGGATCAGATGGCAAGCTCAGTTGGTTCACTTGTTACAATAGATTTCGCAGACCCTGAAAAGCCAATCGTTGAGAAGGTTGATTTCGACATGGCAGCTCACGGCTACAGTCTCTGCATCACAGACACCAAGGCTGACCACGTAAACCTCACCCCTGATTATGCTGCTGTTCCTGCAGAAATGAAGGCAGCTGCAGCTGTATTTGGCAAGGAGGTTCTCCGCGAGGTTGATCCTGCAGAGATAATCAAAAATATTCCTCTTATCAGAGAAAAGGTAAGCGACAGAGCCGCTCTCAGAGCTCTCCACTTCATCACAGAAAATACAAGAGTTGATGATCAGGTAAGCGCTCTCCGCGAAGGAAATACAGCAGCCTTCCTCGCAGCAGTTAAGGCTTCCGGCGATTCATCCTTCAAATACCTTCAGAACGTTTACACAAACAAGGACGTTGAGCACCAGGCAGTTTCCATCGCTCTTGGCGTAAGCGACTACTATCTCAACGCAGACGGTAAAAATCATGGCGTTGCCCGTGTTCACGGCGGCGGTTTCGCAGGAACGATAGCTGCATTTGTTGAGAATGATTACGTTGCAGAGTACAAGAAGGCTATGGACAGACTCTTCGGAGACGGTGCTTGTAACGTGCTGCAAATCAGAAAATACGGCGGAATGCAGATTATCTAAGATGTACGGAGGAATAATATGAGTAATATCAATACATATATAACAGAACTTGTCAGATATGGCATATTAAACAACCTTGTTTCTGAGGATGACGTTGTTTATGTTACAAACAGACTTTTGGAAGTTTTAGAGATTTCGGACTATGAAGAGGACGCAGAGGTTATGGCCGCTGCATCCACAAGAACAGTTCAGACTATACTTGATGATATTTTAGATTATGCGGCAGAGAATGGTATCGCAGAGCTTGATACAGTAAATAAGCGTGATCTTTTCGACACAAAGCTTATGGGCTGCATCACTCCTGCCCCTTCAGTTGTAAGAGCAGCCTTTGCTGAAAAGCTTGCCTCCTCAACAAAAGAAGCAACAGACTTCTACTACAGCTTCAGCAAGGCTACAAATTACATCCGCACAGAAAGAGTTGCAAAGGATGAGAAGTGGGTAACTTCAACCGAATACGGCGATATCGATATAACCATCAACCTTTCAAAGCCAGAGAAGGATCCGCGTGATATCGCAGCTGCCGGTAAAGCAAAGGCTTCAGGCTATCCAAAATGCCTTCTTTGCAAGGAGAACGAGGGCTATGCAGGCCATATCTCTCACCCTGCAAGACAGAATCACAGAGTTATACCTATAACTCTCGCCGGAGACAAGTATTTCCTGCAGTATTCACCATATGTTTATTACAACGAGCACTGCATCATATTTAACGACAAGCATATTCCTATGATCATAAATAAAGAGACTCTGCAGAAGCTCCTCTCCTTTGTTGGACAGTATCAGCACTATACAGCAGGCTCAAATGCAGACCTTCCGATCGTTGGCGGTTCTATCCTCTCACATGATCATTTCCAGGGAGGCGCATACACCTTCGCCATGGCAAAGGCTGATTATGAATACAAATTCGAGCTGAAAGACTTCCCTTCAGTTGAGGCAGGCATCATCAAATGGCCTCTTTCAGTTATCAGACTTAAATCTGAATCAGCTGAGTATATAGCTGATGCCGCAGATAAGATCCTTAATGCGTGGAGAGGCTACAGCGATCCTGATGCATTTATCTTCGCTGAGACTGACGGAACTCCTCACAATACGATTACACCGATCGCACGCTTCGAGGACGGCAGATACGTTCTTGATCTTGCGCTTCGTAACAATATAACAACTGACGAACATCCGATGGGCGTTTACCATCCACATGCAGAGTATCATCATATCAAGAAGGAAAATATAGGTCTCATCGAGGTTATGGGACTTGCAATCCTTCCAGCAAGACTTAAGAAGGAGATGGAGGCTCTCGAGTCTCACATCCTCGCAGGAAAGGACATTGCTCTCCTTAATGATGACGAAGTACTTTCAAAGCACGCTGAATGGACAGAGAAGTGGATCACAAAATACAGCCCGGAGGACTTAAATGATCCTGAAAAGCTCCACAAGGCAGTTCAGCATGAGATCGGTCTTGTATTCTCTAAGGTTCTCGAATGCGCAGGCGTTTATAAGCATGACGCCGCAGGTATGGAAGCCTTCAAGAGATTTATCGAAAGCTTATAATTCCGATCATTTTAGAATTATTTCTGCACCAATATCATTTTGCAGATAATAATAAAACCAACGGCACTAATTTTTTTCACAAACAGATAACCCTCACAATAAAACAGCCACGGATGATCCGTGGCTGTCAGACTTTTCAAAAACTATTTTTATATTATTTATACTCAGGGTCTATCTCCGGATATACCTGCCAGTCAAGGCTGTCCCTGCTGATATGGCTGACCAGCATTCATCTGAACATTCTGCTGTGCGCCGGCCTGAGCTTGCTGCACTCCATATTGAATCTGCTGTGCCCCATATTGAATCTGCTGTGCCCCACCGACTGCACTTCCGCATACATTACAAAATTTTGATCCATCAGGAAGCTGACTTCCACAATTGTTACAAAACATATTCCCCTCCTTTTGATCCGATGAACAGGATCAGTTTATCTTCCTACCGCGATAAGGTATACAGGATGTCCCTCGCCATCATTATAACCGGTTACCGCTTCATAAAGCGAATTATAACACTTACTGCCTTCATAGTCATTATGAATCTGATATTGTTTAGAACCCGCTTCATCAACCCCATCAAGTTGGTCTGATCCGCCGCTTTCACCATCACAGACCGTAATACACATGGTATGTATCATCGAAAAAGGATTCTGCCCTTTATTGAAGGCCGAAAATATAAATGCCCTATATTTTTTCTCCAGCTTGTCGCAATTTGCTTTATTTATCTTCGAGCCCTTCAGATCCTCGACAGTATACCTCTTTTCCTTCAGGTATCTCTTGAGGGCCTTTGGATTCGTTCCGAACATACCCTTATATGCCACACCCTTATGAGAAAAGCTTCTTATGAGCAGCGGTATATCCGCGATGGACGTCCCATGTGTGCTTACCCCGAGGTAATTCGTGACATTGTAGACCGCGATCACTTCACAAGTATTGTCGGAGCCGTTCATCTCACGCCCGTCAAAAAGCTTCTTTCCGACAAAGCCTTTATTTGTACCATAGGCAAAGCTTTTCATCTCAGACTGTTTTTCAATAAATCCTCCGGTCTCTTCAAGCGTCGGTTTAAACTTCTTCCAAGCCTCTCTGTTCTTCTCATACTGCTCGGTTATAAGAGACTTTTTCAGCTTCCCGGAAAATATAGCAAATATGCGCAGTGTTATCCGGTCAAATAAACCTGAGAATATTCCGTTTTTCTTTTCTTTTTTATTCTCATCACTCATAACTCACACTACCGGACCATCAACCGGAAACATTCTACACTTTACCGCACACCGATCACGCAGCAATATTACTCAGATCACCACTATCGATCATGCCGCAATATTACTCAGATCACCACTATTGATCATGCCGCAATTACTTCACCTCAGCACCGCACTCAGGACAGAACCTGCCTGCCACCGGTCTGCCGCAGTTCTGGCAGAACTTGGTCTTGGCATTCTTAAATACTTTCTTTTCATACAGCTTCTTTTCCTTCGGCCATGAAACTGTATACTCAATATTAAATACGACCGTCTTATCAGGCTCAGCTTTAAGTTCCCACTTAAGTTCACCGGTCTCAGCATCAAGTATCGCATCCGAAAGCTGCGAAGGTTCAACCGTGATGGTTTTGTCCGTCGATACCGGTATCTGGTCCTTAAGAAGGACACTGACGATATCTGAGGATGTATTTACAAGACGTATTTCCGTCTTACAATTCTGTTTCTTGGTTCCCTTAAGGAAGGTATCCTGAGTCTTCTTAGGACTTTCTGTACGGATTACCGTAAGCCTCTCATCCTTGCCCAGAGAAAGTGTCAGAAGATCTGTATCCGAATCTGCATCAACATAAACCTCTCCGGCATAAGTATCCCTCAGATAAACCGCTGCATCTGCAGGCGGAAGCGGCCACTCGGAAGCAACGATCTCAGCTGTAAGATAGCTGCTGTTATCAACTGAAGGAATGGTAAGCACATGATATGTTGCCTTAACCGAGAAGGATTTAAGGTCTGCTATATTTCCGTCCGTATCAGTAAGGATATCTCTTGCATTCGGAAGGATATAAGCCGTCATGGTCTCTTCCTCGGAAACATCCGCTGTATCCATCTTGAGAGCTGCCATATTCATGCCCATTGCGGCTCCAAGCATCATTGGTGCACATTCTTCAACCGCTTCATCGCAGCACTCTTCCACGGCACGCATCGCCATCATACCATTACCCTTAGCACGTCCACGCGGCTTAGGCTGCGGCTCGATAAGTGAAAGCTCAACCATCTTCATCACCGGAAGATCACTTGAAACAGAAGGATTGCCTGTATATAGCGTCACCTTAACCTGCTTCCAGTCCTCCCCTGAAGACTGTCTGATCTGAGCCTTCATATCTACTTCAAGAGGATCCTTGTCCCCTGAATAACGTATTTCATATTTAGGTGTCCACCAGGAATTATTATCCTGATACTGAAGGATAAAAGGAACAGTACCCTCCTCAGGCACTACAACCTCAGCCATGATGATAGGCTTTCCTTCCTCTTTCACAGCCTTGTCATATGCCTCCTGAAGCTTCTCCTTCTCTGTACGAAGCTCATCCATCTTCCTATGAAGCGCAAGGATCTGCTCCGGAAGTGCAGCCATCACCTTTTCCTGCTCTTCTATGGAAATATTATTTCTCGAGAAGAAGTTGCTGTTCTGCTTTCTCAGTTCGATCATATACTCGGTCGTCTCAACCTGATAATTGATCTCATCCATCTTCTTCTGGATATTATCCGATTCCTTCGCAACATCATCTTTTACATTTTCCGTGCCAACGATCTGAATATTGACCGCCTTAATATTCTCCGGAAACTTAAGCCTGAAGCTGTCAGTATCCGCACTTTCCGTCATTCCCGATACATAGATGATATTTCTTCCTGCCGAAAGACTAACCTCACCGCACCTTGTTATCGTAGCACTCCTGCGATAAACCTGAACCTCTGTCACCCTTGTTTTTGTAACCATAAATACTTTTCCTCCCATCACTATTCTTTAAGTGTAAATGCCCCAACAAGAAGCTCGGAAATATCATAAACCCTGTAATCCTCCGTACTTCTTGCAACTATTATCATTGTTCCTTCCGGAGCCCTGAACTCCGAGATCACCTGCCTGCAGATGCCGCATGGGTAGATGTAATCGTCAACAGCACCCTTTTGGTGACCCCCAACTATCGCAACAGCTCTGATAGTTCTGACGCCCTCACTGACAGCTTTATTTACGGCGATCGTCTCAGCGCAGCTGCCAGCCGGATAGGATGCATTCTCTACGTTGCAGCCCTGAAATACTCTTCCATCATCAGCAAGCACCGCCGCTCCTACATAAAACTTTGAATACGGTGCATAGGCCTTTTCTCTTGCTGACATCGCTTCCGAGATCAGACTTTGTATCACAGCCTTATCAGGCTTATTATCACTCATAGCAGCTCTCCTTCCCGGTATATATTCTCCTGTCATCCATCAATAAATCTATCACCTGATCATCAATCTATCATCATTCCATCATCCTCTCCTCGATCAGACTCTCCAGTGTTTCAAAGAGAACCTCAGGCTGAACCGGCTTAGAAAGATGCGCATTAAGTCCTGCCTGCATACTTCTCTGAACGTCCTCATCGAAAGCATTTGCCGTAAGTGCGATGATCGGTATTTTCTTCGCATCCTCTCTGTCCAGCGCGCGGATGCGGCGTGTTGCCTCAAGACCATCCATCTCAGGCATACGCATATCCATAAGTATCGCAGAATAATATCCTTCCGGATGTCCCTCAAAGCTTTCCAGCGCAACCTTACCGTTCTCGGCAAGATCAACCTCCATCTCTCTCATCCGGAGCACCATCATCATTATCTCTGCATTTATCTGCATATCCTCTGCAAGAAGAACCCGTCTTCCCTTAAGCTCTGCCTTCTTATTTTCCTTGTTGATGATTCCCTTCCTGCTGAGTGCTGAACGGAATTCTTCCACAACATTTGTTGCAAATATAGGTTTAGCCAGGAAGCTGTCGACACCGGCCAGCAGTGCCTCCTCAAGCACATCATCCCAGCGGTAAGCTGTAAGTATGATGATAGCCGATTCATCTCCAACTATCTTCCTTATCCTGCGAGTAGTCTCAACGCCGTCCATCTCAGGCATCTGCCAGTCCACAAGGATAAGGTTGTAAGGCTCTCTCCTTGCATGACGGAGATTTACCTTCTCGATCGCATCCTCGCCGGATACAGCGATCTCAGAAGCGATACCGGCCTTCTCAAGTACAAGTCTCGCATGCTCACAGGCGATAGGATCATCATCAATGATAAGCACCGTCATATCCTCAACATTTATCTCTGCCACCTCTTTATTCGTACTCTTCTCTGAATTAAGAAGTGTTACAGTCACCGTAAACCTGGAGCCCTTATTCTTCTCGCTCTCTACGATGATATTTCCGTTCATCATCTCGACTATATTTTTCGAGATAGCCATTCCGAGGCCGGAGCTGCCGTATTTTCCTGTGACCGAAGAATTCTCCTGCGCAAAGGTGTCGAAGATGTACGGCAGGAACTCCTTGCTCATACCTATTCCGGTATCGGTTACAACAAACTCCAGCGTCGTCTGGCCTTCGTAGACCACCTTCTTATTCACCTGAAGTTCAACCTTACCGCCCTCCGGAGTGAACTTTACTGCATTTCCGAGTATATTTATAAGCACCTGGCGGAGCTTCATATTATCGCCGATATAATAATCATCTATCTGGTCGTTGATCCTGCACTGATAGTCCAGGCCCTTCTCAGAGCATTGGCCGCTGAACATGGTATTTATAGCCTCAAGAAGCTTCTGGAAGGAGAACTCCTCATTCTTGAGAGTCATACGGCCGGACTCGATACGCGACATATCGAGTATGTCATTGATAAGCCCGAGAAGATGCTCCGCAGACACACCGATCTTCTCCAGATATTCTCTGGTCTTCGGCGGTACATCCGGATCGTTCAGCGCGATATTATCAAGACCGATTATCGCATTCATCGGAGTTCTGATCTCATGGCTCATATTTGAGAGGAATATGGTCTTGGCCTTGCTCGCCTCCTCAGCCGCTGTCAGCGCGTCACTGAGTGCATGACTCTGCTGTTCTATCTTCTCCTGCATGGCGATACGTTCATCCAGCTCCTGCTGCTTTACTCTCGTCTCGGCATCGGCAGTTTCTTTCTCAAGTCGGAGCGTCGCATTCTTCCTGCCCTGCGCATAAAGCACCGCAAATACGGCCATCAGAACTATCGTAGTTAGCACAGACTGTAGCACACTTCTCAGAAGTATTCCTCTGGAAATAGAACTGATCTTGCCACTGATAACACTTTCACGGATCAGGTAGGTCAGCATCCAGTCAGTTCCTTCAACCGGAGTGTAGCTGAGAGTCTCACTTATATCACCATAGATAAAGCTTACCTCGCCTCTCTTATGCTCTTCAAAATCCTTCTTAACCTTATCGTAGGAATAACCCTTTTCAAAATCCGCACGTGAAAGTGACTCCAGAAGATTATCCTCCTCTGCAAGACCTCCAAGGATGGTGTCGGTAAGAGCCACACCGGTATCAGTGTAAATATTTGAGAAGGTCGTATCGCTGCTCTGTGAATGCATAGAAACGCCCGCAAGCATTTCCTCCATATCGATCTGCATGAAGCACACGATAAGCTTCTCCCCGTTAAACGGTATTTTATCAACAGGAAGAGCAATTATAACCTTTTTGTCGGATGTATTCAGATTCTTAATTGAAATTTCGGGACCGGAAATACTGTAAGGATCAAAGTTATATTCATCAATATCCGTCTGAGTTCCCAAAGAAGTATAGACAAGACCGTTTTCATCAACAAATGCAAAACGTTCCAGAGTGAACAGACTCTTCATCTTGGCCTGATACATCTGAAGATGCTCCATATCACCGAGATCCTCTTCAGTCATCAGACTAAGCGCAGTCTGCATGTCCTTGATGCGCCCCTTAAGATTGTCGGAAACAACCTGTTCACGACGGCCCGCAAGCTCATCAAGATAAAAGAGGCTCACCGAACGAGCAACCTCCTTCGAATCCGCGCTGGCACTGCGGCCTATCCAGACAGTACCGATCACGAGAATAAGCATTATAATTACAACCCCAATTAAAGCAATAAGTGTTCCACTTTTCTTCTTCGTTTCCATATTTAGCCCCCACCAATATGTAACCAATACCTTAACACTAAGCTGCAAAGTTAATTATAACACATATAAAAACCAAAAACCATCTGTTTACCGCCGCAAACAGATGGTTTTCAATATATTTTTATGCTTTTTCAGTCTTCCCAGAACAGCTCATCAAGGGTCTTGCCAAGTGCCTTACAGATAGCTCTGCAGAGGTTAATTGTAGGGTTGTAATCTCCCTTTTCTATGGAGTTTATCGTCTGCCTAGAAACCCCAACCTTTTCCGCAAGCTCCTGCTGCGACATATCGAGAGCAGCCCTGGCCGACTTCAGTCTAAGATTCTTCATACTGCATCACCTACGCTTCCTCTTCTTCATCTTCCAGATCAACGCCCTTAGCCTTGTCAGAAACCTTCTTCAGGAACATAGTTATAAACAAAACAAGGAACATACCTGCACAAAGAAGGTTGGTTACACGGAAGGTAAGCTTTCCGTTTACGACCATTTCACCACTTATTATAGTATTTATTCCAAGCAGCAGATTGACGACAGCTATTCCTGCAAAGGTTATCATGATCACATTTTTATTTTCATTCAGAGCAAAATAGCTTTCATGCCAGATACAATATACAACGTGAACCATAATGCCGATCAGTATTCCCGAAAAATACAGCACTACCCCTTCCATATTCGGAACCGCTCCGGCAGAATCCAGACACATCGCCAGACTATTATATATTATCATCGTAAAGAAACCGTATTTGAAGCCTCTTCCTCTTTCAAGTTCCTGTCTCTCATCGTATTTACGACTTTCCAGTCTTCTGCCCTCTGTAAACATAGTCAGGATTATCACGATCAGAGCCCCTGAGATAAGAATAACAAATACAAGACCATATACGAGATTTGATGTTACTCCCTGCTTACTCACGCTCATCTCATATTTTATATTAATGACCTGATCCTTAGGGAAAGATTCAAAGTCAAAGCCTTCTGCCCAGCTATCCACCTCATAATCACCGCAGAGATATTTCTTTGCAAAATCCTTATAATCCTCCTCAGTAGTAATGTGAGTAAAATTCAAAGTATAGTTACCTTCCTGAAGATCAATATCTGTATCGATATATCCCTTCATAGCAGAGGTTCCGTAGATGACCCTGCCGTATTTATCGATCAGAACACAGCCTGTGACAAAACCAATATCATTTGCCTTTCTATCCTTCGCCCATGACAGCTTAAGCTTGTAGGTTCCCGCCTCGCTGATGGTGAATTCACTGACGCCGCCCTCCTTTGGGGTCATACCATCCGTTACGATCACATCCCTGTTCCAATTACTGCTCCAATCAGTTTTAGAATTGTTTCTGAAAAAAAGCATCCCTGCCGAAAGAGTCAGCAATACTATACCAATTATCAAAATTACTTTTCCCGCCTGCTTGTTCATAATATCTCCTTTCATGCATCCTGCTTTGGATACTGATCATTACTTTTTATCTGTCTTTTTATAGATTTTCATCTCGTGCATCACACTTTACTGTTCTGCTATGATCAGAAAATATCACCTGCATTACATTTTGTCAACTATATTTTACATATTGTCACAGAAAATATGCAATTTGTATATTAAATCATCACCCAGAGACGCAAATAATTGGAGGATTATCATCAAACAGAGCCACAAATAATTATAGGATCGGACACAAAAAAAGAATCGGACACCAATTATTTCCGATTCTTGTTTTTAGCGATCATATCTGCATACACATTCCACACCGCTGCCTTATTTGCTCTCTCCTTACACTCCTCAACCGTGCCGGCCTGCAGCAGAATAGGGTTTTCACCTCTATTATCCATGCCGATCAGATCATATCCGAAGTTTGCAGCAACGATGATATAGCGGGTTATCTCCTGAATGTAGAAGGAGCCCGGATACTCTTCGTACTCTATCCTTTTTTCTTCGAGCTTCCTCCTGTAATTACTGTATTCAACAACTTTTCCGCCCTCGAATTCCTCCGGCGGTATCCAGCGTTTTATTCTCTTATTCTCGCATATTGCCTCCGGAACAGCCTTGAAGATCAGCCAGAGGGTTGTCGGCTCAAGCAGCCCGATAAATGCCAGCCACTTATTGGTTGAAGTCAGGAAGCCCAAAGCTATAAGCATTCCTCCGACAACAGGTGTTCCCGAAACATAACGACCGCTTTTCCTGCTCGCACGCGGTGCACCAATATATGTAATATATATGGAAAGCAGTCCCAGTGCTACCAGAAAGTCGCACATTGGATTATTTTTTATAAATGTCCATACACTACTCATATATCATTTCTCCCTTAAGCCTCTTCCTCAGAGCCTTATGATCCGGACAATATTTCTCCACCTCTGCCCAGAAGTCTGCCGAATGGTTCATTTCCTTACGATGGCACAGCTCATGGATAATAACGTAATCCACCAGCTCCTCCGGAAGACGCATCAGCTGACAGTTAAAGTTCAGATTGCCCTTCGACGAGCAGCTGCCCCATCTGGTCTTCTGATTCCTGATAGTCACGCGCCCATAGCTTACACCTATCTTCTCCGCATATTCCCTGACACGCGGTGGAATATACCTTAACGCCTTCCCGGCCAGTTCCTCTATCTCTTCTCTGCTGAGGGTTTTCGTCTCAGGCTGTTCCTTAAGCCGCCGCTTCATTTCAGTCAGATGCTTCTCAACCCAGTCCCTCTTATCCTCAACAAACTTTATTATGTCTCTTTTCGCCAGCCTCAGCGGTGCCCTGACCACAATCCTGCAGTCCGGTCTTATCTGAATAGCTATTGTCTTTCTTCTTGATCTGATTATCTCATAATCGAAACTCATCTTACTGTCCTATATAAAAGTCGATCAGGTCATAGATCCAGTCCTTAAGTACCGAAAACTCAAAGCCCAGTCCGGCTGCCTTTTCGGTATTTATGCTGTATTCAACCTCTTCATTGTAAGGTGCCTTATCGCCGTCCTCACTCAGAACCGCCTTGCAGCCTGTCTTCTTCTCAACATAGTCTATCATTTCTCGCATGGATATGGTACCCGCAGAACAGCCATTGATCGGACCGCGGAAATCCTTATCCACAAGATACGCTATGAACCTTCCGGCCTCCTCTGCGCCTATAAAGCCCATCTGACTATCTATATTATCAATATACATCGGCATGCCCTTCATCACGTGCTCAACATAGAAGCGAAGTCTCTCCGTGTAATCCGTTCTGCCGATGACAAAAGGATATCTGACAGCGATCCAGTTTCTGTCCGGATACACCTGCGAAAGCGCGCATTCCGCATGCCTCTTTATTTCGTCATAAGGAAAATCAGGCCTCTCGCACCAGATAAGTTCCTTCTTCGCACCATCGAAATCCTCTTCAATCGTATTTATATGTTTAGGCTCATAAACAGCTGTGCTTGACATGTAGATATATTTGTCACAGTCGATAATATCCAGGAGCTTCTTAATGTCATTTGAGCAATACGCGATTTTGTCGATCACAACGTCGTAATGCTTTCCAGTAAATACACTCCTGATGCTCTCCGAGTCAGTACGCTCAAATACCACCCTCTTAACTCTGTCACCAAAGCTGTCTGCCGCGCGTCCTCTGGTGCCTATCGTTACCTCATGTCCGTCAGCCAGAAGCTGCTCAACCATAGGAATCCCAAAGAATCTCGTGCCGCCTAAAACCAGAATATTCATACTTTTACCCTCACTGTATATATTGGTAGTGTCAAGTTGACACCCCGTTTTTAGTACTAAATCCTTTATTTTTCGGGAGGTTTAAATAAAAAGAGCATTTACCTCCCTTTTTCGGTATAATGTCATTGGCTAAAATCACATCCCGAAAGGAGTTAAATGCTCA
>JAFRNE010000002.1 GCA_017430325.1 Eubacterium sp.
AACGTCCTTCTTGTTGAAATCAACCTTGCCGCCCTTGCAGTACCACCAGCCGTTACTGTTCTTTGCAAATCCGGTATATCCAAAGTTAACTTTACCCTTCTGGATGCACCACCAGCCGTTTGAATTCTTCTCGACTGAATCTACGAACTGTACCTTACCGCCGCTGACATACCACCATGCCTCGGTTCCGTTAACCGTTCCTTTAATGACATCCTTCTTTAATGTATCAACCTTGCCCTTTACAACGTAGTACCAGTCGTTTCCGTACTTGGCAAAGCCCGTGAAGGATGTATCCTGAACACCGTTCTTTGCGTAGTAAAGAACATTATTATACTTCTGTATTCCGGTCTTGGACTTATCAAATACATACGTTGTTTCGTTCGTCGTATTCGTATATGCCTTACCGTTGAACGTTACTGTTGCCGTATAAGTCTTCGATCCTGCCGCAGTTACAGTAGCCTGCTTCGTCACCTTATTTGTGATCTTCGCATTGACTGACTGTGTATGGCTGCTGTTATTCTTACAGGTAAACTTGGCAACTGCCTTCGTCTTTCCTGTCCATGTCCAGACCGGAGCACCGTAGCTGTGTCCTGATGCAGGGATTGTTTCAGTCTTTGTATCAGTGTAAGTCTGTTCTCCCAATTTAGCTGTTGCTGTGTAGGTTCTTACGCCTGTCGTATCACAGCCTGCGGTCTTTGTAACCCTGGATGAGATATTTGCTCCGACTGTCTCTTCCTGTCCGCAGCTCCTGCAGGTAAGCTTAACCGATGCGCTGCTGAATCCGTTCCATGTCCAGACCGCATCATATTCCTCATGCTCACAGATAGCTGCCTCTCCCTTGATCCTGTACAGATAAATAGTCGGATCCGCATTCCAGTCAGCCTGTGAATTATATGCCTCAACCGCATCCTCATCATAGGTCACATACTCACTTTGATCAAACGGATCTCCGCCCATTGAACCTGTTTTGTATGTTGCAGGATCAACGTCAAAATAGCCGCCCTCGATAGTGAGCCGGATATCATGAAATCCATCATAAATATTTCCGTCTTCATCAAGATAAGCGATAAACTCCATATTGCTTATCTTCGCGTCTCCCGAAATGGTAACCTTGATATCGGCATCGCCGCCGTTATTGATCATATTATCAAAATTAACCGTGCCTCCTGTGATATTTATTGTTCCTCCGTCAACTCCGAAAGGTCCGCTGACAGTACCACCGGAAATATTTACAGTATCTGCGGTCCATGTACTGATACCGACAGAAACTGTTCCGGCTATATTAAAGGTACCCGGCTTTCCGCTTTCGGTACAATCCAGCCCTATCGTTGCCTTGGAAGGACCATACTCATCCGGTTCAGAGATCGGAGCCGCAAGCATTCCGTCCTTTGTCACCGTCATAGCTTTTCCGTTCAGATCGAATACTATCGATGTATTCTCAGGATCATCTACTGTAATATCCTTACTGATCTCAACATCATCCAAAAGCTTTATAGCCGCCGGTGTGTATCTCAATTCTGAGTTATATTCCGGAAGGCTGTATCCATTAACACCCATACACGCAAGCGCAAAAGCATCCTCAAAATCGTCAAAGTAGAATACCTCGATAGCTTCTGTTGTTTTATTCTTAAGTCTTACCTCAGCAACATCTCCCTCACGCTGCCCGGTTCTGAGATCACTGTAAACTATCGCGTAGGTCGAGAACTGTGAAGATCCAAAGGTCACATCGAAATCATCACTGTTTTCCTTTTGCGCGATAGTAACGTCATCGCCGTCAAGCAGAGTAGCTACGCCGTCATGATATTTCACAACACCGACCGGAGTACCCTCGCCGCCGCCTGCCGTCACCGTAACACCCACCGTAGCTTCTGTTCCGGTATCACTTACGGCTCTTCTTGCATTATTTCCAAGCTGCGCATAGAGATTTACATCCAAATACTCTCCAACCGATGTTCCTCCTGACAGAGCCCCGTTTATAGCTTCCTTAGCAGCATTCTCCACATTGTCAGATGAAATATCATCCGCACCGACATAGAGATATACACTTCCCTCTGACAAAGCGATCTGTTCACTTTCGGTAAGCGCCGTATCCATACCTGCTATATTTGACATAACAGATTTTATAGTATCGTCACTGATAGAGGCTGACGCACCGTCGTTGACGCTTCCGTCCTCTGACGAAACAATACCGGTCTTAACACTCAGTTGATAATCATCTATCGTGACAGCTTTTGCTTCGTTGTCAGAAAGGCTTTCAGCCGCACCTGACGAAGCCGCGCCGCTGCTCACGTCCTGTGAACCAATATCTGATACAACCAGCCTGAACGAACCCTGAAAAGCGAAATCTCCCATGCTGTCCACAGCATCGATATTAAACTCTCCCTCACCCGGAGCCACAGCCTCTATAGATACCTGATCGTCCACAATACTTACCGTTGCTATAACTGTAGACTTTCCGGTTTGATAAACGGAAATACGGTTTTCTCCATGTGCCATTTCAAGTATATAATCGACCTTTTCCGAATAATCTATACCATCCCACTTCACATTCATATTGAATGTATTGGTCGTTCCTTTATTGACGCCAAGCACACCGTCCTGCGCACTGCCGTCATACTGACGCGACGGTATGAAGTTGGTCGCAAGGCCTTTGGATGTCAGCCTGTAAAGATAGAAACCATTTGGAAAATCAGTTGCCGGTTTCTGTTTATATACCGCTGTAGCAGTAAGGTTTCCGTCAAGAAAGACCTTTCCCAGATTCTTTCTTGTTCCTGTTATTTCATCTTCTCCGTCATACCGTAACTCCCAATAATCGAATTCACATCCATCAGGTGCCTGAATTCCAAGATGAGCATAATCCTTAAAATCAGCCAGTGTAACAGTATTTCCTGACGGATAAGTGATGGTATTTCCCTGACCGTTTCCGGTTCCTGCTTTATATGTAACAGTATAAGTCTGCTGACCTTCAAGACACCACACAGTATCAAGAGTGATATCCTCTGTCACCTTAAAACTTCCATTGGTGTAACCTATATTGCCATGTTCATCCGGAACATACCAGCCATATAGCGTATAGCCTTCAGGCGCAGTAAAACCATAATCACTTACCGATCTAAAGTTGTAGTTTTGTCCAAGCTGCACCTCTTCACTATAGTTTTCGCCGGTTCCTATTCCCGGTGTTATGGTCACGGTCGCTTTATCATTCACTCCCGGAGTGATAAAATTCGGATATATTATGTCGCCGTCATTTTGAGGCGCATATACCTCTCCCGGTTTTCCGGCTCCACTCCAGTCATAAAAGATCTGCCCATCCGGAACAGTGCCGTTAAAGTCCGGAAGGATAAGGCCATAATTACGAACCCAATAACATGCTCCATGTTCATCATTTGCACTTTCCTTAAAGATTACTCTTTTACAATCCTCCTTAGCCGGAAACTGCTCCTGTCCGCCGTTATTCTTAAAATTAACAGTGTAATTCCTCTCAGCATATCCGTCAGCCGAGTCTTTTCCAGCCTCATTAACGTTTACCGAAACAGTTATATTTACATTTCCTGCCTCGGATCTGCTGAGCTTAAAGCTATGATTGAAATATCCGTCACCGTTTTGATTATTGCCGTTTATTTCAACGGAGTCTTCAGCCGTATATGTATTGCCGTTTCCTGAGCCGCCATCAGGATCGCCACCGTTTTTATTCGAACTGATAACCACCTTGTCATCATTTGTCTCTACCCTTAAAGTGACAGGCAGATTCTGCTGCTCATTGCTCTGGGATTCAAGAAAATATCTGAAGCTCACGTTTGCGGTTATCTCCAGCTCCTCCCCGACAGCCACCTCAAAGCTGTCGCTGTTCTGATTATTTCCGCCGCCCGGATTCTGCTGGTTATTTCCGCCGCCCGGCTCATTCTGATTCGTACTCAGATAGATATTTACATCCTGAATAGTAACTCCCTCAATTTTCTGTGCCGAAAGCTGCCTTGGAGTCACTCCGCCAAATACACCTGTAAGTGTCAAAAGGGCGGATGTCATTATTGCTACAAACTTCTTTCCTCTCATCAACACCTCTCCTTTCCTTCCCGCCATGCAGTTATTCCTTTTGCCGCATACGGTTTTATATCATTCTCCTGCTGCCGTATTTTCTCTCCTTTTCAGAAGCTCAACCCCCCGGTTGATGTCCCTTATCTCCTTCTTATAGATCATACTCTGGATCATCCAGATCAGCGCATAAGCGACCATATATGCCAGTATCTGGATATAATTCCATATCCCCATCTTTGGCGACAGCCAGCCAAGCGTTATACCTACCAGAATATATACCCCGATCGTACACAGGAAATGGACCACCGTTGCTTTCAGCAGACTCCAGCTTTCCAGTTCATATACCACTGAACCGCCCATTCCGACTACTCCGATAAGGCCTACAAGAAGGAGTTCGATCACCAGTACAGTCATATCATTTTTTATCCTTCCCGACAGAACTGAGTCCTGAAGAAAATCCTTCTCACCGCCAAATGAAACCGATAACACCGTGATCGCTATTCCGATTATGACAGCCAGAGAGAATCCAATTGATGCCTTATAAATAAATCTTTTTTTCGTGTTCATATCATTCTCCTACATTGATTCCCCGAAGCTCTTTTTCAGCTTATCCCTCAAGGGTTTTACACATCTCCTTGATACCCAGCTCTTCTCCCCGTTATCAAGCTCCACACTGACATTTCCGATCATATTAAAGTCAAAGAAGCTGACCTTATACAGATTGATGATCTCTGACTGCGATATCCTGAAAAAACGTTCACTGTCCAGCTCATTCTCAAACTTTGTAATAGTACCGTTCACCGGATATGAGCTGTCCGCCGTATCCAGATAGACCTTACGCCCTTCCTTTCTGATCCTGTAAATCTCTCTCTGGGAGATGTATTTTATCCCACCGTCAATATTTACAGGCACTGACGGATAACTGCTTCGCGACATGTTTTCTATCGCATCAATGATCCTGTCAACCTGACCGGTCCTGTTCTTCGTAAATATCTCGACCCTCGGATTGACGGAATTCTCATCGATTATTACCTTGATCTCTATCATTTCTTCCATAGTTCTTCTCTCTCTGTTTAAAATACTGCATAGGCTGATTATACTATACGCACATGACGAAAAGAAGTGGTCCTTGCATATGTGGTCATATGGTATGTCTAATCGGTCAATCGTTTTTTACTGATATTGTATTCAATAAAAAAGGACATCAACAACGGTGATGCCCTTCATATATTTTCTCAATTGTTTTGTACTTCTGATTTTCTCGAGTATATCCCGGGTTTTTATCGTATCTCTGAGTTTCCCGGTTGTTCCATCGATGAGCTGATCAAAAAATGATCAGTGTGTCATCTGTGCCTCAAGGATATCTCCGTACCAGTTGATGATATCCATACCGTAGATAACCGCAAGGCCAAGTCCTATACAGAGTGATGGTCCGAATGGCATATGATCCTTGCCACCCTTCTTCTTTCTGATAAGGACAATAACTCCGATAAAGCCTCCGATAAATATACCGAATATAAAGCCCATCAGAACTAACTTCCAGCCAAGCAGGAATCCTGTTGCAAACATCAGCTTGATATCTCCGCCGCCGAAGGCGTCCGGAATAGCAAAGTTAAACAGTCTGAGCGGAAGGCTTATACATACAAGTCCGATCAGTCTGTCCTTGATACTGATCTCAGGCACCAGCCAGATAGAAGCCACACCGAGAAGGAGTATCATATAATTGAGATATGGAGGTATTTCCATAGTATCTCTATCAATAAAACCAATGATGAAAAGCAGTATGTAGAGGATCATCATCAGAACAAGCTCTGCTCCGAAATCGAAATGTCTTCCGAGAAAGAATCCACCGACCAGTCCGAGCAAGGTCGATCCGAATACTCTAAGGTTGGAAACCGTTGCTCTTTCAGGCATGAATTCAAGGAACTCGCCTCGTTCGCCTGTTATCTCATCCCAGATTACCGAACCTATCTTAGCCGGCAGCCTTTTGTCTCTAAGCGCCTGCTTTTTCTTCTTCAGGATCTTCTCATCTATTTTCTTGTCTTTCTCATACGCTCTCTCATATGCGGCATCTCTCGCAAGTATCCACGCAGATATCTTTGCTATAAAAAAGCATGATATTGCAAAACTTAAGCCGATGATGATCGCACATACTATTTCTGTTACACCCATATTAGCCCCTCATTTTATCAGATTTACGACAATGGTTACCGACTACACATTATCGCAACAGATTATGATAATATCTATCACTTTCATGATTTAATTATCATTATTATTCACCTATGTGAACTATTCCTCGTCATTTTTCTTAACGATAGCGATATTAAGCTCCTCAAGCTGAGCATCTGTAACACCGCCCGGAGCGTCCATCATGATATCCTGTGCATTCTTGTTCATTGGGAATGCGATGATCTCACGGATAGACTCCTCGCCTGCAAGAAGCATGATCATTCTGTCAACGCCAGGAGCGATACCTGCGTGTGGAGGTGCTCCATAAGTAAATGCATTGTACATAGCAGGGAACTTAGCCTTAACCTCGTCCTCACCAAGACGAACCATCTTGAACGCCTCGATCATGATCTCAGGATCATGGTTTCTTACAGCTCCTGAAGAAAGCTCGATACCGTTACATACAAGGTCGTACTGATCAGCCATGATGCTGAGCGGATCAACCTCGCCTGCAGCTGCCTTCTCAAGTATTTCCTTGCCGCCGATAGGCATGGAGAATGGATTGTGGCAGAACTCAAGAAGTCCTGACTCCTCACCGATCTCGTACATTGGGAAGTCAACGATCCAGCAGAACTCATATCTTTCCTTATCCATATGACCTTCGCACTCTACACCGAGCATCTTAACAGCAACGCCGGCGATCTTCTGTGCAAGAGTTTTCTTGCCTGCGCCAACTACAACAAGTGTATTTGGAGCAAGACCGAGCTTGTTTGAAATAGCCTCTGCGATAGCAGGATCAGCATTAACAAACTTAGCGATTCCTCCGGCGATAGCACCTGTCTCATCAGTCTTGAACCAATAAGCCTTAGCGCCTGCCTGAACCTCTATATTTGCGCAGATCGCATCGATCTGCTTTCTTGTAAGCTTGCAGTCAGATACAGGAACTGCCTTAACTACGTTGCCCTTAAATGGCTCGAAACCGCAGTCAGCGAGTTCATCTGTAACGTCCTTTACTCTGAGGTCGATACGAAGATCCGGCTTGTCTGTACCGAACTCGTCCATAGCCTGAAGGTAAGGGATTCTTGTAAATGGTGACTCTGAAGCAATATTGTATGTACCATATTTAGCAAATACAGGAGGAAGTACATCCTCGATGATAGCAAATACATCTTCCTTCGATGCAAATGCCATCTCCATATCAAGCTGGTAGAACTCTCCAGGTGAACGGTCTCCTCTTGCGTCCTCATCTCTGAAGCAAGGAGCGATCTGGAAATATCTGTCAAAACCTGCAGTCATAAGCAGCTGCTTGAACTGCTGCGGAGCCTGTGGAAGTGCATAGAACTTACCAGGATGCTTTCTTGCAGGAACAAGATAATCTCTTGCACCCTCAGGTGATGAAGCTGTAAGGATAGGTGTTGTGATCTCAAGGAAGCCATGCTCGATCATAGCGCTTCTGAGAGCAGCAACAACGTTACATCTCATAACGATATTGTTCTTAACTGCCGGATTACGAAGATCCAGATAACGGTATTTGAGACGGAAGGTCTCATCTGCCTCTCTTGAACGATTGATCTCGAACGGAAGCTCAGCATGATAATTCTTTCCGAGCAGCTCGATCTCTGTAGGTACTATCTCTATCTCACCTGTAGGTATATTCTTGTTGATGTTACTTCTCTCACGAACAGTACCGGTAATCTTCAGAGTCGACTCCTTGTTTAGCGGCTTGATCTTCTCCATCATATCTTCGCTCTCGATAACCACCTGTGTTGTTCCGTAAAAATCACGCATAACTACAAATGCGAGGTTTCCGCCTACCATTCTGACGTTCTCCATCCAGCCGACTATTGTGACTGTTTCGCCTGCATTTGCTTTCCTAAGTTCACCGCATGTGTGCGTTCTAGACTGCATTGTATTATCCTCCATATATATCTATATTCGCTACTGACAGGTGCCATTCTCGACTCATCTGTCATGCGCTCTTAATTTTATATATCCCTGTCCGCAAAAAACTCCACGATCGCGGTGTAGCCTTCTGCTGTAAGCTGGTCCTTCTGGAACTTCTTGTTCTTCTTCATCATTACGATGTTTATGTTCTCGCCGGCTGCTCTTCTTTCCTTAGCCATTGTAAGGATCTTAGCCATCTTATCCTCAGGCATGTTCTTCTCGATCATGAAGGCTGTCTTCAGAGAGCTGCCTGGAACCTTGAAGTCTCTCTCAAGGAGAAGCATAACGATTCTTTCGAAACCGATTGAGAAACCGCAGGCAGGTGTCTGCTGGCCTGTGAAACGTCCGATCATCTCATCGTAACGTCCGCCGCCACCGACTGATCCGCCGTACTCATCCATTGATATTTCAAATATAGGTCCTGTATAGTAAGACATTCCGCGAACAAGGGTCGGATCGAATGCCATCTTAAACTCTGCGTCCTTCGCGGCTTCAACATTCTGGATGATAAATGCAAGTCCGTCCGTAACGCTCTCGTCGAGATACTTGCCAAGAGTCTCCTTAAGGAACCTTATGCCTGCAACATCAGATGTTGTCTTGTTAAAGAGCTCAAGGTATTTGTCAACGGTCTCGCTGCTGTTTCCTGCGGAAATAAGTTCTTCCCTGACGCCATCAAGACCGATCTTGTCCATCTTATCAAGTGTGATGAAGATACCGTCGTAATCAACCGAATCAGCCTTAACCGGCTCAGCATTCTCATCGCCTGTGATCATAAGTGGCTCAAAGCCTGCGTAATCAACCATGGCACGAAGGATTCTTCTGTCATTTATTCTTATTGTGAAATTCTTGAAATCAAGCTTGCCAAGCAGTGTCGAGGTTGCGAGGATGAGCTCGATCTCAGCAAGATTTGCAGGCTCACCGAGGATATCGATATCGCACTGCATGAACTGTCTGTAACGGCCTCTCTGAGGTCTGTCGGCACGCCATACATTTCCCATCTGGAGCGCCTTGAAAGGACTTGGAAGCACGTTTGCATTGTTTGAATAATATCTTGAAAGCGGAACAGTAAGGTCGTATCTGAGGCCGCCGTCCACAAGATCATCAGCACTCTTTGCCTCATCAAGACGGAGCTTCTCGCCACGCTTCAGTATTTTAAATATAAGCTTCTCGTTCTCGCCGCCCTGCTTTGAAGACAGGTTCTCTATATGCTCTACGGCCGGAGTCTCAACCGAAGTGAAACCAAACTTCTTGTAGGTTTCCTTGATGAGACCGATCGCGTAGTCTCTTATTTCCATTTCTCTCGGAAGGATGTCCTTCATACCGGTTACCGGCTTCTTAGTCATACTCATCTTTCACTTACTCTCCTTAATTATAAACGCACGCTTATATCACGCCGCTAAAACTCGTTTTACTGATTAATTCTTTCGTTCCCAACGGAATCACGTTTCTTATCAAGCATTTCCTCGATACGATTTATATAATCATCGACATTCTTGGTGTTGGCGATGCGTTCCACGTTGCCCTTAAACGGATTCACAAGCTTGGTTGACGCACCTGCGCCCGCTCCGAAGATGTCGACCTTCTCTTCCATGATAAGCATATTGTAGAGGCATTCCTTACCCGGCTTTGAGTAGCCCACATTCTCAAGGTTGCCCGCAATATTTTTCTGCCTGTACATATAGTACGGCTTCATACCCATATGCTTTGCGTACTCTGCCGCAAGGGCCTGCATTTCCCTTGCATCATGATTGATCACATCCTGATAGGTTGCAAGCTCTTCTTTAAGATGCGCCGCTCTCTTGACTGCGAGCGAATGCACCGTAAGACTCTCCGGACGAAGCCTCTTCAGCGCCTCCAGAGTCATCTCCATATTTCGCAGCTTCTCCATCGGAAGTCCCGCGATAATATCTGTATTTATGTTGTCGAATCCGCTCTTTCTCGCCATCTCGAAGGCTTTCACAAACTGCTCGGAGGTATGCGCCCTTCCGATGATGTGCAGCGTCTGGTCGTTAATGGTCTGCGGATTGATACTTATCCTTGTTACGCCGTGGGCTTTCATGATGTCCAGCTTACCCTGGGTAATACTGTCCGGGCGCCCCGCCTCGATAGTGTACTCCTTTAGATGCGATAAGTCAAAATATCTTAACGCTTCCGTCAGAAGATTGTCAAATGAAAGCTCGCCGAGGGAGGTTGGCGTTCCTCCTCCGATATAGACCGAAACCAGTCTTCTGTCCCTGTTGACGTAGGAAATAAACTGCAGCTCCTTTGAAAGGGCCGCAAGATAATCCGGTATCTTGTATTTGTATTCATTCACAGGAAATGCCGCAAATGAACAGTAGAGACACCTGCTCGGACAGAACGGAATATTGATATAGAGGCCGTAATCCCTGGTGGTCACGATGTCCTCTCGCTCGAATTTATCCATCTCGCACTTCGCCACCTTGAGGGCAAGCTGTGCCTTCTCCGGTGTCGCCGCATATCTTCTTTCATATTCACTGATGATGTCCTGATCGGTCTGATTTTCCTTCAGTCCCTGCATGGCTATCTTGGTCGGCCTTACTCCTGTGAGACTTCCCCAAGGAAGTGTCCTTCCGGTGAATTCGGAAAGCATCTGGTAAGCCGCAAGCTTAAGCCTGTTTCTGAAGCTCTTTCTGTCCTCGTAGTCACCGCTGATATATGCAAAATACTTTACTACGGCCTTCTCCTCTATCTTCAGCATCGAACGCTTCTCGTTAAAGAGCGCAGTAAAGCAAAGGGTGAACTCATTGTGAAGCTCCCTTCCAAGGGAAGCTACCGCTGCCGGCTTCATTTCCGTCAGCTTTTCACCCGGATAAAATGCCATGATCATCGCACGAAGATCATTATTATACAGTTCGCTGTTCTGAACCAGAAGGATCATTCGGGTACCTCGATTTAAGTCCTGTATATATTGCAGCTGCCATCAACACACCATCCTGTAAACAGTCCGGTGTATTAATCCGTTTCATCTGCTGCCTAGAAAAACATATTACTTGTCTTCTCTCTTCCCACCGTGGTGCGGGAATTGTGTCCCGGATAAACCACTGTATCATCAGGAAGTGTAAATATCTTCTCTCTGATATTTATGAGGAGAGCCTCTCCGTCGCCTGTCGGGAAGTCCGATCTTCCGATGCTTCCACAGAAGAGGGTGTCTCCGTCAAATATCATCTTGTTCTCTTCAATGTAATAGCACATGCCGCCCTTTGTATGTCCCGGTACTTCGATGCATTTGATCTTAGTTCCGAGCAGCTCCAGCTCCTGGCCGTCAGAAACCAGCTCATCCGCCTTAAGGGAGATCGGTTCTGCAAACATGAGCGAAAGATTTGCGGCAGGTGTTCTGAGGATATCCTCATCATTTTTGCCGATCACGACAGGAACCTCCGGATAAGCCTCCTTCAGTCCCTTCACTCCCTCAACATGGTCGAAATGTCCGTGTGTCAGAAGTATCTTCACCAGCTTATACTGCTGGTTCTTTATCATACTGATGAGGAAGGGAGCATTTGCAGCCGGGTCGATGATGACCGCTTCGCGTGTCGCTGTATTTACGACCGTATAGCAGTTGGTTCCCAGATCACCAAGCATATTTGTTACTACTATTAAGTTCTGCATTTCGTTCCTCCTCATGCATATATTGTTAGTTTATCAATACTAAAGGATCCGTATACGTCCGTAGCACGTATATATTATCCGCGTGTACGCTCGATATCGATAACTCCTTCGATATTTCTGAGCTTGGCTGTTATCCACGCAAGCTGCTCCTTTGAACGGATACCGAACTGCATGGTGACAGTTGCCTTACCCTGCTTATTGATGCGGACGTTCACGCCCTTGAGGTCGATCTTCGCCTCATTAAATACCTTGGAAATATCAAACAGCATGCCCTGACGGTTCATGGTGTAAATATTGATCTCAGTAGTGAATTCCTTCTCTTCACCGTTCACGCTGCTATCAATCCACTCAGCATCGATAAGTCTTGTTCTCTCGCCTTCCTCCATGCAGAGGACGTTGATACAGTCGGTTCTGTGGATGGAAACGCCACGGCCTCTTGTTACGAAGCCAACTATCTCATCACCCGGAACCGGTGAACAGCACTTGGAGAATCTAACGGCAACATCGTCTATACCCTTAACCTGGATGCTTCCCTTAGGTATGTCGTAATGTCTATTGTCACGTTTAAGCTCAGCAAGCACGTCATCGTCGGTCTTGTTTGCTTCCTTCTCCTTGTTGATCTCCTCAAGCAGACGGTTAACAACCTGGCCTTCCTTGATGCCGCCGTGACCGATGGCCGCCATAAGCGAATCCCAGTCAGGGAAATTGTATTTCTTAAGTACCTTCTCCTGGTATTTAACCTGAAGGATGCTTGACTGATCTATACCCTTGTTCTTGCAGTAATCTTCAACGGCGCTCTTGCCCTTGACGATATTTTCTGCCTTGTGTTCCTGACGGAACCACTGATTGATCTTGGTACGGGCCTGAGTACTCTGAACGATGTTCAGCCAGTCCATAGAAGGACCGCGTGAATTCTGCGAGGTGATGATCTCAACACGGTCACCGCTCTTCAGCTTGTACTCTATCGGAACCTGTCTGCCGTTAACACGGGCGCCGACCATTCTGTTTCCGACAGCCGTATGTACAACGTAGGCAAAGTCGATCGGTGTCGAGCCGGCCGGAAGTGTCTTAACGTCACCGTCCGGAGTGAAGCAGTAAACCTGATCCTGGAAGATGTCCAGATCGGTCTTGACTACGTTCATGAACTCGCGGTTATCAGCAGTATCGTTCTGCCACTCAAGGATCTTACGGAGCCAGTTCAGCTTCTCCTCTTCCTTGTTGACATTTGTGCTGCCGCTTTCCTTGTATTTCCAATGCGCAGCGATACCGTATTCAGCGGTACGGTGCATTTCGTAGGTTCTTATCTGTATTTCAAACGGTCTTCCGCCATGACCTATAAGCGTCGTATGAAGCGACTGGTACATGTTTGCCTTCGGCATGGCGATGTAGTCCTTGAAACGGCCCGGGATAGGCTTGTATTTTTCATGAATGATACCGAGAGCAGCATAGCAGTCCCTGACGGTATCAACCTTGATCCTGAGAGCAAATATATCAAATATCTGATCCAGTGTTTTGTCCTGGGTCTTCATCTTCTTGAAAATACTGAAGAGATGCTTAACTCGTCCATCGATCTCAGCCTTGATGCCTGCTTCCTTTATGTAATCGCGCACCTCAGCAACCATCTCGTTGATGAACTCCTCCCTCTCGGTAAGTCTTTCATCGATCTTGGTACGAAGGTCCATATAAACCTCAGGATAAAGGTACTGCATCGAAAGGTCATCGAGCTCAATCTTGATCTTACTGATACCAAGTCTGTGAGCGATCGGAGAATATATGTCCATAGTCTCTCTGGCCTTCTCGATCTGTTTCTCATGAGACTGATACTGGAGAGTTCTGAGGTTATGAAGTCGGTCGGCAAGCTTGATGATGATAACTCTGATATCCTGCGCCATGGCAAGGAACATCTTTCTGAGGTTCTCTGCCTGAAGCTCGATCTTATCCTGTGACAGGTTCAATTTTGTAAGTTTTGTAACACCGTCAACAAGAAGAGCGATCTCTTCCGAGAATTCTCTTGCGAGCTCCTCCTTCGTAACAACCGTATCCTCGATAACATCGTGCAGAAGTCCCGCAACAATGGTCTCCTTATCCATTTCAAGCTCTGCAAGGATGATGCCTACGCAGATAGGATGGATAATGTATGGCTCGCCCGACTTACGCTTCTGTCCGTTATGAGCTTCGTCTGCAAGCTTGTAAGCTTTCTCTATCATTGAGAAATCCTCTGAAGGATGATAAAGCTTGATCTTCTCGATAAGCTCTCTGTAGAGGGTTTCCGGTGGAGTGAAATCAGCAGGCGTCTGCAGATCTCCGGCTCTCTTTCTGCCATATACATCATAAACGATGCTTATAGGCTGCGGTTCGCTCTTCTCCTGCTCTGCTCCGTTCACTGTATTTTCAGCTGTTTCTGTCTTAACTTCCGCTTCTTCAACTGTCATGTCTTTTAATTCTTCCGCCATACTAATTCCTCCTTTCTATTCTTTTCATAATTATTTTTATTAACATCATATCAGCTTACGCCGACACCGATGTTTCAGCCACATATTCTTTGTATCGCGGATCATTCTCCCTCGAACTTAACGATGGATGCAACATCGTAGTCCTTAAGTACTTCACGGCCCTTGAGTTCCGGAAGCTCGATGATAAATATCATCTTAACAACCTCAGCACCAAGACGCTCTACAAGTCTTGCAGCTGCAGCAATAGTTCCGCCTGTTGCGATCAGGTCATCCACGAGAACAACCTTGTCACCCGGCTTGATATCATTCTTGCTGACCTCGATTGTTGCTGTACCGTATTCGAGATCGTAGGTCTCCTCAACGGTCTCTCTTGGAAGCTTACCCTTCTTTCTTATAAGTGTAAGCGGCTTATTGTTCTTATATGCGAGAGGTGCACCGAAGACGAAGCCTCTTGCCTCAACACCTGCGATCATGTCATAATCCACACCTTCAAGGAGCTTATCCAGCTCATCTACCGCAAGCTTCAGACCATCAGCATTGTTGATCACTGATGTTATATCTCTGAAAAGTATTCCCGGCTTTGGAAAATCCGGAATTGTAACTATATAATCCTCAAGCTTCTTCTTCATCTTATCTTCCTCCCTATCTACTCGTTAGTTCTTAGTAGTATATGTCTTTGCTTAATTTTCACATTACACTGCTCTATGCCGGCTGATAATCCACCAGCATAAACTGCACTTCTCTACTGCCCATATATTCATTTATCTGTGGGCGATAGGCTATATTCAACCTTACGTTGTTTAAAGCCCCTCCTTCTATTTTATCACATTCAGCGGCCCCAAACCACTCTTTTATATTATTAAAGAAGCCCTGAACATCAAATGATATAAGCCTGTATCTGCCTCCCTGGCTGTCCTCGACGAAGAGCCAGAGGCAGTTTTTCAGCTTGCCTCTCACCTCAGCGCGTCTGACCTTCAGACCCGCATCCGCAAATACAGCCTCTCTGTTTCCCTCCCCCACCGGTTCGAGAACGCTGAGCTGTTCCACATTCGCCAGGTTGAAATACGACATTCCAACCTTCGCATCTATGATAAGCTTCGGAGCAAGATCCTCCTCGGCTATATTTTCGTTTTCATTTATCGCTATCCTGAAGGCATCGAGATTCTCTTTTCTGAGGCTGAGTCCGGCCGCCTTCTTGTGGCCTCCGCATGTATTTAAAAGGGTGCTGACCTTCTCCAGCTCAGTGGCCAGATCATAGCCGTCGATGCCTCTCGCAGAGCCCTTGTAAAGCCCGTCATCCAGCTCGGAATCCGTAAATACGATCGCCGGCCTGTAATATTTCTCCTTCAGCTTTGCAGCAACTATTCCTGCAAGACTTTCGTGAAGATCCGGTACGTGAACAACGATTATATTGTCGCCTCGAAGATCTTCTCTCGACTCGATAAGCTCGATAGCTCTCTTCATTCCGGCATCGCATATGCTCTTTCTGCTCTCGTTCAGTTCCACAAGATGCTTTGCTATTATATCCGCCTGCTCGCGGTCATTTGAACTAAAAAGCTCAACCGCCTGCTCAGCCGACTCCACTCTTCCCGCAGAATTGATGCAAGGTCCGAGGATGAAACTTATTGCGTAGGCATCCAGTTCCTTGCCCTCTCTGCCGGTTGCGGCGATAAGTGCACGGATTCCCTCATTACTGCTCCTGCCTATCAGTCGAAGTGCTTCCTTCGCATAGATCCTGCTTTCATCCTGAAGCTTCATGACATCACAGATTGTAGCAAGTCCCACAAATGGAACAAAGTATTCCTCGTCGAATTCCTTACCGAGTTTCTTATACAAACATTTGATAAATTTAAAGGCTATCGTCGCACCACAGATATCCTCATAAGGATAATCGCAGGTGACCAGCTTCTGGTCAATCACGACATCAGCCATAACATTTCTTTCCTTAGGTTCATGATGATCAGTAACTATGACCGTCATGCCCTGAGCCTTTGCAAGCTCCACCGCATCAAAGGCGGCAATACCGTTGTCACAGGTGATGACCGTATCAACATCATCAGCCAGCGCATCAGATATAAGGCGAACATTCATTCCGTAACCGTCGGTGATCCTGTGTGGGATCCTGTAATCCACATCTGCTCCCAGATCACTGAGGCCCTTCAGAAGGATGTATGTGGCAGTCACGCCATCCACATCATAATCGCCGATAACGCGGATCTTCTTACCTTCTTCGAGCTTCTTGATCATAAGCTCGGTGCCTTCGTCCATTCCGTCCAGAAGGAGCGGATCGTGGCAGTTCGAAAGCCCGCCACTGAGAAACATCTCGAAGCCTTTCTCATCCTCCACATCACGATTTCTGATAACCTTCGCGATCAGAGGGTCGATATTAAATTGTGCCGAAATCTTTGCATAATCAAGATTTCTGTTCCTTAGTATCCATTTAGGCTGCGCCATGTATTTCTCCTGTTTTCTTTAAAAAATACCGGACGGCAAACCGTCCCTCACTCTATTGCCGGTCCTGTTTCGGTCCGGTCATATAAAATACACTACGGGGACGATTTCCTCTCTGTCGGAATCTCTCCCGACATCGGGAAAACCGTCCCCGCTGTAACTTTTGCTATAAAATTATACTTCTGCCTTCTTCTTGCCTCTCTTCTTGAATGAAAGCCAGAGTGGACCTGTGATGAAGATTGAAGAATATGTACCGCAAAGGATACCTACCATAAGCGTAAGTGTGAACTCCTTGATAGCGGCAACGCCGAGTATATAAAGTACAAGTACAGTCACAAAGGTTGTGAGTGATGAATAGATATTTCTTGAAAGTGTCTGTGAAATACTTGTATTTACGATCTTCTCGTAACCATCTGTCTCAGGACTCATGAGTTTAAGGTTCTCACGGATTCTGTCGAAGATGACGATAGTTGCGTTGATAGAGTAACCAAGTATGGTCAGCATACATGCGATGAAGGTACTGCCTACTGACAGGTATGCAACCGAATAAACCATGAACACGATCATTACATCGTGGATAAGGGCGATAACCGCACTTATACCGAACTTTGTATCAGAGAATCTGAATGCGATGTAGATAAGCATAAGGATCGAAGCGATAACAACTGCGATGATAGCATCTCTACGCATCTCATTACTGATAGTACTACTGATATTCTCTGACTCTATGTCAGCGTCTGTAACGCCAAACTTTTCCTTAACTGCATTTGAAACTGCAACTCTCTTCTCTTCATTAAGCTCTGAAGTCTTGAAGATGATCTGGTTGTTGCTGTCAACGATCTGGATCTGGATAGATCCTTCAGAAACGCCTGCTGCCTCAGCGATAACAGGTCTGATCTCTGACTCTGCCTCTGAAAGAGTGTACTCCTTGTTAAAGGTGATAGATGTTGATGTACCGCCTGAGAACTCCAGGCTGAAGTTCATGTTGTCTCCTCTGCTGCCGATTCCCTTATTTACAAAGAGGAATGCGATACCCATAACGATGAGGAGTACTGAAATAGAACCTGTAACCTTGAAATACTTTGAGTAAGAACGAACCTTAACCTTCTTAGCACGTCCGTAAAGCTTCTCGTTTGTTACGCCGAGAGTTGTAAATACATAAAGCAGGAATCTTGTGATGAAAAGTGCAGAGATCATTGAAATAACAATACCAAGAATAAGTGTTCTTGCAAAGCCCTTAACTGAACCTGAACCCATGTAAAGAAGTACAACGCCTGCTATGATAGTTGTGATATTTCCATCAACGATAGCTGAAGTAGCCTTTGAGAAACCGGCCTGAACAGCTGTCTTAACGCCCTTGCCTGCAGCGATCTCTTCCTTGATACGCGTAAATATGATAACGTTCGCATCGACGGCCATACCAATTGAAAGAATGATACCTGCAATACCCGGAAGGGTAAGTGTTATATGTAAAGTCTGTAAGAAGAAAAGCTCAAGGATAATATATGTACCGAGTGCTAATGATGCAAGGAATCCAGGGAATCTGAATACGATGATCATGATAAGGAAAATGATACCGATACCGATAGCACCTGCAAGAAGTGATGTATCAACAGCGTCATTACCAAGCTTAGCACCTACTACCTGTGAACGAAGCTCTGAAAGAGTAAGTGGAAGGGCACCGATCTTGATGGTACTTGCAAGCTGTTTAGCCTCATCTAAGTCTTCCTGTCCCTCGATAACTGCAGAACCACCTGTGATCGCAGACTTAACTACAGGTGAGCTTACGATAGCTCCGTCGTAAACGATGTAAACGATATTTCCTACATTTGCAGAAGTAACGTCTGCAAACTTCTTGGTTCCTTCATCAGTAAACGCAAGCTCAACAACGTACTCGTCGCCTGTTGTTGCTCTCTGGATAGCTGCATTTGCGTCTTTGATATCAGCTCCTGTAAGAGCAGGTGTATAAGCCTCGCCTGAAAGGAACTTTGTCATATTATCGCTGTCCAGGAAAAGAAGCTCGCCCGGACGTCCAAGGTCATCAAGGATGGCATTTGGATCATACTTGCTGGTGTCTACAGGGATCTCAACGGTAATACGGTCGCTTCCTTCCTTGTAAACCTCACCATCCGGGCTGTAGGTATCAACTCTTCGCTGAAGCTTGTCGATAGTACTGTCTATCTCCTCGCTTGACGGATTGTCGTCCTCGATCTGGTAAGTAACACTGACACCACCCCTAAGGTCAAGACCCAGTGCAATGTCTGATGCACGGCCGATCATAACCGCATCTCTTCCTTCGTCTGAAGCCTTTACTCCGTTGTTCTTCTCCTCAACAATACCGAACAGAACGGAATAAACTCCGCCTGCTACGGCAGCTAAGAAAAGAATGAACAGAAGTAATGCTTTCCTTTTTGCTTTCTTCATTTTCTTCTCCTCTTGTCACTTTAATTATTTAATACGGAGCCGAACAAATATATACCCATTCGGTTGTAGCAAAATACGCCCTCATGGGCACATATTTGCTCGACTCCTTATCGTTCTCTAATTATATTTTAACGCATCGTATAAGTAAAAGCGTCATCAGGAGCGCAGTCGTTCCCTTCGTCGCAGTCACTTGTTGTGGTGCTTGCGCAGTCGCTGACATTTAGGTCTGCCGGTTTGTTCCAGCCTTTCGCAGCATCAATGTCGGCCATAGCGGCTTTCATCATGAGCGCACACTCGATTCTCTTACGCTCAAGCTCGCAGCCGATATCATAAGCGTCGAGCAGGCTTCCGTGGAACTGGTATGCATTTGCTGCACAACCGCCACTGCAGTAGAATCTCGCGAAGCAGTCACGGCATTTGTCCTTGGCATATACGTTGCAGAGCTTAAACTCGTCAACTATGTCGGTACGCTTTATGCCTTCATCGACATTTCCGATAACAAAATCAGGATTGCCGACAAACTGATGGCAAGGATACAGGTCTCCCGAAGGAGTAACAGCCAGATACTCTGTTCCCGAACCACAGCCTGAAAGCCTCTTGTAAACACAAGGTCCGCCCTCAAGGTCTATCATGAAGTGGAAGAAATTTACAGGTCTTCCTTCTTCATAACGCTTAAGGAGTTCCTTCGCAAGCACATCGTACTGCTCCTTTATGATATCAACATCAGCCTCTGTTATCGCATAATCCTCTGTAGGTGCTGCAACAACCGGCTCCATTGAAACCTCATCAAAGCCTTCATCCATAAGTGCTATCACGTCGTTACTGAAATCAGTATTGAAGTGTGTAAAGGTACCTCTTACGTAGTACTGGCCCTTTCTCTTCGCACGGAAATCCTTGTATTTCTTAAGGATGATATCGTGGCTTCCCTTACCGTTTCTTGTTGGACGCATCTTGTCATTAACAGCCTTACGTCCATCGATACTGAGAACCACATTGACAAGCTCCTTATTTGCAAACTCAAGTACTTCGTCATTTAAGAGTATACCGTTTGTCGTCAGCGTGAACCTGAACTTCTTGTCAGTCTCCGCCTCGCGCTTCCTGCCGTATGCAACAAGCTTCTTTACAACCTCAAAGTTCATAAGCGGCTCGCCGCCGAAGAAATCAACTTCAAGGTTTCTCCTGCTGCCTGAGTTGGCGATCAGGAAATCAAGTGCCTTGCAGCCAACCTCGTAGCTCATTATCTCACGAGGTCCGTTGTATTCGCCCTGCCCTGCGAAGCAGTATTTGCATGCAAGATTACAGTCATGCGATACATTGAGGCACAGCGCCTTGACTACGGTCTGCCTCTTTTTGAAATCTATTATAATATTTTTATATTCGTCTTCAGTGAAAAGCTGCCCGCTCTCAGCGAGTGAGGTTACCGCATCGTAAGCCTCCGTTATCTCGCTTTTCTTTTCGTCCTCCGAAAGGGCACTCCATGCTCCCGACTTACCTGAAACGTCGTATTCCTTACCGTTCCTGAGCACGGCCTGGACAACCTCATCCTTTGTCCTGCCTGAATACAACTCAATTATGTCGTAAACAAGCTCATCTACAACATGGACTGATCCGCTGCACACGTCCAGAACCATGTTGTATCCATTGTTCTTATACTGATGAACCATTCATGCACTCCCAAATACAACACTCTAAAAGAGGACTATCCTCTGAATGGCCCTCTTTCAGTATGAATATTGCTGTTATGATCTTCTATATTATTCCCGCAAGCAACGGCGGAAACAAGGATCATTATTTATTGCTCTCGCAGTGCTGATTTCCTACTGTACAAGATGTCTTACATGCTGACTGGCATGATGTCTGGCACTCGCCGCATCCACCTGTCTTAACTGTATTGTTAAGTGTCTTAGTTGTAAGAGTTTTGATTCTTTCCATCTCGTTAGTCCTCCTGAAATTAATCTAATAACGGATAGTGGTTTGTAGAAAAAACCCACTATCCGAGCTATTATAGCATATGTATGCAGTATTGAAAAGAAGATTTTTAGACGCCGCCTAGTATTATTCATCAAATACCATTGAAATGACTTCTTCAGAGATACCCTCTTCTCTATAAACATCCTTATCCATTTCTCCGGAGCGATGCAGGGCAAGCGCTCTCTTGAATTCATCTAAATCATCTTCGCGAGTCACCTCGATAAGTCCTTCGCCCAAATTACACATGACGTTCACCTCCTGTTTATATGAATCCATCACAAGACCATATTTTTCCTTTAGGAACTTTATCTTATCCGCAGGTTTGCGTTTTTCTACAAAAACATCATATAAAAGTTCATGAAGATCGGACGGCGGGTTCTTGGCCGTCATCAGTCCTCCTCTTTTTGGCATCCTCACGGTCACAACACGAAGGAGATCACAGCGTTCGTAATCCTCGCACTCCCCATAGGTTGCTCTGTGCTGTATTTCATATGATGATATCGTATTTGACGTTTCCTGTGAGCAGTTAAATATGATCCAAATCGAATACACTTTCTCAAGCGAATCATAATTACCATGCTTAACATTTCTGTCTATTTGTTCAGACAACATCCTTCCGCAGTACAGTATTCCTCGCGGAACAAGCTGATATCCCGGATTCGGCTTCTTTTGTGCCTCGATGTCAACTATCATCCTGACTTCGCCAACCTTATCCGATTTAGGGTTCTTCACAAAAAACCTCACATCGTATGTGACCAGTCCCTCTTTCAGTACCTTTGATTCAGTCGGCAAACCAGTCACCAACTCATTTGTAAGTCCCGGATCCACTCCGACACTAGATACCGCAGGTTCCTCGATATAAGGAATAATATCCTCCGGATCCATGTCGCAAAATTCGGAAGTTGTCCATTTCAAAATCCTAGCGATCAACTGCTTGTCCGCCAACAGCTTCTTAACCGACGCATCATATTCTTCAATAGTCAATGATGCCGTCACAGCCTTTCCTAAGTGGCTTAAAGCCTGTGTTTCATGTTCATCATTTTGTCTCATCTGCTTACCGCCTCCTTAATTATAATTCATCTTATTTCCTTATACAAGTATGTACAATTTGTATTTTCTAAGCATTATCGCTGTTTTGATTGGTAACCCTGTGAAATTCCTTAAGTTCCTCACCGCTTATTTCCGGACAATCATCATCAAATACAACCGGTCTATCCTTCAAATCATTGAGCTTTTTCTTTTCTTCAACAGTCAGCGGAGCCTCAAAATCAACATTCTTCCTTACCATTTTATCCCTCCTTATTATCCCTATTTTGTTTGTTTATCAGAATAAATACCCATGCACCCCTTCTACGCGTTGCGTGTCTGTAAGATTACTTTACCGCATCCTCGCCTGCGGCTCAATACCAATTACACACCCAAATATTCAATGTACAATTTTCTAGACAGCAAAAGACCGGTGGGTTGCCCCACCGGCCCAGATTAAAACTTAATTATTACTCCTTCTTCTTTCTCTTCTTACCGAGGATGATGAAGAAGGTTGCTGCAGCTATAAGAAGTGCTGCGCCGCCTGCGATGAGGAGCCACAGCCAGCTGCTTGTCTTACCGTACTCAAACTTGATTGTCATGGTTGACTCATTGCCTGCATCATCGACTGCCTCGATAACCAGCTCGTAGTCGCCCTTATCACGAACCTCAAGTGTTGCGGTATTGTTTACGATAGCGATCGCCTCACCATTCAGCTTAACTGACTTTAATGAATCCTCTGTCAGCTGAAGTGATACAGTGATCGTTGTTGGCTCCTGAAGGTTATCGTCCTCCTCAACTCCCGTTACGATGATACCAGGTTTAACTGTATCAAGTATGAAGTAGAAGCTTCTCTCTGCTGTATTTCCAACCTCGTCCTCTGCGGTGATCTTAAGAGTATGGAAACCATCCTCGATCTCTGAAAGTCCATCGTAGAGAACTCCGTCCATATACATCTTGTAGCTTACAGTTGTCAGATCAGTAACGATATCGTCTGCCTCGTAGTCGAACTCGAAGTTGCTGAAGATCGGGATCAGCTTCTTGGCGTCCTTATCATTTGCCGCAACTGCGTCTGTGTATGCCTTGTAGTCTTCCTCGTCGGCAAGCTCCTCAAGATCCTTGATCAGAGGCTTTGTCTTGTCGATGGTGAACTGAACTGTCTGAACGGTCTCATTTCCGGCAACGTCCTTGGATGTTACCTTGATGTTGTAGATTCCGTCCTCAGTAAATAACTGCTCGAAGTTAGCCGAAGCTGTTCTTGTGAGCCTTGAGTAATCATCAAATACGATTGCCTTGCCCTTAGGATCATCAAGAGTCTTTACAGTACCCTCAAGCTTAACGTTGTTTCCGAGGTAGAAGGTCTCATCAACCTGTACACCGAAGGAAACGTCTTCATCTGTGAGGTATCCGTCAACACCCGAAAGGATGATGACCGGTGCATTTTCATCAAGGATGAAGGTGAAGGATTCAGTTGCCTGGTTGCCCGCCTTATCCTGTGCCGTGAACTCGAATCGGTACTGACCATCCTCCTTGAAGGTCTCAGAAAGTGCTGTGCTTGCGCCGCTTGCGGTAATCTCAACCGTTCTGATCGGTGTCTCGCCCATACCATCAACCTTCTGGTAGATCTTAACTGTTGCGGAGGTCATATCCCAATAGAAGTCCTCGAGCATATTGTAAGTGATCGTTGTATCCTCTGCTGCCGTCGCATCTCTTGTGATACCTGAGAATGACAGCTGCGGAGCAGTCTTATCAACTCGGAAGGTAAGAGTTATAGGATCACTCTTATTTCCGGCTCTGTCGATAGCTGTGTATGTGATCTCGTAATCAGCTTCTGTTGTGTATGAAACTGCGCCCTCAAGAGCTCCCGTCTCCTCTGAAGTCTCAGCCGATGCAGAAGGTCTTGTCATCTTAACAATCCTTGTAACATCGTCTTCATCCTCATTTGTGTCGCTTACCGAAAGGTAAACAGATGCGTCAGTCTGAAGGAACTGCTCGGTAATGCTTGACGAATTGTTGAGTGTTGCTGAAAGTCCTGGAGCTGACTTGTCGATGATGAAGCTTACTGACTTGGAAACGGCTTCATTTCCTGACATATCAGTTACTATGATCTTGACAACGTGCTCACCCTCATCGGAAACTGTCACGCTGCTTGCAGTTCTCTCGTCACCACTGCCTGAGAAGGTTACCGGAATAACCTCGTCATTATCTGTTACTACTATCTTCGATACGTTGTAATCAAATACTGCCATATCCATCGCAACGCTCTCGTTATAATACTGACCATATGTATAAGCGGTGTTGAAATGTCCGTTTGTATTTGAATACTCGTTATGGTATTTGTCGATCTTTGCAGGTGCCTTCGTCGTGATCCTGATATCAGACTGTGGCTTTGTGTTATCGATCGTGAAACCGATCTTAGCCGTTGAAGAGTTGCCTGCTCTGTCGACTACTGTGTAAGTTACTGTGTAATAAGCGTTCTGCTTATAAGTTTCCTGAAGAGCTGTTACATAAGACTTATCGGTCTTGGTAGCCGAATGATCTGACGGAACTATCTCGTAGTAGCGAAGAACGTCGTCAGCGTCATGGTTCTTATCCTCTATCTTCAGTCCGACAACTGCATCCGATGCGCAGTATCTGTCGGTTGCGCTGTACTTCTCACCATCAAGTGTTGTGGTAAGTGCCGGCGCCGTCTTGTCGATGATGAAGCTGAGCTCTGAGCTCTTTCCTGTATTTCCGGACTTATCAACCGACTCGGCCTTGATAATATGAGAACCCTCTTCCGAAACAGTGATCTCAGCCGTGTACAGGCCGTTGCCCTGATCCTTGAACTCAGGTGTCACCTTTTCGTCGTTGTCGTAAACGGTAAAGTCCTTAACATCATAATCAAATACAGAAATCTTTACCTTTACATTTTCCTTATAATACTGGCCGTACTCATAACCGTCCTTGTCTGTTGTGAAGTAACCTTCAACCGCCGGCTTGTAAGTTCTCTTGAACTTGTCGATCTTAGCAGGCTTAGAGGTTGTGATCTTCAGATCGATTTCCGGCTTCTGATTATCAATAACGAAGCTTGCGCTGTCGCTTGATGAATTACCAGCCTTGTCGATTGCAGTGATCTTAACCTCGTAGGTACCGTTCTCCTTGAAGGTCTTCTTCGCATCATCGTAAAGCTCTTCCGGTACAGGATCCTTCTTAGAACCGCCTGCAGGTGTAAATACATATGTGATCTTTACATCTGTAGAGTCCTTATTAGTATCTGTGAGCTTGTATCCGATAGATACATCTCCGTCAACACGGAGCATATCTTCAGGATCAGTCTCACCGTTAAGTGTAAGGTCGAGAGTTGGGTTAGTCTTATCGATAGTGAACTCAACCGGTGTTGATGTTCCCTGACCGGTTGCTGTATCAGTAGCCTCAACTACTATCTTATGCTTTCCTTCTTCAGAAACCTTGATCTTTGCGGTGTATTCACCATTTGAGCCTGTGAAGTCTGCCGCGATCTTTTCACCATTATCTTTAACGGTGATCGTATCTTTGTTGTAATCAAATACCTTTAATGTAAGCTCAACGTCCTTATTAAAGAACTGGCTGTAAGTATAAGTTGTATTATAATGAGTTCCTGTGTGCTTATACTCACTGGTGAACTTATTCTTTGTTGCTGCCGTGTCAACCTTAACGTCGATGTCAGGGTTAACCTTGTCGATCATGAAGTATACCTTGTCGGATGTAAGCTTATTTCCCGCATAGTCAGTAGCCTCAACCCAAACACAGTACTCACCATCTTTTTCGAAGGTCAGATTGTTTGGCTTTACTCCACTAAAGGTTATCTGCTTAGGGAAGGTTTCTGTCTCAGAACCGGTAGCAGATTTGAATGTTCCGCAAAGATATACATCCTTCTGATCAAGATTTTTATCTTCATCATCCAGTGCCGGCATGTTTACTCTGACTGTTGTATTGTAAATATAATGTGTTGCTTCTGAATTCTTCTCCTGTACTGATTCATTAAGCGAAATGTTTGTTGTTGGAGCAGCTTTGTCGATTGTAAACTCAACCTTCTGTGTCGCACGAACGTTAGCCGCTGTTCCGGCATTATCAGTTGCTGCGATTGTTACAGAATGCTTACCAGCCAAGAACTCATAAGAACCTGTCCACGTCTTGGTTGTAGCATCATAACTCCAACCTAAGTTAGCGGTCGGAATTATTACATCATTGTCTTTAACAACAATATTGTCTGCAACAACGTTATCATCTACCACAGTAAATGTTAATGTCTTATTAACTCTCGCGTACTTATAGTAATCATAGTTACGTGCCGCATCATCAGTTACATATGAAGCCTTAACTTCATCGCCATGTGTACCTGTAGACTTCGGATCTGTAAGAACTTTTGCATTTATATCAGCAATTGGAGCAGTTCCATCAATGATGATTGTAATCGTCTGAGTTCCTAACTCATTGTTAGCGATATCATATGCATCAAGTGTTAATACATAAGTACCTTCTACAAGTTCAACTCCGGCATCATCTCCACTTACTATCTTACTAAGCTCCCTCGTGAAGTACTCTCTTGTTACACGTCCTGATCCACCTACTGGATTATTAACAACATATCCTGTATAAGTCTCAGATTTAATAATTGAATCATAATTACTTGGAGCCGATATACACTTAATAATCACATCGTTGACATGCATATTATCAGTAATGGCTGCACTAACACTAACATCACTTGTAACAGTAAATGTCGTTTTGTCAGCAGTTACATCCTCTGTTCCTACCTTGAATGTACCATCTGCAATGGCCGGTTTAATACCATCGACCTTAATCTTTTTATTGTCATTAGTATATGTATTGCCAAGCTTATCCTTGATAGAGAAGCTTATTGCCGTTCCTTCCAGCTCTGTAGAATTATTAACTTTGAACAGGAAGCTATATGGTTGTCCGCCATTATTCACTGTAGTTGGGAAAGTAGCACTGTCAGGAACTACCATTCCACTATACGCAGGATTACCATTCGCCCCATCATTAACAAGATCAATATCGGCAGGAAGTCCAACATTTGCATCGGTAACACTTGAAAAAATCAGATAAACATTCTTATACCATGAATCATAATCTGTTATTTTATTATCATTAGTAGTAAAACTACTGTTATATCCCGTAACATCGCCTGTCGGATTTGTAATATCAGCATAGAATACTGAAGCAGCTTCAGTACTTGTTGATGTCTGACCAAATACATTAGTAACCGATACATGATCAAGTGTTATGCTTCCCGTTGCGATATCAACCTCAGGAGTAGTAAATGTATAAACATACTTACCCGACTCTGTCGTTGTTGTATCACATGTAATAGTGCCAATCGAATTGTTTTCTGAATCTACACCAACTATCGATGCTGTATCCAATGGCACTTCTGATTTAACTGTAATGGTGAAGAACAGCTTTATGCCCGAACCATCAATATTGTTATAATTAGCGTATGTATTGGAATCAATAACTACGTTATCCTTTGTTCCACTTGTTGATGGTACAAACGAAATTTCTGCATTCTCGTTATAGAATGTAAGTGTTTTTGAAACAGTCGCTGCAGAATTTTCATCATTATCCTTTACATTGATTGTGAGATCATATTCCCCACCACCGACAGCAGGAGTAAGATCATTAGCAGGAATATCTATGTAGTAATATCCAGGTTTATCATCATCCGTACTATCCGGATCACCTATATCAGGTTTAACAGCAGGAGTGCTGCTTGTGGTATATGTCTTATCAATTAATGTACCATCTGATCCACCCACAAGTGTGACAGAAATATCATCCTCATTAATACCCGATCCAGTCATGTAATTATCAGCCGGTGGGTCATCATTTAATCTAAAATATACTCTGACACTCTTTTTGCTTGTAAGCTTCTTTGTGTCTATAGCTATGCTTTCAAGAGCGTTATCATTATTCTGATCCTGAAGAATATCAACCTCACTTATAACAGGTATTTTTTCGTCATGGAAAAGTAATACACCGGCAAAAGTACTATCAGCATTTATATTATCTTTTGCTGTAATCGTGAAGCGAGCAGAATTACCATTTACTGCCCATGCGTGAAAATTCGACAGGTAATCATTTTCTTTAAAATTAATATGAAGTACATAAGATCCATCTTCAGCTTTGGTTATATATCCCGCCGTATTGTTTTCATTAACTGTATAGTTAAATGATTTCGTTATCTCAGTACCATTTGTTTTGGTGTATACAATGTCTACCGTCACCTTAGTTAGATTTGGATCTTCAGCCTTGAATCCGATATCAAACGACTTATAACCACTTTCTGTGGTGCCAGCATAAAGCTTATGTGAGTTACCGCCCGATGTTATTTCAGTTTTGCTTTCTTCTTCACCGATAGTCTGACTGACATAAACATCACTTATAATAGGTGAAGCTTCATCGATAAACGGAATCTCTTTTGTCAATTCTGTAGCTATAGCCTCAGCCTCATTGTTATCTTTGTCTTTAGCTGTAATCACACAGTTAAGCTTACAATTCTGTTTTGCCTTTACGATATCTTCTGAGCTTAAGGTTATCTCCGTACTATAGTGCTTTCCGCTACCGTAGGTGTCGTTATTAATAGTTCCAACTGGCGTAAAACTGGTAGCTTCTGTATCACCTACTTTAAGTGTATAACTATCAAGATTTACTTCGAAGATATCAAATTCAACAGTAAACTTGGTATCTGAATCTACTGCTAAAATTTGATTTGCCCTCTCTGCCTCATCATCACTAAGTGTTGACACCAGAGTTTTCTTTACCCCACCGATTTCCTGGGTGATTAATACATTATCAACAACCGGATTTACTTCATCAACAAATGGGATATCATTTGTTACCTGATCAGCCACCTCTTCAGCAGCGTTTTCTTTATCCCTAGCAGTTATTGTATATGTCAGCTTACCATTTCTTTTTGCAGCAATTTTGTCATCCGAACCAAGTGTAATTGTTGCTGTATATGATGCTCCCTTGCCGTACGTCTGATCAACTAAAGGTGTACCATCACTAAGACTAACAACCGTTGTTGTATCTGTTCCAATAGCAAGTACAACTGATTGAATATCTTCTTCATACACATTAAACTCTACTGCTAATGGGTCATCAGCCTCGTATTTTGTTTTTGTTTCTCCGTCCTGTTTTACAACAACATCTCTAACAATCGGTTTAACTTCATCAACGAAAGGAATTTCTCCTGTCAAAGCGCCTTCTTCATCTACAGCGACGTTTCCAGCAGTATCCGCCGCCGAGATTGTATATGCAAGAGTTGCATATGTTTTTGCTTTTGTAAGATCAGGATCTGCTAACTGAATATTTTCAAATTTGTAATGCTTCCCAGAAGTTATATCTGTTGAAGAGAACCCTGTTGCACTACTATCAAATGTGGTTTCACCAATTCGTAATGAAACCGTAGTATTATCAACACCTACCGAATCAAGCACATCAAACTCTACAGAAAAAGCTGAATCCGCATCCAGTTGTAATATCTGAGATGCACTTTCCGCTTCATCTGTACTCAACGTTGGAACGAGCGTTTTTTCACCCTGCTTAATCGTTACATTATTAACAACAGGTTTTGTTGCATCATACTGAAGGTAGTACGGATCTGATGTGACCGAAACAACTGATGCTTCTTCGCCAGTCCCCTTCGTTCCCTCAGCAATAATATAAAACGCCTTCTTTTCCTCTGTTCCAAAAGTATATGTGCCTGTCCACTTACTCTTATCTGTTTCATTTTGAGTTAACGTGGCCAAAAGGGTTCCTTCTGTCGCTGCAGAATACACCTCCACACTCTGTTCGGTGAGTCCATCTCCAATATCAGCTGTCACAACAAGTGTATTCTCTGTAGCATGATTTGTTAGTAATGGAGTAGCCTCATTATTCGGTACTACATTTGTGTTATTAATCGCCACATTATCTATTGAGATAGTATTATAGCTATATTTAACAGTTATTGTGGCAACATGAGTTAATGTATTCGGAGCAGCCGCGCCATTAGTGATTGTCAATCTATACTTAACAATATCTCCATCTAAAATACCCTCATCAGCAGGTATTGTATTAGTTCCAATGTATTTACCTGCTTCATTAACAACAAGGGTAGCAGAATCTACATCTGTATAGGTTGGATCACTTTCTGTACCACCTATTTTTTCCAATTTTGTTGTTGCTTCCTCATCAGTCGCTATTGTTAATACAATGTTCTTAGTCTTATCAGCATCATCAATAATTCCCGCTATATCATCTGCCGGCGTTGTAGCCATAAATAATACAGGTTCAGTTTCCCCTTCGCCAACATGACCATCATTAGCTGTAACTCTTGTATCAAGCTCTCTGTTGATATTTACAGTCTTCGGATTTGTAGTATCTGTATAATAAACATATCCACCATTTCCATCACTAACATCTGTAACATACCTTTGATAAACATAGTACGTTCCATCATTTGGATAATATGTGGTTAATGCCGCATTAATAACAGATGCTTGATATGACGTCTCTGATGCAAGCTGATCAGCCGTTAACTCAACACCACTTATAATAAATTCATTATGGCCATAATAGAATTCATTAGCTCCTGCACCAACACCCCACTTATCTGTTATTTCGCCAGTAGACGCATTTATTGTATAATTGTCTGTTGAGGAAGGAGCCTTTGTTTCACATTTAACGGTGAACACCTCTACGCCAGTAACCTCGTCAGCCAAATAATTCGTACCATTAAGTGCATTTTCTAACGCTGCCTTACCACCTTGACCATCTGAATCCTCATTCCCCCATGTATAATCTCCATATCTTTGACGTGATGCAGTATATGTTTTACCATCAACCATGCTACTGTTGAGCAAAGTATTGTCAAAGTTTTCAAATTTGTAGTTATAACTAATCGTTATATATGGTCTGTCCGTCGGGTTATCTACAAATGTATTATTTGGGTCCGAATATTTTACTGGTTCTTTAACCAAATTTACGCCATCCATTTTAATAGTATAGCTATCTATGTACATTCCTGATGGCTGACCATCATTCCACCCATAACTCGTAAATGGCGGCTGCGGTAATTCAAACGATACCTTGTCATTTTGAATATAAACAATACAATCGTGATCTGTCTTGTCATAATTATAATAATCATGAAAAACTTCGCGAAGCTTAGCCTTACCCTCAGATGCGTCTATATAGTAATTAATTCCGCCTATTAATTTGCCATTAGTTCCATCAGCCAGAAAACTACTATCCGTTACACCTTCAGTTGTCCCTTCCCCGGCCTTTGCTACCTTCTTACTGTCATTCACCTTCACAACTGTGAAAACCATTGCCACAGCCATGATGAAGGCAATTATTCTGTTTCGTATTTGTCTTTTTCTTCTGTTTTTACTCATACTGAATTCTACCTCCATTCTTTAGTCATCCAGCGATTCGCCGGTATTTACTACTGTAGCTGAGTAAATGACTGTAACCATGTCCATGTAATCGGTGTTGTCTTCCTCCTCTGATGTCATCTCGTCTGTACTGCCGATCGAGCTGCCCATATCATTTACTATATCTGTTCTGTCGTTACTTGTAAGTACGGAGGTTATATCCTCGCCGTAGCTTCCTGTAACCTTACTGCTGATATCCTCAACTTCGATCGACTTGCCGGCAAGGACATCTGTAACATCCTCGTCGAGGTCATCATCGAAGAGATCATCAGACTCGCCGCCCTCTGAACCAAGGATTGCGGTTTCTTCTTCGTTAACCTTTGGATCGTCTCTTCTGAGACTTCCTGTATTTCCTCTGAGGACGTCTGTTGTTTCCTCGTCCGGAGCCTCAGCCGATCCAAATGTATCCTCGCGGAGAACTTCTGTCGAATCATCATCGACCGCATCAGCTGCACCTGACTTTGCAGCTTCCTCGCCGTTCTTGCCATAGCCGAGGATCTCTGTTGCTGTGTCATCATTGATATTTCCGAAGCCCACATCCGGTCTTGGTGTGTATTTCGGCTTATTGCTCTTCTTTTCTTCCTTCTTTTCTTCCTCGAGCTTTCCGGAATCGGCTGACTTCATCTCAGCCTCACGAACTGTGATCTTGCTTGTCGAATCATGAATAGCCTTATTCTTTGAGACTGATTCATAACCGCTCTTTCTGATCTCTTCAATCCTCTTTCTCTGAGTACTTCCTGAAAGATTTCCAAATACAGCCGGTATCTTCAACACGAAGAAAAGTACTATCGTAAGAATGAGGAAGATGACTGCACATACTATGCCACCGTAAAAAAGTATTTTATAGAATCCCATGCGTCATCACTCTCCCTTCTTGTCGTATTTTCCGTCGCGGAGGTCTCCGACTTTAACCTTGAGGGATGTCCACGAACTGTTGCTGTCGATATTTGGAACTCTGTTCTTTGCCTCATCGAAGAGGTTGTAGATGTCGAGTTTCTGGGTCTGAGTGTATTTCATTGGGTCGCCGTAGAACTCAAAGAGCGATGTAAGGTGAGCTGCGTAAACCTTTGCGATAGCGGTTGAATCAACCGAAAGGTTCTGCTCCCCCAGCTTAAAGTACGTAAATGCGTTCTCGTAATCGCCCATGGCGATGTACATATCAGCGATACTTCTGATCTTTGACTCGTATGCAGACTGTGCAGCTTTGATGTTGCTGTTGCTGCTTGAAGATGCGAGATTGATAACGTTTCCGTCCTCATCTGTCTTCGAAGCGATAAGCTCAAGCATAGATCTGCTACGCTCGATCGCCAGACTGTAGTAACCGCTTGAACCGTCATGACCTGTGCCGTTGATAACCTCGAGCTCATAGGTTCTTGATGCGATATTCTGGTAGATCGTTGCTGCATAGTTTGTTATGTCGTATTCGTAAATAGCCGCGTTCTCAGATTCGTTGAGGTCATCCTCGGCCTGCTCAACTGCAGCACGGATAAGCTCAAGGTAATCCTTGTCAACTTCGCCTATTATTCTTGTATAACATTTAAGGATAAGGGTATAATTCGTGAACTTCTGATCGTTCGTATTTGAAAGTCCCTTATTATAGTTGTAAAAATCGGTTACGTTCACGTAAACCGCATTTGTATCCATGATACCGTTTGTAAGTGCTGATGCAACGGTTCCAAGGTATTTTGCAGATTTGCTGTAGGTATCGAATTCCTTGCTGTAATGATCGTCGTTCTTGTCATCGATCATCTGGAAATACTGTGCTGCAACTGCGTATTCCTCTTTTACGAAATACCTGTATGCTACCTGGTAGATAACATCCGCATTTACATTGTATGAAGGATCCTTGATCTTAGCCTCGATGGCCTTAAGTCCTGAATCCAGATCAAGCTCCGGCTCGCCGTCGCCTGTGTACTGGCTGTCAACCTTAACATACATGTCGAGCATTCTGAGGTAAGCATCAGAACTGTCCACGTTCAGGTTGATGGCATCCTTATAGTAGTTTGAAGCTTCCTTGTAATCTCCTGATTCGTAAGCTTCGTTACCGCTCTGTACAAGCTCTGTATAGTTCTCCATACGGAGTCTGTTAATACCCTTGTAACCAACGATAGCGGCAACTCCTCCGACAACCGTAAGGACTGCCGAAGTGATAAAGAGGGCCATTTTCTTCTTATTCTTCTTTCTGAAGGTATCATCCAGCTCTGTATAATGGTCGAGGGCATACAGAAGCTCCGAACAAGACTGATATCTGTCGTTCGGGTCCGGCTGGGTACACTTCAGGATGATCTTCTCAAGACCTGTAGAAAGTGCAGGATTCCACTGTCTTATTGGTTTCATTTCATACGGAGGCTCGCAAGGGTTCTTGCCGGTAACCATGTGGTACATGGTCGCGCCAAGATTGTAGATGTCCGTTCTGGCATCTGTCTTGTAGATACCACGGCCCTGTGCATCACCGAACTGCTCCGGAGCGGCATAGCCTCTCGTACCGAGCGCAGTCGTATCCGCATTGTTCTCGATCGTATATTCCTTCGCGGTACCGAAGTCGATGAGCTTAACGCCGCCCTCAGGCTTCAGCATAACGTTTGAAGGCTTCATATCTCTATAGATGATAGGCGGGTTCATAGAATGCAGGTAGTCAAGAGCTGATGCAAGCTGTCTGCCCCACTCGATAACCTTTTCCTGCGGCTGCGCGCCTTCGTCCTTAAGTATTTCTGCAATGTTGGTACCTTCTATGAAGTCCATTACAACGTAGATGATACCTCTGCTGTTAATGATGTCGACGATTCGTGGAAGAACAGGATGATCCACGTCCTTCAGTATGTTAGCCTCTCGCTCAAGACCTTTCAGAAGAGTCTCACGGCTCTTGCTGCCGTCGTTCTTCATCTCCTTAACAGCCCACTGCTTGTTAAGACGATTATCACGAGCAAGGTAAACTATGGACATACCGCCTCGACCAATCTCTTTCAGTATTTCATATTTACCGTCTAAAACAGTTCCCTCTTTTGTCATTTTATAATCCTCTATACCCTGTTATGTGAATCATGCATTTGTTATGTGTTTTCGCAGTCTCCATCTGCGAATGCTGTCAATCCATGATGATTTATTTCATACCGTGTTTACAGCTGTCACTGTATGTTTTGCATACGTGTCACCCGCGGTTTGATTACTTCGTAGTCTTTACGACTACAACAGTGATGTTATCTGTCTCCTTGCGGTTCTTAACGAGCTCCGTAAGGTAAACACATCCGTATTGAAGTTCATCGTTTGTAGGTGTTGCTTTCGGTCCGAGCTTATCAAGTATCTCGTCCTCGCTTATCTGGTGTCTGAATCCGTCTGAGCAGAGGAGGTAAACTGCATTCTCCTTAACCTCACCCTTCAGGAAATCAGGCTGCACGATATTTGATGCTCCTACGCACTGCAGAAGAACGCTTCGTCTCGGGTCGATCTTTGCCTGCTCCTCAGTCATTCTTCCCATAGCAACCTCTCTTGCCACAAATGTCTGATCCTTTGTCAGAACCTTTGCGCTGTCGGTCAGCTCATATACGCGGCTGTCGCCAACATGCACGATGTAATACTCACCCTTGTACATGAGTATTGCCGAAACAGTAGTTCCGAGCATGAAATTATTTGACGAACCGTAGTTGCCGAGCTTCTGATTCATAACCTGAATGATATTGTCCCAATCATCATGAAGGCTTCCAACAGAAAATGTATCCTTGCACGCCTGCTTTATAAACTTGGTGTCAAACCACTCGCTGAACGCGTAGATGACTTCCTTGCTCGCAAGCTCGCCCTTTGCAAGACCACCCATGCCATCGCAAATAATAGCAAATGCAGCCTTACCCGTAGGCGTATCAACAATTCTTACTGCAAGAGAATCCTGATTTGTACTTTTTCTTATGCCTATGTCTGTATTATAACTGGCTGTAAATTCCATTCTATTCTCCATTCCGCCTGTCACCAGTGCGGTCAAATAAATACCTTGTCACTAAACAACTCCATCACTTAGCCGTTAGCCGGCTGTCGCGATCTTATTCTCCACTGCGGAGACGGAAGATGAATTCCTCATCGCCAAGCTTAACCTTGGTACCATCTGTAAGAAGCTGCTTCTTGCCTGCTTCTATCTTCACGCCGTTAACGTAGGTTCCGTTAGTAGACTTATTGTCTGTGATATAGTTAGCGCCGTTAGCATCTCTTGTGACTATACAATGTTCTCTGCTGACTGCTGTATTGTGCTCGATCGCATAGTCTGCATGAAGCTTTGATTTACCGATGATGAACTCAGGCTTTGTGATGTAGATGTTCTCATTCGTCTTGGTTCTGATGAATCTCGGAACAACCTTATTTCCTGCGATCGCAGAATCATTAACGAGTGAAGTAACCTCTTCAACAGGCTCTTTATCAACCTTGCCGGCTGCTGCCTGTGCTGCCTGCTGTGCCGCTTCACGTCTTGCTCTCTTCTCAGCCTCAACCTTCTCTGCTGCATCCATAAGGATCTGTGGAATACCAGGATCCTGTGTCGGTACTGCCTGTGGCTGTGCCGGTGCCTGTGGCTTAACCATGTGCGGAGGAATCTTCTGGAAATCAGTATCATCGATAAATGAGAATGATTCCTGATTCATCTCGTTCAATATATCGTCATATGTATTTGCTTTCTTCTCTTCTGTCTTTGGAGCTTCCGGAGCTTTAACTTCAGGTGCTGCCTGTGGTACAACCGGAGGAACAGGTGTCTGTGGAGCCTGCTGTGGTACTGGCTGTGCTACAGCAGGTACAGGTGTCTGTACTGCTTGAGGTGGTACCGGAGGTACAGGTGATTTAACCTGTGGTGCTACCGGCGGTTTAACCTGTGGTGCTACAGGTGAAATCGGCTGACCTCCCTGTGGTGGTGCTACAGATGGAACCGGCTGGCCTCCCTGCGGTGGTGCTACAGGTGATTTTGCCTGTGGTGGCATCTGTCCCATCGGAGGTACTGGTGGTACCGGAGAAATTGGCTGTCCACCTTGTGGTGGCATTACAGGTGGTACCGGAGCCTGCTGTGGCTTCTGTCCCATCGGAACCTGTGGTCCTGTAAGCGGTACCTTAGGTGCCTGTGGTGCTACCGGTGCTACAGGTGGAATCGGCCGACCTCCCTGTGGTGGTGCTACCGGTGGTTTAACCTGTGGTGCTACAGGCGGAACCGGCTGGCCTCCCTGTGGTGGTGCTACCGGTGGTTTAACCTGTGGTGGTATCTGTCCCATCGGAGGTACTGGTGGTACCGGAGGAATTGGCTGTCCACCTTGTGGTGGCATTACAGGTGGTACCGGAGGAACCGGTGCCTGAGGTGCCTTCTCCTCAACCTTTTCTTCAACCTTTTCGATCTTCTCTTCGATCTTTTCTTCTATCTTTTCTTCTATCTTTTCAGCAGCCGGAGCTTCCGGTGCTGCGTCTTTCTTCTCTTCAACAGGTGTTTCAGGAGCCTTAGCATCCTGTACTTCAGCTGCCTTCTCTGCTACTGCATCGGCCGCCTTCTCAACTGTTTCTGCAACCTTCTCAGCAGCTGCCGCCTCAGGTGCTGCATCCTTCTTTTCATCAACAGGTACTTCAGACGCTTTTGCTTCAGGTGCTACCGGTGGCACAGGTGGTACCGGAGCTTTAACCTCTGGAGCCTGACCCTGTGGTGGAAGCGGCTGTCCCGGCTGGCCCTGTCCAAACTGAGGAGGCATTCCAGGCTGGCCCTGTGGTCCCTGACCGAATGGCGACTGACCCTGCGGTGCCTTTCCGAACTGCGGTGGAACCGGCTGACCCTGCGGTGCCTTTCCGAACTGCGGTGGAACCGGCTGTCCCGGCTGTCCCTGTCCAAACTGAGGTGACATTCCAGGCTGGCCCTGTGGCCCCTGACCGAATGGCGGCTGGCCCTGCGGTGCCTTTCCGAACTGCGGTGGAACCGGCTGTCCAGGCTGGCCCTGTGGCGCCTTTCCGAACTGCGGTGGAACCGACTGTCCCTGTGGCGGCATTCCAGGCTGACCCATTGGTGGTCTGCCCTGTGGTGGCATTCCAGGCTGGCCCTGTCCAAACTGAGGAGGCATTCCAGGCTGGCCCTGTCCAAACTGAGGAGGCATTCCAGGCTGGCCCTGTGGCGCCTGACCATATGGTGGCATTCCAGGCTGACCATAAGGCATCTGTCCGTATGGCATCTGATTTGCCTGATTCTGTGCACGGTTTCTCATAAGCTCCATGCGATTTATCTTGCCCGGATTTACATTTGCTCCCTGTGGAGCAGCTGCGGCCTGCGGAACAAATCCCTGCACGCCCGCCTCACTCATCATCTGCTTAACTGCATTTCCGAAGTTCATGAGCGAGAAATTGAATCCGTTTATTTCGTTGAAAAGTCTTGCGACATAATTGTCCTTGTCTGATGTATCGAATCTGAGCATCGCCAGAACACTTCTGAAGAAATCAGTGATGTCCTTAACAGCGATCGGAGTCTTCTGTACAGGGATCGCGATACAGATAACCTCAAGTGTCTCAGGGTTGACAAATATCTTGCTTGCATCCCTCACGATATAGCTGATCTGAATTCCCTTAGGGCCTATGCTGAATGACTTAACAAGTCCGTCCATAAGTCTGAGCACATCAGCCTTGTTTCTCTCCTTCTTGCTGAAGGTCTCAAGGTTCGGGTAATCCGTTGTAATTGCGGAAATACTCTTGTCGTCGTTCACCTTGATCGGCGCAACTCCCGGTATTATCTCCTTACTGAGCTTCTCAGCCGCCGTTGTATCAACAACGTCAACGAGGTCAAGCTCGTATTTCAAAATAACATTGCCATTTTCATGTGTTTCAACTATTTTCCCCATGATACTTCCTCCTGAAACATTTATGTCGTTCTGCTTAAAAACTTAAATATCACCCGATTCCGGGTGAAAAACCGTCAAAAAATCACTTTATTTTATAACGACTTTATGAGAACCCTCATCAGGTTCTCATAAAGCTATTAATCGTATGCTATTAGCCAAGTTTAAAGAGAAATTCCTCGTCGCCGAGCTTGATCTTGCTGTTATTCTTAAGGAGCACCTCCTGACCCTCTGCAAGCTGCTCATTGTTTACATATGTATGGTTGGTTGACTTGTTGTCCTTGATGTAGAAACCGTCATCCTTTCTTGTGATGATAGCGTGCTGTCTTGAGATAGCACCGTTACCTGCAACGGAATAATCAACACCACGGTTTGCCTTACCGATCTTAAATACATTCTTTGTGATTATGATCTTCTCTTCTGTATTTACACGGATCATGTATGGGTTGATGGTTATTGTTGCGCCGCCACCGAGAATAGATCCGCCGGCTGTCGGAGCCTTCGCAAGTGTTCCCTGTCCGATCGAGCCTGTCTTAGCCTGATTAGCTGCATCGTCGATATTTTCGATGATCGCTTCTCCGGAATCTCTCTTTCTTGTCTCGCCTGCAACCTCGATAACATCTGTCTCGCCATCTGCTGCTTCATCCGCCTCAGCTGCACCTTCCTCAGCAGCATTCTGAACAAGCGCCGCTCTGTTGATCCTTATGTTCTTAGCCTGGATACGTGGGTTGTTTGGAACAACCTCGTCAAGCTCTTCATTCTTCAGATACTCTGTGAGACCAGGCTCCTTCTTTGGCTCTTCCTTGCTGTTAACGATCTCTTCGATTCTTTCCTTAACCTCAGCCTCTGTTACCGCCTTCTTGTCTTTCTTCTTTTTCTTATCGCCGGCCTGCTCAGCTTCTACTCTTGCAGCTTCAGCTCTTGCAGCTTCCATCGTTTCCTTGTCATGAGCTGTAAGCATGCCTGTTGCTGTTTCAACGAGCTGATCGATATCCATCTCATCAACAGGAGTTGTATCTACTTCTTCGTCATCTTCCTCGTCTTCGCCGTCATCACCGATCTCAGGAAGCACATCGCTTGCAGCTCCAAGATTGTTCATGTAGCTTCCAACGCCCGAATCATCCTGACCTTCACCGCCTGCCATGATCTCGGTTCCGTCCTCAGTTGAAAATGCGCTTTCTGCATCGAAGTCGATTCCCGAATCCTCCATCAGGGCCTCTGTAAGTCCGATCAGACCTCTTAAGTTGAAGGAGTCACTATTGATATATGTCAGAAGCTGTCCTACGTAAGACAGATCTTCATTAACATCGAATCTCATGTGAGCCAGGAGCTGTCTGATGAAGCCCTTGAACTCTATACTGAGCGATCCATCGCTTTCAACCGGCAGACACAGGAACTGTATACTGTAAGTAGCCGGATCGATATATACAAACTTTTTATTCAGGAGAATGTAAGAGAGATGAATTGCTTCCTCCTTGAGTGTTACAAGGCCGAGGGAGATATTTCTCAGGATCGTAAATACCTGTGCCTTGTTCATTGTTCTCTTTGTAAACTCACCGAGCTCTGTCTTGCCGGTTACATCATAGGAAAGATAATCGAAATCATCATCCTCCTCGTAAATAACACTGACAAGCTCGTCAAGTCCGTCCTCTTCCATAGCATCAAGAACGTCTTCGTCTACCTCACAGCCTTCCCCGATAGTATATGTGAGATAACGTTCATCCCCAATATTTTTTACAGCAAAGCTAAAATTCCTCATGTCGACCTGTCTCCTCCTGCTAATCTATATTTTATGTCGTATTGTATGCTTATTTGTTTTACCGACCGGTTACATCTTACCAGTCGTCATCATCGTCGTCATCATCATCCGACTCGCCATCGCCATCGCCGTCACCGTCGGTATCCTCATCATCCTTTGGAATACCATTCATCCAGCGCTCATCGTCCGATGTATCCTCGTGTTCCTCAAGAGTCTCACTGAACTTGTGATAACCCTTCTCTTCATTGACCAGTCGATAGTAATAATAATCGTTATCGTCCGGATTGAGCACTGCGTAAATACATGCATATCCCGGATTACTGATCGGTCCTGCCGGAAGTCCCGCGTAAAGGTAAGTGTTGTATGGTGAATCAAGCTCGAGATCCGCGTAGGTAACAACTTCCTTGTTGTACAGACCCTCGGTCAGCGGATAAAGCACTGTAGGGTCAACCTGCAATGGCATCTCATCATCAAGACGGTTGTAATAAACTCTTGCCATCATTGAACGCTCTTCCGAAACCTTGCACTCTCTCTCGAGTATCGATGCAAGAGTGATGACCTCGTAGGTTGTAAGTCCCATCTCTTCAGCCTTTTCCTGAAGAGTATCCGTATATGCATTCTTAAACGCACGGAGCATCTCTCTTACAAGGATGTCTGCCGTTGTGTCTTTGTAAATATCGTAGGTCGCCGGGAAGAGGAAGCCTTCCAGTCTGTATCTAACATCCGCGCCGCTCGGTACCTCTGAGAGATATCCGAAATCGCTTGAAGTGATCGACTTAACTGCCTTGACGAAATCTGACTTGGAACAGATACCCTGTTCCTCGCACCGTTCGGCGATCTGGTCTATCGTGAAGCCCTCGGGAACGACCAGCTTGTCGATTGGTCCCTCAACTTCCTTCTCCTCTGACATGATCCTCATCATCTCGAGAGTATTCATGCCTGTATTTAAAGTGTAAACTCCACTCTTCAGCTTACCGCTGTATTCGGAGTTCGAAAGTCTCCTCGTAAATGCGGTCTTATATTTGATAAGCCCCTTCCTCTTCAGGATCTTGGCTATATCCTTCTCCGTCGCGCCTTCAGGGATCTCGACTACTATGTCCTTACCCTGCGTGATCTGCGTATTTGTATACTCATGTTGATAATCGTCGTAAATATCCTTTATATAGTCCTTCACAACTCCGAAGAGCATGATGGAGACGATTATTCCTATTACCCACTTAACTATTTTTACCGATACTTTCCTTACACTCATTATTCAAACAATAGACTCCGTTTACATAAAATGTCCGACAAATCGCCCACAAATACAGCATCTGCGTCACAATTTGTCTTGTTCTCGTCCTAAAAATGGACATACTTGAAGTAATTTTACATTAATGTTATTATATTACCATCTTTTATAAATAATTTCAAGAAAGGATGATAGTATTTTGGCAAATCCAACAGGAATCTTAACAATGGCAAACGGCGATGTGATAAAGTTCGAACTTTACCCTGAAATCGCACCAAACACAGTAAATAATTTCATCTCTCTGGTTAACAAAGGCTTCTACAACGGCCTTATCTTCCACAGAGTAATTGCAGGCTTCATGATCCAGGGCGGATGCCCTGAGGGACGTGGAACAGGCGGACCGGGATATTCGATCAGAGGCGAGTTCTCAGACAACGGCTTCAAGAACGACCTTAAGCATACAGCAGGCGTTCTTTCTATGGCTCGTTCAATGAATCCTGATTCTGCAGGATCACAGTTCTTCATCATGCATCAGGATGCACCTCACCTTGACGGACAGTATGCAGCTTTCGGAAAGGTTACAGAGGGAATGGATATCGTAAATAAGATCGCGATGACACGCACCGGCTGGGGCGACAAGCCTATGGAAGAGCAGAAGATCCAGAGCATCGTTATCGATACTCAGGGTGTGACATATCCAGAACCTGAAACACTTGCGAGATAGTCGCATATTTCTAAATATTTCTAAAACAAACGACAGGATGCAACAGTTATTTTAAAATACTTTTGCAACCTGTCTGTTTTTATATTTCTTACCACGATAAGCGGTGAAGTTCTCCCTTCGTCTCAAGCCCCGCAAAATCCATCTGGCGGAGGGCTTCGAAGGTGACGATTGCAACGGAATCGGCGAGGTTGAGGGAACGTTCCTCAGGCATCATAGGAATACGGACACAGCTGTCCGGATGCTCCACAAGTATCTCCTCAGGTATACCTGCGCTCTCCTTCCCGAACATGATGTAGCAGCCATCGCTGTAGCTTACATCAGTGTAACGGTTCTTTGCTTTTGTGGTCGCAAAAAACATATTTCCGACAGCGGTCGGATTCTTCTCCAGAAAATCGTTATAATCAAGATATCTTTCATAATTCAGGCGGGGCCAGTAATCAAGCCCTGCTCTTTTTACAGCCTTTTCAGAAAGGTGGAACCCAAGAGGTTCGATCAGATGAAGCTTTGCACCCGTGATGACACAGGTTCTGCCGATATGTCCTGTATTTGCAGGCATTTCCGGCTCAAAGAGAACTATATTAATCATATTTTCACATCCTCATAGTTTTTATCGATCATACATGTTTTATCATGTCCGGATCATAATGATACATGTACAAAGAGCAGCCATTTTACAGCCTGCTCCAATTATCAAAAATCAGATATCAAGGTCCCAGAAACCATCAAGTGTTGCGAAATAATCATCGATAGTCTCGGCACGACGGATCAGTGTAACGTCGCCATTCTCGCGGAGGAGAAGCTCTGCAGACCAGAGACGTCCGTTGTAGTTGTAGCCCATTGCGAAACCATGCGCGCCTGTATCATGGATAGCAAGATAATCGCCCATATCGATCTTCGGAAGCTTTCTGTCGATTGCAAACTTATCGCAGTTCTCGCAGAGTGAACCGGTAACATCATAAACATGATCAAGTGGCTCATTCTCCTTACCAAGAACTGTTATATGATGATATGAACCATAAACAGCCGGTCTCATAAGGTTAGCTGCGCAGGCATCAACACCGATGTACTCCTTGTAGATATGCTTCTCGTGGATAGCCTTTGTTACAAGGTGTCCGTAAGGAGCAAGCATGAAACGTCCAAGCTCTGTATAGATCTCAACGTCGTCCATTCCTGCAGGAACAAGAACTTCTTCATAAGCCTTCTTAACGCCCTCACCGATCTTTAAGATGTCATTTGCAGGCTGTTCAGGCTTGTAATCGATTCCTACACCACCTGAAAGATTTATAAACTTAAGCTGTACACCTGTCTTCTCCTTGATCTCAACAGCAAGGCTGAAAAGGATCTTCGCAAGCGCAGGATAATAATCGTTTGAAATAGTATTACTTGCAAGGAACGCATGCATACCAAACTCTTCAACACCCTCGGCCTTGAGTGTGCTGTATGCTTCCATGAGCTGTTCCTTGGTCATACCGTATTTTGCATCGCCCGGATTGTCCATAACCTGGAAACCTTCCTTGCTCTCGCCGAGAGTGAAAACTCCGCCCGGATTGTATCTGCAGGACATTCTCTTAGGGATGCTTCCGCAAGCCTTCTTCACGAAAGGAATATGTGTGATATCGTCAAGGTTGATGGTTGCACCGATCTCTGCCGCATAAGCGAATTCCTCGTCCGGTGTATCATTCGAAGAAAACATGATGTCGTTGCCAGAAAGTCCGATCCTGTGTGACATCACAAGCTCAGCCATTGAAGAGCAGTCTGTTCCGCAGCCCTCCTCGTGAAGTATCCGGAGGATGCTCGGATTCGGAGTTGCTTTCACTGCAAAATACTCCTTAAAGCCCTTATTCCACGCAAAAGCTTCCTTCAGCTTTCTTGCATTTTCGCGTATTCCCTTCTCGTCATATATGTGGAACGGTGTAGGGTAGCTCTTAACTATCTCTTCAACCTGTTCCTTGGTTACAAATGCTTTCTTTTCCATCTTCATGTCCTCCGGTGTTTCTTTTATATTTTTGATTCTTTTTATATCTGTTTTGTTTTTGCGGGTTTTTAACATGCTTTTATATTTTATTATTGCATTTCTCTTATGTCAAGGAATCTGTCAACCTATAAAAAGTTATAAAGAGTTATAAAAAAAGCTAGATGCTGCGTAGGATTCATCGGTTGTACAGCCAACCTGAACTCCATGTATCGGATCACGCTTCACATTATCGTTCGTACATAAACTCCACCTGACTATAGATGTATTTAAAATCAATCTCGCACTTTCCGTCCCAGATCCCGATCGGGATCGTGTCATCAAAGGTGTAATTAACCGGCTCTGTACTTTTCTCAAAATTATATACCGAAACCCGCTTCTCATCCGGAAATACAATCCAGTATTCTCTGACTCCTGCCCATTTGTATTTTAAAAACTTGACCATAACGTCAGTGAAAGGATTGCTCGGAGATACAACTTCAACAACCAGATCCGGCGCTCCGACTATCCTCGCTCTGGTGATCTTACTCCTGTCGCAGACAACAAGAACATCCGGCTGAACCATTGTCTTGTCGTCACAGTCCAGCTGAACATCGGTCGGTGCGATAAACGGAACACATTTGCCGCCGTTTTTAGAAATATGCATTTTAAAAATAGCCCATAATTCCGCCCCGATACTCTGATGAATAGTCGTCGGCGCGGGCATATCATAAAAAACGCCGTCTATCATCTCCACGCGTGTTCCCTCCGGAAGCGCGATGTATTCCTCCATCGTTCTGTCGCCCACGCGCCCGAACACTCTTTTAATCTCTTTATTTTCCTGTCCGATCGTATGCACCGCGTTCGGCTCGTAACTAACGTTGTAGGCCGGTTCAGGTTCTCGCGCCTCACTCGAAGGTTCAATCATAAGCGCCCTCTTGATCGCCTCGATAGTAACAAATCTCGGTGAAACCGTTTCCCCGCTCAGTATCTTCTGTATAGTCCCGACCGGCACTCCTGATATCTCCGAGAGCCTCTTGTTGGTATAACCCAGCTCCTTCTTTCTCTTTTTCATCTCCTCTATCGTCATATACTTTTTCCTCCTTTCGCACTTGAAAATACCCGTTTACGGTGTTTTTTTTGATAAAAATCACATTGAATCACCGAAATTTATTATATTCTAACATCGGCGACACCGTTTTTCAACCGTTTTTTATCATTTTAAGCATCTTTTATTATCATCAACCGTTTATGCTGTCCGTTTGTGATGTACGGTGGTACTGTCCGATGTTTTTATGATATTTTGAGTGCTTCTTTTTTTTGAATCCGCCCGGCTGTTAAATATATTTGTTTACTCCCCCCGGAACACGATCCACAGCTGATCACGTAAAAAGGGCTGCGCCTTCGCGCAGCCCTACAGATCGTTGCCATTACAGCCGGATCAGATACAATTAATGCTCTATCATTCGAATGTTCCCTGATAATAAACATCGGATGCGCCCTCTTCATCAGTCAAGCGGTCCGGATGTGTATGACAGATTGTCCTCAAAGATCTCAGTGATCTCTTCTGTCTCATAATTCTTCTCAACACATTTGAACGGTATCGTGAAGCTCAGTCCCTCGCCGTAATTCTCGTGCACATCGCCAGTCGCTGAAATGCTGATATAAAGGTGCTGAACGCATCCCGGTTGGACGTCGCCTCCGCCCAGAGTTCCCGACGACTTCTTTGCCTCCGTTCCATCGGACAAGGCGAAGGTAACATCTTCCTCATTGCCGATCCAGACAGGATTCTCGCGGTCATTGAAGATATACCCTTCAAAGGATATCTGAGTTTCCGCATCATCATGGTACCCCACATCACCCTTTACGATATAGATCCTAACGCCGTCGCGATCGATCAGCGGTGTAAGACCGCTCACGTCAGGTCTGTCATCCTTATCTGCCGGAGCACTCTCACCATGAGGATAATAGGTTACCCACTTCATGATGTTCGGTCCGTCCGTCGAATATACGAGCATACAGTTTACATATGCAGGATCTGACAGAAGGTACATGAAGTCGCTTCCATAGGAGAAGGTCTGCTTTATATCAAGCGATTCATTTGCCTTCAGAGTCATATTGTTTACAGTCTCGTCATTCCAGAGGAAATCAATATACGAGCCGCCGGAAATATGATTCATCTGAATATAATATCCTCTCATCCAGTTGATATCCGAAGCAGTCTTATTTGTTATCGTAAGATCCCATACATATGGCTTCTCATAGTACTCATGACCGTTCCTTCCGGCAGTGATGATCGTGATATTCTTAACCTCGATCTTGATGTTTTCGTCCTCGTAGAAGATAGGCTGCTCCGGCACATAAGACAGATCCTTCTGCTCATTCGGAGACTGAAGCCATCCCTCAAGCTCAGGGTCAATATTATCTTCCGGTGTGTCCGGTGTGTCCGGTGTCTCCGGAATGTCTACCGCGACTGCTGTTCCATTTGAAAATACAACAGTAGGCAGAAACGCCTCGAAGGCTGCCTTTGAAGCATCGGAACGATCATACCACCGCGAACCGGATGAGCCTCCGTCCTTAAATAAATACACGTCATCTCCGTGCTGGGTATAGTATTTATAAACTCCGAGCTCATCATCCGCCTTATTTGCATTGAAGCTGTAGTCACCTATCGTTACGGTCTCATACTCCGTAAAAAGACTATATACAACATCCTCTATCTTTTTATTCTTATACAAAGTAGTCACGATGCTGAAGTCCATCTTTGAGAAGCTTTCACCGTATACCTGGATCACAGTTTTCTCTTCAACCTCTCCGAAAGCGTCCTCTTCCAGTGAAATAGCATATCCGCAGAAAGGAAGTGAAGGATCCTGAGTGTATGAAAGATCCGGAAGTTCCGGTGTAAGCGTTGCTCCGAAAGCAGAATCCTCTATCTTTGTTGTAGCGATAGCGTCATCAAGTACTTTACGTTCTCCCTCTGACGGTGAATAGAAATATATGATATATAAATGACCGCCGTCATCACACATCTCGTAAATATAACTGTTTTCCACATATTCATAGAACGTATGACCATCAACAGTCTTCGTTTCAAGCCCTGCTGTTTCAATTCCGATATCAGATATGCTCATCCCTATATAATTATAGTAGGTCAGTTCAGTACCGTCTCTGAGCTCATAATACAGTGTCTTATAGATGTCATTACCGTCCTTATCCTTGTACAGATCCATACCTACGGATTCTACACCCGAAGGAGGCGTGATATGCATGTTGAAGACATAAACATCTTCCAACAGATTTGGTTCCTGCAGCTCTGCAACATCCTCTGTTGTAGCCTCGGTGGTAGCTCCTGATGTGGCTTCTGTTCCCGTACCGGCCCCTGTTCCTGTTTCAGTTGTACCGTTATTCTCCGTGGAAGCAGCCGTAGTTTTTTCGTCGTCCTTTTTATCTTTATCCTTTTTGCCACCCAGAAGAAGTATCGCTGCAATAGTTCCCGCGATAACCACCACAGCGGCTATTATAGCTATTATCAGACCTTTTTTACTTCCTGATTTTCCACCATTACCGCTGGTTCCGCCCGGTTTCTTCTCAGCCTTATCCTTAGCCTTTTCCGGCTGATCTGATGGTTGTTGATCATAGTCCTGCTGGTTGTATGACTGCTGGTCATATCCCTGCTGACTATATGCCTGCTGGTCGTATCCCTGCTGATAGTATCCCTGCTGATAGTATCCCTGCTGTGCATATGTCTGTTGATCATACCCCTGCTGTGCATATGTCTGTTGATCATACCCCTGCTGTGCATATGTCTGTTGATCATATTCCTGTTGACTATATGCCTGCTGATCATACCCCTGCTGGTAATATGGCCGCTGATCATAGGTCTGCTGCGCATACGCCTGTTGATCGTAACCCTGTTGATCATATGTCTGCTGTGCATACACCTGCTGATCGTAACCCCGTTGATCATATGTCTGCTGTGCATACACCTGCGGGTCATAGTTCTGCTGACCGTCCCCCTGCGGGTCATAACTCTGCGGATCATATCCCTGACCGTTGTATCCCTGCTCGTTATTATCCATACATTTCCCTCCTCTTCCCGGACCACGTCCGTAATTTTTGTGTTCATGCTTAGTATTATACCATATCTTCGGGATAAATACAGAAATAAGAAATAAATAGAGGGTTGCGCAACTCACAACCCTCTATCTGTCTTCATATATTTCTTCTACATACTTCGTTTATTCTGACTTATCAGATCTGACCTTCTTTTTTCTTCTCATAACGAGGCATACCGCCAGTCCTGCCGCACTGATTCCCATCAGCATCAGAACAGTACTCATCATGAAGTTGTCGCCGGTCTTGGCACTGCTGTCTGTATTTGTTGCTGCAGGTTCAGCACTTTCTGTGTCATCCGTACCATCCTCTACCACAGCGTCCTTAGCCTTTTCTTCCGTTACAGCTTCATCGGTTACTTCATCTGTCGAATCGTCTGTTGCTTCATCCGAGGTTTTATCTGAAGCGTCATCTGCTGTTTCTTTGTCAGCGTCTGTATCGTCCGCATCATCGGTATCTTCATCGGCATCCTTCTCGGAATCGTCAACTACTTCTTCGTCCTTGTTCGAATCCTCATCAGCGTCCTTCTCATCATCCTCTGCATCGGTTTCGTCATCCTCTTCCTCTTCTTCCGCTGCAAGGATCTTTGTCGTCTTCTGACCGTATCCGTCTGTAAAGTTCACTGTATAATCAACACTTCCGATCTCAAGCCCGTCCATATATTCCGCCGGGAATGTGATGACTGTCGAGCCTGTTGTTGCCGTGTATTTTGAAGCATCTATAACTGTTTCACCGATGCAGACATTTAACAGCTTATCCTTGTCCGCTTCCAGAACATGAAGCACATAGGTTTCATCCGAGCCCTGCGTGTATTCATCCTTCGCCTCGATCTCATAGATATGCGGAGCAAACTTTGCATAGAATACCTTATCGCCTGTCGAGCCCTTAGCTATCTCTGTTACTGCTGTTCCCGTAAAGTCCGCATTATCGTACCATCCGAGGAACTCCTCTCCGAGCTTTGAGATAACATCCTTTCCCGGAAGAGCTATACTATCAGCATCTGTGTAGCTTTCCGGAGCTGAGTAATCATCATCAAAACTACCACCATTTGTCTTAAATGTGATGCTGTACTTTGTCGATATCTTCGCGTAGAGATCTATGTCCGTAGAGGAACCGGCTGCAACCGATGTCACCGCATCGCCGGTAAGCTCAGCATTGCCATACCATCCTTCAAGGATCTCATTTTCGGCGAACTCTATTTCCTCCGCAGTAAGGCCTTCCTTGTCAAGAAGCTCCGCGCCTTCTTCGTCAACATAATACTTAACGACAGTTTTTTCACCGACATGGTATGTGATCTTATGTGTTGAAACAGCCTCAAGCTTCACTCTGTACTCTATACGTTCAGCACTTTCCTTTTTCGTCTCAATATTCGTTATCTTCCATGCTCGAACAGTACCTTCTTTTCCATAATTCTCGTTGTACGCTTCACTGCCCGGAAATGCGCCTGACCATCTACCATTGTCAAATACATTGACCCAGTACATTATCGGAACAACAGGTGTCTCCTCAGGAAACTGTAACTGACTTCGAAAATCTGGATCTTTAACATTCAACTCCAAATACGCAATATAAAACCAACTCGTACCCTCGCTCGGTCCGCCGGCCTGCTTATTAATCTTGAAAGTGTCACCTGCCCAGACGATCGTTCCTTCCAGATCTTCATCGTATGAGATATAATAACTGCTGTAATCATCGTTCTCATAATCCGGATTCAATTCATACTCTTTAGCGAAGGCCGGCACATTGTAGCAAAGCACCATCATTAAGGCGAGACACAGTGCCATAAAGCTGCGCCTTCTTCCCCTCCTTCTTTGACTTCCTTTAATCATATAGATTCCTCCTCTTCTTGTACTTTTCTTAAGTATATCGGTTTACGATGCTTTTTTCTAAGCAGCCGAAATACCTGACATTTATATTCCCCACTGCAGGAAATATGATAGCACACGCAAACTTCAAAATCAACGAATAATATACTTGAGATGCCTCATTCCGTCCCTGAGTGTCCTAAGCTTGGAATGTCTCTTAACCTCACACCTTCTGAGCTTCACTGGAAGCTGCCCTATCCGGAGTTTTCTCTTCACGCCTTCCGCTATCAGCTCCGTCGCAAACTCCATCCCGGTGGTCCTGAGCGTCATAGCCTCCAGAGCCTCCCTCGTAAAGCCGCGGAGTCCGCAATGAAAGTCCCTCACTCTTGTATGAAACCTCAGCCTTGCAGCGAGTGAAAGCATTCTTGCGCCTATCTTATGCGACAGAGGCATAGCCCCTCTCTCTATTCCTCCGGCGAAGCGGTCGCCTATTATCATATCGAACCTGCCCCTGTCCAGAAGCTTATACATCCCGGCCACATATCTTAAGTCGTAGGTCGTGTCGCAATCCGCCATGATAACAACTCTGCCCCGGCTCTCCATAAAGCCCGTTCTGAGCGCCCTGCCGTAGCCTCTTCTTCCTTCGGATATGACCCTCGCGCCGTGAGCCTCCGCGCTACGAAAGGACCCGTCCTCCGAGCCGTTATCCACAACTATCACCTCGCCCGAAAGTCCGCACCGTCTGATCATTCCGTACGCCTCATCTACGCAGCTGCCGACAGTCCCCTCCTCATTGAGGCAGGGCATAACGATCGAGATATCAAGTTCTTCTCTTCTTCTTATTTTCATGCCTGAAAAGTCTCCAATCTATCATCTCTCCCACGATGAGAGCCGTCGCCAGGATCGTCGCGATAAGCGTCCTGAAGGTGAAAAATGCGTGCAGGAACGAATGATTATGCAGCACCAGATATCTCACAAACGGCACACAGGCCACCGCCGTATACATCAGGACCGGCTTCAGCCTGACCTTCTTTTTCTTATACACATAGCATAGATATATGATCGCAAAGCCGCCCGCCAGAGTTGCAAATATCCCAAAGCCTCCGAAGCCCCACGGAAGGAGCATACGTATATTTCTGCTTATCGAGCCCTTCAGGTATTCCCACGTTCCGATACCTATATTTCCGTTTATCCTCTCCTCGAGATTCTCCTTAACATACGGAATGACATTCTCGCCGAGCACTATAGCGGCAAGTATCCATTTGGTGAGCCACATACCGACATAGCCCGCGCTCCAGCCCACCGCAGGCGCCGCGATCCTCTTCCATCCGAAGTCTTCGTTTCTCGGTTCTCTCCATCTGAACCATATAACGATAAGAAGCGGAACCAGCAATGTCAGCAGTTCCGTAGTCAGAAAGTCCATAAAGCAGGTGATCATCCCGCAGATCATGAACGGTATCACAAGTGCCGTCTTCCTTCCCCTTCTTTCACGCAGCACCATCACTATCGACATGATGAGCGTTATATAGAAGGTCCAGGTATATTCCAGCGAATAAGGCACATACCACACCGATGCCGCTGCAAAACCTGCCGCGAGTCCGATCGCAGGCGCAATTGCCCCTTCTCTTATAAGCAGGGCGAACAGAAACGCCGCAAGAACGGTAAGCATCACCGCGTTTAATATATATATCCCCTTCAGGCTGAAGATAAGATGAAGCGGTCTGACTATTACATTTGAGCCATGCCAATATCTTAAATACTGCCGGTTCGCTTCCTTCCCCTCTTTCACCGCCTCAAGAAGATTGAAATTTTCATCCGTAAATTCTTTATTGTAGTAGGCCGACCACATGACCGACTCGAGCGGTTTTTCAATGTCATAGCTGTACGCGATACCGAGGAGTATCGAGTCCGCGTATCTGTCGATCTTTCCCGCTTCAAGCCCTCCCGGCATTCTCATAAATACATCATTCCTGCAGAGAAGCTCCGCGGAGCGGCGCATATTTTCCCTTATACTGCTCCGTGGGATTAGCGCGACCGCCACCAGAAGTCCGACGAGGACCGCTGCCGTGATGATGTAGGCGGATATGTATTTGAATGCATCCTTCATGACCTTTCTCATGTGCGTTTTCTCTCCTGTATTTGTCCAATGTCAATTATCTTCCTTCTTGCACCCTGCGTCAATTAAAATATGATTTTACGCTAGCGTTTGACGTTCGTGTCCCCAAAATGGTATATTTTAAGCAGGTGTTTACTATACAAACAGGAGGTGCAGAAATGTTCAGAAAATATAGGTCAGTTCTTTCCGTAATAGCCGTTCTTACGGTAAGCATGCTATGCAGCTGTGGAAAGAAAGAAAACGGTACAGATCAGAATAACACAAGAAATACAGTACACATCACGACGCAGACTGAAGTGGCAGCTTCGACAACAACCGAGTCAGATATTACCACATCCGATACAGTTTCCTCAGATACGGGAACAACAACAGAACAGACGACAACAGAAGAAATAACAAGTGAAAATACAGAAGAAGCTAAGCCGCCATTTTCGGATTCAATAGATGTATTTACGGAGGATGGATCCGCGTCAGCACAGTTTTTCGCTCTTGATACCTTGATCTCGATCAAGGTTTACGGTGAAAACTCCGAAACCGTAGTAAAGGATATAGCCGACCTGATAGACCATATGGACGGTATCCTGTCAACAGAACGTACAGACTCGGAACTGTATAGGCTGAATACGACCGGGAAAGCCGCCTGTTCCGATGACCTGCTGAATACGATCACCAAGGCAAAGCAGATCTCAACAGATACAAACGGCACCTTCGATGTGACAGTTTATCCGCTTGTGAAGCTGTGGGGCTTTACAGATCTGAGTGAGGATGCAGAGCACAGTATGCCTTCCGAGGAGGATATCAAAAGCGCTCTTGCTCTGTTAGGCTCCGAAGATATAAACATCAAAGAGCTTCCCGCAGGTGAGTGGCCGAATGCATATTCGGACGGCTATGTAAGTGCGGGAGATACATCAACACAATTATTTGGAATAGAATACGCCAAAGATGGGATGGCTGTGGATCTGTCTGCTATCGGCAAGGGCTATATCGGTGACAAAATCTCGGAACTCCTTCTAAGCAGGAAGGACGAGGGACTTACCGGTGCCGTGATCTCGCTTGGCGGATCCGTATGCCTTGTAGGCTCGAAGCCGGACGGCAGTAAGTGGGGAGTAGGCATTCGGGATCCGAGGGGATCGGCAGACCAAACCATCGCAGTACTCTCCTTTGAAGCTCAGTACGGCGATGATCTTTCACCGATTTCTATTTCGACTGCCGGAACGTATGAAAGGTACGTGGAGATTGATAACTATTTCTATCATCATATCCTGGATCCGAAAACCGGTTATCCGACAGAAACCGACCTTTTATCCGCAACCGTGCTTACCGAGGACGGTGCTCTTGCAGATGCTCTATCAACCGCACTCGTCGTAATGGGGTGTGACAAAGCAATAGAATTCTGGAGAAACGGTCCTTATGACTTTGAGATGGTACTGACTGGCGACGATTATTCGTTATACGTAACAGAAGGACTTAAGGATATTTATTCAAGCAGCGAACAAACGGAGTTTATCAGTCGATAAGAATATACTTCAAATGCCTCATTCCGTCTCTGACGGTGCGGAGCTTTGAGCGTCTGGAAACCTCGCAGCGGCGCAGCTTTACCGGCACCTGTCCGATCCGAAGCCCATTACGTACAGCCTCCGCGACAAACTCGGTTGCAAATTCCATACCTGTTGTCCGAAGCCTCATCAACGCAGCTTCCAACTGTCTTCTCCTCATTCAGACACGGCATCACGATAGAAATATCAAGCTCTTCTCTTCTTCTTATTTTCATGCTTCAGAAGCCCCCAGTCTATTATTTCTCCCATGATGAGAGTCACTGCCAGCACCGTCACGATCAGCGTTCTGAAGGTGAAGAAATAGTGCAAATACGCATGATTATGCAGCACCAGGTATCTTACGAATGGGATCACAGCTATCACCGCATAGATAAATACAGCTGTCCGCCTGACAGTCTTCTTCTTGTAAACGTAGCACAGATACAGCACTGCCAGAATCATAACAAACCCGATAAATACACCAAAGCCACCGAAGTTCCACGGCAGAAGTGCGGTTATATTTTTTGTGAGAGCACCCTTCAGAAAGTCCCACTTTTCGAGTCCGACATATCCGCTGATCCTCTCCTCGAGATTCTCCTTAACATACGGAATAACACTCTCTCCGAGCACTATGCTTGCAGTGATCCATTTCGTGCGCCACATACATTTTTGTGTGATTTTATGTATGAATTCCCATCTTCCTTGTGGTAAAATACAGGCACTACACTTACACCGCCCCGGACACGCAGCCGGTCCCGGAATGATATATGTTATGCAACACCCACGAAAGGAACACCTTTATGAAAAAGATCGCCGATTTTCTCGTTAAAACACGATATATCCTGCTTACAGTTTTTCTGCTTTTTGCAGCCGCAAGCTTCTTTCTGATGGACAAGGTCAACATCAATTACGAAATGTCCAAATACCTTCCGGACTCTTCCAGGATGAAGGAGGGTACCGATATACTCGCAGAGGAATTCCCGGATATGACCGAGCCGAGCGGCGTCAGAGTCATGTTCGACAACCTCAGTGACACCCAGAAGCTGAACGTCAAGACTCAGCTCGAGGCTATCAAATACGTTGATTCCGTGACCTACGAGCCGGACAGTATTTACTACAACAAGGACAACCACACTCTCTACATCCTTGAGTCGAAATACGACTACAACACCGACGAATTTAAGAGCATTCTGGCCACCCTCGATGAGGATTTTATCGACAGCTACGACGCTGTTTATTCATCAAACGAGGCAGGTTCAGGCGCGCTTCCGACCTATATCGTGGCAGGCGCCGTTGCCATTCTCATGGTGATCCTTATCCTCATGTGCAACTCATGGGTTGAGCCTTTCCTTTTCCTTTTCTCGATCGGACTTGCCATCCTCATAAATATGGGCACAAATGTATTCCTTCCAAGTGTTTCAAATACAACACATTCCATCACCGCGATACTTCAGCTTGTTCTCGCGATGGATTACTCCATAATTCTTTCCAATCGTTACCGTCAGGAGAGAAAGCGTCTGGCGGCGAATTTCAGCAGCACCGCAGTCGCAGTTCAGGCCTCTGCACAAACTGTTATATCACAGACTGACACCGCTCAGACTGACCCACAGACCACTGCAGCTCATCCGGCTGATGCAGGAAAAACTATCGCCGGTATGCAGGACGTTGACCCTCGCGAAGCAATGAGAAATGCCATCCGTTCTGCCATCCCTTCGGTATGCAGCTCATCGCTCACCACAATCGTTGGTCTTCTGTCACTCTGCTTCATGAATTTCAAGATTGGCGCCGACCTCGGCGTGGTTCTTGCGAAGGGCGTATTTATCAGTCTTCTCTGCGTATTTACGGTTCTTCCGGGACTTATCATCCTCTTCGACAAGCTTATCAAGAAGACCGCCAAGAAGAGCCTGACCGTTCCGACAGGCGGCCTTGCACGCTTTGAGTTTTCTGCAAGGATTGTTATCGCTATACTTTTCATTTTTGTATTTGCGGGTGTATTTATCGCCAAGGGAAATGCGAAGATCACCTACGGTTCGCCGGCTAATCAGGATGCGGTGAACAAGGTCTTCCCGCGCGACAACCGCTTCGTCCTCCTCTACAGCAATTCTGACGAGGACAAGATGGAAGACATGGTTGAGATCATGAGCACCAAGGATGGTGTAACCGCCGTAAATACCTACTCAAATACCCTCGGCAGCAGAATGGACGCCGACACAATGTTTGGATACATTAGCAGCATGATGGGGCTTGACGGTTCCGAAAGCAGTTCTTCACCTCTCGGCGACTTCACACTTGATGCACAGATGGTGCGTTTCCTTTACTACGACCACTATTCAAGCCGTTCCGACGAGAGGCTTACTCTCGAGGAGTTTATCGGCTTTGTTAACAGCGCGATCCTTTCGAATCCGCTCTATGCTTCACAGCTGGACGAGGCATCACTTAAGGCTCTTAAGGAATTCGGCCCTCTCTGCAGCAAGGCCGCTCTCACAAGTGACAGAACCCCTGCTGAGATTTCCGCAATGTTCGGCATAGACCAGGATGCTCTGAAGCTCCTTATGACTTACCTCAACGTAAATACCATCAGCATCGTTGAGCTGCTTGAAGGCCTGCAGCGTTCCGAGGTTCAGTTTGCACTTTCGCTTTCAAACGCTCTCGGCCAGAAGGAAAAGGATACCATCTCCTTCTATAAGAGCATCGTCGACAGCATCATGTCAGAGAAGACCTACACTTCATCTGAAATGGCATACATGCTGCTCCTCATCTCTGACCGTGCCGCAAACCCTTCATCAACCGCCATCCCAAATGTTGATGACAAGACTAAGAAATACACCGATCTTGTTTATGAACTGTATTTTTCAGACAAGAATTACAAGTCCTCATGGAAGATGACTATCGAGGAGCTTTTTAATCACGTTCTCGAATCAGAAACCTTCGATATCTTCCTTGATGACGATACACGTACCATCCTGAACGCTGTCAGAATAGGTCTCCTTTCAGGAAAGAGCCAGCTGATCGGTAAGGATCACTCACTCTTCGTCATGAATACCATTCTTGTTGACGGCGAAGACGAATCAATGAACTTCACAAAAGAACTTGATGAACTCTGCAGCGAAAAGCTTGACGGAGAATACTACCTCATCGGCAGCACACCTATGGCTGTTGAGATGTCAAAGTCCTTCAAGTCCGAACTGAACAAGATCACTCTTATTACCGCTATCGCGATATTTATCGTTGTTCTTGTAACCTTCAGAAATATCATGATACCGCTGATACTCGTTCTTCTGATCCAGTGCTCTGTTTATATAACCATGTTCGTGATGAGTGTAATGGGCGCGGACATGAACTATCTTGCACTTCTCATCGTACAGAGTCTCCTGATGGGTGCAACTATCGATTACGCTATCGTATTTACGAATTTCTATATTGAGAAGCGTCTGGACAGAGGCAAAAAAGAAGCCCTGATCTCAACTTATAAAGCATCGATCAGGACTATCCTTACTTCCGGCATGATCATGGTATTTATTACCTGGATCATGGGTTATGTTTTCGAAGATCCGTCTGTCGGCCAGATCTGTCATATTATTTCTATCGGTGTAGCATGCGCTCTCGTCATGATACTTTTATTCCTGCCGGCTATCCTTGCCGCCTGCGACAGAGTTATCGTACCGAAGAGAGCCTCTACAGATCAACCTTAGGAAGAGTATCGAAGCTCTTCTGGAGCTCTTCGTCTGTTGGGATGTAGTCGCTCATCTCACCGTTATTAAACTTCTCATATGCAACCATATCGAAGTAGCCTGTTCCGGTAAGACCGAATACAATGGTCTTCTCTTCGCCTGTTTCCCTGCATTTGATCGCCTCATCGATGGCAACTCTGATAGCATGGCTTGATTCAGGCGCCGGAAGGATACCTTCAACTCTTGCGAACTGAGTAGCAGCTTCAAATACAGCTGTCTGCTCAACGCTTCTTGCCTCCATATATCCATCATGATAAAGCTGTGAAAGGATAGGGCTCATTCCGTGATATCTGAGACCACCTGCATGGTTTGCGGAAGGAATGAAGTTGCTGCCGAGAGTATACATCTTGGCAAGTGGACAAACCTTTCCTGTATCGCAGAAGTCATATGCAAACTTACCTCTTGTGAAGCTTGGGCATGATGCAGGCTCAACTGCGATTATCTGATAATTGTTCTCTCCACGGAGCATCTCGCCGATAAATGGTGATACAAGACCGCCGAGGTTTGAACCGCCTCCTGCACAGCCGATGATCATATCAGGCTTGATGTTGTATTTATCAAGTGCAGCCTTTGTCTCAAGACCGATAACTGTCTGGTGAAGAAGTACCTGGTTGAGAACGCTGCCGAGAACGTATTTGTAACCGTCAAGCTTCATCTCAGCTTCAACAGCCTCGGAAATAGCACAGCCAAGGCTTCCTGTTGTTCCCGGATGCTCAGCAAGGATCTTTCTTCCGATCTCTGTTGTCTCACTTGGTGAAGGAGTTACTGTGGCACCATAGGTGCGCATAACCTCTCTTCTGAAAGGCTTCTGCTCATAAGAAACCTTAACCATGTAAACCCTGCAGTCAAGTCCGAGATATGCGCATGCCATTGAAAGCGCTGTACCCCACTGACCTGCACCCGTCTCTGTAGTCACACCCTTAAGGCCCTGCTTCTTTGCATAATATGCCTGAGCTATGGCAGAGTTAAGCTTGTGGCTTCCGCTGGTATTATTTCCCTCGAATTTGTAATAGATCTTTGCCGGTGTCTTAAGCTTCTCCTCAAGGCAGTAAGCTCTGACAAGCGGTGATGGACGGTACATCTTGTAGAAACCAAGTATTTCCTCAGGGATTGGGATATACTGTGTTGTATCGTCAAGCTCCTGAGCGATAAGTTCATCGCAGAAAACTCCTGCAAGCTCCTCAGCAGTCATTGGCTGAAGTGTGCCCGGATTGATAAGCGGAGCCGGCTTGATCTTCATGTCCGATCTCACGTTATACCATGCTTTAGGCATCTCGCTTTCTTCAAGATATATCTTGTAAGGTATGCTATTTTCCATTGAAAAATCCTCCTCAAAATAAACTGAGACATATTGTACAACACCCACTGTCTATATGTCAAAATATTTGCCATTATCCCCCTAATATGGTAAAGTGATATGTGGGGGTTTCTATATTTTTCTACTACTGTTTTTGCCCATGAAACCTCTATAAAACAGACAACCTTTTGTGGCTGTCAGGATCCTTTTCGGCGGCCGAAATATACAAAACAGAGTGAGGGTGAAAATATGAGGAAGAACAGATTCAAACTATTATTAGTATCAGCCATGCTGGTAGCAGGAATGACTGCCTGCGGTAAAAAAGACGACAAAAAGGAAGATACAACAACCGCTACAGCTACGGAAACTACTGTAGATCCAACCACTGAAGCAACATCCAATGATACTGCTACAGAAACAACAACCGAAGCTTCAACAAGCGATACACAGACAACCCAGAGCGGTATCAATACAGGCGGCAACGGTATCTCAACCTCAGGCTTTAATATTGGTAATTCAGGAAATATCAGTAACAACGGCCTGACCATGAATAACATCGGCGATATCAACAATGGACTCAACCAGGGCGGCGGAGATATCACCGTAAACGATGAGATATGTAAGGCATATCTCGTCACACTCAAGCAGCATTCAGATGTGATAAATGCCTATACCTTCCAGTATGAAAATGCACGTGACAGCGAATTAGTTCCTGCCGACGGAGTTCCTCATCCGATCGCTTTTTCGGATGTTAACGGCAGCGGTGTTCGCGATCTTCTCTATATCTATTCAGACAAAGCAAATACAGCAAGGCTCAGTATCTTTAGCTTTATGGACAGTGACGCATACCAGATCTACGACGAATATATCGATGTTCAGGCCGGTGGTGCATCAAGCTACTGCCTCTTCAAGGTAAAGGGCAATGATAACCTCTTCATTTACAGATCCTATGGTGATCAGAACTGGACCAATTCCATAAGTGAGCTTTCCTTTAAGACCTATCCGTTTACCAAGGTCCATGAATACGATCTCAATTTCTATTACGATGAGACAACCGGTAATAATGAGATCCTCTATAAGATTGACGACAAAGATGTTACCCAGAATGAATTTCTCATAGCTACTTCAGATATCTACGATAATATCACTGAGGTTCTTCTTTATAACGGCTACCTTGACGATAATGAACTTATAGCTGCAGCAAAGGAAACCGGTCTCAACTGCCTTTCTTATGAAAATGCATGTGCTATGCTCGAAACAGGCGGTGCATCACAGAACGGCAACTTTGTCGATCCTGACGGAAATAACAATAACGATCCCGACACAGGTAACAATGGCAATGGTATCGAAGCTCTCGAAGATATACCAACACTGTATTTCTCAAGTGGTGCCGGCGGCTGGGCAACAGTCCTCGAAATCGACGAGGAAGGTACCTTTGACGGCGTATATTATGACAGCAACATGGGTGAAACAGGCGACGGTTATCCTAACGGAACCGTTTATATCTGTGAGTTCAGCGGACAGTTTACTGATATAAAGAAGGTATCGGATTACGAATACACAATGAGAATGCAGAGCTTTACTCCTTTCTATGATGCAGGTCAGGAATGGATAGCTGATGACGTACGTTATGTTGCAGCTGCTCCTTATGGACTTGAAACCGATACAACTACCGTTTATACACTCTACCTTCCTGGTGCAGACACCAGTAAGATGTCAGAGGATTTCCTCTCATGGGTTGGCGCTCCGCTTGCAGTCGGTGTCGATGAGATCCCGAATCCGTTCCCATACTACGGTCTCTACAATCCAACCTCAGGCACAGGCTTCTGGGGCGATGACGGAGAGTAATTATTAAAACAACATTATCCGGGAATGATACCCAGGAATACAATGACATGATCCGGGTTATGATATAAATACATAATTGATCGATCCGGGTTATGATATACAGAAATAATATTTAACAGGAAGTACCAGTGATGAAGTAGCATATTGTTTATTGATATATGAATGTGAGGTACCGTCTATGAAAAAGCTAATTGGATGGGTCCGTCAGGAATTGGGTTTTCACCGCAATTCCAACTACGAAACACAATATCTAAACGAAACAAATATCCGCACGGCGGTTTACATGTCCATCGTTGTCATCTCTCTCGAAATCTGGATGCTTATCCGTTATGTCGATAAGCGACCGGGGCTCAAGTTTATCGAGTATTTTGACGGCTGGACCAACTATCTTATCCTGCTTTCGTCAGCGGTCATCTCACTGACCTTCGCAATAAGATTCAGACTGAAAGAAAATGCTGTTGAAAGAACCAAAAGCATATCAGGTATCATAGTCGGCATCCTGACTCTCATCCTGGATATACTTATGTTCATACGTTTTGTATATGTACGTAAAGGGATGAAATTCAGCGACCTCTTTGACGAGGCCAAATACCTCATCATGCTTACCGTCCTCATATGCGCATATCTTATTTTTGAATTCTTCTTTGCATCAGTAAGCCATCGCAAAGCTGCTATCTACGGTCAGTTTCTGAACGTAATATTTGCACTGATCTGCCTTGGTTTCGGTATCGAAACCTCAGTATATGATGTTTCAAGAGAGCGACAGATACTCTGCTTCGTAACCATGGTCATCTATGCAGCCTGTCTCCTTATCTGGAAGCCTTACGTTTCCATCATCATTCTGAGTGTGGCTTTCACATATTTCTACAAAGACTGGAAGCCTATCATGAAGGCTTACGATTCACCATATGCTGAGAAGATCATGGAAGCAAACCAGATCAATTTCCTTACCTTCTGGATCGCACTCACCATGGTCAGCATAAGTATCTATCAACAGCGATTGGCAGAGGCCAAAAAAGATGAAAACCTTGTTTCGGCAAATGCCCGTCTGAAAAAACTTGCTGTCGAAGATGAGCTTACAGGAATAAGCAATATCTACCAGTTCGTTCAGGATGCTGAAAGTGTCATGATGACCTCTCCCGGATCCCGCATATATCTTTTTATCAATATTGAAAACTTCAAGAATTACAACGATCAGTTCGGTTATCTTGCAGGAAACAACTTCCTCAAGAAGGTTGCACGTATCATCAAGAAAACCTTTGACGGCTGTCCCGTTGCCAGACAGGCTTACGATCATTTCGTTGTCCTTACAAAAACAGAAGATGTAGAGGCAAAGATAAAGGAGGTTCGCGAACTGATAATCAATATAAATACCGATATTTATATCGATGTTAAGGTCGGTTCATATACTCCTCACAAAGAAATGTCCGAAAGCACCATTCTTACCTCAGAAAGCAGTCACTCAGAAAAAGAGTTGAAGGCAGTAGGTAAACTGATCGATCCTCGTATCGCTATCGACCGTGCACGTTTTGCATGCAGTCTGCTGAAGCATAAATACGATAAGCACTATATGGAATATACCTCCAAGCTCGATATGGATTTCCATAAGCGCCAGTATATCGTAAACAATATTGATAACGCTGTTGAAAAAGGCTATATACAGGTTTATTACCAGCCGGTTGTATGGTCGGAAAGTCACACCCTCTGCGGCTGTGAAGCTCTTGCAAGATGGGTCGATCCAAAATACGGATTCCTCTCACCTGCCGATTTTATTCCGGTACTCGAGGAATACCGCCAGATCCACAAGCTGGACAAATGTATCTGGGAAACAGTTTGCAGAGATATTCATAATGTTACGGAAAGCGGAAAACATCCTGTTCCTGTATCACTCAATTTCTCCAGACTCGACTTCGAACTTATGGATACAGTTTCAGTCCTCGAAGATCTTGTAACGAGATACCACGTAAATAAAAAAGACCTTCACATAGAGATAACTGAAAGTGCCCTGACTGATGATATGGGTATACTTCAGAAATCAATGCAGAAGCTGAAGGAGGACGGATTCTCATTATGGCTTGATGATTTCGGTTCAGGTTATTCATCACTTAACGTTCTTAAGGATTACAGCTTTGACGTTCTTAAGATCGATATGAAATTCCTTTCAAGCTTCGACTCAAATGAGAAGTCCAAGATAATCTTAAATATGATCATCGACCTCGCAACAAACCTCGGAATGTATTCTCTTACCGAAGGTGTTGAAACTCAGGAGGAAGCCGATTTCCTTGCAAGAGTCGGCTGCGGAAGGCTGCAGGGCTACTACTTCGGAAAGCCTATGCCACTGGAGCAGATAATTGAAAAAATAAATGACGGAACATATGTTATAAAGAGGCTGGTTTAACCGGCCTCTTTTTTGTAATCTGCTATGCAGGATCATGCATCTAACCTCAAGTTATTATCCGGCTCCCGGCTGTCACATACAATAAAAATCCACCGTTGCGAAGCTGACGATATCTCCATAGTTAAGCCAGGTCGGCGCAGTGATCCTTACAGAATTCACATAGGTTCCATTCGTTGAATTAAGATCATTTATATAATAGCCCGAACCATTTCTTACTATCTCCGCGTGACGTCTGCTGATCCCCGGAACAGCCAGACAATAATCCACCACTTCGGAAGTTCTTCCCACAACAAGCCTGTCCCCCGTTAGTAATATCTGTCCTTCCATACCGATCAGACTGAGGTCTACCGGAACCAGCCTTGTAACCTTCTCCTCAACAGTTTGCTGTGCCGGTTCCTGTACCATAAAAGCCGTATCCAACCCGGAATCATATCCACCCGATGAATAAACCTCTGTTCCGTACTTCACCGGATATAACTCCGTTTCGCATCCATTCGACGCAAAAATGTTTTCAACATCTCTGACAAAATTAACCGGTTCCTCACCGGCTGAATACACACGCATATCTTCCTCTAATTTCTCTTCCTCTCTGGTTTTTAATATCCGGTTTATAAGCACAGCAATGTATACCACAGCTACAGCCATTACTATCTTCAGGCCGGAAAGACCGTAGGTTATCGCGATCATCACACCGACCGCTGCAATAACTCCTCCTACACAATACATCCCGATATTATTTATCTTTTCAGCTTCGTTGCTTTTATGTGTCACACCCCCTCGATCTTCGTCAACTGCTTGAGTTGGTTTTACTTTTATAGTTTCGCTACTTAATAAACAATCCCCGTTGACTCCTGCAGTTTCACGTTCTGTTTCCGCCTGACCGCACATACAACTTACAGCAGTATATCCCCCTGTTTCAAATCTGCCGCCCATACTGTATCCATCAGCACCCTGCATGATCCCCAGAAATGATTCCGGTGTGAAATTATCTCTAAGAACATTACCCGAAAAAAAGCTGTAAATAAACATCGCAGCTTCATGATCACTGTGATCCATAACCGAAAGCAGCTCTTCCATCAGGCTTCTCAGCTGCTGTGAAAAATCCCTGTATTCTCCGGGCACAAGAATAAATCTATAGTGTCCGCTGCGGTTATCGAAAAGTATATAATTCGCATCAATGATCAGGTTCTCCGGCTTGAGCAGATACTCTTTCATTTCATTAATACAGGCTGCAAGATCGGACAGAAAGCCGAGTATTTCCCTGACCTCAAGGCTTCCTCTCTGGAGCAGCTTCGACATGATACTCATACCATCCAGCTTGCAGAGCATGATCAGCTCGCCATCCATCTCTCTGAAGCGGCTGTCGGCCAGATAAGCAAAACTGTTATTCCTTATCATTTCTATCTGAAGGCTGTCACTTCCATCTATTCCGTGTATTTCGAAGAGATTATTCACCGAACGTGTCTTCTGCAATATCATCATACAGCTGCCACCTCCTCAGCCGGTCAGTGCACAAGCCAAACTCTGTACTGCACCCGATATAAGTTGTCCCCTTCATGTCAATATGGCCGATCATACTAATATTATCTGTCCCGGTTATCGCATCCATTCCATAATCCTCGCACCACAAAAGAAAGTCGTCGATATCTCCCGACTTCGCACTTTTCGACAGATATTCTTTACTTTTTATAAGCGGCGCCGTATATATCTTCTCGTACATAAAGGCTCTTATCGTTTCACAATTCATCACATACATCATTCCGAAAATACAGAAAACTATCATCACCATAGTTATGAACATAACAACCGACGCCTCTATTGAGATCACTCCCGAATTATTTTTATTTCTATCTAATGACATTTTTGACATTCGCCCAAACCTCCGACCTCACTCAGCTTGACCCTCTTAACCGTCCTCAGCAGTCTCGAGCAATTTGGACTGCTGTGATATTTTTCACCATCCCCTGTTATAAATACAAACGCTCCGGCATCAGATGCATGACAATAAGAACACGGCTCATAGCCACTCTTCTCAGCCGTATTTTTTCTCGTATACGTCGTGTAGTGATACAAATACGTGCATCCCCTGGAATGATGATAAACAACCCCGTTTTCCGCCACATAAACATAGATATCCTTCGGATCGTCATACTCCTCATCTGCACCCTTATAGCCTACATAAGCTTTCTGCCTTATCGTATCTACATAAGTCTTTTCGAAGGTTCCGATCACCGGAACCGATATCCTCACTGTATAGCGAACCGAAATATCAATATAACCATCATCATCCGGTATACCTGTTCCGATAAGCCTTATCCCATCAGCACCGCCGGATATGTATTTATCAACCAGCTCCTTATCATCCAGATAATCATCTATTTTCGACTGAGCCATTAAAAGATTTGAATACTCCAGCCCATCTGCTTTACCTGAGAGATAAGCGTACTCAGCCAGGTATTCTGCCGCTTCAACCGCTGCCGCCTCATATACGACCGTCCTTACGGCAATAACCCTGCAGAACAGAATAAAGGCATACATACACATCATAAATATCGGCAGGCATATAGAAGCTTCAAATGCAAGCGAACCACGGTTATCTTTCGTCCTCTTTCCACTTTTCGTATTACTGCTATCCATCTAATGCGTATCCTCCCAACATGATCTCAACATCTTCTTTCCATATTCTTTAAAAATATATGCTCCGGAACGAACACCGGGACCGTCTATTTTACCGTGCACTTTGGAGAGGTGAATGCTTGATTTTTAAACAAATCGATCAAGGCCGTATAGTGTTCGTTCCGCAGCATATATTTGTTGCTTATTTCACATTTTCATTACCTATCCTTCTCGCGCACTTCCATCAATATCCATCTTCTCTGTAAAGCTTTATCTCCGTATCTCCATACTCAATAACAGCATCCACAGCAAACTCAACCGCTGCATTCTCCATCCTGAAGTCAGGATAAAACTGCCTTGTATTCAGCTCTATCAGATCAGCGGTTCTGTAATAAAGCTTATCCCCCTGGAGAGCCATAAGGATCATCAGGTATTCCTCATAATCCAGCCCTCTGTCATCATCCTCCTTCTCAACCGAAAGAAGCTCCTTTATACCATAAAGATCAGTCACCCAGTCCTCTTCCTTTTTCACAAGCGGAACCTTCTTACCCTCCACAAGAAATCTTGTGTCCGCACAGCTTTCCACATAGGCCCAGCAGCCTGCAAGAAGGTATTTTACAAGGGGCTGAAGGTATGGTGCCCACCAGGTAAGCGTTGCCGCGAGTGCAGAAACTCTGGCCATCTTTGAAGCATCCGTGATAATATATGCAAAGTTAAAGCCCAGTCTGAGTTTAATAAGTTTCTTTATCGTCCCGACATAATTCTCAGGATCACCGGCCTCACCGCAGATCAGATACTCCCTTTCCATATTCAGATAGGTCTCACGCTCTCTCTGATCCCTCAGGCACTTGAATACCTCGCTGTCATACGCTATGATCGCCGCATAATTCTTAAGCGAATCGCCCCAGCCGTTCATATCTGTCAGGCTTCCGGACAGTGAGCCATAGCTCCTGAAGCTTGTATCTATTTCAAGATCCGGAAAATACGTTGCCAGCAGCTTCTTCCCCGATGGAACATCAAGAAGATCAACCCTGTTTTCGCTGAAGCTCACATCCTCCGGACAGATCAGTGCCGCCAGATACAGACCACTGAATGTATTTGTCATCATCCTCGGATCCTCTTTATCGTTATATTTCTCCGCTGCTTCAGGATGCTCTTTGATGTATTCTTCTGCTGCCTTTTTCACATCCTCATAGTCTTCTCCCATACCATCGGTTTTAGCCAGTCCCCCGGCTGTCTCCTCATCGATCTTATTAAGCTCATCTTCACCTACAGGTTCATCAGCATCCTCAATGCCTTTAACCTTATCTATCAGCTTGTCTGCCACCGTTTCCACGAGAGAATACTTCATATAATCTGATATCTGATTTCCAAGTGCCGCACAGTCATCAGCCAACAGAGTGTTGACTGCTGATATCACAACATCCCTAACCTCAAAACCGTCTCCCAGATTGTTCTCCAGATATTCGATAATGAGCCTTTCCGTCTCGCCATCACCTTTTCCGTAATAGGTTTTATCAAAAAGGAGAAGATGATAATTCTCAAAGATATAGGAATTGTAATCTGCCTTGATGCTCGACATCGCTCCGGACAGTGCCGCTGCAGCCTTGGCTCTCGCACACTTGGCCTTAACCGCATAAATGACCGCCGTCAGAAGTGTGAGCATTACCACAAGGATAAGCGTGATAAAAATAGTCACAGCACCCTTATTACTGACTTTTCCTCCCTCTCTTCTCATTGATTCATCTCCTCCTGTTAATTTGAAAGTTCACACGAAAGATTCTAACTGAATATAGTGCTTGCTCCACTATTTATGTTCTTCCATATGGTATTTGCCAGGCTTACTATCTGGCTTTTGAATATGACCACGAGAGCCACGAGCACAACCAGCACTAAAATTAATTCTATAGATACAGCGCCTCGGTTATCCGAAAATCCATAACCCTCGCTCACTGCACTATCTTCCGCCGCTTCTTCTCTTAATCCCTTTACCGTCAGATCATTTACCGTTTTTTCATTGTTTATTTCATTCATCCTATCCCCTCCTAAAAATTCTTAATCGCAGGGAACATCACGATCCCGATTACAGTTATAAGTAATATAAACATTGGGATCAGAAGCTTTTCCGCTGCCTCCTCCCCCTTCTTTCTTGCTCTCAGCTTTCTTTCATTGAAAGCATCTTTTTCTTCCTTCTGCAGCAGCTCCAGCAGATTGGAATTACCGCGTTCCAGGTTTCTTACGATCAGAGACATAAGCCTTCTGTATTCTCCGGTTCCTGAGCCTCTGGCCATTTCGGAATATACCGTTCTTTCATCCCGGCCATTTCTCAGCCCGTTCACCACATAAAGCAGTTCTTCGTAAAGTCCTCCGGTACCGCCTCTTTTCTTCATATCCTCGCAAATACTGATCATGGTCTCCCTTATCGAGAGTCCGGAGCTCATCTTCAAAACTATGCTGCTTACGAAGTATGAATAATCATGAAGCATCTCCTCCTGCCTTGCATCAGCCCTCTTCTTAACTTTGTTAACAAGAAGGATCATATAGACGATTATCAGAATGATACCGAATATAAATACTTTGCAGACCGTAGATATACCTTCATCGCTATCCTTCTTAACCGTCACACCGTCTATACTATCCGGCAGGATAAGTTCCTTATCATTTCTGCTCTCTTCCTCAAGGCTCCTTAGTTCTTCCTCAGCCTTTTCGACCCAGCCGCTGACCTTATACGGAACTACTCTGAGTTTCCAGGTTCTCTCCGTATCATGCTTTCCGTCCTTAATGACTGCTGTCAGCTTAACCTCCTTCGCCGAACTGATCTCCCGGCTGTAAACTGTTCCATCTCCGGCGATCAGAAGCGTATCGTCGCTTCTCCACTCGATCATCAGAGTCCCGCTTTCATCAGTTTTCGGAAGCTTAAGGTCATACATGATATTTTCAAGATCCTTATTGTTGCCTTTGATAGTCCCATCCAGATATGTATAAGCCTTATCAGCCATCTCCCGGAATTCGTCGCTGCTGTATTCCCGCGGCAGAAGCTCCAGTTCATAATCACTCTCACTGCTGCCGTTCTTCAGCACAAGACTGATCTTTACCGGATCATCACCTGCTTTGGGTCTTTTGATCCTTTCCGGATCTCCGCTGTCATTACCTAGCAGCCCCAGAAATATCACCATAATATCCAGGACAAATACCAGCTTCAGCCCTTTTCCGATCACTCCCGAAATAAGCTTCGCTGTTTCCTCTTCAGCCTTCCTTTCATTCATTGTCTCGGACCTTCTGATCTCCTGCTTCAGGTTTTCGAAAAGCACTGTCTTCCTGAGCTTCTCCGTAAGAACCCCGGCCGCTGCAGAAAACAGTTCTTTTCCCTTATATTTGCTGAAGCATTTCCTGCTTATCATTGCCAGACTGATCAGGCATAGTCCAAAAAAACTTGCAAAATATAACATCTCATCAACCCCTCGTTATACCTCTATATCGGTAATATGCTTTCCCACTCTGTCAGCGATAAGCACCAGACACAGCATGATAGTCATAAATATCCTGCCCGACATATCATCGTACAGGACACTCATAAAACGGCTCATTGTGAGCCTTGTATAAAATATGATAATGAATGGCATGAGGACCATGATCTTCTGCTCCAGCTTCTTACCGGCTATTATCGCGGATATGTCATTCTCCACATCTATCCTTTCACTGATGGTCCTGACCGATTCCCTGACGATCCTTATCGTATTTCCGCCGGTTTTCCGGATGATACTTATTACATCGGCAAACGCCCTTATTTCCTCTGTATCACCCTCCTCGGCAAACTCCGTCAGCACCTTATCCACCGGTTCATGAAGTGAGAGCCTCCTGTTCATTACTCTGAGTTTTGCAAGAAGCCGGCTTTTCTTTCCGTAAAGCTCCGCTATATCCCTTTCGGCGAGGATAAAGGAGTTTTCCAGAGAATAACCACCCTCCAGCGCTGCATCCACTGCACTCATCATGGCTTTGAATTCTAGAAGGTATTTCCTGCTGTCTCTTCTCTGCTTTTCCTTCCTCCATTCCAGGAAGTAACAGAATCCCGCAGCAGCACCCGGTATCAGTCCAAGCCACGAATCGTAAAACAGGTATGCGATAACAAAAGGAAGCAGGATGCTCACTATCATCCCAGTCCCTCCCTGTAAATACCGATGAGCCCCGAAGCCTCAAGCTTATGAACATTCATCAGATCATTGATCTTGCGAAGCCTTCCTCTGACTATCCTTCTATCCTTAATATCCCGGGACTGCTTCCCGTAAGTTTCAGAGTCCTCGCACAGAACCTCCTCAAACGAATACAGCGTATTCAGTCTGATCTCATCCTCTTCCATTCCGATCACCTCACATATCTCTAGTACTCTTCTCGATCTGTCTCTCAACCTTCCCAGATGCACCACAATGTCCACAGCCGCAGATATCTGCTGTCTGATGGCTCTTATGGGAAGCTCTGCTCCCATCAGCACCATTGACTCCAGCCTGAGCATCATGTCTCTTACGGAGTTAGCATGGCCCGTGGAGATACTGCCGTCGTGCCCCGTGTTCATAGCTGCCAGCATATCGATGGCCGCCTCATCCCTAACCTCTCCGACAATGATCCGGTCCGGCCTCATCCTGAGGCTGGTTCTGATCAGGTCTTTGATAGTTATGCTGTTGTTTCCCTCAACATTTGCATTTCTGACCTCCAGGCGTATCAGGTTCTCTATACCCTTCAGACTGAGCTCCGCAGCATCCTCTATGGTTATCACGCGTTCATCCGGTGGGATGAAATCGGACAGCGCATTCAGAAAGGTCGTCTTGCCTGAGCTGGTGGCCCCAGAGATAAATATGTTATAGCCGGCCATGACCAACAGCTTCAGAAAATCAGCCACTTCTCTGTCCAGTGTGCCCTTCCCGATAAGCTTCTCCATATCAAGCCTTTCCTTCGGGAATTTCCTGATGGTCACAGCAGTTCCGTCCAATGAAACACAGTTCAGGACGATATTTACTCTCGATCCATCGGGCAGTATAACGTCGGCTATCGGATTCGTATCATTCAAGAGCCTGTTGGCCGATGAGACTATCTGCTGAAGCACCGTCATCAGCTTATCCGCGCTTTCAAAGCACTTCGGGGCCCGCTCTATAACACCGTTTTTCTCCACAAATATCGTATCCCAGCCATTTATCATGATCTC
>JAFRNE010000026.1 GCA_017430325.1 Eubacterium sp.
CGAGCATGAGCATCACCACCATCACCACGATGACGACGATGATGAGCATGAGTGCTGCCACGGACACCAGCACCACGATGACGACGATGATGAGCATGAGTGCTGCCACGGACACCATCACCACGATGATGATGATGATAACGACGATGAGGACGAGCATGAGCATCACCACCATCACCACGATGACGATGATGACGATCATGAGTGCTGTCATGGACATCACCATCACCACCATCACGGACATGATGCTGATGAAGTATTTACAAGCTGGGGCAGAGAGACTGCTCACAAATACGACGAGGCAGATCTCAGAGCAATCCTCGATAAGCTTGCAGTTGAAGAGGATAACGAGTTTGGTTTCATCCTTCGTGCAAAGGGAATCATTCCAAACAAGGAAGGCAAGTGGCTTGAGTTCGACCTTGTACCGGGCGAGTATGAGGTAAGAGAGGGCGCAGCTGATTACACAGGTAAGCTCTGCGTTATCGGAAGCAAGCTTGACGAAGCTAAGATCGCCGAGCTTTTCGGAGTGTGATTTAAACTATAATCGATTGCGAATAAACATGCTCGCGAAGGAGTATTTTGCTACGAGTGAGAGAGTATGTTTATTCGGATGTGTTAATAATGATGAAAAAAAACGAGGCAAAAGATGAATAAGGAAATACCGGTTTATGTTTTCATGGGCTTTCTCGGCAGCGGTAAGACAACCTTTGCTAAGGAAACTCTGATAGAAAGATCGTTTACGGATGGCCAGAAAACACTTCTTCTTGTCTGTGAGGACGGAGAGGAAGAGTACGATGTTGAGGCACTGGCAAAAAAGAATATATTTGTTGAATTCATTACAGAGGAAACTCTGACAGCCGACCATCTTCTCAGTGTTGGCAGCAGGGTTAAGCCTGAGCTTGTTATGATCGAGTACAACGGTATGTGGGAGCTTGATAAGATCTTCAATATCCGTGTTCCAAAAGGCTGGACAGTTGTTCAGGTGCTTTCCTTTGTTGATGCATCTACCTTCGATGTTTATATCAGCAACATGAAGAAGATAATTATGGATCAGTTGAAGAATGCCGACATGATCATCTTCAACCGCTGCGATGAAAATACAAAGAAGGCTGAATACAGAAGAAGCATCAGAGCCGTTAACAGACGCGCGCAGGTTATATTTGAAAATAAAGACGGTGTTGCAGATGCTGACGAGGAGGAGGCTGAGCTTCCTTTCGATACAGACGGTCCACTCATCACTTTTGATGAAGAGGATTTCGGTCTGTTCTACATCGATGCGGCAGACAATCCTGATAAATACCTTGGCAAGAAGATCAAATTCAAGGCGATGGTTCATAAGCCAAGCAGCTACGGCACAAATGAATTTGTTCCGGGACGTTTCGCTATGACCTGTTGTGCAGCAGACGTTGCCTTCGTAGGCTTCAAATGCTACTACGGCGGTGCCAAGACTCTCAAGGACCGCGACTGGGTAATTGTAGAAGGCACAATCCAGAAGGAATATTATCCTGAGTTCGAAGGAGACGGACCTGTAATTTATGCAGACACCGTATCTATGACTTCTCCTGCGGAAGAAGAACTTGTATATTTTAATTATTGATATTGTACGTTATGAATGAGAAAGGAAGGATAATATGCCTAGAGAAGAATTTAAGCCGGGCAACATGCTCTACCCACTTCCTGCAGTTTTGGTCAGCTGCCAGAGACCTGGGGAGAAGCCAAATGCCCTTACTATAGCCTGGGCAGGAACGATCTGCTCGGATCCTGCGATGGTAAGTATTTCCATCAGACCATCAAGGTATTCTTACGACATTATCAAGGAGACCGGCGAATTCGTTATAAATCTAGTGAATGACAAGCTGACCTTCGCAACTGATTACTGCGGTGTTAAGTCCGGAAGAGATGTGGATAAGTTTGCTGAGATGAAGCTGACTCCTGTAAATATCAATGGCGTTTCATGTCCGGGAATCGATGAGAGTCCGGTATGCATAGGCTGTAAGGTTAAGGAGATAGTTCCGCTTGGTACTCATGATATGTTTATTGCCGAGGTTGTTTCAGTTTCTGCAAGCAAGGAATATATGGATGAGACCGGTAAGTTTGATCTGAATGCATCAGGACTCATGGTGTATTCTCATGGGGAGTATTTTACTCTTGGCGAGAAGCTGGGAAGCTTCGGATATTCTGTTCGTAAGAAGTAGGATATATTATCGGATATTCCGTTCGTAAGAAGTAGGATATAATGTCGGTTATTTATACGTAAAAATATAATCGGATGATCGATCCGGAAAAAGAAAAAAAGAGCAACACTTTGTAGCGCTACAAAATGTATCGCGCCGTGATTTGCTATTTTTTTATTGCTTTGATAATATAAAGCTGATCCTATGTATTTTACCTTCTTTTACCGATGAGTGAAAGGAGATAAAATGTACAGTAAAGTTATTAGCGGCATGACCCTCGGGATCGAGGGTATGCTGGTCGATGTTGAGGCGGATATCAGTCCCGGCCTCCCGGTGCTTTCTCTTGTGGGATATCTTACATCCTCCGTAAGGGAGGCAGGGGAGAGGGTCAGGACCGCCATGAAGAATTCTGATTTTATCCTTCCGGCAAGCAGGATAACCGTGAATCTTTCGCCTGCCGATATCAAGAAGGATGGCGCAGTCTATGATCTTGCGATAGCTCTGGCTATCCTTGTTTGTATGCAGATCATTCCCGAAGAAAAACTTGATAATGTGCTGATACTGGGTGAATTGAGTCTGTCAGGGGAGATCAAGCCTGTTGAGGGCGTGCTCCCTATAGTTCATTATGCCTCAAAGAATGATATCAAAGCAGTTGTGCTGCCGCGGGGTAATCTCTGTGAGGCTTCTCTTGTTGAAGGCGTTAAGATAATCGCTGCAGAGGATCTTGGAGGGCTGGTGGATTTCCTGAGAGAGGGCAGTGCAGAGGGAGTCACTATCACCAGGGGAGGTATTGTAAAAAATTCTGATGAAGCTGGAAATAGTATAGAGACCGCTAGCCGGAAGAATAAAAACATAGATGATCATTGTATAATGGATGAACTAAATATGGATTATGTAAACTACGAATATGATATGTCTTCCGTAAAAGGGCAGGATAGTATGAAACGGGGAGTCATGCTTGCGGTTTCGGGCTTCCACAATATCCTTATGAATGGTGCAGCAGGTTCAGGTAAGTCGATGATCGCCAAATGTATCCCGGGGATCATGCCGCCTCTCAGTTTTGAAGAAAGTATAGAGCTGACGAAGATATACAGTATTTCCGGGCTGACGAAGAATCAGAATGGCCTGATCAGGACGAGACCTTTCAGGAGTCCGCATCATACTGTCACTTCAACGGCTCTTATGGGCGGAGGGCTGATACCTAAACCCGGAGAGGTAAGTCTCTCTCATAGAGGCGTGCTGTTTCTTGATGAGCTTCCGGAATATAAGAAGAATGTGATCGAGTGTCTGCGGCAGCCCATGGAGGATAAGAGGGTGACTATCTCAAGGCTTCATGCGGTTTATGATTTTCCGGCAGAATTCATGCTTGTTGCGGCGAGTAATCCCTGTCCCTGCGGTCATTATCCGGACAGAAGACTGTGCCACTGTTCTGAACGTGAGATCAGAAGCTTCAGGAACAGGATCAGCTTTCCGATCATGGACAGGATAGATATACGTCTGGAAGTACGTCCTGTGCCTTATCAGGCGCTTAACGATAAAAGTCCGACTCTTTCCTCGAGTGAGATGCGAAACATGATCCTGGCGGCTCGTGAGCGTCAGCTTCACAGGTACAGGGACGAGACTATCAAATACAATTCCGAGCTGCAGCAAAGCCTTCTTGCAAAATACATCCATATAAGTGATGCGGGTGAACGGCTGCTGAAGAACGAATTTGAGACCTCGAATCTATCGGCAAGAGGGTATTTCAGGATTAAGAAGCTTGCAAGGACAGTTGCAGATCTTAATGACCGGGAAGAGATAACCGAAGAGGATGTTTATGAGGCTATGTTCTACAGAAATACAGCCATGGAGGAAAGGATGGATAATATATGCTGAGCGAAAGAGATTATTTATTATATTTGTCCAGCATCCTTGAGATCGGTACGATGACGGCTTCACATCTTATGAAGCATTTCGGCAGTGCCGAGAGGGTCTGTATGGCGGATGAGAATGAGATGAATCTATTGATCAACGGAAGTATGGCAGATAAGCTGCAGAGTGTCATTAAAAGGGAGGAGATAGAGGAAAGAGTTTCTTTCTATAAAGAAAGACTGCAGAAGGAAGGTATAGGTTATATCATGCGGGGAGACAAGGAGTATCCAAAGCTGTTGGACTGTATAGATGATCCGCCGGAAATATTATATTTCAAAGGCAACATCAACCTGCTTAAGGAGAAGAATATGATAGCAATGGTGGGTTCGCGCCAGGCGACGATCTACGGAAGGGAAGCGGCGGAACTTATCTCTTCACAGCTGGCTGCAGAGGGAGTTGTCGTGGTGAGCGGACTTGCTTACGGGATCGATACCGCTTCTCATAGAGGTGCCATAAAAGCAAAGGGGAAAACAATAGGTGTTTCGGGCTGTGGTATAAATATCATCTATCCTCACGGTAACCGGCAGCTTTATGAAAATATGTATAAGGATCAGCTGGTCATATCAGAAAACGGACTGGATGTTCCCTCCTACGGCTTTAATTTTCCGCTCAGGAACCGTATCATCAGCGGACTCAGTCGTGGAGTTGTTGTGGTGGAGGCAAGAGAAAAGAGCGGCTCACTTATTACTGCAGAGATGGCTTTGCTTCAGGGGCGAAATGTATATGCGATACCGGGCAGGATAAACGACCCTCTCAGTAAAGGAACAAACAGACTTATAAGAGAAGGGGCGACTCTTGTGGACAATGCGGATGTTATCATGGAGGACATACTGGGAGTGTCCGGATATAAGCCGAAATATGAAAAAAAAGAAGAGAAAAATGAGCAGGGGCTGTTCTTCAAACTCAGTGAAGAAGAGGTGAAGGTATTTGATGCTGTGACCACAGATCCGGTCTATATCGATGACATAGTTTCAGTCTCCGGAGTAGCCATGCCGAGGTGTATCGCGGCACTCATCACACTCAGAAAAGCAGGCCTTATTGCCGAGACGGAAAGGGGCTATTATCACAGGATGCTTAAAAAATAAGCTTGCACTATGAAAAAACATGTTGTATAGTATGCAATCGTAAGTAGCTGATAGGTTATTTTTTAATTAATTTGTCATTAAAAAATTAAAAGCTCCGATAGGGAGCGGTTAAATTTGTTTATAATGAGGGGTAAAAAATGGCAAAAAATCTTGTAATAGTGGAGTCGCCTGCAAAGGCCAAGACAATCAAGAAATTCCTCGGTAAGGACTATGAGGTCATCGCTTCATACGGACACGTAAGAGACCTTCCGAAGAGTAAGATGGGTATCGATATCGATAATGATTTCGAACCGCAGTACATAACGATACGAGGCAAAGGGGATGTTCTCGCAGCATTACGTAAGGAAGTCAAGAAGGCAGATAAGATATATCTCGCAACTGACCCGGACCGTGAGGGAGAAGCTATTTCGTATCATCTTGCAATAGCTCTTAAGCTTGAGAATAAGAATTTCAAAAGGATCACCTTTAACGAGATCACCAAGAATGCGGTTAAGGAATCCATAAAGAATGCCCGTGAGATAGATATGCATCTTGTTGATGCGCAGCAGGCAAGACGTGTGCTGGACAGACTTGTTGGATATGAGATAAGTCCGCTTCTCTGGCAGAAGGTTAAGAGAGGACTTTCAGCAGGACGTGTTCAGTCGGTTGCACTTAAGATGATCTGCGACAGAGAGAATGAGATAAATGCATTTGTTCCGGAGGAGTACTGGACTCTTGACAGTCTGCTTACCTGCCCTGGAAATAAGAATGCCATAGCATTTCATTATACAAAGGATATCAAGGACAAGGATGAGGCAGATGCCATAATGAAGGCTGCCGGTAAGAGTGATTTTACTGTCAGTGATGTTAAGGAAGGAACCCGTGTAAGAAAGGCTCCGCTTCCTTTCACAACCAGTACACTTCAGCAGGATGCTTCTTCAAGACTTAATTATACGACTTCAAAAACCATGAAGATCGCACAGCAGCTTTACGAAGGTGTTGATATCAAGGGTAAGGGAACCATCGGTCTCATCACCTATCTTCGTACTGATTCTGTCAGGATTTCGGAAGAAGCTGATAAGGCTGCAAGAGAGTTCATAACAGCAAATTACGGCAGTGAATATGTTGCCGAAGAGAATAGAGACGGAAATAAGGGCAAGAGGATACAGGATGCTCACGAGGCTATCAGACCTACAAATATAGATATCAGGCCTGAAGACATTAAGGAATCTCTTCCAAGAGATCTTTACAGACTGTATCAGCTTATTTATAACAGATTCCTTGCCAGCAGAATGAAACCGGCTGTATATAAGACGGTTTCAGTAAGCGTTAAGGCAGGCGAAGCTGTATTTAAGACAAATACTAGTGTACTTTCCTTTGAAGGCTTCATGAAGGTTTACAAGACCGATACAGAGGATAAGGACATAAAGATCAAGAATATCGAGTCCCTTGAGAAGGGTACGGTGCTTGGCTTTGAGAGCTTTGATGCAAAGCAGCATTTCACTCAGCCTCCTGCAAGATATACAGAAGCACTTCTCGTAAGGACTATGGAGGAGAACGGTATTGGCCGTCCTTCAACCTATGCACCGACTATTTCGGTTATCATGAACCGCAGATATATCATAAAGGAAGAGAAGAATCTCTATGTTACAGAGCTCGGAGAGGCTGTTAACGGTATCATGGAGAAGGCCTTCCCGGTTATCATTGATACAGAGTTCACTGCAAATATGGAGAGCCTTCTGGATAAGATCGGAGAGGGCGTCATCGACTGGAAGGTCGTTGTGAAGAACTTCTATCCGGATCTTGATATCGCAGTCAAGAGCGCTGAGAAGGTTCTTGAGAATGTTCATATAGCTGACGAGGTTTCAGATACACCTTGTGAGGAATGCGGAAGGATGATGGTCATCAAATACGGTCCTCACGGCAAATTCCTTGCATGTCCGGGCTTCCCGGAGTGTAAGAATACCAAGCCTTATCTTGAGAAGATCGGCGTTTCCTGCCCTAAGTGCGGCAAGGATCTTATCGTTAAGAGAACCAAGAAGGGCAGAAGATTCTATGGCTGTATCGATTTCCCTGAATGCGATTATATGTCATGGACCAAGCCTGCAGTAGAAAAAGAGTCTGAAAACAAGTAAATTTGTTTGACAATTTTGTTGTTTTTAATAACTTAATATGATACATTGTATATGTGTCAAAAATAAAGAGTCAAAGGTCGCGTGGCATTTGGCTCTTTTTATGGAATAAAATACTGTTTAAGAGGTGATAATAGTGAGCGTTCATCTGTTGGATAAAACCAGAAAACTGAATAAGCTTCTGCATAACAATTCGTCCTATAAGGTTATTTTCAACGATATCTGCAAGTGTGCGGGAGAAATACTGAATGCAAATGTACTCGTAGTAAGTCTTAAGGGTAAGGTGCTCGGTATTTACGGAAATGAAGGCATCAGGGCTATCCATGAGCTTCTTGCTGACAGCATAGGAGAGGTTATAGACGAAAGCCTTAACGAAAGATTCCTGTCGGTGCTTTCGACCAAGGAGAATGTCAATCTTATGACGCTTGGTTTCGAGAAGACCAGTGATAAAGATTTTTCGGCTATCGTTATGCCTGTGGATTTTGCCGGTGAGAGACTTGGTACGACCTTTATCTACAGGGAGAAGGAATCCTTCGATGTGGATGATATTATTTTCAGCGAATATATGAATACGGTCATTGAGCTTGAAATGATGCGTTCAATCTATGAGGAGGACGAGGATGAGAGAAGAAAGCACATCATGGTGCGTTCTGCTACTGAGTCCCTGTCGGTTTCTGAGAAGGATGCGATGGTCTGTGTATTTAAGGAGATGGACAAGAAGGAAGGACTTCTTGTTGCCAGCAGAGTTGCGACCAAATACCGTATCACCCGTTCCATCATAGTAAATGCCCTGAAGAAGCTTGAGGGCGCAGGCATCATCGAGTCAAGATCCCAGGGTATGCGCGGAACCTATATCAGGATCATAAATGATGCGATATTTGAAGAACTCGGAATGTAAAAAAATAATAAAATTCATATAATAAATGTAGAAATCTACAGCGAAAAATGCTTTAATGTATTTGTGGCAAAAATCCATGCATTATTGCAGAAAAAAGTAACATGTATTAAGAGGAGAAGTTAAAATGACGGCAGTATTGATAGTTCTTATTACAATAGCGGTTCTGTTTCTGATCGCAAGTGTATTTTTCATCAAGGATGATAATGATATTACTGATTTACCGGATGATAAAAAGCAGAAGATCGACAAGCTTGTTGATGATTATTATGCAAAATCCATCAGCGGAAAGTCTAAGAATCTTAAGCCACTGATCGAGAAGGAGATCGCAAATAAGATAAAGAGCAACAGCGAGCTTCTTGATAAGGAAAGTAAGAAGAACTTCGAGAAATATGAAAGCAAGTTCCAGCTCATGGATCAGAAGGTTGATGATAATATTTCCAAGATCGATGATGCCGGACAGAGCAAGATCATTGAAATAGAGACCGCAGGTAAGAAGGTTGTTGCCGGAATCGATAATACAGGAGCAACAAGACTCAGCGAACTTGACAGAAGAACAGACAGCAAGATCGCAGAGATCGATGATCACAGCAGCGTACTTATCGCAGACATTAACAGAAACAGAGATGATATCGATGCAACCTATAAGAGCATTCTTGAGAAAGAGAAGGAGCTTAAGAGAACACTCAGTATCATCGATGAGTATAAGAAGGGCCTTGAGAGCCTTAAGGCAGATCTTGATGCCAGAAGTGCTGAGCTTGCAGCAGCACCTGCAAGAGCTGCAGTAGTTGAAGAAACAGAGGAAGCAGCAGATGAAGCTGTTAAAGCAGCCGAGGATGCGATCGGTGATACAGAAGAGCTTGTTGATGAAACAGCAGCTGAGGCCGAAGAGCTTGCAGAAGAAACAGAAGAGTCTGTAGATGAAGATATTGACGACCTTAACGAAGAGATAGCAGATTTTGCGCAGGGCGTTGAAGACGATATAGAAGAAGCGGCTGAGAATGCAGAGGCAGCTGAAGAAGAGACTGAAGAAGATGCTGAGGAAGCGGCTGAGGACGTAGAGGAAGATGAAGAAGGCGCTGAAGAAGCAGTTGATGATTCAAAGGTTATCTCTATGGCTGACAGACTGAACAGAGCATCTGATGATGAAGATGATGACCAGGACGATGATCTTGAAGAGGACATTGAGGAAGCGCTCGAAGATGCTGAAGAAGAGATAGCTGAGGCAGCTGAAGAGGCAGAGGATATCGAGGAGTTCTTCGAAGAGGAAGAAGAGCAGAAGGAAGATATCAGTGACCTTGAGCAGACAGAGAGTCTTGATGAGATCCTTGCGGTTGAAGGTATCAACCTTGAGGGCGGAGATACAGAAGAGAATGTTATGGATATGTACCATGCAGGCTTCAGTATTCTCGAGATATCAAAGCTTCTTGATCTTGGCGTTGGCGAAGTTAAATATGTAATAGATAAGCATCAGGGGGAATAAGGCATGAAGGCAAAATATTTTCTTAGAGGAATAGGATTAGGTCTTCTTGTGGGAGTTCTTCTGATGTTCGCAGCAATAAAGCTTCTCGGATATGAGAAGGTTGATGACAAGAAGGATAATACAGTTACTGAGGCAACAACCGAGAAGAAGACGACGGAAAGTACTACGGAAACAACAACAGAGACTACAGAAGTTACCACAGAGAAGACTACAGAAACAACAACTGAGGCGACTACCGAAACAACTACAGAGGCTACAACGGAGAAGACTACGGAGACAACAACCGAAGCAACTACCGAAACAACCACTGAAGCTACAACGGAGAAGACCACAGAAACAACAACTGAAGCTACGACAGAAGCTACAACTGAAGTAACTACAGAGGATACAACAGAGACTACAGAAGCTACAACAGAGGCAACTACAGAGAAGACTACAGAGTCTCCTGACGGAAAGGTTACAATTACTGTAGTAGGCGGAATGTATTCTACAGAAGTTGCTGAGATGCTTCAGGAAAAAGGTATCATCGATGATTATCTTGACTTCGACAGATGGCTTGATTCAACAGGATACTCAACACTTATAAGAGTTGGCGATTTCACCTTCGAGAAGGGTATGAGCTATGAAGAGATCGCAACTATACTTACATCAGGACATTAAGCTATATTTGTGACATACAGAAGGTCACGTTAATATCATTATCTCGCAGGACTGCTAAAGTCTTGCGAGATTTTTGTTTTATGCTTCATCTATTCGATAGGAATGCATTACTTTGTGCCGTCCAAATAGTAGGCACTGTTCTGCATATCATTAAAGGCCGATCCGCGTCCGAAAAACTTAAGCATAGCTTTAAATCGCCTTTCTCCAGAGATAATAATACTACAATATCGGGTGGAATATAATAATCAAAATATTTCGCTTGCAAATACTTGGCAATCATGATATTATGCACTCTGTGACTGTATTTACAGCACAGGAAAAATATAATGCATGCAGTTCCATATGCAGGTGGTGCCGCTAAATAACGGGCGGTTCCTGTTACGAAGGGCTGCAGAGGTTTAAAACCCAAGGAGGAAAAAAATGAGCGTTATTTCAATGAAGCAGTTACTTGAGGCAGGTGTTCACTTCGGACATCAGACAAGAAGATGGAACCCTAAGATGGCTGAGTATATCTATACTGAGCGTAATGGAATCTACATCATCGACCTTCAGAAGTCAGTTGGTAAGGTAGATGAGGCTTACAAGGCAGTATTCGACTGCGTAGCAAATGGTGGTAAGGTTCTTTTCGTAGGAACAAAGAAGCAGGCTCAGGACTCTATCAAGACAGAGGCAGAGCGTTGCGGTATGTACTATGTTAACCAGAGATGGTTAGGTGGTATGCTTACAAACTTCAAGACAATCCAGTCTCGTATCGAAACACTTAAGAAGTATGAGAAGATGGAAGAGGATGGAACATTTGATGTTCTTCCTAAGAAGGAAGTTGTTAATATTAAGAAGGAAATGGACAAGCTTCAGAAGAACCTTGGCGGTATCAAGGATATGAAGAAGGTTCCTGATATGATCTTTGTTGTAGATCCTCGCAAGGAGAGCATCTGTATCGAAGAGGCTCACAAGCTTGGTATCACACTTGTAGGTATCGCTGATACAAACTGCGATCCAGAAGAGCTTGATTATGTTATTCCTGGTAACGATGATGCTATCCGTGCAGTTAAGCTTATCGTTTCTAAGATGGCTGATGCTGTTATCGAGGCTAATCAGGGTGCAGACGCTGAGTCTATGGATGCAGAGGATGTAGAGGATGTAGAAGAGGCAGCTGACGCTGAGTAATCTTCACTCACTACGGTAATCTACCGCGATATAACGAATCGGATAAATATTTATCCGGTATTTATCAGGAATATTAGGAGGAAAAATAAATGGCTATTTCAGCAGCTGACGTTAAGAAATTAAGAGAGATGACCGGTGCCGGAATGATGGATTGTAAGAAGGCTCTTACAGAGACAGACGGCGACTTTGATGCAGCTATCGAGTTCCTTAGAAAGAAGGGTCTTGCTTCTGCAGAGAAGAAGGCAGGCAGAATTGCAGCAGAAGGTGTTGTTGCAACAGTTATCTCAGCAGATGATAAGACAGCAACAATGATCGAAGTTAACTCTGAGACAGATTTCGTTGCCAAGAATGAAGTATTTACAAGCTATGTTGATGGTCTTGCTAAGCAGATCAACGATGGTGACTATGCAGACGTTGAGGCATTTAAGGCTTCTCAGTCAGCAATCGATCCTTCAGCTACAGTTGAAGAGCATCACAAGGCTATGATCGCTAAGATCGGCGAGAACCTTACTATCCGTCGTTTCGAGAAGGTTACAGGTGACGTTGTAGTATCTTACATCCACATGGGTGGTAAGATCGGTGTTCTTGTAAACGCAGAGTGTGATCAGCCAAACGACAACATTAAGGAAGCTATGAAGAACATCGCTATGCAGATCGCAGCTATGAATCCTTCATACGTTAGAAGAGAAGAGATCTCAGCTGAGAAGCTTGCTAAGGAGAAGGATATCATCGTATCCAGCTCACTTGCAGATCCTGCTTCACTTCCAAAGCCAATCCTTAATGCTGTTATCGCAGAGGCTATTGAGAACAATAAGTGGAATGATGAAGATAAGGCTATCTACGAGGAGAAGAAGTCAAACATGAACTTCCTCTTCAACTTCCTTTCGGATGAGGCTACACAGGCTCTTAGAGATATCGCTGATTCTCATAAGGCTGAGTACCTTGAGAACAAGATCTTTGCAGGTCTTGTAGAGGGACGTTTCTCTAAGCACCTTAAGGAGATCTGCCTTGTAGATCAGACATACGTTAAGGCTGAGGATAAGGAATCAGTTAAGCAGTATGTTGAGAAGGTAGCTAAGGAGAATGGTGTAAACTTCTCACTTAAGAGCTTCGTAAGATTCGAGACAGGTGAAGGACTTGAGAAGAAGAACGAGGACTTCGCAGCAGAAGTTGCAAAGCAGATGGCATAATTGTTGTAAAATATGATTGTTTTGGCCGGTATCTGAAAGGATACCGGCTTTTTTTATGTTGTATGTATTTCAATGTTGTGATATAGTGAGGCTGGAGTTTATGTATTTTAAACAGAGGAAATACTATGAAAAGAAGAAAAAACGAAACTAAAAACAAAAAGAATAAAGGTTTTACGCTGGTTGAGCTTATCGTCGTATTGGTAATACTTGCGATACTTGCGGCTATTCTTGTTCCTGCTTTACTTGGTTATATCGATAGAGCAAGAGAGAAGAAGGAACTGCTTCGTGCAAAGAATTTTATGACGATGGTCCAGGCTGAACTGTCTGAACTGTACGCTGTCAGAGGAGACAGTCTGACACCGGGAACAGCAGCAGCTAATACGATATTTGGCGAAAATGACGTCAAAGCAGGTAAGGATGGAAGATGCATGTATTCGAACAATGGTAATGTTAATGCAACAGATACACCATGGACCAGACGTGTATTAAGACAGCTTGACCTTAAAAATAATGATCTGGTTGATCAGAAGAATGACCCATACTGTGTTATCATCGGTGTAGGAAGTAATGTCAATGCTGATACCGGTGCAAGCAAACATGATAAATTCACTGTTTACTTCATGTTCTATATGGAGAAAAGTGATTCAACACCTCTTTGGTATTTCAATGGAAAATGGTCTACCACAAAACCAACTAATAATGAGATAAACAGCAATACAAATGTCATAGGTGTTGGTGATAAAAAGGATATGAAGCTGCAGTATTATGTTCTCTGTAATAAGACAGGTAAGTATCCGGCCGGTGATAATGGTTTTATGAATTGGTATAAAGGTCTGAAATAACTCGTTTCGGAGGGTAAAAATGACAAGTTTAAAGCCGATAAATGCAGTTGGATTACAATCAGATATATGCAGGGTCTGCGGAAGACCTATGCCAAAAGGCGCGACTAAGTGCGCCTTTTGCGGTTTTGAGAAGGAAAAACAGCAGGGGGCACTTGAGATAGTGATGCAGAAAAAAGACTGCAACCTGTTACTTATAACAGATAAATACAGCCTTAGGTATTTTACAGGCTTTCGCGGAGGCGAGGGTCTTGCTGCAATTACAGAGAATGAGAAGCTGCTTATAGTGGATTCAAGATACACAGAGGCGGCCAAAGAGGACACGGAGAAGGCCTCTTCAGGTTTCTCTGTTGTTGAATTCAACAATGACAATCCTAAGTTCAAAATACTTGATGAAGTTATCCTCGGCATCGCAGGTGATGTGAAGGTATTATTTGAAGATAAGAGCCTTACTGTGGCTGAGTATAGAGAAATGTCGACGGAAATATCAAAGGCTTTTAAAACATATTTCCCGCAGTTTGAGGAGCAGCTTAGAAGCAGCGGTATGAGCTGGTATCCTGCAGGAGATGAGCTTGAGAAGGCAAGACGTATCAAATCGGCTCATGAGATAGCACTGCTTAGAAAGGCTGAGCATATCGGTGATGCGGCTTTTGCTGATGTTTTGAAGATACTGAAGCCCGGAATGACTGAGCTTGAGGTGGCTGCAGAGATAGAATATAGTCTGAAGAAGCATGGCGCTGAAGGGCTTTCTTTTGATACTATCGCGGCATCTGGTATCAATTCCTCTATGCCACATGCGATACCTTCACAGAAGAAGCTTGCTGAAGGTGATTTCCTGACGATGGACTTTGGATGTATTTATCAGGGCTACTGTTCTGATATGACCAGAACGGTTGTGATCGGTAAAGCGGATGATGAGATGAAGAAGGTCTATAATACAGTCCTGAAGGCTCAGACAGAGGCAATAGCGGCTGTTAAGGCAGGATTGGTATGTAAGGACGTTGATAAGATCGCACGTGATATCATAGCTGCTGATGGCTATGGACCATATTTCGGACACGGACTGGGTCATAGTGTAGGCCTTTATATCCATGAGAGCCCTGCGTTAAATACAAGGGATGAGACTGTTCTTGAGGCAGGAATGATCGAGACAGTTGAGCCGGGCATCTATATTCCGGGCAAGTGGGGCGTCAGAATAGAAGATATGGGCGCTGTGACGGCTGATGGCTATGATGACTTTACAGGCTCGGATAAATCACTTATTGAGCTGTAATGAAAAATTAAGTATTATTATGCTGGGATATTTGGTATAATATATGTGTTGCAGATAGTATGATTCAAGATATGTTTCGACATGTATTTTATTGGCTGTCTGCAAAAAAAACATAAAACAGGGAGGTTAATTATGAAAGTTTTTAAATGTTTAACATGCGGTAATATTGTTACAGTATTAAATGAGGGCGGAGGAGCTCTTACATGCTGCGGAAGTGCTATGACAGAGCTTATTCCAAATACAACAGATGCAGCCGGCGAGAAGCACGTTCCTGTTGTCGCAGTTGATGGCAGCAAGGTCAGCGTTGCAGTTGGTTCTGTAGAGCATCCTATGCTTGATGCACATTATATTCAGTGGATCGCTCTTGAGACTAATAAGGGCGTTCAGTTCAAGTATCTCAAGCCGGGTGAGGCACCTGCTGCTGAGTTTGCTCTTGCTGAGGGCGAGACAGCTGTTGCAGCTTACGAGTACTGCAATCTTCACGGACTCTGGAAGGCAGAGGTCTAATACATATTTAAAATATGGCATTTTGAAAGACATCACCTTAAGGTGGTGTCTTTTTTTATAAAATATAAAATTTATATCCTGTTTCAGTTGTCATATAAATAGAAACCCAAAAGAAAAGAAGGTGGTGCTATGTATGATAACGGTGAAAAGATGAATAAAGGCAGTCCCGGACAGGAAGAGATATATTCATATCACACGGGCGGCGTTATTGATGATCCTGATTACATATGCGGAAATATCGATGATGTGGATAAGATTGACAGATATATCGCCTGGTTCGTGAGGATGCTTAGAAAAGATGAGGCGGAATATGACGAAAATCTAGTGTTGAAAGCAGATATTTATGATAATATTATGAGAGAGTTGAAGCAATAAGGGAGATAGATGATCATGAATGATAATACAGGATTAGAATTTGACAATATAACAGCTGCAGTTGCTGCTGCAAAAAGCGGCAATAATGATGGCTTCACATATCTTTATAACAGTACGTATCAAAAGAGCTATTATACAGCTGTAAAATATATGAAGAACGATGATGCGGCGGCTGACGTTGTTCAGGAAGCTTATATGAGGGCGTTCCAGAATATTTCGATGCTTCAGGAGGACAGTAAGTTTTCCGGCTGGATGGGAATGATTGTCGCAAATACAGCCAAGAATCATCTTAAGAAAAAGAATCCTGTTCTGTTTTCCGAGATGGATATCGAAAATGGCGAAGATGCGGCGATAGAATTCCAGGATACTATAGAGGATGAGAGAACTGACTTCAGGCCGGAGGAACACTATTCGAAGGTTGAAATATCGGAGTTGGTTGACGAGCTGCTTAATTCGCTTCCTGAGGAACAGAGAATGTGCATGATCATGTATTATCTGGACGGACTCAGTATAGAAGAGATCGCATCGGCTCTTGAATGTAATAAAAATACAGTGACCTCAAGACTTAATTATGGTCGTAAGAAGATCAAGGCTAAGGGCGAAGAGCTTGAGAAGAAAGGCTATAAGCTGTACTCTGTATCGCCTGTCGTGCTTCTTACATTACTTCTGAGCTCAGAGATGAGCGGCATTACAGTTGGTGCGGCGTTGGGTGGAGTCGGTACGGGAACAACGACCGTTGCAACAGCGTCAACAACTACAGCTCCTGCGAATGGTTCAGCATCAGTCGGTACTGGAACAACAGCATCAGGAAAAGCTGCTGCAAAAACAAGCTTTCTTGCGACAACGGCAGGAAAGGTAATAGCTGCCTTTGCAGGTCTGGCAATAGTTGGTGGAATTACTGCAGGTATCATCCTTGGTACCGGCGGCAATAAGGACAAGAAAGATAAGAAGGGTGACAATGCCAGAGTTGAGAATATTACGACTGAAGACGGTGGTTTAAGCACAACTGAGGCAACAGGTACGGATGATCTCGGTACAACAGAGTCAACGGGTACTGAGGAGCTTAGTACAAATGCGTCCACAGACATTGAAACAGATAAGTCAGAAATACTTCTGACTTATCTGGAGAATGAGCTGATACCGAAGTATGGTATTTATGATCCGTCTCAGATGTATGTAGAATATGGGCCTGATGGATTTCCGAATGTATTTACCTTTGAATATGACAAGGATTCTCAGGAGCTTATCATGATGCAGACAGATGTCTATGATATGGAAGGGCTTCTGGCTAACTATTACTATGATTATTCAGGAATCTGCTATGCACAGATCGACGATTATGATAATGATGACAAGCCTGAACTTCTTATAATAAGAGGAACCGGTGATACGACAACATCTTCAGGCTCTAAGGCTGATAATAGATATGTGGCAGAACTGTATCATGTTGAGAATGATAAAGCTGTTCTTACTGCAAATTCCATACTGTCAACTGTTTATGTTTCTGCTGATAGTTCAGATGTAAATGGAAACTATAATATTTCAAAGATCTATACAGAGACGATAAATGACCAGAAATGTCTTCTTATTGGTTGGTGGAAGCCGCATTCTGACGTGAGCCAGAATGACAGTCTCGCAATTATTTCCCTTAAGGACCTTTCATATGTTTCTTATCTTAAGGGAAATATGATCCAGAATGCTCAGGAGATGTATTCGCTTTATACAGATTTTGATGTGGTAAGTGGTGAGACTAAGGAGTATAGAGCCAACTATAGTAAAGTAGGAGATGACTGGGTTGGCGAAGTGGGCTTTGGAAGTGCAAGTGATGAATTCCTGAAAAGTATAGGCTATATGAACGAAACTACTAAAGAGATATTTCATATATGTATGCTTACGGATGTTGCAAGGGAGTATCTGATAGGCGGAGATACTGATAAAGAGGACGCTGGTCAGGATGATAAGGGACAGGATGATATGAATGATGTTTTGATCGCAAAAACAGCTGAAGAAGTAATGAATGAGCTTGAGAATGCAAGATTAGATTTCCGGATTTCAAGATACGGCCTTAAGGGGATACAGTTTACCGGCGCCGGTACCTGTGAATTTCTTTATACCGATCACGAGCCATATGCGGGTGAAGAGGAAGGCTATGCCACGGCAGATGTTTCCGGACTGACAAAGATTGATGAATACAGCTACAGCTTTACAGTATCGCAGGTTAAGGATTTATATACTGAACATGTTGAAGAGGTAAAGGTAGAAGATCCAAATATTGAAGGCGGATCATATATATTCAGACATGTATTTCATGAGCTGGCACCGGAGGCTGAGGGTGAATATATCATTTATCTTCCGGGAACTCCTAGGTCTATGATCCCTGAAAATGTAGAGATCGGTGCAGGCGCAGCATTTCCGAATGATAGTTATATAGATAAAGATACAAATGAGATCACTGATTATGTGATATATAAAAAGGGATCGACATTTGCGTATTTCATAGAAAGATAGAAGTTGAGTAGTATTTATGAGTTTTAAGTTAGATTGGAAAAAAATAATAATTTGTTTTATCGCGGTATTTGGAATGGGCTTTACACTGTCATTCCTTATTATGTGCGATATGGGTACGGATCCGTGTACTTTCATGAATAAGGCGGTAGCAGCAAAGGTGGGGCTGAGCTTTGGTACATACCAGCTTATTGTAAATATAGTCATGCTTTGCATCGTATTCATATTTAAGAGGAGCCTGATCGGTTTCGGTACTGTATTTAATATGGTTCTTATCGGATATTATGCGGACTTTTTCTGCTGGCTGTGGAGGAAGATCATTCCGGCATCGGCCTTTACTGATCCTCTCAGCAGATGGATCATCTTTTTGCTGGCGCTTTTAGTATTCCTGATAAGCGTTGCGGTATATATAAATATGGATATGGGTGTTTCGCCTTATGACGGACTTCCGATAATAATCATCGAAAAACTTAAAGCTGATAAATCAACAATAGGTAAAACTGTTATTCGTATCCTTTGGGACGGAACGGCGCTTGTTGTAGGAATGATAGCCGGAAATACACCTGTAATAGGTCATATTTTAATGGTATTATTCCTCGGTCCTGCAATCTCGCTTGTGGGTAAACTGATCAGCAGAGGTGTGCGCAGCGGCAGGACGGAGAAGGCGGAATAAATTGTCGATTAAAAAAGGATGTAGAGATAACGTTAAAGATAAAACAATGCGGGGATAAAATAGTGTAGAGATAGATCATGGAGAGGGTGATAAGATGTCCGTTAACAAGAAAAAGAATGTTATTATTGCATCGATAGTATTTGCTGTTCTGGTTATAGGAGCTGTTGTTGGTATAGTTTTTTTGTATAAGTCAAAAAATGATAAATATACGGAAGCTGGAAAGCGTGATAATAGTGTAGTCGAAGCTACGGTTGATCCGAATGAAAAGCATGCAGCTGACGCGACGACAGAAAAGGCAGGTGGTACTACAGAAGAGGCAGTATCGGAAAAAACATCCGGGGATAGTACAAAAACATCGATAGAAAAGACTACAGAAAAAACTGACAAGGCTGATGGAAAAGATAACAAGGATAAAACTACAGAAGATTCGGTAGAGGAAACTCCTGCCGGAAATACACATGTACATAACTGGGTGACGGAAACTTATTACACGACTGAGTCGAAGGTTGTCCATCATGATGCGGTCACACACGTGGTCCATCATGATGCAGTTACACATACTGAGGAACAGACGCATTGGGTATTATATTCAGAGCTTGGTATTTATGAATTGCCGGGGTGTGATCTGGATTCATCTGAATGTCCGTGTCCGGGACATCATGACGGATACTGGACATGCCATTACTGCGGGCAGACTTTCCCTACAGAGGCAGCAATCTTCAGACATTATGATGATCTGGAAAGACTGGAAGTTGAAAATATAGCTACACATGAAGATCTGGGAAATGGTATGCATCGTTATACTTATAAGGATTATGAGCTGCAGGCCAGTATTGAAGAACATTTATGCTGGGGTTATCAGGGTACTCCGGGCTATGATGATCAGAAGCTTGTGACCGAGACAACGACAGTAGTAGATAAAGAAGCCTATGATGAAACAATAGTCGATAATCCTGCCTGGGATGAAACTGTCGAGACAGAGGTACCTCATACCCGTGAGGTATGTTCTGAGTGTGGAGCAGTGCGATAGGAGAGAATCGATTTTGAGATGATCCGATGCGATAAATTTCAGTTACAGAGATAAAAAATATTTTCAATAAAATTTTCAAAAAATATTTTTGAAGATCGGAAGATTTTTATCAAAATACGAAAAAATGTTGAGCCGGAAAATCACGTAAAATCAAGGGAAATCGCGGGTTTTTCCGGCTCAAAAAAATTCTCGAAAAAAATTTCAAAAAAAGTGTTGACAAATATAGGATCCGGTGATAATCTATAAAAGCTGTCGCTGATGCAGACACGAAAACATGAGACTTAAG
>JAFRNE010000027.1 GCA_017430325.1 Eubacterium sp.
AAGCAAGCAAGCAAGCAAGCAAGCATTAGCTAACTGCGCCCTTTTTTCGTTGTCTGAAATTGAATATGTTAATGATGGATAACCGTCGGATAAGAGGATAATTATGTCCTTTTATCCGATTTTTTTGTGCGTTAGCAATGAGAAGCATCGAGTGAGCGAAGCTCACGAGATGGGTGCTTCGGAGAAAACAAACTGTCTTGATGTGAAAAAAAATAAAAATGATTGGAGGAAAATATTATGAAACGAATAAGTAAGAACATAATAAAACGCATAATGACCTTCGTTCTGACAGTTTCGATGGTACTTGGGTTAGTTCCAATTGATGGGTTTATGAATGTGGCTTATGCATCTGAAACGACTTACTCCATTACGATTGCGGATGGAATCATTAATGGAACGGTAACGGCAGATAAAACAACAGCAGTCAAGGGGGAGACTGTTACTTTGACAATCAGCCCGGATGATCTATATGAATTATATGACCTTTCCGTGAAATGTGGCGAAAATGCGGTTTCTTTCTATTGGGCGACAACATCTTTTGTTATGCCTGATGGGGATGTGACGGTGAATGTCAGCTTTAAGAAGAAGACTACATATACTACTTTTTTCAAGTATTCCGGTAAGACATTTAGCAAGACAACACCCTGCGGAGAGAGCAGCACTTTTGAATTGACAGATGTATTGAATGATCTTTTGGGGACCACGACAGGTGAAATCAACAATGTAGAAGTCAATGGAAGTTGCATCTCTGCATCGCAGCAGAATAGTAAATGGATGTTGACCACATACTATGGTGGGGATAGTTTTGAATCAACTGCCGTGTTGAAAGCTACGGTTGATGATAGTGAATATTCTATCGATATAAGCGCATCACAGGACGGCATACCTGTTGTTATACAGGGATCTGTCAGGTTTGATGCAAACGGTGGATCAGGGACTATGGATACAATGAGTGGCAGAACAGATAAGTTCTTTGTTTTGCCCGAGTGTTCTTTCACGCCTCCTGATGGGATGGAGTTTGACACCTGGAAAATAGGATCAGATTATTATCCGGAAGGAACAACCTATCGATGGAAAGAATCCGTAATTGCATATGCGCAGTGGAAAGACATCGAGGGTGTCCACAGTACGATTGTTTCTAATTCTGAACCATCAAAGGGCTCTTTGGTTGTATCTCCGACCAAAGCTTTGCCTAATACCAATATTGTACTAACTCCTCAGCCTGCAAATGGATATGCGGTGGATTCAATTAGCTATTCTTATGAAGGAAGCGGTACTCTTCAGCCTACAGCTAATCAAGATGGTACATATTCTTTCAGCATGCCCGATAAAGATGTTACCGTCACAGTAACATTTAAGGAAGATAATGCAGTAAGTATTCCGTATTTGGATGCGAACGGAAACAATGCAAACTGTACAAGTAATTCTTATGTCAGTGAAAGCGATACCACTTGGAATACCGGTTGGTATGTGGTTGATCGTACTTTAACGATTAACAATCGAATCGTTGTAGATGGAAATGTAAATCTTATTCTTGCTGATGGCGCAACACTGAATGCTCAAAGCGGAATAACTGTTTATGGTAATAATTCACTAAACATCTTCGCACAATCTACTGGAGAGAATAAAGGAAAACTATGTGCTGATGCAACACAAAAGCCAAATTATGCAGCTATAGGTGGAGCTAATAGTGAAGAGACCATGAATTGTGGTACAGTCAATATATATGGAGGGTATATCGAGGCACATGGAGGCCAGAATTCCGCAGGTATTGGTGGCGGAGATGTATCTGCATATAAAGGTGGTAGTGGAGGGACAATTACCATCAATGCTGGAACTATAAAGTCTTATGGCGGTAACTGGTATGGGGCTGGTATTGGCGGAGGCCGGCACGGAAACGGAGGAATAATTCGTATCAATGGCGGATATGTAGAGGCATATGGTAACTATGGTGCTGCCGGAATCGGCGGTGGATTAGACGGAGAAAGCGGTATCATAACAATAGAAGGTGGAACAGTTTTAGCGAAAGGAAGTATATGTAAGGGATATAAACCTGAATGGGGTGCCGGTATCGGTTCAGGAAGGGATGCTGAAGCAAACAAAATCGAAATAACCGGTGGAAATGTAACCGCATATGGTGCCTCTGATTCGGCAGCAATCGGTAGTGGACGTAATAGAAAATGCAATGAAATCATAATCTCCGGCGGTGTTGTCAACGCGATTGCATACAGTGCAAATGATGTTGGTATTGGCAGTTCGAGAAGCAGCACTAGTACAGGAACGATTTCTCTTAGTTGGACAAATGGTTCCGCTGATGAGATTAATTCATCTTCTTACAAAGGTACGGTGACTCTGGAAAAAGCATTTGTGGATAAGTCAGATTCAACGGTAACCTTTGCATCCGGAGTGATATCGGACAATTCTACTATTGGCGGTAAAACTATTATTCCGTATGATCCTTCGGCACACTATCATAGGTTTACATATGTTGTGTCTGATGATGGTGCAGTTATAACAGCAACATGTGCGAATGATGGATGCTCTCTGACGAATAACAAGGCAACACTGACCATCGCAGCTCCGACAGGTAGTCTTGTATATAATGGATCGACAAAGGCGGCTACCATCACCGGAGACACTTCTGTTCTTGGAACGCCAACAATAACTTACAAGAAGGGAAATACATCTCTTGGTTCAAGCGCACCTAAAAATGCCGGAACATATACAGCAAGCATAACTCTGGGAAGCGGAAGCGGTGCAGCTACTGCCAGTGTTGAATTTACAATTACACCAAAGCCTGTTACGATAACCGGCTTGACAGCTTCAAATAAGACCTATGACGGAACAACAACTGCGGAGGTAAGTGGTACAGCTACCATCGACGGTAAGGTTGATGGCGATGATGTGAGTATCGTCAGTGGAACTGCTACATTTGAAACAGCTGGTGCTGGCACAGGAATAACAGTAGCTTTCAGCGGGTTCTCACTTTCAGGAAGTGCTGCTTCAAATTATAGTTTAAGCGGACAGCCGGCGAGTGTTACAGCAGATATTGGCAAGGCAGAGACCTCTGTTGACGCGATTAACAAGACTTATCTCTATTTGGAAGGTGGTCAGGACAGCATTAATATTTCATCACTGCTTCCTGAAGATTGTGGTAATGTCAGCTACAGTGTTGGCAGCGCAGGGGATATATCATATTCAAAGGCTCCTTCCGTAGCAGACGGCATCTTAAGTTATACTGTTGCTCCGGGAGCTAAAGAATCAACCGGTGCTATTACCGTGACAGTTGAGACAGACAATTATACAGATATAACCATCACGTTAAATATTATGCTGGCGGATCAGATTCCTGTGAAACTGAAAGATGGTTCATCTGTAACACTTAAAAATAGTACATTAACTTACGGACAGAAACTCTCTACTCTTCAGTTCAATGCAGCTGTATTTGTATCTGATGAAGAGAATGCTAAGACTGTAGATGGTACCCTGGCGTGGGTTGAACCTGATAGTGTACCGGATATGGGTACAACATCTGCAGCATGGAGGTTTACACCAAGTGATTCGGAATATGCTTCCATTGATGGAACGGTTGCTATTACAGTAAATAAGGCGGCATCAAGTATAACAGTGCTTCCTAAGGCTTCAGCAATCACCTACGGCCAGACGCTTGCAAATAGTACACTGAGAGGTGGAAAAGCGGTTGTTGGAGAGACAGAGATAGCAGGTACATTTGATTGGAAGAGTAGAACAACAAAGCCTTCTGTTTCAGATAGTGGCAAAACTGAGTATACGGTAGTATTTACTCCGACAGATTCAGATCATTATGAAAATGCAGAATGCAAGGTTAAAGTTGTTGTAACATGTCTTCATACAAGAACTGAAGTCAGAAATGCAAAAGCTCCAACCTGTACAGAGACTGGATATTCCGGTGATACTGTTTGTCTGGATTGCGGAACAACAGTTAAGAAGGGCACAACCAAGGCAGCAACAGGACACAGCTACGGAACACCTGTATGGACATGGACAGGTTATACTAAGGCAACTGCTAAGTTTACTTGCAAAAATGACAGCAAGCATACCAATGTTGCTACAGCTACCATAACCAAAAAGGTTACAAAGAATGCAACTGTAACAACAGCAGGAACCAGGACATATACAGCAACAGTTTCATTCAATAGCAAGACCTATACAAATAGTAAGACGGAAACCATATATGTATTTGACAAGTCGAAGACATGCATCCAGAAGTATAACAATGCTTTGTATTATGCAAAGAATGGTGTTCAGGATACATCATTTACCGGTTTTGCAAAATATGGCAACGACTGGTACTACGTTGTTAATGGCAAGGTAGATACATCAAAGAAGGATGTTCGTAAAGGAACTGTCAATGGAGAAACTGCCTGGTGGTTCATAAGCGGAGGCAAGGTTCAGTTCGTTAACTCAGTAGAGAAGAATGAGAACGGCTGGTGGGTTATCCAGAAGGGTAAGGTCAACTTTGATTTCACCGGACTTGCCAAGAATGAGAATGGCTGGTGGTACTGCAAGGGCGGTAAGGTTGATTTCAACAAGAAGGATGTTCTTAAGGGAACCGTCAACGGAGAAACTGCTTGGTGGTTCGTAAGTGGCGGCAAGGTCCAGTTCGTTAACTCGGTTGAAAAAAATGAGAATGGCTGGTGGCGTATTGAAAACGGAAAGGTTAACTTCGATTACACCGGAATTGCTAAGAACGAGAATGGCTGGTGGCGTATCGTTAACGGTAAGGTTGATTTCAACTGCAATACGGTAGAAAAGAACGAAAATGGCTGGTGGAAGTGCAGTGGCGGTAAGGTAGACTTTGACTTTACCGGTGTTGCAAAGAATTCTAACGGCTGGTGGTATTGCAAGAACGGCAAGGTTGATTTCAACTTCACAGGTATCGGTTCTAACCAGTATGGATCTTGGTACTGCAAGGGTGGTAAGGTTCAGTTCGATTATAACGGAACTGTAAACTATAATGGTAAGAAATATACCATTAAAGGCGGTAAGGTTGTGAACTAAATATATACTTTTCAGTAACATTATAAGCGGCAGGGCGTTGTTGATTTTTCAATAACGCCCTGTTATACTTTTACCAGGTATAATGATTCTATAAGGGATTTCGGATTGAAAAAAAGTGCTGCTATATATTTATTTTGGAAAGAGGAGAACTAAAATATGTCCAAAACATTTCTTTGGATTGAGGACAAGAAGGATAAATCAGGATATACATTCTGGAAGGTTTTTATGGAACAGCTCTTTCCGGATGTGATCGTTGAAAGTAAGAGGAATAATAGTGAATTAGTAAGGGCAGTTAAATCGCTTGAGGATACGGAAAATAGATACATTGTAATCTTTGATAATTCTTTTGATAATCTTCAGGTACTTTCTGAATTAAAAATACTTACTGAGGCGTTAAAGCAAAAAGAGAATGTTACATTACTGGATATTATATGCTTTGAGTATCTGCTTCTTGAATTTAAAGAACTCATCGATTGGATATTTGCACCAAATGATGAATTTCTGAAGAAGCGTGCTAATATCATAAATGCGAGATGCAAGCTTGTCAGTGCTATAAATGATGGTAATTCAAGTTACAAGGAAATCAAGGAAATAAAAGATTACTGCGATAATATTGAAGATTATAATATTGAACAGCTTTCAGCTAAGATTCTCTTTGAATTGACCAGAAATACCGGATTTGAAGTGTCAAAGAGTAGTATTGGCGAATGCTGGATCAAATCCTGCTGTGATTGGTCAGGAAGGCAGGACGACGATATATGTGGCTTGGATAATAGTAGACTTGATTTATATGATAAGATGAAGCATATCTTGGTTGGAACCTGCTTAAGTTATGAGTTTAAGAGACATGGGCTGGAGGGTGCTTAATGATTACAATATATAAAAACAAAAAAGACATTCCTCAGGATATGGAATACATAGAACTTAATGATGTGTATTTTAACCAGAAGACCGCTTCTATCCTGGATGAAAGAGCCGAAAAGATTATTGAAGAGATAGATGGCTCCAAGCGGGTTGGAAAATATAAGATCAGATCAAGATTTGACGATATCATAATTGATATAGACAAGCTCTCAGCTGGATGCAAAACAGCTCTGAATATTTTATATAACCCTGACAAGATATTCTGTCTGAAGGAATGCGGTAATAATGCACTCGAGGTTGTGTATAGTTATGAACAGGGAAATGTATATTCGGATTATGCACTGATTCCTTTCGATATGGAGGCGGTTAATACCAAAACCGCTTCAGAAGAAAAGATTATATCTGATTATGAGGAATTAAAGGAGTGGTGGGGCAATGAAGAGTAAACCGACTGTTATGAATCATTTTTCGACGGTTCATACTTCTTTTGTGATAGATTTTATATTTGATAATAATATAACAATTCTTATGGGTGATTCCGGAACCGGAAAGACTGCTTCATATTCGTTTATAAAGGAATGTATGTCACTAAATCCTGATATTCTGTGTATTAATTATTTGGATTATCAAAGGGATATCGGCGAGATGATCAGATCATCAAGAGGAAAGCTTATCGTTATTGATAATGCAGATGTTCTTCTTGATGATAGTATCAGAAAATATATTGCACTTGATGACAAGAATCAGTACCTGATTATTGGTAGAAATCCTAAGAATCTCTTTACAACCAAGGAGAATCTGTATGAACTGATTTCTCATAAAAAGGGTGACCAAACAGTTCTGGAGTTACAAAATTATTTGTAAAATGAGACGATTATAAGTTTCGGTAAGTTTCATTAAGTATTAGAATATGTGTCTAATTCTTGGGAACCAACCAGTACAGATCTTGGTATTGTAAGGGGGGAGGTTCAGTTCGATTACAACGGAACCGTAAACTATAATGGTAAGAAATATACCATTAAAGGCGGTAAGGTTGTGAACTGATGTCTATAAAATGTCACTAAAAAGTCAGAAAAAGCAAAATATAGCATGGAATATATGGATTTTATATACCATATAAGCGGTTTATGAATCTCATGAAATACTAAATATTGATGGTATTAAAGAGCTCCTGTAGAAAACAAGAGCTCGCAGAAGTCCCCCAATAGGGCACTTGCGAGCTTTTTTGATGCTTCGTGGTACTAATTTTAGTGGATATCCGCTATATAAGGTTTTGAAACAGAGTGAACTGAAGGATTATATTAAAACATATACTCTGGACTTTCAAAAGGGGGGAGACTCATATATTATGAAGTTTAAAATAAAATCTGTGATTGCGGTTTTGATAACATACTCTTTATCCTTATCATTTGCGGGATGTGGAAAAGCTGTAAATGATGCGGGTGAAGAATCGAAGGCTGATGTCGATTATACTCAGTTTATAGATAGTCCGAGCGTAAGTTACTTAGGCCCTGCTGGGACTTATACCGAGGAGGCATCTCAGTTCTTTTTCCCTGAGGCCGGAACTCTTATACCGGAAGCTACTGTTGAAGAGGCTGTTGCTGATGTTGTAGAGGGCAGATCTGACTATGCTGTGATCCCACAGGAGAATACTCTTGGTGGAGCGGTGATAAACTATGTTGATGAGCTTATCAAAGAGGAGAGAGTGTATGTAGTCGGGGAGGTGATACTTCCGATAAACCAGACACTAATGGGCGTGCCTGGTGCTAAGGTTGAAGATATTCAGACTGTATGCTCCCATGCGCAGGGACTTACACAGAGCGAAGAATGGCGCAAAGATAATCTGCCGGACGCAGAGACGAAGGAAATGTCCAGTACTGCTGAGGCTGCAAGCTATGTTGCTAAAACAGGAGATAAGACGATAGCCGCTATAGCAGCTCCGGGAGCGGCTGAACTCTATGGACTATCAGTGCTTGCAGAGAATGTTCAGATTACGGATGCAAATAAAACAAGATTTTATGTGCTTTCTACTAAAAAGCTTGAAGGGGAAGAACAGACTCATGCTGTATTCGTAGCAAGCTGCAAGGCAGATCAGATAGATGACATCATCGTAGATATTCATGGGGCTGGATTAGAACTTGTGACTATTCACGACAGACCGGAAGGAAGCGAGCTTGGAGTATATAACTATATCATCGAAGTTGAATATGAGAATGGTATAAAGGCAAAACAGATTGATAAGATAGAAGAGATAGAAGTAGTTCGTTTTCTTGGATGTTTTGATATGATTGAGAAATAGCTGAATGATACAGATATTTTTAAAAAAATACCAGGAGTTAAATCAACATATGACTTTTGTTATATCCAAGACATATCTTTTCTCACTACCAACCTTCAGGTGTATTATATATAATTAGATGCTAACACTAATTATTTAAGAAGCTATATTGAGTTGCGAAGCAATAATGGTAAGACATAGCTACACTTTCTTAAAAATACAACTATATTTGGATAATGAAGAATACTGAAAAAGAGGGGAGTCTGAATCAATCAGGCTCCCTTTGATTGTATAGTAATAAATATGTGAGGGCGGAAAAATTGACCTCATGGTAGGATATACATGTTTACGGTTCACTGTAGTCGGTGGCGCCGGTGTTTTCGGTGTTGTCGATGGCGTTTTCATCAGAGATCATTTCTGTGTAAGTCTACTCTGAACTAAATATAGTATTTAAGACGGTGCTATGTCAATAAAAGAGAGTGGATGGAGAATGTAAATCAATTTGCATATACCAATGGGATATAATGATATATGACAATGGTATATTAAAGCTGGATTATGAGGACATTGAATGAAAACGCTTATTGACGTAATAGCGATGGCCAATTGGGTTGTTAATAATCTTGGAGGAGAGATAATACTTCTTTCTGAAAACGGAGAAACATTTGGAGCAAAAAGATCTGATTATGAGTGGAGAGGAAAATACTGGGAATTAAAAACAGTAAAATCTGAACGATCAGTGGATAGCGCTCTAAGAAAAGCAATTAGTCAGATTTATGAAAAAACGGGAGGGGTAATTCTTGATTTTGGAAAGAATAATGTAAAATTATCTCAAATAGAGGCAGCGATAAAATCCCGGCTTGAATCAAGTTGCCGTTTTAAGGTGGATATAATGATTATTACTTGTGGCCGACTGAAAAGAGTGTTTAGATTTGGATAAAAAAAGTGGGCGTTGCACCCCCGCCCTTACTGGCAGAGGCCCGGCCCCTTTGATTGTATTTTATCAAATACGATAAAAATGTCAAGATAAAATATGCCTATGGTATCAGATGTGCTCTTTATTCATCTCATTTATCTTCTTAGCGTAAGCAGTTAGACGCTTGATCTGCGCCTCGTCCCAGTTTTCGTAGCTTTCTACTATTGAGAAAAGGACGGGGTTATCTTTTTTGTTGATCGTTATTGAATCAGGCTCCGGGGAGTCGGTTTTTCCGGTCAAGTAATCAACAGAAGTGTTAAATACTCGTGCAATATCCTTAATCACATGGAGAGAAGGCTCACGTTCGCCGGATTCATATCTCAGATATGCCGGCTGAGACACTCCGATTCTCCTTGAAGCTTCCTGCTTTGATATGTTCAATTGTTCCCTGCTTTTTATAAGACGGTCGATTATTATTTCCATGGTATTTATAATGCTTTCTGAATACATATATTCGTCAAAATACTATTTTTAACGTATTAATTATACCAAAGACGTGCTCGTTTGTAAATGATATTGTATATACCAAAGGAATATCGGGCATATTCGGTAAGAGAGGCGATGGCAAGACACGATTTGATGTGGCGGCAAAGTATGCTGACGGACGCATCTCTGTGAAGATAAGGGTATTAGAAAGTAAAGATAAGCGGGGCTGAAGAGTCCCGCTTATTATAATTGTTAGCTTTTTCTTATAAACCGGTGCCTACAAACAAAACCTATCATTAATCAAACAACCACTTCAAACATATACATAGTATAATATAGTCGTGATATTGTACGCATTGGGGCGTTCAATAGTTTATGACCCGGGAAAATGATCATGGGAGTATGTGGGTTTCCCAGAATATAGATCACAAAAAATAAGGGTTACGAGAGAATCAGAAAAATACATAAAATTGGAGGGGTTGCTTATGGTGAAGAGAAGGAAAAAACTAAGAACAAGATTAACGGCGGTGCTGCTTACGTTCGGCATGGTCGCTTCTTCGGTTGCGACAAACCTGCCGGGCAGGGTTTTTGGTGTGCCTGATGAGGCAAGGGAGGTTTATGCCGAAACAAATACGTGGACGGATGAGGAACATGGCGTTGTTTTTGAGTATGAAGATCTTGCAGAAGGTGGAGTAGTTATTAACGGTATCAAACCGTCAGACACTACAGTTGAGGATGGCACCTTGGATATTGTTATACCGGATACTATAGATGGCAAGGCAGTAAAAGATACCAAGCTGGGAATCACTATCTCAAACCAAAACAAGTATAAAAGCTTAACAATTAACAGCACAAGTCTCAAAACTCTATCATATCCTTTTGCCAGATCCTGCGAATATTTGCAGAGTGTTGCCTTTGCTGAAGACTGCCAGATAGAGACAATTGCTGATGAGGCTTTTAAAGGCTGCATAAGCCTTACAACAATTACGCTTCCAAATACTGTGGAGACCATTGGAAGAGAAACTTTTTCTGGATGTAATAGTCTCACTACAGTTAATCTGGGAAGTAGTGTTAAGACTATAGGAGAGAGTGCTTTTCAGGGAACCAAGCTTGCAAGTATTTCTTTCCCTGCTAGCCTCACTGAAATAGGGAAAAGTGCCTTTTATAATCTTGACAGTCTTACTGAAATCACCTTCCCTGCTGATTCCGAACTCACCACTATAGGTGAAACAGCTTTTTATCACTGTGATATGACCGAATTAAATCTTCCGAACTCTCTTGAAGAGATAGGCGAGGATGCGTTTAAATACTGCGCACAGATTAAAACAATCACCTGGCCGCAGAACAACCCGAAGTTTACAACAATTAGGGGATTTTACGGTAGTTCGGGTCTGGAAAACAGTGTTTTAAGAAATATTCCGTCATCAGTAACAACAATAGCTGATAATGCTTTTTATCAAACTCATTTTTCTGAAATATATATTTCACCTTTTATAAGTACCATAGGAAAGAATGCATTTGCCAATGATGAAGGATTTTTGAGGGGAGACATTATTATTGCAGATAGTTCTGTAGAACTTACTATTGAAGAGAAGGCTTTCTACCAGGTCTTTGATAATACTGTGGGGCAGTATACAGCGGACAATCCAAAAGAAATTGTATTGCCAAAGAGGGTTGTAGAGATTCAGGATGGATCCTTCGATCTAAAATATAAAAACAATCATAAATTCACGATTAAAAACGATTCAATCAGAATAGTTGGTGATCCATGGACTAATCTCGGATATACATATTTTAGTTATCCCAATACACTTACAGAAGAAAAGTCTCCTAGTTTTACGGCATATAAGAATAGTTGTGAGGCAGGAGAAAAACATTCGGCTAATAATGAAAATCTATATATGTTTTCATTATTTGACCCAATAGTAAAACACACCATCACAGGAACGGTTCCTGTCGGAGCCACGGTAAAAGCAAAGATTAACAATGGTGAGAATACAGATATAGCATTGGATGAAAGTAACAGCTTTAGTTTTGATACAGTAGAAAAGAGCAATATTGTCATCACTATTTCTAAGGAAGGCTATAAGGACTACACTCTGGAAATGACATCTGATATGTTCGCTACTAATTGGACAATAGGAGAAATAACTATAGACCAGATGGTGGCACTTTCCACAGTTGGAAACCTTGATGTTACACTCGCCGGAGAAGCTTCGGGTGGCGTTAATATTTCGGTGTTTGATGAGAACGGTGACCTTTATGTAAGCGATTCAACAGGCGCAGATGCTTATGCATTAACAGGCCTTCCGGAAGGAACATATACTGTTATTGCATTTGCAAATAATGGTTATATTTCCGGTATTTCCAGCCTTGCCGGCTTAAACGAGCTTGGTATAGCTGAAAGTAATTATGCTAAAGCAAGCGTTACGATTGAGAAAGAAAAAACAACAACCTGCAGTCTGACGGTTCCGAAGATGCCTACAAGTGTTTACCTCGATGTTGTTGATACTATGGGCAGTTTTGTAGCGGTCGACAGAAGCACTGTTACAACAAATACAGGAGCATATGGAAAGATATTCTATCAGATGAAGGATGGACATAAGGCTGATTCTGTGAAGATATTTGTTCCTGATGGATTTAATGTAACTTCGGTAACTACAAGTACGAATAGCTATCCAGTGGAGAGTGTGTATAATGCTGATACCGGAATCATAACAATTAGCGGATTAGCAGGGGATGCAAAGGACAGTGGAACAATCTATGTAGGACTTGTTGGTGAATCTGCGGGAACATATTGCATCAGTGCTTCTGTGACCTCTTCATCAGTAACAGTTCCGGTAGGAAGCTATGATTTTGAGGTGGTTGATATTGATCTGGTTGTTAAAGAGGATGTTCTGTCAACAGGCAATGCTTCAATTACAGTTTATGCACAGCCAATGACAGAGATCATGCTGAGCATAAGCGGAACAGAAGCTCAAAGCATCGGAACGACCAACATGCTTGGCTACCTTATCACGACCGTAGAGCTGACAGATGAGTATATTTGGGGCGCATTATGTACTCTTAAAGCAAAAGCTGTAATAAATGGTCATGATTGTGAAGATTATGAGACGGTACGTGTTGTTAAAAAAGATGTTGAGATAAAGGATTTCTTCTTCATTCACGCTAATCACAAATACTATATCGTTAAGGACGGTGTTGATAAGTCTAACGATTATTATACTTATGTTGCAAACGGAACAGAAGAAGCGAAGTATTGGACCTTCGGAGCAGTATTAAGGAAAAGCAGCAGTCTGGATGGCGATGTTATGATCAATATTCAGATGCTTGATGGAAGCTGCAGGCAGGAGGCATTAAGCCTGATTTCTTCTAAGAAGATAGACAGTAAAACATATGAGACAGAATACAGTGCTTCTATTTATATTGATACTGCAGGTAACCATGTATTTGATGATTCTCTGGTTCCGGAAGGATTTGATCTTTATTATAACAGCAATGTAACGACAATGAAGGAAATAATCACCGGCGAGAAGGAAGTAAGTTCTGATGACGGCCAAAGAGATGCTGCCAGAGAAAACAGTACTGATAAGACGGACAAAGAAAAGCTTCTTGCTGCAATTGATGCGAATGCTGAGGCTATATATGTAAAAAGAAAAAAAGCTTACGAAGAGGCATGGACAAGCCTGACTAATAAGTATACCGTTCTGCCGAGTGAAGGTGATGGCCACATAACAGCTCAGGAATGGCTCGATAATGAAATATATGAGCAGTTCTTTGATTATAACAGTTTCCTGTTCCCTTCTAAGATTAAAGGTTTGGATACTCTGACCGAAGATGAGCAGACTATGATTAATTCACTTACGGCTGAAGAGTTATCAGAGTTTGAAGCCCTTGATGCAACAATGAAAGAGATTATGGATGCTTTGATGTATATAATGGGTTCAAGCAAACCGTTGTATGAGTATAAGGATCTTAATGAGTATTTAGCTGATAACTATGAGACTCAGGAGTCGTTGTATAGTATGACCAAGGCGGATGCTTTGAGTAAGGGCTATGTGATTATGAAGGATAGTGCAGAGGAAGGCACAGTTCTTTATAATTTCAGTGATAATAGTATGCTTGTTTATGAATATGACGGTAGCTCTCCAAAGACTTCAGATGGCGTTTTAGCCGCTACTGAAGGATCAAGAGGTTCAAGTGACGGTAAGCCGAAGGCTGCTATGAAGCCAAAGAAGAATAAGCATAATATGGATAAGGTAAATGAGTATGCTTCTACTGCTGAAAACCTGTCCGGTTATGCTGATGTTCTTGTGGGATCGGTAGACACTATAGCAGAGAAATATGAGTATTGGAATAAGCCGGGTGTGAAGCAAACGCTTGACGTGTCCGGAAAGATCACCGGAAGTCTGAATACTGTTCTTGGTTTTAATAAATGGGCTCTGCAGAGTACTGAATACAATTTAGGTCTGCAGGAGACCATGAAATATGAAGATAAGATCAGAGTATTTAATAGGAAATATACGCTGGATGATCTGACAAAGAAGTTCCAAGCAGGAAAGATAAGCTATGACTGTTATATTAACAGGATGGATGAAAGAAGATATTTAAATATCTTGGCTGATACTTCCAGATTAAGAGATGAGTGGGTAAGTGATTGTGTTACACTTACGGCAACAGCAGCTATTACCGGAGCAGTATTACTCGGGGCAGAATTTATAGTGCCGGCAGCGGCCGGTGGTGCAGCGACCGGAGGCGCGGCTGCAGCAGGTGCAGCTGCGGAAACAGCTGTGGGAGCAACTGGAGCAACGGCGGCACAGTATATATCAGCTGCATCTCTTGGTACAGGAGTCGGATCAGTGGTACTTGACGAATATGTTTCTGCTGTTACAGCAGATTGGAACAGTAAGATCAGTAAGTGCCAGGAAGAATATATTAAGGCACATCTGAAAGCTGAGTATGGATGTGCTGATGAAAAGACCAAGGCTAAGTTCCAGAAGAGAATCCTGTACGATCCATCTGGTTTTGTGTACGAAGCTGTTGAGTCAAACAAAGTTGAAGGAGCTACGGCAACGGTTATCTTTGCAGACTCGGGTGATGCATGGGATGCATCGGCTCACGAACAGGTTAATCCGCAGATAACAGATATTTATGGAAGTTTTGCATGGGATGTGCCTGACGGAACATACAAGGTTAAGGTTGAGAAGGATGGCTATGAGACGGCTTATACGGATGCACTTGAAGTTCCACCGCCACGTATGGATGTAAGGATTCCACTTGTTACGAAGAAAGCGCCGGAGGTTGAGTCGCTGAATGCGTACACGGACTACATCGAGATAATCTTCACGCAGTACATGAAGATAGACGATAAGTCGGAAATAGTTGCGACGGTTAACGGAAAGAGTGTTGCGGCATCGTCATTTGAGTGGCAGGACGCTGAAGAGAGTCCAAGCGGTGAGAAATATGCGAAGGTTGTCAGAATACCGGTTCCGGCAGGAACGAAGGTTGGCGACACTCTGGATGTTCAGATCAGCAAGGCTAAGAATTATGCTGATATTCCAATGAATCCGGCATACAGCGAGAAGGCTAAAGTAACTCACAGGCCTACAGAGATAATCTTAAACTACGAGACTGTGCTTACGATGCAGGCCGGAAATGACAAGAACATCACTGTCAGGATCAAGGACGAGAACGGCGATTACATGGAAGGTGTTAGCATATCAGCTCTGATCGAAAATGAGTACCTTGCTGAGCTGGCTGACGCAACACTTGTGACCGACGAGGAAGGCAAGGCTGTATTTAAGGCAAGCGCACTTCTTCCTGGACTTACAAATACAACCTTCAAGGTTGATGGAACAACTCTCAAGAAGAATATTAAGGTTCGGATCGAGACTGAAGCGGTTAGACCTAAGCGCCCGACAGCAAGTATCGCAGGCGTTGATTTCAGCGAAGGAGCACCGAAGGAGAATTACCTGACGGTTGCGGCAGGAAGCGTTCTTAAGCTTGAATGTGCAACAGAAGGTGCGACGATCTATTATACGCTCGATGACACATGTCCGTGCCAGAATTCAAGCAGCAGGCACGAATATACCGGCCCGATCACGATCACCGAGAACTGCAGGATCAGGATCGCGGCATACAAGGACGGCCTCGAATACAGTGAGAGGATAAACCTTAACATCACAGTAAGGGAGCCTGAGGAGTTCGAGATCAGCTACGACCTGAACGGCGGTACGCTGAACGGCAAGACCGGAATTATCGTCGAGAAGCATCTTGAGGGTGAGGAGATCACAATACCTGATGCTCCGACACGTGACGGTTACAAGTTCGACTACTGGCAGGGTTCAAAGCTTTATCCTGGTGACAAATACGTTATCACCGAGGATCATACCTTCAAGGCAGTATGGATAGCCCTTGATGAGGATGAGCAGGACGATGAGGAAGTTGAAGAAGTTGAAGATAAGGATAGTCCATCGGGCGATAAGTCGTCGGATGACGAGGCCTCGAATGATTCGAATGGCAGCGGCGCAAAGGATGCTACGATCGATGTTCCTGACAACAGCAAGTCTGCAGAGAACGACGTGGCGGCTAAGACTGGTGATCCGTTTGATCCGGTACTTTGGACAGTGATCATGCTTACGGCATTTGCCGGATGGCTGGCAGTGATCATGTTGAAGAAAAAACGTAAATAATCGGTTTTGAGCCGGAGTGGACGGCGTTCAAATAACAGGCTTCAAATTACAGAAAAATCAATGTTTTAAAAGATATTCACGGGGTGCCGGCAGTTTTTTGCAGGCACCTTTACTTTGCTACAAAACTTCTGTGTGATATAATAAATAACAGTTATTATGGGTGGTTGAAACATCATTACAATAGGAAGGAGAAGGGAACATGAGGACAGAATATATCAAGGATATAACGAAGGATCCGTCGGGCTTTGTGCTGCTTTCGGACGTGATCCCGCACATAGTGCAGGAAATACGTTATTTTTCAACCTACAATTTTGTAGGGGAGAGGGTTGACGGTTATGAGGAGCCGTGCGCGCTTCTGACGAAGGAGGCCGCGAGGGCGCTGAAGACGGTCAGCAATGAAATGATGGTGCAGGGCTACAGATTGAAAATATTTGATGCATACAGGCCGGCCACAGCGGTAAAGCATTTTGTTTTGTGGGGCCTGGAGGATCAGGACATCCGCATGAAGCCGTATTTTTATCCGGATCTGGAGAAGACCGAGCTTTTCTCGAAGGGCTATGTTGCGAAGCAGTCGAGCCACAGCCGCGGAAGCACGGTGGACCTGACGCTGCTGGACATGAGAACCGGAAAGGAAGTGGATATGGGCAGTCCTTTCGATCTGTTTGGGGAGCTGTCGCATCCGGACTGCAGGGATGTGACGGACGAGCAGTTTGAAAACCGTATGATACTGCAGAAGGTTATGGTGCGGAACGGGTTTAAGCCGATCGACTGTGAGTGGTGGCACTTCACGCTGGAGAACGAGCCGTATCCGGACACATATTTTGACTTCCCGCTGTCGTCGGAGTATCTGAGAAAATAACAATTATGCGGATGGCTGGCCCGTCCGCTTTTTTGAGATTGCTGCAAACAGAGAGGCTGCTGCCGGCAAATAAGATTTGTATTTTCTGCTTGATATTTTTGGGAAAACGGTTATTATTGTACTTTGTCGGGCAAAAAGGCATATTCATAAGTAAGAATTGATATGTTGAGACCCGCCTGAGAACTATATTGGTACAAATAATAGTAAGTCAGAGGAAAGATCATGAAAAAAGACAAATTGAAACCCATGCTTTTCAGCGTAATGAAAACGTATGACGGTAAGAAGCTGGCAACAGACGTAATTTCAGGAATAATAGTTGCGATAATCGCGCTGCCTCTTTCGATAGCGCTTGCACTTGCATCGGGCGTGGGACCTGAGCAGGGTATCTACACAGCGATAATCGCGGGCTTCATCATTTCATTTCTTGGAGGAAGCCGAGTTCAGATCGCCGGACCGACGGCGGCATTTGCAACGATCGTTGCAGGAATAGTAGCAAAGAGCGGAATGAGCGGACTTGCGCTCGCTACAGTTCTCGCCGGGGCGATGCTCATCATCATGGGCTTCCTCAGACTTGGCTCGCTCATCAGATTCATTCCTTATACAATAACAACCGGATTCACAGCCGGTATCGCAGTGACGATCGTGATCGGACAGATCAAGGATTTCCTGGGACTGACATATCCGGCCGGAACAGTTACTATAGAAACAACAGAGAAAGTCGAAGCGGTATTTAATAACTTCGGCACGATAAATACAGAGGCACTTATCGTCGGTGCTGTCTGCCTGGCAGTACTCATCATCTGGCCATATATCTCAGAGATGATCCCGGGCTCGCTTATAGCAGTCATCGTGGGAATCGCAATGGTAAAGGGTCTGAAGATGGACGTAAATACTATCGGCGACCTCTACAGCATCAGCAACAAGCTGCCACAGTTCCACGCACCGGACTTCTCCTTCGAGATGATCAAGAATGTTGCGCCGGATGCAGTTACAATAGCAATCCTTGCTGCGATCGAATCACTCCTTTCCTGCGTAGTTGCGGACGGAATGATCAACTCGCATCACAGATCAAATATGGAGCTTATAGCTCAGGGAGCCGGAAATATCGGTTCAGCTCTCTTCGGTGGTATTCCTGCAACAGGAGCTATCGCAAGAACAGCTGCAAATATCAAGAACGGCGGAAGAACACCGATCGCCGGTATCGTTCATTCGATCGTGCTCGTGCTTGTGCTTGTGCTCCTTATGCCATATGCAGCACTTATCCCAATGCCTACTATAGCAGCTATCCTTTTCATGGTAGCTTACAATATGTGCCAGTGGAGGACCTTCGTTCACCTCTGCAAGACGGCTCCAAAGAGCGACATAGTAGTACTTGTTGTAACCTTTGTTCTTACAGTTGTATTTGACCTTGTAGTAGCTATCGAGATCGGTATGATCATCGCCTGCGTACTTTTCATCAAGAGAATGAGCGATGAGTCGGTTGTTTCAGGCTGGAAATACTACGACCCTGAAGAGGATCCGGATGGTGTCGACCTGAAGGAAATACCAAAGCACGTACGTATTTACGAGATCTCAGGACCTATGTTCTTCGGTGATGCTGACAGACTTGCAGGCGTTCACTTCAAGGACTTCACTAAGGTTATCATCTTCCGTATGAGAGGCGTTCCTGCACTTGATGCTTCCGCAATGCATGCGATGGAGCAGCTTTATGAGAGATGTAAGGAAGCTGAAATTCAGATGGTATTCTCGCATGTTAACGAGCAGCCGATGAAGACTATGGAGAAATGCGGCTTCGTTGAGAAGGTCGGAAGAGAGAACTTCCGTAAGCATATCGATGATGCGATCGAATGGGCATCTAAGATGGCTGACTGATACGGTCTTTACGATAATAAGATGACCGGTTGATCCTGGCCGGTGAGCATAATATATAAAGCGAAAACCCCTGCGGCATAGCCGACAGGGGTTTTTCGTTTGGTTGTATTTATATTAAACTGTTATAAGAACAGTATTTTACATTACTCCTGCTCAGGGATCTCGTTTGAAAGCTTTCTACAATACACGAAATAACCAATTAATTCGGAGGAATCGCCAGTTATTCTAAAAACGTGTACAAAAGACGAGATTTATGGGGTATGTTTCACTATTATTAAAATTGAAAAAAACACCTGAAAAGTATATAATATACTATGTGGGATTGTATTTAAAAATATGTATTGGACTATTATTGATCGTGTAAAAGGCTTATTGGCTGTGGGGGCTTAAAGCCGGTTATCATGCTCAGGAAAGGAAAATGGTGCGCTTACGCATCGCGTATGGGGTTATGGAACATTTTTTTGAGACCAACGGGCTCAGGAGAAGGGTCCTTGTTGTTGAAGACGAGTTTATTAACAGAGAGATACTCGGAAATATTCTGAGTGAACATTACGACGTTACATTTGCTGAAAACGGGCAGCAGGCTTACGAGAAGCTGCACGAAAGATCGGCAAGATATTCGCTTGTCCTGCTCGATCTTATCATGCCTGTTATGGACGGCTTCACGCTTCTTGAAAAGCTCAGGGAGAGCGGTGAGCTGAAAAATATCCCGGTCATTGTCATGACCTCCGAGGAGAGTGCCGAGGTGAAGAGTATCATGCTCGGAGCTGCCGATTTTATCACAAAGCCTTATGATATGCCTGAGGTAATACTTGCAAGATGCCAGAGGATCATCGAGCTGTATGAAGACAAGAGCATCATCAAGGGCACCGAACGAGACGATCTTACAGGACTCTATACAAGAGAGTTCTTCTTTGAATACATACGCCAGCTGGAACTTTATAACGCCAATAAATCCATGGATGCGGTCGTGCTGAATATCGAGCATTTCCGTATGATAAATGAGATGTTCGGCCGAGAGGTAGGAGACGATGTTCTCCGCAGGACCGGTCAGATGCTGATAAAGCTTTTTGACGATCAGGCATGTATAGGCTGCAGGCTGGAGGCGGATTCATTCTATCTTTACATCAATCACCTTGAAAAATACGACGGCAGATTTGTCGGTATGCAGGAGGAGCTTGCAAGGCTTACCAAGATACCGAGGATCAGATTCAGGATCGGCATCTACCAGGAGGTGGATAAGACTGTTCCGGCAGAGACCTGGTTCGATCATGCCAAGCTTGCCTGCGACAGGATAAGAGGTGACTATACCAGGCAGATATCCTATTACAACAGAGAACAGAACGATAAGGAGCTCTACAACGAGAGGCTTATCAATGATATAGACGGTGCGATAAATAACAAGGACCTGATGGTGTATTTCCAGCCGAAATACGGTATCCAGGGCGTGGAGCCGCGCCTCAGAAGTGCGGAGGCACTTATCAGGTGGAAGCATCCGGAGCTGGGAATGATCAGTCCGGGGGCATTCGTTCCGCTTTTCGAGGGCAATGGTCTTATCCAGAAGCTGGACAATTATGTCTGGCAGGAAGCTGCGGCCCAGATCAAAAAATGGAAGGATAAATACGGCTTTACGGTTCCGGTTTCCGTCAATGTTTCAAGGATAGATATATATGATCCGGAGCTTGAAAATAAGCTTTCAGACCTGCTTGAGAAGAACGAGATAAATGCAGAGGATCTTATGCTGGAGATCACAGAGTCCTCTTATTCCGAGAGTGCGGAAGGCCTGATCGAGGTTGTAAACAACCTCAGAGATAAGGGCTTCAAGATAGAGATGGACGACTTCGGAGCAGGGTATTCGTCCCTGAATATGCTCACAACCATCCCGATCGACGTGCTCAAGATGGATATGATATTTATCAGAAATATGCATAAGGACGAGAAGAGCATGAAGCTCGTGGAGCTGGTTATAGATATAGCGAAATTCCTTGGTGTTCCGCTGGTTGCAGAGGGCGTTGAGGATGAGACGACTCTCCTTGAACTTAAGGAGATGGGCTGCGACATCATACAGGGTTATTATTTCTCTAAACCGGTTCCGCCGGAGGAGTTTGAAGTATTTATTGAAGAAGAGAAGAAGAAAAAGGAGGCTGCAAAATGCTGACATTAGATGAACTTAGAAAATACGGTGCCGACGTTGACAGCGGAATGGCACGCTGCATGAATAATGAGGCTTTTTACCTGAAGCTTGTTGCAAGGTCTGTCGGCGATGCGACCTTCGAGAAGCTGCGTACGTCAATAGATGAAAATAAGCTGGATGAGGCCTTTGAGGCGGCACATAGTCTTAAAGGTGTTCTGGGCAATCTTTCACTAACACCTATCTATGATCCGGTGGTTGAGATCACAGAGCTGCTGAGAAGCAGGACAGAGATGGACTACACGGAGCTGTCAGAGAAGATTTTTTCAAAGAGGGACGAGCTGGCGGCTATATGCGAGTAATACCAGGGAGGTTACCGGGTGTTTGGAGAACATTTTGAATTAAACGAACAGACGATACCGATAGTTGAGTCTATCGGGCGGCTGATGCCGGGAGGCTTTTTCATATATAAAGCGGCAGAGCCGGAAGAGCTGCTGTTCGCAAATAAGGCTGTATTTGACATATTTGGCTGCGAGGACCTTGAGGATTTTAAGGCTCATACGGGCTACACCTTTAAGGGAATGCTGCATCCGGAGGATTATAAGGAAATAACAGCCTCTATTGTGTCGCAGATCGGCAAGAGAGACGATCATCTCGATCATGTGGAATACAGGATCATCGCGAAGGACGGAAGCATCAGGTGGGTGGATGACTACGGACATTTCACGGAGACTGAGGCTTACGGCGGTATTTATTATGTATTTATCTCTGATATAACGGAGAAGAAGGAGCAGGAGCAGTCCGACAAGGCGATGAGGCAGGCTGTGATCCAGGCTCTAAGCGAGTCCTACAGGGCGATGTGGCTGGTGGATGATCTGGAGACCGGCAACTTCATCTTCTACAGAGGTGCAAGCAGTGAGATGGCGTCGGAAATAGAAAATTACAGAAATCCGGACGGCTCGCTGAATTATTATAAAGCTAAAAAATACTATGTTGAGACGACGGTTGATGAGGCTGACAAGGAAAGGTTCGACAAGGAGATGGACCTTAAGAGGCTGGTGGAAAAGCTTGAGGAGAATCCACAGTACAGCATAACATATCTTCGAATCATGAAGGATGGCAGCAGAAGATTCTTCGAGATAGAATACGCCAGGCTGAATATGCCCGGCGGAAAGACTGGAATCGTTATAGGGTTTAAGGATGTTGATGCCGAAACAAGAGAGACCCTTGCTCAGAACAAGACCCTCAGTGAGGCACTTGAAGCAGCACAGCAGGCGAACAGAGCCAAGTCTGCCTTCCTGTCAAATATGAGCCATGAAATACGTACTCCGATGAATGCGATAATCAGCCTTGATAATATCGCACTTTCGGATGCGGAGATTTCCGACAGGACCAAGGAATATCTCGAAAAGATAGGCACCTCGGCAAATCATCTTCTCAGCATCATAAATGATATTTTAGATATGTCCAGGATCGAGTCAGGACGCATGGTCATAAATAACGAGGTATTTTCCTTTACGAAGATCATGGATCAGGTGACGACCATGATCGGCGGCCAGTGCCACAATAAGGGACTCGTATTTGAGCATGATATAAGCGGTGATATCTGCGAATATTATTTTGGCGACGATATGAAGCTTAAGCAGATACTGATAAATATACTGGGTAATGCCGTTAAGTTTACTCCGGCGGGAGGGCGCGTGAGCCTTAAGGTGGAGGAGCAGGCGAGGTTCGATGACAATTCGACGCTGCGTTTTACCATAGCTGATACCGGAATAGGTATGAGCAGTGAATACCTTCCGAGGATATTTGATGCTTTTTCGCAGGAGGATTCGTCGACTACCAATCTTTACGGCAGTACCGGACTTGGCATGCCTATAACAAAGAGCCTTGTGGAGCTGATGAATGGCACCATAAAGGTTGAAAGTGAAAAGGGTACGGGAACCACATTTACGGTTACTGTAACTCTTAAAGCTTCGGGAAGCAGCGACGACAGCGAGAAGCGGTCGGAGGCGGCGGAGGAGCATGATATTTCAAGGCTGAAGGGCAGAAGGATACTGCTTGCCGAGGACGTTATGATAAATGCGGAGATCATGATCATGGTCCTTTCCATGAGGGGCATGGAGGTCGAGCATGTTGAGAACGGAAAGCTGGCGGTGGACAGCTTCGAGGAGCATGAACCGGGCTATTACGATGCGATATTGGTGGATATGCGCATGCCTGTGATGGATGGGCTTGAGGCGACACGGACGATACGTGCTCTTGAGAGAGAGGATGCGAAGAAGATACCGATCATCGCCCTCACCGCAAATGCCTTTGATGAGGACGTGCAGAGAAGCCTGCAGGCGGGGCTGAATGCACATCTCAGTAAACCGGTGGAGCCGGAGGAGTTATACGAGACACTTAATAATTATTTGGAGTAATAAATATGTTGAAAAGAGATCTGAGTTTTCACAGAAATAGAGCGGTGGAGTTCGTAAAGGAGCTCAGCCTGAAGGATAAACTTGATATTTTATACGGAACCCTTGAGAAGAAGGCGAAGCTGGGAGTGCCTTATATCGATTATGCGGCAGAGGCTGCTCATGGTGTGCAGGCAAGGCACGACCAGAGCTTCGACCTGGGAGAACCGGCGTATACTACTGTATTTCCGAATCCGATAGGTATGGCGGCGACCTTTGATAAAGAGCTGATGCATCGTATCGGAGAGGTAGCCGGAACGGAAGCGAGAGGCCTTGCAAATGAAAGGGTTCATAACGGTCTCTGTCCGTTTGCGCCGACAGTAGATATGGAACGTGATCCGCGCTGGGGCAGAAATGAGGAAGCCTACGGAGAGGATCCGCGACTTGCTTCGAGACTGGCCGGAGAATATATAAAGGGCATGGCCGGGGATGATGAGAAATACGTCAGATGCGGCGCGACGCTGAAGCATTTTTACGGAAATAATGTTGAGAATAAAAGATTTATTTCCGACAGCAGGATGCCGGAAGACCTGAAGCAGGATTATTATCTGAGGGTTTTCAGAGAGGTTATCGATTACGCACAGCCGCTTTCGGTAATGACCTCCTACAATCTGATAAATGGCGTCGCTGCGACCTTCAACCCTGAGGTGAAGGAAGTCCTGAAGGGCGGCGGAGTGCCTCTTGTGGTTTCGGATGCATATACGCTTACACTGGCTGTAAATGAGCAGCATAGTGCAGAGGACGGCTGTGATGCCATGAAGAAGGCTGTGGATGCCGGCGTCGACATCTTTCTTGAGGGTGGCGAATACGGCAGGCCGATGATGGAGAAGGCTATCGAAAGAGGGCTTCTCACCGAGAAGGATATTGAAGAGATCATAATAAGCAAGATGACAGTTTATTCTGCGCTGGGACTTATGCGGGAGGATCTGGACAGCGACGGCTGCTCAAAGTATTTTCCAAAGGATAAATACAGTGCTTCCAGCGTAAATACAGCAGAGAACCGCAGTGTTGCCCGGGAATCTGCTGCAAGGTCGGTGGTGCTGCTGAAGAATGACGGAGTGCTGCCGGTTAGTGGAGTTGATGCGACAGGTTCGGATGATAGTGGATCAGCGGATGCAGCGGGTGATGGTGCTGTGAAGGGCGGAAGATGCTTCGCGGTTGGTCCTTTTGCGGATTTTTGTCCAATCGACTGGTACAGTGGAATCACAGATCATAATGTGTCTGTGGCAGAGGGCATGAATATACCTGCAGAGGCTTTGATGCCTGTGGTGAAGATACGACTTGGAAGAAATGTCGATGCGAATGAATCGGTGCCGGAGAATGGGGCTGCCGATGTTGATGAGATTGCTTCGGAGAAAGATTACGCCGGAATCGAAAATGGCAGGATCGTACCTGTTGATAAGGATAAGGCGGAGCTCTTCAGGATCATGCTGTGGGATGATTCGAGGATAACAATCAGAGCTCTTTCGACGGGCAAGCTTCTTACAACTATCTCGCCGGAGAAGAAGATAAAGAATGTTGAAGTTATCTCGGATGAATTCGTATTATATCCGAATTCGGATGAGGCCTTCAGCTGGTTTGCAAATGAGGCATTTCAGCTTATAGATGAAAAGGACGAGGTGATACGCTTTATTCCTGATGATGCTTTAAGTTTCTGGGAGGACAGCAGGATCAGGGGAATAAAGAATCCTGACGGCAAGACAGCTCTTAGCTTTGAAACGGTTATGGATGTTGAGACATCTCTTAAGAACTTTACAGAGAAGAATGGGATCACTGCAGATGATAATATGATCGCCTGCTTCGGACTCCATCCGATCGTCAACTGCAAGGAGGAGAGAGACAGAGAAAGTATAGAACTTCCGGCTTTCCAGAGAGCGGTTGTGAGAAGGCTCAGGGAGACTTATAAGAATATCATTCTGATGCTTATCGGAAATGGACCAATAGCTGTTAAGGAAGAGGATGAGGCACCTGAGATCAGAGCGATACTCTGGTCAGCAACAGGCTGTGAGGAGCTTGGTAACGGTATCGCCGATGTTATTTACGGAAAGCTGGGACCGGCCGGCGGAGTTTCACAGACCTGGTACGTGGGTGACCACCAGCTTGCGGATATCGAAGAATATGATATCGGAAAGAGTGGAATGACATATCTCTTTATGAAGGATAAGCCGCTTTATCGTTTTGGTTACGGTCTTAAGTTTTCAAACTTTGAATGTGAGCTGAAGGATAGTAAAGTAAGAATTAAGAACACCGGAAAATACACATCCGACTGCACCGTACAGTTATACGAAGCGCCGGATGGAAAGTTATTCCTCTATGACGGCAGTGACAGATACGGACTGGATGTAAACGGTCAGCAGATTCCTGTGGGCAGTAAGCTTGCGGCATTCGATAGAGTCCATGATGTGAAGCCGGGAGATGAGCTTATAATTGATGTGAATATTTAGATTAATTATTACGATAGATCATAATAAAAGAATGATAACAGGGGCAGATTCCTTCCCAGGTTTCATTGTGGCGAGATTTATACCTGCATCCCGGCCGCGTCCCTTAAGGGCCGTTTCAATCCTTCTTCGTTGTATTCTTTCATATCCGACCTTCTTTACTGAGTATTATGTTTGTTTCTCTTGATTATATACATCTGCTCGTCGGCCTGCTTCAGGACCTGAGTCATATTGAAGCTCTCGTCAAGAACAGAGGTCATATAACCGCAGCTTGCAGACACCTTGTAAGGCTTTCCTGCAGTCTCGTTGTAGCTGGCGAGATATGCGTCAACGCGTTTGATGATATCGTCCGGCTCACATTCGCCGATGATCATCGAGAAGAGCTCGTCACCGCCGAAACGTACGGAAATACTGTTGTCAGGGGTTGAAGCATCAAGTGCCCTTGCAACCGCGGTGATGGCATTGTCGCCTTCGGCGTGGCCGTAGCGGTCATTAATGATCTTGAGACCGTCAAGATCGGACATGAATATCGTAACCTTGCTGCCCTTAAGCTTCCTATCCTGCTCGAGCTTTCTAAGGCGGTTCTGGAAACCGATCCTGTTATAAAGTCCGGTCAGGGCATCATGACGGTACATCTTGTCCACCTTGTCGAGAAGCATACGCTGATACTGCGTATTTATGTAGCCGCCGAAACCGATGGAGATAGCGTTTGTAACATTCATTGTATTTGAATAATTGGTTATAAAATAATCGCGGTAGAAGTAGCAGGTAAATCCGAAGAACCTGTTCATAAATACAAGCGAATTAAATATCAGAGGGTAGCCGCTCTCTGCAAGCTCAAGGATACGGTCTCTGAAAGGAAGAGAGAGTACGTCCTCTGTACCGCCCTCAATATGGTCAGGAAGAACAAAGGTGCCCGGCTTGTAGCGCGCCGGATAGTCCGAATCATAAATCAGAACGTACTGCCTGGTGGATCTGAGTTCTTCGACGCCTGTGAAATAATTGTCATCGCCGACGAAGCATTTAAGGTCTACTGCGGCGAGAGTGCATTCGGTTTTGTAGGATTCAAGATAAGAAACGAGTTCGCCCGGATCCTGGCTTAGCTGCATTGATGAAGTGATAAGCTGGAGCACGCGGTTGTCGTCGTTATGTCTTGAGAAGCTCTCCTTGAACCAGTCGCGGAGAATGTGCGGATGCTCTGTATGTTCAGGACAGCCGCAGGATTCGTTAGGGATAAACTTAGGTGTGATGTGACGGTTGTGCGTCTTGCCGTCCTTCATGACCTCCAGGAATGAATCGGCTGTTGCGTCAGCCATAAGAAGGATGTCGCAGGAAGCGGTAGTTATCTTCGGAGTTGTAAAATATATTTCATCATAACCATCAAAACCGGAGATGATCACATCCTCAGGAACCTTAAGGCCTGAATCGGTAAACATCTCACATACGGTGATAGCCATATTGTCATTTGCGCAGATTATTGCTTCCGGGAGCTCGTCTCGCTGAAGGAGAGCCCGGGTTGCGATGCGGCACGGATCCGCCCAGAAATAGCCGTAGCTGAGCATGCTCTTGTCATATTTGATATCATTCTCGGCAAGAACCTTCTTGAATATCTCTATACGGCGGTTCGAAAACTCATTGTCAGGCTGACCTGCCATCATGTGCGGGCGCTTAACCTTGTGGTGCTCGATGATATGGCGGACAACCTGCTCGAAGCCCTTCTCGTAATCAAAGGTGATGCAGGAAACGCCTTCGTAATGACCGTCAGAAACAACCACAGGGACGTCATAAAGATGTGCGAAGCCGATGATCTTCTCGGCTATCTTATGGCTCTTGATCTTTTCGTCCATAATGATGATGCCGCTCATGTCCCTGTACGGAATAAGGTCAAATATGTATTTTTCAGTTGCAACTCTGTCCTCGTCCCAGTAGATGTCAGAATTTATCGCAAAAATAAGAAGTGAGTAGCCTTCAGCCTTGAGGCGCTCATTCAGTCGAACGATATATCCATGTATCTGCGGGTCGTACACACGGGAGGTGCACAGAGCCACGAGTTTCTTTGGTTTTGCCATAAGTATTTCCTCGATGTTTGTGTCTGAAAAATCTATATAACGAACCATCATTTATTATACCAATTTTCGGTTTTTTTGACAATCTGATTATTAATAAAATATAGGGAATCCCGTGGCTTTGTTGCGCTTTTGTTACACTTAAGGTGCTAAGATGATGGCAAATGATACGATAGACAAAGTGAGGACCAAGCAAAAAAGGAGAGATAGATATGACAGAATATAATGAGATCAAGGGGCAGGGAAGTAACGATATAATCGATATCGAGGAGTTTATCCGCGGACAGATCCATTTTAAGGATATGACGGTTGAGGGAAAGGTTAACCTCTTCAAGGATTATCTGTTCCTTCAGGCGAGAAGGAATCCAAACTATGATGCGTCGAAGGAGGAGGATATTTACGATGATATCCGCCTGGGCAAGAACGGCTTAAACGATGTTCTTTATGCCATCGCTGAAAATATGAAGGACGGTTCGGACTGCCTCGAGGAGCTGAACTCCGACTTCATAAAGGGAAATACCTATGGAAATAACGAACTCTCCAACGAGCAGCTTGTCGCAAAGAGCGAGGAGTACGTGAAGAATGCCAGAGAAGGCTCGATCAATTATTTCCACAACCAGCTGAGAAATGAAAAGCTTAAAAATATGGCTGCAGACCTTAAGGCTGCGGACAAAGAATTTGAAAAACTCGAGGAGGAGTTTGCTCGCAGCGAGTATGAGACCAACAAAAATCTCGCGAATCAGCCGACCAGTAATGACCTTACAAGTGAGACGGAGAAGTATGCCGATGCGGCGAAATTTGCGCAGGAGCTTGATCAGTTAGAGAACGAGGCTTATGAGCAGGCCAAAGAAGAGGCAGAATTAGAGGAACTCTTCCCTGAAAACAGATTTGTTGAGGAGTCGAGAAGAGAGAAGTTCCGTAACAGGAAGGATTTCCTTGACGCTGCGGATAGGAATGATGTTAATCATACAATGTCTGATACTGCGGACATCGACATCATCGAGGAGAAGATCGATGAGTTGACTGCAGGATCCGAGAGAAATATAAAGGATATGCCGACTACCCAGGAGGAGATGGAGCGTGAGAAGAAGCTCATGGAGGAGGCTCAGGCCTTTGGAGAGGAGCTTAGTGATGCATTTCAGAATGCTTCGGACAGCGCTGCAAAGCAGAAGGAGCAGGAGGACCTTGAGGAGCTCTTCCCGGAGAATGAGGGTGTTAAGAAGGCTGTGGCGGAACGAGGCGGAAGACTTAAGCCGCTTGTGGCTCCTGACAATGATCTTCAGACGAATCTGGACGAGCTATTTGGCATGGAGGCCGAGGAGCTTGGTAATCTTGATACCGGACTGAAGAATGAAGAATTTGAGGCGAGGATGAAGGAGGAAGCTGCGGATACTATCAAATTTGCAGAAGACCTTGCTTCGTCAGAGAAGAGTACGATTGAATTTGTGGCACCTGAGGTCGAAGAGAGGGATGCCGCATATAGAGAGCTCGACAGAATCGAGCAGATACTTAAGGATCAGACTAAGTTTGATGCGCTCAGCGATAGGGAAAAGATTAAGCTCATGCAGAGCTATATCATAAATGATGCCGTAACACAGCCGGAATACAGAAATCACATGAGGGATGAGATAGAGAGACAGGCCATCATGACGGAGATCACAAAACCTCTGGAGGCTATCGCTAAAAATATCAAGTCCGGTGAGAATGTTAAGAACGAGCTCGATGGAATGTATTTGAAGAAGGCACTTCTGAAGGATATTCACGGCTTCCATATGAAGTTCATCAATGAATATTTTGGGATGTCCGAGAGGGATTATCTGAGCCATGTAAGCTTTATTGGCGGCACCGAGAAGTCAAATAATCTGAAGGCCGACAAGAAGGAAGAGAAGATCAAGTCGGAAATAGAAGAGCTTGGAGAGCTTTTCCCTGATAATGAACAGGTTCTGGAGCAGAAGGCGAAGGAAGCAAGGGAAGCTAAGGAAAGAATAAATCAGAAGAAGGCTGAGAGAGCTGAAAAGCTTCGTAAGGAGCAGGAGATCAAGAAGAAGAGAAACGAGATGATCGCCTCAAATACGGAAGGCCTTAAGAAGAGAGACGAAGCTACAGCGAAAGCTGCAGGACTCAATACAAAAACTGAGGAGGAAAGGCTTAAAACCATGACTCCTGAGGAAGCGGAGAAAGAGGTTGAGCGGCTTAAGGGTATATTCTACGGAAACGGCTTCAAGAAGATGAATGTTGTTGAAAAGAAGAAGCTTGTGAAGGATCTCCTCTTTGCGAACGGTATGGTCGATGACATAATCTATGATCTCAATTATATCAAGCCAAATCCTGAGTTTGCCAGAAAACAGACTGATGCGATGTATTGGGCTATTTACCAGGATCTCAAATTCGATGTAGACGTTCTGGGTGTTGTCGGCAATATTAAGGACGGCAGAGAACTCTTCAAGATAGCCGGAGAATCAAAAACGCTCCGCAAGAAGATTTCTGATAATATCAAGCCGGAATACAAGAACAATGGATCACAGTACACCGCTGAGGATATGAAGGAACTTGACCAGCAGATCGCCGAGTTTAAGGCAAAATACGAGAAGGAAGAGCAGATCCGTAAGAATCCTAAGAAGGCTCCGAAGAGCTTTGACAATTATATTCTTGCACATACCGGCTCCAAGGCAGGAGAGACCAAGGAAGAGATGCTTAAGAACATGGCCAAGGTCAGCGCTGCTATGAAGCTTCAGAAGGAAGGTAAGAAGTTTGATGTGAAGAAGATCCGTGAGCTTGCCGAGCGTTATGAGAAGCGTTACCCGAGGGTTCTCACTGATAAGCCTAAATTCGAGGAGCAGCTCAGGAACGGCCTTAGCGACAGGGAGAGTGCAGAGGAGTTTGTAAGCAGCATGAATACTGCACTTTTCGGAATGGATTCCAGAAATTTCGGTGAATATCAGAAGGAGATGAAGAAGATCCTCGACAATATGTCTTCGCCTAAGGGAAGGACTGAGAAATACAACAACTTCTACAATAGCGTTAAGGCTGTGGCTGAGCTTGACATCTCGAAGGCTGCAGAGTCCGATGAGGCTAAGAAGGAGATCGAGGCGGCTATCATCAGTACGAACGACAAGCTTTTCGATTCTGCTCATGCTTACATCAAGGGCTATGAGAAGGTCAGAAAGAGTCCGCAGGGTGTTAACAGCTTCAACAATGCGCTGGATGTATTTTCAACGGTTACGAAGTATTCGAACGGCGTCAGCGTCTGCACGCAGAAGGTGATTGATGACATCAATGCAGTCAGAGGAAAGAACCAGCCGCTCGACAGAGATATGAAGAATTTCCTCAAGAATTACGGCTCGGAGCGCGCCGCATCTGTTAACCAGAAGAAGGAAAAAGCGCCTCAGAAGGAAGCCGGCAAGGCGATGGGAAAGCAGTAAAATAAACTTGAATAGATAAAACAGTAAAGGTTTTGGGATGGTGTTTTGCTTGAACTCCATCCCAAAATTGTTTATAATGTATAGTGCCGGAAGCTGTGGGCAAATATAGATACGTATTTGTTTTCCTCCGGCGGGCTGACATGAAACGACAGGTTTTGTGTCAAAAGATATGAGTAAGGACTTTGGGACATGTCATATACGGCTTTATATAGAAAATGGCGTCCTGACAGCTTCGAAGAGGTTAAAGGTCAGGAGCATATAGTACAGACACTCAGAAATGAGGTCGTACACAACAGAATAGGACATGCATATCTCTTCTGCGGTACGAGAGGTACCGGTAAGACAACGATAGCCAAGCTGTTCGCGAAAACGGTCAACTGCGAGCATCCGGTGAACGGAAGCCCGTGCGGCGAGTGTGCGAGCTGTCAGGCGATAGCGAGAGGCAATTCCTTCAACGTGATCGAGATAGATGCGGCTTCAAATAACGGAGTCGATAATATAAGACAGATAACCGAGGCGGTCCAGTATGCACCAAGCCAGGGCAAATACCTTGTGTATATCATCGACGAGGTTCATATGCTGTCATCGGGAGCCTTCAATGCGCTGCTGAAGACACTTGAGGAGCCGCCGGAATATGTTATATTTATCCTTGCGACAACAGAGGCGAGGAAGGTTCCGGTCACCATCATGTCGAGGTGCCAGAGGTATGATTTCCGAAGGATCAGCATAGAGACCATCACAGGAAGACTGGCAGACCTGATGGAGAGAGAAGGCGTTTCTGCGACTGACGAAGCACTTCGTTATGTGGCGAGGGCAGCGGACGGTTCCATGAGAGATGCGCTCAGTATCCTCGACCAGTGCATATCCTTCAATCTCGGCGAGGAGCTGACCTTTGAGAAGGTGCTGAAGACTATCGGTGCGGTGGACGTAGACGTATTTGTCAGGCTCACCGAGCAGATGGCGGCGGACGATGTGAATGGAATGATGGATACCGTAAGCACGGTTGTCTGGCAGGGGCGCGATCTGACGCAGTTTGTGTCGGATTATATCTGGTTCATAAGAAATATGCTGTTTCTCAAGATCTCGCCGGAGACCAGAGACGGCATGGATATAACTGAGGAAACCGCAGAGAGACTGGCGAAGCTGGGAGAGAGCTTTTCGACAGACGCTCTGATGAGATATCTTGATATACTTGGCGAGCTGGCGCAGGAGATCAGGCTTTCGACTATCAAGAGGATAACTCTTGAGATGGCGCTGATAAGAATGGTCAGGCCGCAGATGCAGACTGATAATGCGGCACTGCTTGGACGTGTTGAGCAGCTTGAGTCGCGCATGGACAGAGTCGGTGACGAGGTGAAGAGGCAGCTGGATAAGATACCTGCGGGTGCATTCAGCGGCAACGCGGCTGGCGGAGTTTCTGGCGGCATGGCTGGCGGAAGTTCAGAAGGACAAGGTCCTTCCGATGATGCATCAGATGCAAGACTCTACGGCGGTGCAAAGGTTCCGACAAGAGATGAACTCTTGAGGATGACTGATGAAGAGAAAGCGGTTCTGAGAAGAAGCTATACGGTTCCTTCGCAGGAACTGCTTGATAAGATAGCAGCGGACTGGGGCAGGGAGGCAGCTGATCTGCCACAGCCTTACAGTGAGTTCGCAAGGAAGCTTAAGGTCCGTTCCGCAAAGGGATGGCTGGTCATAGATAATGACTGGACGGAGTACGCAGACAGCAGGATAAATGTCAACTTCTTCGTCAGAAACCTGAAGCAGATAACGGATGCTATTTCCGACAAATACGGACGAACGATCGTATTTAATGTAAGACATAAACCGGTTGATGAGAGCTACTTCAGAAGCTCAAAGGCAAGCTTTAAGACGAAGGCTAAGATCGATTTTCCGGTTGAGAATAATTAATATATTTATTAGGAGGAATATTTAAAATGGCTAAGAGAGGCGGATTCGGCGGCGGTATGATGCCGGGCAATATGAACAACCTTATGAAGCAGGCTCAGAAGATGCAGAAGCAGATGGAGGAGACACAGGCTGCGCTTGAGGAGAAGGAGTATGAGGCTTCAGCAGGCGGCGGAGTTGTTACCGTTAAGATCAATGGTAAGAAGGAAGTTACTTCCATCAAGATCGCTGAGGAAGTTGTTGATCCTGAAGATATCGAGACACTTGAAGAGGTTGTTATGGCAGCCGTTAATGAAGCTATCCGTATGCAGGCTGACGACGAGAGAGAGCAGCTTGGCAAGGTTACAGGAGGCTTAGGGGGAGGTTTTCCTTTCTAAATGGAAATATACGGAGGCGAGGTCGGAAGACTTATCGAAGCTTTGTCGGGACTTCCGGGCATCGGGAGCAAATCCGCGCAGAGACTTGCATTTTATATAATTAATATGTCCGAGGAACGTGCAAAGGCACTTTCCGACGCGATAATAAATGCAAAGCATAATATTAAATATTGCAAAACATGCTGCACCATAACAGACAGGGAGGAATGCCCTATCTGCTCATCGCCCGCAAGGGATCACAAGCTCATCATGGTGGTTGAAAGTCCAAGAGAGCTTGCGGCCTACGAGAGAACGGGCAAATATAGCGGCGTATATCATGTACTCCACGGAGTCATAAGTCCGGGTGCGGGAATAGGACCGCAGGACATCAGACTGAAGGAGCTGATGATAAGGCTGAGAGAGGATGTGGATGAGCTGATCATCGCTACAAACTCAAGTGTTGAGGGCGAGGCGACAGCAATGTACATATCCAAGATGGTGAAGCCGGCAGGCATCAAGGTTTCGAGGATTGCCAGCGGCGTACCGGTTGGCGGCGACCTGGAATGTATTGACGAGGTTACGCTGATGAGGGCGCTGGACGGACGAACCGAACTGTAATAACAGAAAAATCGGAACAATATATAAAAAGAGGGAGGTAGGAGAATGTTACGTATAGGAATGCTTACGAGTGGTGGCGACTGCCAGGCACTCAATGCGACCATGAGAGGTGTGGTAAGAGGTATCAAGACTCTTATAACAGATGATTTTGAGATTTATGGCTTTATCGATGGCTACAAGGGAATGGTCTACGGCAATTATAAGAAGATGAAATACAACGATTTCACCGGTATTCTTAACAAGGGTGGTACTATTCTCGGAACAAGCAGAATGCCATTCAAGGAGATCGATATTCCTACTGCTGACGGTATCGACAAGGTTAAGGCTATGAAGGAGAATTACAAGAAGCTGAAGCTTGATGCTCTTGTTGTTCTCGGTGGAAACGGTTCACAGAAGACTGCTAACAGACTTGCTTCTGAAGGACTGAATGTTGTTGGACTTCCTAAGACCATCGACAATGATATCTGGGGAACAGATGTGACCTTCGGTTTCCAGAGTGCTATCGATGTTGCTACAAGCTATATCGATAATATTTATACAACAGCTGAGTCACACAGCAGAATATTTGTTATTGAGGTAATGGGTCATAAGGTTGGCTGGATCACACTGTACGCAGGTATCGCAGGCGGTGTTGACGCTATCCTTCTTCCGGAAATACCTTATGACATCAAGAAGGTTTACAAGGCTATCGAGAAGAACCAGAAGGAAGGCAAAAAGGCCATCATGATCGCGGTTGCTGAGGGTGCTATCCCTAAGGAGGTTGCTAAGCTTCCTAAGAAGGAGAGAAAGGCTGTACTCGCTAACTCAACCTATCCGTCAGTTGCTTATGAGCTCGCTGACAAGATCCGCGAGAAGTTCGATTCGGACGTAAGAGTTGCCATTCCTGGACATACTCAGAGAGGCGGCTCGCCGGATGCATACGACAAGGTGCTTTCAAGCAGACTTGGTGCGAAGGCAGCTGAGCTTATCAGAGATAAGGATTTCGGTAAGCTTGTTGTTATCAGAAACAATGAGATCATGGCTATTCCACTTGAGGAATCAGCAGGCAAGCTCAAGACTATCGATCCTAACGATGAGGTTATCAAGAGCGCAAAGGATCTCGGAATATGCTTCGGAGATTAATCAATTGAAGGTTTTAGAAAAAATATTTACGATAGTCACAGAAGTGCTGCTCTTTGCAGCACTTTTTGTGCTGTCAGGATTCGTGGTGAATCAGGTGCTGAACAGAAATGCGGATGATGTTTCTCACGAGACAGGAGATCCAATGTTCCCGGAGGTGTGCATTTACAGGGATGGAAGGATCATCAATTCGCTGGAGGGCTATACGACGAAGATCAATACCTCCCTTGACAGATCGGACATAGTACCGCTTGATGCAGGAAAGAGTCTGTCCGTTATGGTCGAAAATGATTACGAGGGCAGGGTGCGTTACGAGCTTCGTGACATTACCGGCGAGCAGCTGATCGAGAACGGCGATATGGAGAAGGTGGGAACCGTAAATGCAGAGAAGCAGAACGGTTTCATCAGAGTTTCAGGCGTAAATACCGGTAACGAAGGAAAGGGCGACAGCATCTACAGTATCAGCCTCAGAATGGATATGAAGCAGGGGGCGGAATACACATTTGCGGTGCTTCTTGACTGCGACGGAAAGACTGTAAGGTACTATACAAGGATAGTGACTCTTGAGAGGGATTTCCTCTCGAAGATGCTTGATTATTCGGTGGATTATAACGGAAAGATATTTCCTTCGACCAGCAAGGATGCGGGCGAGGAGGAGCAGCAGTATGAGACTCTTGAGGAGACTGTGGCAAAGAACGAGGCGGGCGAGATCCCTGACAGAACTAAGCTCTGGGGTAAGCTCAATCCTATCCTTGTAACGACCATAATCCCTACGGTGAAGGAGGTTTCGGCAACGACCGCACTCATCGAGCTGAAATATGTTGTTGAGTCGGACGACACCGGAAATGTTATTGAATACGGAATTGACGATTATCTCTATCTTTCTTATGACAACAGCACGGATACCGTATCACTGACGAAGAATGTGAGATATATCGATGAGATATTTACCTCGGACAATATACCGCTGGGCGAAAAGAGCGAGCATGAGTTCAGGACTGACAGAAGCAGCTGTAAGTGGTCCGAGAACGAGGAGATGGGTGCCTTCACCCAGGCAGGCGAGCTCTGGTTCTACGACAGAAAGAAGGGAACCGGCGCAAGGCTTTACGGCAGCGGCAGCAAGAACAGAGAGGCGGATTTCTGCTATTTCTGTCCGGTGACACCGCATATTATCTCAGTGGATAATGACGGCGTGCTTTACTTCTCTGTGGTGGGAAGGCAGAATTACGGACGACTTGAGGGGAAGAACGGCATCGCCCTTTACTGCTATGAGGCGAAGAAGACCGAGCTTTCGATACTCTTCTTTGTGGAGACCTCGGACTCTTACGAAGCGCTGGGCCTCGGAGCTGAGAGGTTCAACTGGTATGATCCTGATAAGAGGGAGTTCTACGTTGTACTGGACGAATCGCTGCAGGTCTATAATATTTCAAACGGAAATGTGACTAAGATTTCGGCGGATATGCCGGAGGATATGATATTTGCGTCGGAGAACGGGGAGTGCGTGGCATTTCCGGATACTGCCGAGGACACCGGTGCGGACGAGATCGTGCTGATGAATATGACCGATATGGGCGAATACCACCTTAAGCATGATGGCAGGAAGCTCAGGATAATCGGTTTTAAGGATGACGTTCTGGTGTACGGCGCCTCGAAGACGTCGGATATCAGAGTTGGAAGCGACGGCCAGCCGGATTTCATGTATTCGGAGGTCTATATCGTTGATAAGAAGGGCGAATGCGTCCGTGAATATAAAAAGAGCGGGCTCCTGGTGAGCGACGTTGAGCTGACGTCCAACGACCTGAGGCTTGTTCGTGTCAGCGGAGGAGCAGGAAAATACGACCCTGCGCCGGAGGATCATCTGATCTATAAGACCGCTGAACCGGAGGAGGATATCACGCTTCCGAACCTGCTGTATCAGAGAAGCAGGCTTCCGGAAATGATCGTCCGTGAGAAGGCGGATGGCTTTGTGACCGCCACATGTAAGCCGGCCGTGAAGAGCGGCAGGGTATTTGTCTACTCGGATGAGGGCCTGAAGGAGAGCTTCGGCAGCCTTGGAAGAGCCATGGTCTACCTCGAGAAGAACGGCGGCATCGTTGTTTCGGCCGAGGGCGAGCTGATCTACGGAATCAAGGAAAGTGCACCGTATCTGACGGTGGCGGGAACCTTTGAATATATCGCCTGTGACAGTGCGAAGGACAGCCTTGCGGCGTGCGCGGTGATGAGCATGAGGTGTGCCGGGGTGAAGACCGAGAACGTGAAACTGGACGACTTCGGAAACGATGGTTCGGGTGATGGAACCGGTGATAATTCCGGTGATGGTTCGAACAGTGGAACCGGTACGAATTCCGAGAAGAAGGGATACGTTGAAATGATCGCCGAGAACACGGATGTGATCGAAGGACTTAATATTTCCGGGGCGACGGTCGATGCTGCGATAAGCTTCCTCAGTGACGGAATTCCGTTCACGGTGAAGATGCCGGAGGGTCAGTACGTTCTGGTTGTGAGTTATAACGCAAATTACATCAGGTATTATGATCCGGTGCTTGGCAAGGAGGTAAGGACTTCGCGAAGCGGATTTACAGCGGATGTTGTCGAAGCCGGAGGGGAGATATATGTGTACCGGTATTTGAGATAGAATGAAATGTGATATTTATGCGTCATTAATGATGTTTGCAAACTGACGCGAGAGTATAAGTAAAGAGCTGCCGAGAGGCGGCTCTTTAGCTGTTTTGTGATGTGTTTGCAAACCTTGAATAATCGGATGTTTTATGCTATTATATCGTGGAGTGGGTCTGACCACATATCATATTAATACATAATAGAGGATTGATCAAAAATGAAGGATAAGGTCGATATAAAAGTTATAATCGCAACACATAAGAAATACAGAATGCCTAAGGACAAGCTGTATTTACCGCTTCATGTTGGTGCAGAAGGAAAGACTGATGAAGAGGGAAATCCTCTTGATCTGGGCTATCAGAAGGATAACACGGGAGAAAATATTTCCGAGCTGAATCCTTCTTTTTGTGAGCTTACAGGACTTTATTGGGCATGGAAGAACCTGGATGCAGACTATGTTGGACTTGCACATTACAGAAGGCATTTTATGGGCAAGGGCAAGGGAAAGGACCTGTTTGATAAGGTGCTTCGTGAGAAGGAGGTTCGTTTCCTGATAAAGAAAGGTTACAGAGTGATCCTCCCTAAGAAGAGAAACTATTATATTGAGTCGCTTTACAGTCACTATGTACATACGTATAAGGCTGAGGAGATCGATGCGACAAGAGATGTTATAAATGATCTTTATCCGGATTACGTGCAGGCATATGATGAGGTTGTGAAGCGTAAGAGCGGATATATGTTTAATATGATGATCCTTCCGAAGGAACTTATGGATGACTACTGCGAGTGGTTGTTCAATATCCTTTTTGAACTGACTGAGAGGGTTGATTCGTCGGGATGGTCTGATTTCCAGAAGAGATATGCCGGCAGGATCAGCGAGATAATATTTAACGTATGGCTGGAGAAGAAGATTGCTGATGATGTGATCAAGAAGGAAGAGATAGCGGAGCTGCCGTTTGTTTATATGGAAAAGGTCAGCAAGTTTAAAAAGGGAACGGCATTCCTGAAGGCAAAATTTTTCCATAAGGGATATGAGAAGAGTTTCTAATATTACGGAGTGGATTGATTGAGGAGAGAATAAAATGAATCATAGTAAAGAATACATAAATGATATAAAATGTGTTATAAATAATATCCCGGAAGTAGAGAAACTTAAAGGTGGTGAGATACTTGTTACCGGTGCGACAGGTCTCATCGGTTCTGCAATTGCAGATATTCTTTTGGTGCTTAATAAAGAGTTAGGATATGGAATGAAGCTGCATCTGGCTGGAAGAAAGATTGAGGGCATTACTGAGCGTTTTTCTGACTATGAAGAGGGCAGAGACTATTTCTTCGTAAAATACGATGCCACAAAGCAGGTTACAGACCTGATAGCGGTTGATTATATCATTCATGGAGCATCTAACGCTGATCCGATGAAGATTTCATCTGAACCGGTAGAAACTATGCTTGCAAATATAATGGGCCTTAACGGGCTTCTGGCAGCTGCTGATAAAGATAAGCTGAAGAGGGTGCTTTATATATCATCCAGTGAGGTTTACGGCGTTAATGAGAGCTTTGAGCCGTACAAGGAAGAGAACCTCGGATACGTTGACATACTCAGTCCGCGTTCGTCTTATCCAAGCTCAAAGAGAGCAGCTGAGACACTTTGTATAGCGTATGCTGAGGAGTTTAAGGTTGATGCTGTTATAGTAAGGCCGGGACATATTTACGGGCCGCTGATCAAACTTTCGGACAGCCGTGCGTCTGCATTATTTTCTATAAAGGCTGCCAAGGGAGAGAGCATAGTAATGAAGAGCCTCGGACAGCAGCTTAGATCGTATTGTCATGTATTAGACTGTGCTTCAGCAATACTTGTCGTTCTTGTAAAGGGCGAAAATAAGAATGCATATAACATTTCTGCAAAGCAGGCAATTGTAACCATAAAAGAGATGGCGGAGGCCTTTGCGACAGCAGGCGGAGTAGAGATAGTATTTGATGTTCCAACAGATGAGGAAATAAAGAGCTACAATGTGATGCCATGTTCAGCACTTAATTCTGACAAGCTTGAAGCTCTTGGCTGGAAAGCTGTATTTGATATGAAATCGGGTGCTGAGCAGACGGTGAGAGAGTTGAAAAAGATTTTGAAATAGTTGGGATTCGATGCGGGTAATAGATTATTGAAGAATATATTAGATGCTCTGATTATTGATGTAGGATGGTGTCGGAAGAATGAAGGCGATACTTCTCGCTGCCGGAGTGGGCAGCAGGATAGCTGAAAATATAGGTGATATGCCGAAAAGCATGATGGAGGTAGGAGGCAAGCCTCTTATTATCCATACGGTTGAACTTCTTCAGAAGAATCATATGGAAGTGGTTGTGATCACAGGCTTCAAGCATAGAGTTATAGAAGAAGCGCTTAAGGATTATTCGGTTACGATATATTATAATCCTTTCTATGCGGTTACAAACAGCATTGGCAGTTTGTGGTATGCGAGGGAAGAATTTGATACAAAGGAAGTATTTGTGGCCAATGCGGATGTATTTTATACGCAAGAGTTACTTGACAGGATGTTTGGTGCGAAGTATGATAACTTCCTGCTTTCGGATGCTACAAGAGCAGATGTTGGCGATTATTTCTTTATGACAAGAGATGATAAGTTAATAAAGTATGGTAAAGAACTGATCAGAGATGAGCGCAATGCTGAGTATGTTGGAATTGCAGTTTTAAGGGATTTATGGGTCGCAAGGTTCCGCGACAGACTGTGTGAAATGATAGAAAACGGAGACTATGATCTCTGGTGGGAAAATGTTCTGTATTCTTTTGTTGGTGAGAAAGATGTGCACACATATGATGTAGATAATGTGTTCTGGTCGGAAATAGATACAATAGAGGATTACAAGAGAGTGGTAGAATACATTGGTTGATTGTAAGAATAAGAGAAAAGGACAGGCATGGTAGAGATGGAATCTACAGTTTTGGAGAGTGAAAAGAAAGATATATTTGATAAGCTTGTCGGACTTCCGATGTTTAAGTGGGCTGAACCTTTTTATAAAAAGCATAAAGAAGTATTGTTGTATCTTTTCTTTGGCGGGCTTGCATTTATTGTCAGTATAGTTAGTTTCTTTTTGCTGATCAAATATACTTCATTAAACGAACTTATTGCAAATGTACTGTCGTGGATCATAACAGTTACATTCGCATATCTGACAAATCGTATCTGGGTATTTGATGCGGCTACGAGTGGCAAAAAGGAACTGTTGAATCAGATATGGAAATTCTTCTCGGGAAGGATAGTAACTCTTGTTATTGAAGAGGCAATACTCCTCGTATTCATAAGCTGGCTTGGTATGAACAGTATGGTAGTGAAAATAGTGGCACAGGTTGTTGTTATCGTGCTGAATTATGTTATAAGCAAGCTGTTTGTATTTACGAAGGAAGATAAAGAAAAAATAGGTGCAGTTGCATAAAAAGATGATCCCTGAAATAAGGAGTCATATAAAGGAGATAGGGAAGATATGGACAAAATAGCTGTTCTTATACCATGTTATAACGAAAGCAAGACTATAGCCAAGGTTGTTGATGATTTTAAAAGGGAACTTCCGGAGGCTGTTATTTATGTTTATGATAATAATTCATCGGATGGGACTGACAAGATCGCTGAGGAGCATGGCGCAGTTGTTCGTTATGAATATAATCAGGGAAAGGGAAATGTTATCCGCCGTATGTTCCGTGAGATAGATGCAGAAGCATATATCATGGTTGACGGAGATGATACATATCCTGCAGAGTATGCCAGGGAGATGGTTGATAAGGTTCTCAAGAGAAATGTTGATATGGTAGTCGGAGACAGGCTTTCATCAACATATTATCAGGAGAATAAGAGACCTTTCCACAACTTTGGTAATTCCTTTGTTCAGAAGAGTATCAATAGGCTTTTTAAGACAAATATCAAAGATATTATGACCGGATACAGAGCTTTTTCATATCTTTTCGTTAAGTCGTTCCCTGTCCTTTCAAAGGGTTTTGAGATAGAAACAGAGATGACAATTCATGCGGTAGATAAGAATATGCTTATCGAGAATGTTATAATCGAGTACAGAGACAGACCTGAGGGCAGTGAATCAAAGCTCAACACATATTCCGATGGCTTTAAGGTTATAATGACTATAAAGCGTCTTTACAGAAATTATAAGCCATTCCAGTATTTTGGAATAGTATCGGCAATCCTGATGCTGATCGCGGTAGGTTTCTTCATCCCAATCCTTGTGGATTATATAGATACAGGGCTTGTGGATAAATTCCCGACACTTATCGTATGCTGCTTCGTGGCATTGTCATCAATTGTAGCATTCTTTAACGGAATGCAGCTAGCGACAATGGTGCAGAAGAACAAACACGACTTTGAGATGCGGCTTATAGAGATACATGATGGGTTCGTGATAAAAAAACAGCAGGAAAACAAATAAAATAAAGAGCTGACGGGGCGTTCAAAGTAGGTAAAAATACGGCTTTGGGCGCCTTTTACACATGGGTTTATCACAATTATTTTCTTGGAAAAAGGGGCATTTTGTGATAAAATGAACCCAAATATACTTTTTTGTGAGGTTAACATGAATATAGCAGTTATCTTTGCCGGTGGAATCGGCCAGAGGATGAAAACAAAGTCATTACCAAAACAGTTTCTCAGTGTTCACGGGAAGCCTATTATCATTCATACACTTGAGCATTTTGAATATCATGATGAGATTGATGCGATAGTTGTATCCTGTGTTGCAGATTGGATCGATCACATGAGCGATGTTCTGAAAAAATATAATATTCAGAAAGTAAAGAAGCTTGTGCCGGGTGGAGAAACAGGTCAGATGTCAATCTACAACGGACTCTGTGCTGCAAGAGAATATGCAGAGGAGTCAGGATGTGCAGAGGAAGCAAATATAGTACTTATTCACGATGGTGTAAGACCATTGATCAACGGTCAGCTTATATCTGACTGTATCGATTCTGTTAAGAAATATGGTTCGGCAATTACCAGTGTAGTTGTTAAAGAGACGGTTCTTATGGTCAAGAACAGTGAGACAAATGAAATTGATCATATACCTGACAGATCATGTACAAGGCTTGCGAGGGCGCCACAGTGCTTTTTCCTTAAGGATATTCTTACAGCTGATGAAGCTGCGGTATCAAAGGGAAAGATTGACTATATAGATTCCTGCAGCCTTATGCAGGAAACAGGAATGAAGATGCATCTGGTAAATGGCCCTATGGAGAACATAAAGGTTACTACCCCGGATGATTTCTATAGCATGAGAGCGTTGCTTGATGCAAGAGAAGATACGCAGCTTTACGGAATATAAATCGACAATGCACAGTGAAATGAGTATTTGATATGAGTTGATACTGTGTGGATAGAAAGGCTTAATTCAATTGGTCATGAAGAAGAAAAGGGATAATCGCAGTCTTTTTAAAACCGGATACGATGAAACAAGAATGATAATACTTGATGATGAGATGCTTCATCATATGCAGAAAGCAGTACTTTCAATCCTTAAGGATTTTGTGGCTGTAGCTGATAAGTATGATCTGAATTATTCCCTCGGAGGAGGCTCTGCTCTGGGGGCAGTGAGACATAAGGGCTTTATTCCGTGGGATGATGATGTGGATATTAATATTCCGAGAAAAGACTATAATAGATTCTTGGAAATATTTGATAAGGAACTTGGAGACAGATATTTTCTTGGAGCCCCTGAGATTGGCAGAAATCATGGAATGTCAAGCTCTCAGCTTATGAGAAAAGGTACAGTATATAAATCTTTCAATGAGCTGTCACGAAAGGTGGCAGGAATAGGGATAGATATTTTTGTTATTGAAAATACCTACAACAATCCGATCAGAAGAAAGTTTGAAGGATACAGGAGTCTTATCTGGGGATATATCCTTACATGCAGAAAAACCTATCACGATATGAGATATATTAGAAAATATCTTGAGCCGGGCAGTGAAACGATGAAAGCCTTTGAAAAGAAATACAGAATAGGGCGTTTTTTCAAGAGATGGTCTCTGAATGATATAACAAGTAAAACCAGAAATCAGTATGCAAGATGCAAGGATGATAATTCAGAGTATGTTACAGTACCATCCGGAAGAAAACACTATTTCGGTGAGATGTATAAGAGAAGTGTTCTTTGTGAGACAATAAAGGTTCCGTTTGAAGATATAACAGTAAGGTTATCAAAGGAATATGATGTTTACCTTAGAGGCCTTTATGGTGATACGTATATGGAAATACCTCCGGAGGGCAAGGGACGTGAACAGCATCCGATAATGAAACTGGATTTTGGAGAGGAACTATAATGCAGAACATTAAAAAAACCGTAAAAATGCGAATGAATATAATTATCAGGGTGATAATTCGTAATCTACTTAAAGTGCTTTGGATATTCCCTGTTAAGAAAGACAGATTCATGTTTCAGAGCCATGATTCTGCAGAGAATTATAACTGTAACCCGAGATATATTAGTGATTATTTTCGTAAAAAGTATCCGGGGCAGTTTGAACTTATATGGTCCTTCAAAACACCAAGAAGATATCGAAATGTAAAAGGGATCAAGCCGGTTAAAAAATATTCCGCAAAGTGGTTTTTCTATATGATCACAGCTAAAGTTGTTGTATATAATGCAACTCCGGTTACCTTTATTCCGAAAAGAAAGAGCCAGATGGTGATCGAGACATGGCATGGCGGCGGAGCTTATAAGAGAACAGGTTATGCTTCAAAGAAGGATAAGCTAGATATATGGAGAACAAAACAGCTCGCAAACTATGTTGATGTATTCCTTTCCAGCTCGGAGAAGTTTACAGATGTGCATATTAAACAGTCTTACCATTTTGAGGGTGAGATACTTAATTCGGGCATGCCTAGAAATGACTGCCTCGTAAATGAAAAACAGAGATCGTATTACAATGAAAAGATCAGAGGCAAATACGGAATTGAAGGGAAAATAATCCTTTATGCACCAACTTTCCGCGGATATCTGATGTCATCAGGAAAGATAGATACAGAACTTCCTTACAGTGAGATCATGGAAGCGTTCAGAAAAAGATTTAATGAGCCTGTATATATTCTGAGAAGATTTCATCATCATGATAAGAATGAATATGAGGATATTGAAGGCGTTATCGATGTGTCTGATTATCCTGAAATGCAGGAACTTCTGTGTGCAGCCGATGTTTTGATAACGGATTATTCGTCAAGTATATGGGATTTTTCTCTGACAGAAAGACCTTGTCTGCTTTTTGTTCCTGATATAGAAGAGTACGAAACGGGAGACAGAGGATTCTATACGGATCCGGAGGAGTGGGCAGGAATACTTTGTAAGACTAAAGAGGAACTGCTCGAGGCAGCAGAAGGACTTGATATTGATAAATGCAAGGAAAAGGCCGTTATGCATAGGAATAATCTGGGCTCTTATGATAAGGGAACAGCAACTGTGCAGGTTGCAGAAAGAATGATCAGGTTTATGAGAGGATCGAAGGCTGACAGATGAAATACTACGTTAAAGAAACAGGACATACCGGGCTCGCAGAGAAAACTGCCGGAGGAAAAGCCCGTGCTGATGCAGAAGCAATTTTTGAGGAGATAGGGTTAAAAAAACTCAGGATACCGTCAATAGATGACAGAGAGAATCCGGAAAAGTTTATCATTAAAAAACTGCTTAAGCATTATAAAACAAAAAAAGCATGGAAAGCCAGAACAGCAAAACTGAATAAGGGCGATGTGGTATTTGTGCAGTTTCCGCTTTTGGAGCATTCGATTTTTTTGAAGCCGGTATTCAAAACGCTATCAAAGAAAGGCGTCAGAGTGTATCTTCTGATCCATGATCTGGAATATATAAGAATATCAGGAAGAGCTGATGTGGGATTCATGAAGAGAAAAAGGCTCGCCATGGAAGAGCAGATACTTAGGACAGTTACCGGCGTAATAGTCCATAACAAGGCTATGAAGAAGTATCTGATAGGGCTTGGATATGATGAAAATAAGCTTATAGATCTGGAGATATTTGATTATCTTATACCGGATTATGATGAGGAGAAGATAAATGAACGACCAAATGAGAAAGATATGGGTGTGATCGTTGCGGGAAGTCTTCATCCAAAGAAATCAAGATATATTTATAATGCTCCGGAGACATTGAAGCTTAATCTTTTTGGTATAAATTATGACGACAGAGGACTGAAGAATCATAATTATAAGGGATCTTTTATGCCGGATGAACTTCCGTTTGTCTTGGAAGGAAGTTTTGGACTTGTGTGGGATGGAGACACAGCTGACACATGTTCAGGCGTATACGGAGAATACTTAAGATTGAATAATCCGCATAAAACATCGTTATATTTGGCATCATCAATTCCGGTTATTATCTGGGATCAGGCTGCGCTGGCGGATTTTATATGTGATAATGAATGTGGTGTTACAGTTAGTTCGCTTGGAGAGATTCCGGCTTTGCTTGAGAAAATGACTGAGGAGGAATACCTTAGGCTTACTGAAGGGGCACGGAAGGTATCCGATTGTCTGAGAAACGGAGATTTCACAAAGAGGGCTGTCGAGAGGTGTTTGGAGATAAGCTGAATGGTCAAAAAGATCATTATTATGGGGACAATGAAAAAAACAGAAAAACTAAGAGGAGGTAGTGCATGATGAAAACAAGAGATTTCTACAGAGGGCACATTAGTAAATGTATTGTGTTTATGATGACTCTGATACTGATGCTCTGTGTTGTTTTTTCACCGGTTAGAAAGGTCGGAGCGGCAACATCGGAAGCAAAGCTGCCAACTACAGCGGAAAAAATAGGGATATCGCAAACCATAACTGTTACACCGAACGACGGCAGGGAGGGCATTCAAAGAGCTCTGAATCAGGCAAGGGACAATACAAGCGGTAAAATAACCAAGATAGTATTATCATCCGGAACCTATCAGATATCGAACTCGCTTGTTGTATATTCAAATACATGGATCGTAGCTACAGGAGCAACCATAATCAGTACGAGCGGGAACGAGCCGCTCCTCGTAAATCTGTATTCAGGAACAGACACTGCCGAACCGGGACGTCATGCAAATAACAAGAACATCTTTATCACCGGTGGTACCTGGGATGGAAACAAGAACATGACAACGGAATATTCATGTCTTGTAATGATAAGACACAGCAGCAATGTTATAGTAGAGGGATGTACCTTCCAGAATTCGGTTGATCATATGCTCAACCTCAGCGGTTCCGAGCTTTGTCTGGTAGACGGTTGCACTTTTAAGGATCAGAAAGAGCTCTCTACGACCGATAGTGAGTTCTTTCAGGGAAACACCTCGCCAAATGATGTTCAGGGACGTTATATGAGCTGCGAAGTTCTTCATCTCGACTTTATGAATCAGACAGGTGAGAAGGCCGATATACTTGACGGAACGCCTGTTGAGAATATAACTGTACAGAACTGTACCTTCACTAACGTTTTTTCAGGACTCGGAACACACCATGTTGTAAATACATCGGACAGAACGGCGAAGGATTACGCAACAAGCTACGCTAACTCTATTACGATTAAAGGGAATACGTTCAATAATGTAATGGGACCTTGTATTGCGGCGTACAGCTTTAACAACGTTGTTATCAGCGGAAATAAAGCTACAAACTGCGGTCATTTTGTTAATTTCTATGGAAGCAAGAACAGTGCAATTACAGGAACAAATACTGTAACCGGCTGCTATCAGGGAAAGTCTCCTTACGAGCAGCATCCAATTAATGTCGAGGGCTCTGATGGTATAGATATATCAGGTCTTACAATCTCGGCTGGAACAAGCTATGCCGAGAACTACAATCTTTATATCACGGGTTCAAAGAATGTAAATATCACAAACTCGAAGTTTTCACAGGCTAAGAAATATGCCATTATGGTACTCAATTCTTCGACTGTTAAGATCAGTTCAGGCTGCGAGATAGGTTCCACAGCAGGAAAAACTGTAGATATCGTTAGTTCAACCGGCGTTACCGTAGACGGATGTACGCTTTCGGGCGGTGTAGAGGTTAAGGATGCGTCTGCGACTCTTAATAAAAATACCATTTCCAGTGCTGAGGTTTATGTTACCGGAGGAACCTCTTCAAACAAAGTTGTAATAAGTAATAACACTATAAAGAATTCTGCTTCGAATGGAATCATAGTTACGAACTATAAGGGATCTACAGAGATATCTGGAAACACGATTTCAGGTATTGACAATCATGCTATCAACGGAATGTCAACAAGCAGTATAGAGATAAAGAACAATAAAATCTCGAATATTAAGAACCATGCTGTCAATCTTGAGTCTGTAAGCAATGCAGATATTTCATCAAACACCTTCAGCAATCTCGGAAAGAAGGGACTTAGAATCTTTAAATCAAGCAATATTGATGTAAGTGGTAACAATCTTTCCGCATCTGATATCATTGAGGAGAATTCTAGTGGCATAACTTATCTATATGCAGACGCAAGTTATACAGGTGTAGCTAAGTATAACGGCTCGTGGTATTACGTTAAGAAGGGTGTGGTAGACAAGAGCTTTACCGGCTTCGCGAAATATAACTCAAAGTGGTATTATGTCGAGGCAGGAAATATAACCCTTACGACAACGACCATAGCCAAGGGCGCTGTAAACGGTGAGACCGCGTGGTGGTATGTAAAGAACAGTGAAGTTCAGTTTACGGATACTGTTGCCAAGGACAGCAAGGGCGACTGGTACGGTATAGTAAAGGGTAAGTCAGACGGCAGCTTCAGTGGTTTCCTTTCAGACGGCAAGGATTGGTGGTATGTACAGAACGGAAGACTGACATTTGATAAGACCGGAGTATACAAAGGAACCATAAATGGAAAGACCGGATGGTATTATGCTGAAGGAAGCAAGTATACTAAGGCTACAAAGATCGCTAAGAATCAGGTGAATGGTACCTGGTGGAGAGTAAAGGACGGAACACTTGATTTCAGTTTTACAGACTTCTACCAGAATGATACAGGCTGGTGGTATTGCAAGAACGGACAGGTAATGTTCGAAAATACCGGAGTATACAAGGGGACCATAAACGGCAAGACCGGCTGGTGGTATGTAAAGAATGGTAAGTATACAAAGGATACTCTTATAGCAAAGAATAAGGTAAACAATACCTGGTGGAGAGTAAAGGACGGAACACTTGATTTTGGCTTTACAGGTTTCTATCAGAATGATACAGGCTGGTGGTATTGCAAGAATGGACAGATTACCTTCTCTGATACAGGAGTATACAAGGGAACCATAAATGGCAAGACCGGTTGGTATTATGTTGAAGGAAGCAAGTATACTAAGGCTACAAAGATTGCTAAGAATAAGGTAAACAACACCTGGTGGAGAGTAAAGGACGGAACACTTGATTTCAGCTTTACAGGTTTCTATCAGAATGATACAGGCTGGTGGTATTGTAAGAATGGACAGATCACATTTGCAGAGACCGGAGTATTCAAGGGAACTATCGATGGTGTGACCGGTTACTATTATGCAAAGGGCAGCAAGTTTACCAAGGTTGATACTATAGCTAAAAACGATGCCGGATACTGGGTTGTTCAGAATGGTAAGGTCAATTTTAATTATACAGGTATCTGGAGCAATAACTCAGGACAGTGGTACTGTGTAAAGGGTAAGGTTGATTTCGGATATACCGGAACCGTTAAATTCAACGGAAAGACATATAAGATTAAAGAAGGAAAAGTAGAATAAAAAGACGAATGGTGAAAAGGATATAATATGGACAGTGAAGTAAGATTTATTGATATGAGGCAGTTTTTCAAATATCTGCTGAGAAGGATATGGATCCTGCTGGCTGCTGCAGTTTTATGCGGTGGGCTTCTGGCGGTGTATAAACATTCGAAGCAGGAGGAAGCATCGGAGGTTGATCTTCTTGAGATGACGATGCAGCAGAATCATGATGCATATTATTTAAAGACGGTAAAGTATTCGGATGCGCTGCCTTATACCGGTATTTATAATTCATCGGCTAAGCTGTATATTGATTTTGATTACAGTGATATTGAAAACTATGAAAATGCAAATGTCTCTGATATAAACAGTAAGTTTGAGAATGATGCTATCATGATAACCTGGGATTACAAAATACTGGGTGAGATAATCGATGAGCTTAATCTTACTTCATATAATGACATGAAGGATATTAATCAGGAGAAGCTCCAGTGGCTTATCAACAGAAACTTTCAAGGTGCTCATGTTATGAATATTGTCGTTTCAGATACTGATCCGGAAAGAGCGCAGGCTATATGTGGGCTGCTGGTTAAGAAGTTTGAAGAAAAGACAAAAGCCCTTGGATTTGTTGACTCGGTAAAGGAGATAAACGGAGCAACCCTTCCTAAAGCAGCAGGACTTTATGGTCAGAGCGCCGGTGATACAGGTGCTAAGACTGTTGATAACAAGACTTTGATAAAGTTTGGCCTGATAGGTGCGGTTGGCGGAGCTCTACTTGCAGCTTTAGTATACTTTGTGATCTATATTGTAAGAGATGTTGTCAGAGATAAGGCTGATATGAAGAGTGTTGACCTTGATATGATGACAGGATCTCAGAGGGCTAAGGAAGAGTACGGACGTATAGCCCGAGCAATTGATATTTATGATGATATAAAGAATATCCTTCTGGTTTCTGTAGATAGCTATGTAGAAGCGGAAAAATACGCGGAAGGTATTCAGGCTGAGATGAAGAAGCTTGGAAGCGAAAAGAAGCTTTCTTTTGCTGAGAATTTCAAGGGCTGCAACGATTCGCTTGAAAAGGTGAAGAATTGTGACGCAATAGTATATCTTACAAGGTATAACAAGACCAAGCTTGCAGATATTACTGATGCCAGAAAGGTGCTTGAGAAGAGTAACGCCAGATGCCTTGGTGGAATAATCATCTGAGGTTACGGGAACTTATAATATGACTGGATGTTTAACAAAAAAACGTGTGATCATATCACTGAGAAGATACAAGAGTGCATCGGATGTACTGTTTTGTACAGGTTTCTTTATATACGTTGTCACTCTGATCATGGATCTATCAATGTGGACTTTTGCAGAAGACGGTGGGGGAAACTCCACCGCTTCTGCGATGAAGCTGATCAGATATCTTGCATATGCCATTATGGCAGTTAAGATAGTATATGATTTCAGTGTTGAGTATAAGAACTTCAAATATCTGACAGTCTTTGCAGGTGTTGCGGGACTGGCGCTTCTGACAAGTAAAAATACGATGATCGTATTTTATTTTCTTGTCATCCTTGCAGCGAGAGGGGTTTCGGCAAGGATGATCATTTCGACAGCTCTTCAGGCCCAGGGATTGACTTTGTCAATTGCGGTGCTATTCTCGCAGATAGGACTTCTGGTGGATTATATCACTGACAGAAGTGGAAGAATAAGACATTTTATGGGCTTTCAGTGGGCTACGACTTCGGCACTTATCTTTCTTTATATGGTATTTGAGTATATCTATCTCAAGAAGGGGAGGATCAATATACCGGAGTTTGCCATCATTAATATATTCAGCTACTATCTGTATATAATGACTGACAGTAGAATGTCATTTCTGCTTGTTTTAGCTTCAACATTATTTTTCTTAGCCTTTGGAGGGGTGATCAGCAAAAAAAGAAAGCCTTCATTCAGAAGACTTTTTACGTGGATAATTATAGCGATGCCATGGATAGTTGCTGCAGCCTCAATATATCTGCATAAGATATTTATCAAAGGTGGAAGCCTGGATAAGCTGAATGTCCTTCTGTCAAACAGACTTAATTACGGCCATCAGGCTATAGATAATTATGGAATATCTCTTCTTGGCAAGAAGATGGTATGGATAGGCTATGGTCTGAATGATACGGGAAAAGGAACATATAACTATGTTGACTGTTCGTATCTGAGAATAGCTATAGAATACGGACTTATCTTTCTTGCGATGATACTTTTTATTTACAGTTTAGTGATCTATAAGGCATATAAAAATGGTAGGAAAGATCTGGTATGGATAACACTATTTATTCTTCTGATATCTGTGACAGAGTCGAGACTCTTCAACTTTGCGTTTAATCCTTTTATGCTTCTGGCGTTTTCTTCTCTTCGGAAGTTCGAGGTGACGCGAAAAGCCCAAGGATCAGAGGTATAGTATAGAAGTGAACAACCGCATATCTTCCGTAGGTAAGTGGTGTGATAAACAGTACCATTATAGACAGAATGATAGGAATGAGTGATAGCAGAGAGCTCCAATCACGCTGTTTGATAAGGTAAATAATACAGATGACCGGGATGATCCAGCAGTAGAGCGCTAAGCTGAACAGAAGGTTAAGACCCGGTATATTGCACAGAGTGTTATAAACTTCTGTGAATTCGTTACGGAACTTTTCGGTTCCTTTTGGACTGTAGATACCTATTGAGTTGTCAACGAGCTTTGTATAAACGCTTATGCTCTTATTTGGTATGAAATAGGAACCGCTGGTTCCAAGGGTTGCTTCTATATATTTGTTAGGATATCTGAAGAACAGCTTAAACCAAAGCTTCATAAAATCTGAGATATCCTCAGAGGTTGCATAGTAATTAAAATGAATCTTTACACCATCGGCTGTTGTATGATTAAAATCAGATCGTATCTTTTCTAGTGGTATTATCTTGTCGATAGTAGCGAGTTCTTCTTCGGAAAGGTCGGCTTCATTATCATACACAACACGTGAAACCTGCTGCAAACAGAAGTTGATACCTTCCTGAGGACCACCTTTATAGATATTGAGAGCTGGAAAGAGTATCTTCGGAAATATGATCATGAGAATGATGGCGGGAACCAGGATGCTTATTGAAACATGTACTACGCACTGAATACTTTTTCTGACAGGCTTTCTGAGAAGCAGTGCCAGATTGCAGATGATTATGATATAAAGACCTGTTTTTTTGGTCAGTGAAAGAAGAAGGGAAGTTATTATTATGACCAGTAGTTTTCTGCGGTCAGCCCCTTCAAAAAGTATTAACATATAGTATGTGAAATAGATCACGAAGATAAAACCAAAGAGAGAATCCTTGACCATGTTTACTACGTACATTGGTACGAAAGGCATAATGGCAAGGAAGAAAAAGCTTACAGTCTGGATATGTTTAACCTTTCTGTTCCATCTGTCCATAGAACAGATCATAAGGCTGAAGGCAAAAGCTGTTAAAAATGACTGGATAAGGTTGTATATAAAGATGCCGAGATTGGCACTTCCAAGCAGCTTTCCGAATTCATAGAAGGCTGTAAAGATGACAGTACAGGTTATCGGATGGTGGTCGTTCATCAGAGCAGACACTTTAGGCTGACCGGTTATCCATCCGTATGGGAGAGGATGATTCTTGGTTGTAAGATCCATGATCTCGTTGGTTGTATCGTAATTACATACACCCGGATAAAAAATGATCAGATATATAAAATAAACGGCAAAGAGTACTGCTGTTATGGTCAGGATATTCTTCTTTGACCAGGTAAAGTTGATGAATCTGCCCTTTGTTTGCAGGATATTTTCTGAGCGGCCGAAAAAGGTTAGAAATTTATATGCGATCATATAAAGAGTGAAAAATACTACGGTTTTCAGCAGAAATCCGAACATTTCGGGAAGACCGGAAATATGGAAATCATGATGATATGCTATATTCCATGTGATGGTGCTGAATATAGAGAGAATAAGGAATGCTACTGATAGGAAGACCTTTTTATTATTCTTGTTATTCATTGTTATTCCTCGCCTTTAGAATGATGAGCCTATTATAGAATACTTAACGGATGATTTCCATAAGAAACTTGCTATTACTAAATAAAAAACATTATAGTGATTAAAAAGATATATGATCAGGGGTCAAAAATAATGAATGATACTAATGTAAGGACTATGACAAAAAAGAGAATAACCTGGGTTGATGTGGCTAAGGGACTGTGTATGTTCCTCGTAATCGCTGTTCATACTTTAGGAGTAGGGCAGGGAGGTAAAATGACTATGGTGGCGCGAGGGGTGATAATGTCATTCCACATGCCGCTGTATTATATTCTGAGCGCCTATACATATAAGCCTTCCGAGAATATGGAACAGTTTAAGAAGTCTGCTATCAGGGCAGCAAAGCACCTTCTGATCCCGACGGTGATAATCTTTATTGTCAGAATAATCTTCTATGACAGAATCATAATAGAAAGGCAGGGGGATATTGGGTACTGGATCAGGAAATCACTAAGCTTTCTTATGTCCAGTGGTGTGAGTACAAAATATGCAGGACTTGAAGTTCCGGCTTTTGGAATGATATGGTTCCTTGTAGTGCTGTTTGTTGGAAGAACGATCTTTGACTATCTGCATCTTATATTTGGCGAGAAGTATTTGCTATCGATCTGCGTACTGGGTTCGGTTGCCGGAGTGACACTTGGTAAGATTACAACAACATTCATGTGCTTCGATATAGCACTTGCTATACTCCCGCTTCTTTACTTTGGGTATAAACTTAAATCGGTTGATTTTTCCGGTAAGAAAGCTGTGCTGATATTAAGAGATGCCTTGATATGTATGATGATCTGGGGAGCACTACTATATGTTACTTTTCCGGAATATAAAAAGATAAGCTATCTTGAACTGGCCTCAAGAAACTATCCTATATATCCGCTGTGCTTTATCATCGCAATACTTGGAACAGTTATGTTTTGCAAGATTTGCTGTCTGATAGATAAAGTTCCGGGGGCAAATATTGCGCTCAGATTCATCGGAAAGAATTCACTATATCTCTATATGATCCACTGCCTTGACAAAATATGGGACAAGCTCTGGACCTTTGATGCATCACTGAAGCTGCAGGCATTGATGAGATGCCTGACAGATCTTGGAGCGTTTGTGGTGCTGATGTTGGTGATGTGGGGGATGAAAATGATCAAAATGAACCTCGGTGAAAAAATCAGTGATAAAAAGTAAAGTTGGTTGATATGTCTGATGGATTATGTTATGCTGAACAAGGGTAGTTGTGCTATCTAGAAGATGTATGGAGGAAAGTATATGAAGGGGATTATCCTTGCCGGAGGAGCGGGAACAAGATTGTATCCGCTTACATTGGTTACAAGTAAGCAGTTGCTTCCTGTTTATGACAAACCTATGATTTATTATCCTTTATCTACACTTATGCTGGCAGGTATTAAGGATATTTTAATTATAAGTACAGGTGAAGATCTGCCAAGATTTGAAGAATTGTTGGGTGATGGAACTCGATTTGGCATAAAGCTATCGTATGCTGAGCAGCCAAGTCCGGACGGACTCGCTCAGGCCTTTATCATTGGCAAGGATTTTATAGGAGATGATGCATGCGCACTTGTGCTCGGAGACAATATCTTCTATGGGAATGGACTTGGAAAAAAACTTAAAGATTCTGTGTCAAACGCTGAGAACAACGCGAGAGCTACTGTATTTGGATATTATGTGTCCGATCCGGAGAGGTTTGGTGTGGTTGATTTCGACGAAAACGGAAAAGTTACCAGTATAGAGGAAAAACCTTCCGAGCCCAGAAGTAACTATGCTGTTACGGGTATATACTTTTATCCGGCAGGAGTTTCTTCATATGCTGAAAGAATTAAACCTTCCGGCAGGGGAGAATATGAAATAACATCCCTCAACCAGATGTATCTGGAAGAGGGGCTCCTTGATATGCAGCATCTTGATAGAGGTTTTGTGTGGCTTGATGCGGGAACAATTAATAGCTTGATGGAAGCATCATGCTTTATTCAAACTGTTCAGAATCAGAACGGTATCATAATTTCTGCACCGGAGGAAATAGCGTATTTGTATAAATGGATAGATAAGGAAACTCTTTTAAAAACCGCCGAACTCTATGGAAATAGCAGTTACGGAAAACACCTAAAAGAAGTTACAAGAAACAGATTGAGGAAATAGTTGCCATGAAAAACCGTAACATTGCTATAGCATAGTGATGTTACGGTTTTATGTTAAATAAAGCATTCTATTATTTAAATGATCTAAATGCATGTCCGTTAATAGGCGGCAGTGATCCTGAAGGAAGCCTTCATCTGTATGGCGGTCTGGGGCGGACTGCTTTATATAACCTTCCCGGAACCTTACAGAGTCACATATCTTGAACTTGCTTCAAGGAACTATCCAATCTACCCACTCTGCTTTATAATAGCGATACTGGGTACTCTGATGTTCTGCAAATTCGGCTGTCTGATCGACAGGATACCGGTCGTAAATACAGTGCTCAGGTTTATAGGCAAGAATTCATTATACCTTTATATGATCCATTGTCTTGATAAAATGTGGGATGAATTCTGGGACTTTCGGTGATTCACAGAAGCTGCAGGTGGTGATGAGATGCCTGACGGATGCGGCGGTTTTTGCCATATTTATGATTCTGGTATGGGTTGCCGGAAAGATGATCAAAAAAAGATAGCGATGAACGGTGTATGAGTACACCGGGCATCGCTTTTTTTATTTATTACGAAATAATTATGACGAATTAAACAAATATTAACAAATTCATAAAAAAGCTTGATAAATAGGCAGAATATGGTAGAATTACTAGCATATACTTCATGGGTTTTATTGATGAATGGAGTAAATAAATAAATAATAATGAAGAGGTTGAAATGTACGAATTTAAAAGCACTTTTTTACCTGGAGTATTTGTTATAACCCCCGCCAGATTTAATGATGATAGGGGGTATCTTTTTGAAAGCTTTAATAAGGCGGAATTAAAAAAAATAATAGGAATCGATTTTGATATATCACAGGAAAACTCAATACTGAATGTTAAAAAGGGCGTTATAAGAGGACTTCACTTTCAGAAAGGGCCTTTCGAACAAGTGAAGATTGTTAGATGTATTTTGGGCGAAGTTGATGATGTCGCAGTAGATATAAGAAAAGGCTCGCAGACGTATGGCAAATGGTTCATGACGAGACTTACTGCAGAAAACAGAAATCAATTAGTTATACCAAAAGGTTTTGCTCATGGTGTTATTTCACGTACTGAAGTGAGCGCTATATCATATATTTCTGATATTCCATGGCATCCGGAAGCAGATATGAGCATAAGGTATGACGATCCAACTATAAACATAGATTGGAAAGAAGATAACCCGGTTCTATCAGAGAAAGACTTAAAGGCGCCTTTTTTATCTGAAATCCAATTTGATTTTGAGAGGTAAATATTATGGAGACTATTAATGTAACCAAGTCATCGATGCCGACATTTGATGAATATATAGAAAGATTAAGACCTGTATGGGAAAGCAGATGGCTTTCTAATAGAGGCAAGGCATCGGTAGAGTTTGAAGATAGATTAAAAGAATATTTGAATTGCGAAAATGTGTGGTTATTTGCTAACGGACATGTTGCAATGGAGGTGGCATTACAGTCACTTAATCTTTCAGGAGAGGTTATTACTACACCATTCACACATATTTCTACAACAAACGCTATTGTGCGTAATGGGCTTACACCTGTTTTTGTTGATGTTAAGGAAGATAATTATACTATAGATCCTTCGTTAATTGAGAAGTATATAACAGATAAAACTACAGCAATCGTTGCTACGCATGTATATGGTTTCTTATGCGATGTTGAAGCGATAGAGAAAATTGCAAAAAAGCATAATCTTAAAGTTGTATATGATGCGGCACATGCTTTCGGAGTTGAACTTAATGGAGTAAGTTCAGCAAATTTTGGTGATGCTGCGATGTTTAGTACCCATGCTACAAAAGTATTTCATACAATAGAAGGTGGAATAGTAACATATAAGAGCAAGGAACTGTTTGATTCCATGAAATACATAGTTAATTTTGGCTTTACAAGTCAGGAAGAGGCTGATTACATTGGAACAAATGCTCGAATGAATGAGTTTGAAGCTGTTATGGGACTTTGCAATCTTGATCATATTGATGAAGAGATAGCCAAGAGAAAGATAGCAGCAGATCGTTATAAAGAATTACTTGGCGGAATTCCGGGAATAAAGCTTATAGAACCTGAAAAAGGTTTGAAATGGAACTACGCATATTATCCTGTTATTTTTGATGGATATAAAATGACAAGGGATCAGGTTAAGGCAGAACTTGAAAAAGATCAGATCTATGCAAGAAAGTATTTTTACCCTACAACAAATAAATTCAACTGCTATAAGGAGAAATATGGCAATGAGTCTTATCCTGTAGCTGAGCATGCTGCTGATTGTGTTCTCACACTTCCTATGTACGCTGATATGACGGTAGAGGATGTTGAGAGAATTTGTAAGGTAATCGTTGAACGATAGAAAGAAAATTGTAGAAATGAATGAATTGACCATGGAACAGGTTGGTCAGATATGTGAAGTGATTATTTCATTACTGAAAAACAGTTAGGATAAATATAAAATACGATGAAGAAACTATTACTACTTGGCGGTTCGTCATATTTATTACCGGTGATCGAAATCGCACATAAATTGGATATTTATGTTATAACCTGCGACTATCTGCCGGATAATACAGCTCATGCGTTTTCTGACGAATACTGGGATATCAGTATTGTGGATGAAGATAAGGTGTTGGAAAAAGCAAAAGAGAATAAGATTGACGGAATACTGTCGTTTGCATGTGATCCGGGAGTTGTGACAGCAGCGTATGTGGCTGAAAAAATGAATCTTCCATTTCAATGCTCCTATGAAGCGGCATGTATATTGCAGGATAAAGGCAGGTTTAGACAGTATTTAACCGAAAATGGTTTTAATGCACCTAAGGCTAAAGGATATTCAAAAGAAGATGATCCTATGAAGGATATAGGATATTTTAACTGGCCGGTTATAGTTAAACCAACCGATTCTGCAGGAAGTAAGGGTATAACAAAAGTTGAAACACCGGATAAGCTGACAGAGGCAGTTAATACTGCTTTGGAAGCGTCTAATGGTGGAACATATATCATCGAAGATTTTATTGAATTTAAGGGCTGCCATTCCAGTGCAGATCTATTTACTATAGATGGAAAATTAACAATGAATCTGTTTTCGGATCATGTCTTTGATAAAAATGCTCCGAATTCATACGTTCCGATCTGTAATATAATTCCTTCAACAATGAGCATGGATGACCAGGAATATCTTGGTTCAGAGCTTCAGAGGTTGATGGAACTGCTGGGCGTAAAAACAGGATTGTTTAATATTGAGACATGTGTAGACGTTAATGGCATACCTTACATTATGGAAGTAACGCCAAGAGGAGGCGGCTGTGGTATTGCAGAGCTTCAGGATATGGCGATGAACGCTTTCTTTGTAGAAAATGAGATCCGTAAGGCTGTAAATATGGATATTGTGCAGTCGGAATGTGAAAAGATTGATGGCTATTACTGCGAATTGGTTATTCATTTGAATAATGAAAAGCCATGTATTTATAAGGATATCAGTGTCAGAGAGGATATATCAGCTCGAAATCTTAAGAAGATCGTCATGTGCGTTCAGCCGGGAGATGAAGTGCTTCCGTTTACCGGCGCAAACAGATCGTTAGGAAATGCATACCTGCATTGCGATAACAGAGAAGAGCTGATCGAACTGGTTGATCATTCCAGTGAATGGTTAGATATAATTGTTGAATAAAGATAGGGATTATGAAAGAAATAGGTGGGTATTTTGAGATAGAACAATCCTATGGTGAAATGCTGTATTCAGATGGGATTAAGTTTAATTGCGCTCGAGCTTCTGTTCTTCAACTGGTTCTTGAAAATGATATCAAACGTATATATATGCCAAGATATATGTGCAATTCGATATCGGATACGCTGAGTGATAATCAGGTCGAAATATCTTATTATGAAGTAGGAGAGGACTTCAGGCCAATCATTACTCAGGATGTTAAGGATGAATATATTTATCTGGTGAATTATTACGGACAGATAAGTAATGACGAACTGAAAGAATTGAAGCATAAATATAAAAACATCATTGTGGATAATGTGCAGGCATACTTCCAGGAACCGCTGGAGGATTGCAATACGGTTTATTCTTGTAGAAAGTTTTTTGGAGTACCTGATGGTTCCATTATTTTTCATGCAAAAGATGTAAAGTTAAGTGCCTGTTCAAAACGTTATGAAGCAGTGGATAGTATGAGGCATTTGTTTGGAAGATTAGAAAAGGATGCCTCTTCATATTATGAGGACTATAAAGATAATCAGCTGAAGTTCAAAACAGCTGATATATGCGGGATGTCGAAGGTTAGTGAAAATATTCTGAGGGGGATAGATTATAAGCTGGTTGCTGAGAGGCGAAAAGCAAATTATGATACTCTCTATAATAATCTTAAAGACATCAATAAATTGAAATTAAAACATATTGACGGACCCTTTTCGTATCCGCTGTTAGTCGATGATGCAGAAGAGCTGCGAAAGGAACTGATCAATAATCGCATCTATATTCCAATATTATGGCCGAACGTTTTGGCTGAATGTCCATCGACATCGAGATCTTATTATCTGGCAAATAATATAATCCCTCTTCCGTGTGATCAGAGATATGAAGCTCATGATATGGATGTTATATGTGATGTGATCTTTAAATATTATGAAAGAAACCGAGTGAGATAATACTATGGACAGAAATGATCTGACTCGTGAGATGCGTTGGTATATTGCTGACCAGCTTGCGAAAGATAAACTAGATATTGTTAATCAGAATTCACAATTGGTGGTGCCTAACCGCAACATTTATTCGAGATTTGTGAAGAGATTTATAGATATACTGGTATCTCTCATAATCCTTTTAGTTACACTTCCAATTAATCTGATCCTGGCAATCTTTACATTCTTTGATGTTGGACATCCTATCTTTTTCGTACAGGAAAGAACAGGAAGAAATGGGAAAATCTTTCATATCATTAAACTTAGAAATATGAACAATAATAAGGATGAACATGGGAACCTTCTTCCACCTTCTCAAAGAGTGACCGGATTTGGTAAATTCATGAGAAAGACTTCTTTGGATGAATTGCTGAATTTCTGGAGTATACTTAAAGGAGATATGTCTCTCATAGGTCCAAGACCTCTTGTTCCGGAATATGAAAAACGCTACAGTGATCGTCATCGCCAGAGACTGTTAGTAAGACCGGGACTTGAATGTCCTCCAAGAAAGGGACTAGATCATGTCTGGACATGGCAGGAGCAGTTTGAAAATGATGTATGGTATGTTGAAAATATATCGTTTAAAACAGACTGCAAGATGTTTTTTTATTTGATAAAATATACTTTTAATAGAAAAAATACAAAATCAAGATCTTTATCAAAACGTGGTTCGTTTATGGGGTATAATGATGATTTACATGCCGTTTCAATAAGTGAATTGCCACAGGAGTATATCGATCTTTGCAAAGACTGGAAGCAGGATTAATATGAAAAAACTGTTGATTTTAGGTGGCACAAGAATATCGTGTGAGATAGTAAGAAAAGCTAAAAAAATGGGCGTTTATACGGTGGTCACCGATTATTATGATGAAACAAAATCTCCGGCGAAGCAGATAGCGGATGAGAGCTTTCTGGTAAGCTGTACAGATGTGGATGCAGTTGTGTCGCTTATTAAAGAACAGAATATTGATGGAGTTTTAGTTGGATTTAATGATTTGCTTCTGCCTTATTATGCTGATATATGTGATAAGGCAGGACTTCCTTGTTATGGAACAAAAAAGCAGTTTGAAGTGTTTATTGATAAAAAGAAATATAAAGCCTTAATGAGAGAACATAATGTTCCTACGATCAAGGAATATACGATCGATAACGATGATCTTCAGAAAAGTTCGGAACAGATCGATTATCCGGTGCTGGTCAAACCTTCTGACAGCAGTGGCGCAAGAGGAATAACAATATGCCATAATAAAGGAGAATTCATTGATGCATATGAAAAGGCAATGAGTTTTTCGAAAGAGAAGGAAGTACTGGTTGAAGAATACCTGGATGGAGAGGAAGCAACAATATTCTGGGTATTTGATGATGGTAATTATAATCTTTGTGGAATCGGAAACAGACATGTTAAAGAAAACCAGGAGGGTGTTATCCCTCTTCCTGTAGGTTATACATATCCTTCAAGATTCACAAAGAAATATCAGGATGAAGTAGAAGAGAATACAAAAGAGATGTTCAGGTCTGCAGGGATCAAAAATGGTATGATGTTCATGCAGGCAAAGGTTAAGGACGGAACGCTTGTTGTATATGATATTGGATATAGATTGACAGGGTCGCTTGAATACAAAAACTTTAATGCTGTATGTGGTTATGACCCGCTTGAGATGATGATCAACTTTGCATTAACAGGCAAAATGACTGATAAAGAAGTGAAATATGATCCGTATTTTAATGGGCTTTATCCTTATAATGTTTCTTGTCTTGTTAAGCCGGGAACAATCGCGGAGATTAAGGGTATAGAGGAGGTAAAGAGTCTTCCGGGTGTTATTGATGCAGTTATTGCACATTATCCTGGAGAAACTATTACAGAGGAAATGAGAGGCCTTCTTACGCAGATCACTGTTCGTGTGCTGGGAACTGTTAAGAATAAAGATGAGCTGATTCCGACAATGAAGAAAATAAATGATCTTGTTAGGGTATACTCAACTGATGGAATCGATATGAGGCTTTCGGGGATTGAAGACGAAGATATCGAGTTCGTAGAATGAAAGAGGAATAATATGAATGTGTTGATTACCGGCGCGGGAGGTTTTTTAGGAAAACACCTGATAAAGGGATTGCTTGAAAATGAAAAAATAAAAATTTTTGCGAATACACTGATATCGTCGGATTTGGATGAATTTATTGGAAAGATAGATATTATTCCCACAGAAGAATTGGGCAAGGTTGATTTTGAATCAATAGATATAGTGATCAACTGTGCATTCCCGAGAGCGGTTAAGGGACCGGGATTCGCAAAGGGACTTGACTTCATCGTGGATCTTCTGAAACTCATACAGCCATATAACAATGTTGGATTCATTGATATATCTTCACAGAGTGTTTATAGTTATACAAGAGATGATATTGCTGATGAGGATTCACCGGTCATTTTAGAGGATTCTTATGATACCGGAAAATATCTTATTGAACAAATGAGCAATGTTATGTTAAAGGATCATAAACTGGTTCATTTGAGACTTGCCAGCTTGGTTGGAGCAGGATTTGATCAGAGACTTACCAATAAATTTGTTAAGAAGATAATCGGTGGTGAGGATATTCTCATACGTGGTGGAAAGCAGACTTTTGGATTTCTTGATGTAAGAGACTGTGCTTCTGCCATTTATTCTGTTGTTGATAAATGGGATGCTATAGAAATTGGCGCCTATACATATAACGTATGTCCACGTGATAATCATAATCTTTTGGTTCTGGCTCAGAAGTCTATTGAAATAGGGAAAATGTATGGGTATGACAAAACTAAGTTGTCTATAGAAGATAGTGATGATTATAAAAGCTCTGCATTAAGTTCTAAGACATTTACACAGGACTTTGGATGGATAGCAAAGTACAGTATTGAAGAAACACTAAAAAGCATTTTTGAATATGAAATAGATAAGACGAATTAATAATTATTAATTATGGTAAAGTAGGGAAGCAAGATGAGTGATAATAGCGATGTAAAAGTGGATTTTGTCCTTCTCTGGGTTGATGGGGCGGATCCTGAATGGATTAAGGAAAAAGAAATATATAGCCCTAAAAAGGCTAATTATAGTAATAAATCTAATCGGTTTAGAGATTGGGACAATCTTCAGTATTGGTTCAGAGGAGTTGAAAAATATGCTCCATGGGTCAATAAGATTTATTTTATTACCTGGGGACATGTTCCGTCCTGGTTAAATCTTGAGCATCCTAAGGTTGTTGTTGTAAATCATAAGGATTATATACCGGCTGAGTATCTCCCTACATTCAATTCAAATACTATTGAACTCAATCTTCATCGTATTAAAGAATTATCAGAGTATTTTGTTCTTTTTAATGACGACATGTTTATCATTGATAAAGTTAAATTAAAGGATTTCTTTAAAGATGGTAAACCGAGAGATGAGATGATATTTAATGCGATTGTTCCAAAGGGAGAGAAATATCGAATTAATTATACCAACTTAAATAATATAGGAATTGTTAATGAGCATTTTAGAAAAAAAGCAATTATTAAAAAAATGCCATTTAAAATCTTTAATTTAAAGTATGGTAAAGAATTGATAAGAACTATACTTACATTACCTTGGGATGGAATTACAGGTATTAAAAATCCGCATGTTGGAACATCACACCTGAAAAGTACATTCGATAATCTTTGGGGAATAGAAGAGGAAAAGCTGGACGCTACCTGTAGAAATAGGTTTAGAGGGCTTAATGATTTGAATCATTGGTTAATGAGATATTGGAATCTGTGTAACGGTAACTTTGTTCCGAGAAAACATAGCTTTGCCCATTACTATAATATTTCTGATAATAACGAAAAGATATACAAATGCATACAAAAACAAAAATATAAAATGATCTGTATAAATGATATGTCTGAGGATATTGATTTTAATCGTATTAAAGAAGAACTGAGAGGGGCTTTCGATAAAATTTATAAGGAGAAGTCGTCATTTGAAGTGTAAGAGAATTAGCGTTATTGTTATCAATTATCGTGGGGAAGAGAGTAAATTCATTTTATGTATTAAAAGTATATTGGATCAGGAATATCAGGACTTTGAAGTCCTGATTGTTGATGATGGAAGTCCGGAGGATTATAGAGAAAAAGTTTACTCGAATCCAATCTTTTCTGATGAAAGAATAAAAATACATTACCAGGAGAATGGAGGAATTTCTGCTGCACGTAATACAGGAATACGATTAGCTGAAGGAGAGTATGTGACAATCGTAGATTCAGATGATTTAATAACGAGCCCTTTCTTAAAAGAAGGAATGAGAGTGGCAGAAAAGTACTGCGCTGATATGATCTTTGGCTGCGTAATGAACAGCCCGTATGTCAATGAGATAAAACAAGAAGAACGTCTGGTTGTTAGGAGATGCAGTGAAGATGATACATCGTATGTTAAATCATTACTTCTGGGGAAACATTACTTTATAAAGAATTCTCATGCACATATAAGCAGGGGCACGCATGCAAAAATTTTCAGAAGAGATATAGTAAAACAAAAAGAATTTGATACAAAACTAACAATTTATGAAGATACCGCCTGGTTTATGGATGTTGTTGGAAAAGCAAAAACTATCTGTTTGGTTGATAGTGTATGGTATGTTTATACTATTGCATTGGAATCAGCTTCAAAAGGATTGCATAAGGATGAAATTGATAGGTCTACTAGGGGAATGAAAGAAGTCTTTGATAGAATAGATATAACGGATCAAAGAATTAAGACTGCTTTTGTAGAACAGTGTATATTGGAATACAGTAGAATATTAGACAACTATTATTTGAACAAGAAAAATAAGATGTCAAATAAAGAAAAAAAGATAATTTCGAAGAAACAAATAGAATCTCATCCATGGAATATAATAAAATCAATGCATGCGCTAAAAGGATTGGATTTTAAACTGAAGGTTCGAGGGGAATTATTGAAGCATAACCTATGGCTTCCATTGAAATTAATGAAGAATCGATTAAAAAGAAGCTGATCATTGAGAAGTAAATGCCTTGATTTTTCAATAAAAATGTAATTGATTATATGAGGAGAATATGGCTGATGATATATTATGTTTACAAATCATTCAGAACAAGAGAAGTTGATGTTAAAACGGCAACGAATAAAGCGACAGAAGATGTTAATGCGATATTATCTTCTATTGGGGCTCAACCATATGAAATAATTCTGCCGGTAAAAAAAAGAAGTGTTGTCTCATTGGTTAAAAATCATATATATTCAATTATGTCTTTTAAAAAACTTATATCTAAATTAAAACATAATGATATTGTTGTTATTCAACATCCAAAATGTGGATCCAGCTCGGTTGTTAAATTTTTAAAATCGGCTAAGAGAAAACAGGTAAAAACAGTATTATTAATACATGATCTATACTTATTACGCGATAATATTGAGAGTGGCGATAAGCAGGTAAAGTTTAAAAAGAATGAAAAAATAATTTTGACGCTGGCTGATAATATTATATGTCACAATGCTAGTATGCACAAGTATATAGAAGATTTGGGAATAAGTAATGAAAAACTGATTGATTTGGGAATATTTGATTATTTATATTCTGGAGAAATCATTACAGAAAGGACAAAGACGAATTCCTTCACTGTTGCAGGAAATCTTTCGCCTAATAAAGCAGGTTATATTTACGATTATATGAATTCCAACCAGACTTGTGAGATGAATTTGTTTGGTGTGGGATTTGATTCAAAGGATGGTAGTGGTCATACGCATTATTTTGGAGCTAAACTACCTAATGAGCTTCCTCAGCATTTGATCGGAAGCTTTGGGCTTGTATGGGATGGTCCTAGTGCCGAAACATGTTCAGGGAATACTGGTAATTACCTGAGATACAATAATCCACATAAGTGTAGCTTGTATCTTGCTTCAAACTTGCCGGTGGTTATTTGGGATGAGGCTGCCCTGGCGCCATTTATAAAGGAAAATGGTCTGGGAATAACAGTACAAAATCTGGGAGAGATAGCTGATGCTATTAATCAGATTTCAGAAAAAGAATATAATGATATATTGAAAAATGTTATGGAAGTTGGAAATAAGATTAGATCGGGCTATTATCTCAAAGAGGCTTTTAGCCAAATCGCCATATAATTAAACAGAGATATGTCATCATTTTAAAGTGGAGAGTACATGGAGCCAAATATTATAAACTCTAAATTCAATAATACAAGCTTATTATCGAGGATTAGCAATATAATTAAGGATGTCTTAGACTATTTAATTGTCTTTATTATTGCAGTAACGACAGGATGTGGATGGGTATATGATTATAATTTGGATCTGACTAATGCGGATTTATATACGTATCTCCAGAATATGTTAATAGTATGTGTAATAGTAAGGCTGGTATCATTTGATAAATTGAATTCGTCTAAAAAATATATAGGTCGCGCGATTGTTGCAATATTAATCATAGTTACTTACTCTTTTTACAATACAGTACGTGTAGAAAATTTTAACAAAGGGCAGTTATATATATTTTTATGGATGCTTCTATGGATTCTGCTGCATGATGATAAAAGGACGATATGGAATAAGTATGTAAATGTTGTTGTCTTTTTGGCGGTAATGTCTCTGTTTTTTTATGTTTTTGGGTCCATTCTAAACATCATACCGGAATATAATTCGGCTAAGAGAATATGGGGAGAATGGAAGCCAGACATTATTAGAAACTTTTATTATTTTTATTATGAGTCACATTATGTTAGGATAGGCAGTACAATTTTATGGAGGAATGTAGGTTGTTTTGCAGAAGGACCTATGTTCAATTTTGCGTTGTGTTCGGCTTTTGGGGCTGAAATGTTTATTGTGCATAATGAACGGACAGGAAATAGGAAGATTGATAGTCATACACTAAAACGAACAGTGTTGATAGTGGCCATTCTGTCCACTTTATCTACCACAGGCTTAATATTTTTATGTGTTGTAGGGGCTATTTGCACTATTCGGAATGCGGATAGATTTAGGGTTACTAGATTCTTAAAGAGACATTTAAAACTATTTGTAACAATAGTTTTTGCGCTGCTTGTAGTGGCTGTCCTATCAAAACTTCTTTCTTCGAATGGAAGAGGATCGCTTAATGTTAGAACGGATCATTTATTCGCTAGCTTAGAAGCTTTCTTGCGGAAACCTATAATGGGATGCGGATGGGATAACTCGAAATATATATATAAGTTTATGGAACATAAACAGGGGCTCAGTGTGGGATTGCCTAGCTTTTTGGCTTATGGTGGATTGTTGTTATCAAGTATAATATTTATACCAATTATGCAGGATATCTGTGAATTAGAAGCTGAGAAAAAAAATCATTCTGTTCGTTCTGAAGAAAAGAATAATAACAATATCGTATCTTTTTTAACACATCAAAACAAGGTGATTTTTGAACTTCTGTTTCTACTTATATTCTTTTTTACTATGGTTAATGCGTATCCTATAGTCTGGTTTTTTATTGCTTATATAACAGTTGATGATTCGGCGGAAAAGGTAAATATTGATTAAACGCGTAAAGCAAGTATGAGGTTTCATTAATTTATCAATCGAAAGGATGATTATCATGGAATTATTAAAGATAATAAAGAGCGGTGAATTATATAAGCTAAGGAAGTATCGAATAAAAAGGAGTTTTTTAAGGGATTATAAGAAAAATAAGCTTCATCCTATTCAGACATTTCTGATTCACAGAAGAGGTTTTACCGTTGGGGACTGGAATATTATGAAGGTTAATAAGAATAATTACAAATCGTATTTATCTTCAAAACAGTATTCAAGTATTCATCCAATTAATGGTTTCTATTCGAAGATGATTGATGATAAGATGGCAGTAAAGTATATTGTCAATGGAACTGAACTGGCAAAATGCATGCCGGATTACTATTACACAATTGATGAAGAGGGCAATCTGTATCCTTTGATGGATGCAACTTCAGAATCGGCAATATTTAAAGATGTTCTTGAATTACTGAAACAAAAAGGCAAATTAGCAATTAAGCTTGTAGATGGGGCGATTGGTAAAGGATTCTATAAAGCAACCTTTGACGGTAATGTAATCTATGTCAATGAGAAAAGCATGACAGAAAAGCAGTTTGTATCCTTTTTGAGAGGCTGCAGACATTATATTATTTCTGAGTATTTACGTCCGCATCCGGATATGGCAAAGTTTTGGCCTGATACAACAAATACTATGAGATATCTGGTTGGAAAAGTAGGTAGAGAGTGGAGGATGATTAAGTGTTTTGTGCGCTTTGGAAGCAAAAAAACCGGAGTTGTCGAGAATTTTAATCGAGGCGGAGTATTATGCTACGTTAATAACGATGGATACTTTAATAATGGTTATGTACTTACGCAGAAGGGTAAAAAGAGTAGTTCGCAAACAATATCGATTCATCCGGATACAAAACAAAAATTAGAGGGAAGGATACCTTGTTGGGATCAAGTTTTGAAAGCTGTCAGTGAGTTTGAAAAGCTGATGCCACAGGCTAAGTATTTAGGGTTTGATTTCGTGATAACTGCTGATAATCAAGTTAAAATCCTTGAAATTAATTCACTGACGTCTCTTGATAGTATTCAAATGGATGGATCGATTTTGGAAACTGAAAACGGAAGGTGGTTTTTTTCGAGTTTTCCTAGCATAGCTAAATCCTTAAATGACTAATTGCTCATGCGTCATATCATACATTTGTTGGCTTTTTTATATTGATAATAATGATATTTCTGATAAAACCGCGTGGACTTTGCTGGCATATCGGAACGATAGTAGTAATGTTTTTCTTTCTTGGATCATTTTTCTGGAAAGGAAGGGTGGTTTATAGAGTTGAATATGGTATTATTTTCAGTGCAACTGTGACAACAATTGTATGTGGATTAAGTGCTAAAAGGGATTTCATAGATTTATTGAATGAGAACATAGATGACAATTATCATAGAAGGGATGCTCTTATCCCACGTGTTATGATAGCAATTGCTGGAATGGCATTTCTTATGAATCTTACGCTTTTTATTCCTGATATGAGTTACAAGACCATGACGGATGAAGAATATCGAGCATATATTAATACGACACTGAATCCTTCGTGGGACTATATTTCTGATAAGCATCGTATAAATGTTAATAATAGCCGGCCATATGGAAAATTAATTATATGGAGAATGATAAGGAAGGGTACTACCTGCTTGATTTCACAAGTTGTATACAGCTGATTTATTATGATTATAAACCATGGATTCAGATGCCGCAGGGGTATTTTGATGAGAATTACATGTATCTTGGTGGGGGTTTAATGCGGTATTCTGAGGAAAGTGACCTCTTCATACGTCATGGTATGGATCCCGATTCTACGAGGAGTGAGAAAAGATTCATAAATAAAGTATTAGTGACTTTTAGAAAAGACTGTGCTATAACACACAGATTAGATTAATACTGAAAAGGAATCGATATGAAGAAGACCAGTATACGTGCTAAACATTTGGACTTTATTTTAATTGATTTGATATGCATCCTTTCGATGCTCTGGCTGTCGTATGTGCTGTGGATCCCGGAGAAGGAAAAGGCTTCAAGGGCAGACGATTACAGAGTTATTGGGATTATTCTTGTGCTTGCCTATCTGTTTATT
>JAFRNE010000008.1 GCA_017430325.1 Eubacterium sp.
CTGTGAATATGCCGGATTAAGTGTTGTACTTGCTACTGTGAATGTCAACTTACCAGTTGTTGTAATGTCTGCTGCTGTTATAGCACTGCCATTAGCAAATGTCTTGGTAATTGTAAGGCTTGCTGTATCCGGTCCTGGTGCTGTGTAAGTATTATTAACTGTCACAGCATCTTCTGTATCCTTTGTAATAGACTTTGTTGTATTTGTATTACTGAATGTATACGGTGTTGTTGAGTCTATTTCATAACCTGTATAGTTATCTCCACTTAAGCTGCCTTCTGTTACCGTATAAGTCGTTCCAACCGGAATTCCGCTAATCACTACTGTCTGATTATGTTTAATATAAATTGTAGCGGATGCAGTTGTATTCTGAGAGCCACCGATAAATCCTAATGTGTTCTGTGTATAACCAGTAACACTAAATGTTCTATCCATAGGCTTAGAAGCATGTGTAAGTGTTATTGTTACAGGGAATGTCAAATCAGCATTAAAGTTTTCGCCTGTGACAATCTTTTTAACCGACAAGCTTCCTGTATCTTCCGGAGCATCCTCCATCACAATAGTCTTATTAGTGATTTCGGTGTTGAATCCGCTATCAGAATATACCTTTCCATCTTTTACATAGAATGTAATAGCCGATGCACAATCATAACCAAGCGGAGCCGTATCCTCACTAAGGGTGTATGAGCCATTTGAAAGGCTACCTATCGTTGTAGGTGCTGTTCCTGAAGTCCAAGTAAATGATGTACCACTTGTAGTCTGGGCTGTTGTAGCATTTACGCCGCCTTCACTTGTATCCTGACCTAATGTCACCTTAGTTATATCGATGGTGTTATCATCGTTACTTGTAAGAGTCAGTTTTGCTCCTGCAAGCTCATTTCCACCACCGGAGATAATCTTTGAAATAATAACATCTGTGGTTATCTCATTGTAGTTGTTAATAAGCTTAGCCTCTCCGTTTCCTGCTGACATATTAATGTTAGGAACGGTTGTTGTACTTGATGTTGTATTAAATGTATATCCAGCTACTGCCATAGGATATGCTGTACTATCAAGGATTTCCTCAACAAGATATGTATCCTTTTCAAGTCCTTCAATCACTTCACCTGTAGCATTTCCGGAATTAACTACAAATGCTGTAGCATCTGAAATATTATCAACATATGTAATCGTTCCATCATTTGCACGATTAACATACTTGTTTTCAGAATTCTTAACTCTGAAGCTATAGTTCTTTGCAGCTATTGTTCCCGAATCAGAATTAACCGTTTTGGTTACTGTCAGGCTTACAGTTGTTGAAACTCTGTTAATTACGGTAAATACATTACCACTACTTGTATCAAGTGTTACACCACTCGGAAGAGTTGTACCTGACTTGACACTTACATTTCCATCTGAATCAATAGTAAAGTTGATTGTACCTGCAATCGCATTATAGTTTACATAACTCCAATTATGATCCTGTTTACCTGCTTCAGTCTCAGTAATTGTATAGTCGCCCTCAGTAAGATTCGACCAAGTCCATTCAACATCACCATAACCATCTGTTTGAATCACAGTATTATTTGAATTTTTCAACTCAAATTTTGCTCCATGAACGGCATTTCCATTCTCATCAGACTTTTTAACCTTTATTGTTGCCTTTGCAGCTTTTCTATATGTATTAGTAACAGTAAAGGTTGTTGTCTCATCTTTCGTAACTGCCGTTGATGTATTTGGAGACACCTCACTACCAGTAAGAATATAAGTATCATTATTTGAAACTAAAGTTGAGCCTTCTTCAATTGTCTCACTAACAGAATAATTACCAACAGGAACAGTATACTCCATATTAGTATTAGTATTATAAGTTACATCCGTACCTGTTTCACCGGTTTTTCCATATGTAAATACGATATCCGAACTGAAATTGCCAGGATTCTGGATTTCCTGTCCTTCTGAATCCTTAAATACCTTAACAATCTTAATTTTACCCGTATCATATGTATAATCATTATTGATTGTTACAGTTTTCCTGTCCGCATTCAGAGTTACATTTCCATTTGCAACTTCGACTTCGCCATCGCTTGTAACAGACTGGTTATTAACCTTTACTGTTGTATCGTCAACCAGTACATCATTTTCATAAACCTTGTAATTGCCTGAAGGAAGACCTATTATTTCTAATTGATCTCCTGCATCAACATCAAAATATTTTGCTGATTCTTCAAAAGATACATTATAACCAGTTATCTGATTATATTGATCCTTTACTGCAACAGGCATTGACTGAAGATACTTTCCTTCGCTATTCTTTACAGCAACCTTATATGTTCCTGTATAAGCAGCTCCATCTAAAGTTGCCTTTTTCTTTATTACAAGAGTTCCACTTCTATCATCAAGCTTTACATATGAGTTTTTAATGCCATCTGCATTACTAACTTCACCTCTGGAAACAGAATTAACTGTTACTACCGGATTAGAGCTATGTGCAATGTCACTTCCCGGATTTGTTGTATATGGATGATAAACATATCCATCGCCAATAAGGTTAGCAGTATCCTGTCCTGTTTCAGTAATTGTATATTGTCCTCCAACAGGAACATTTGCTAATGTATATGTTCCATCTGCATCAAACTCACTATATTTTACAGTCTTAGTGAAATTATTAGGTCCGGTAATTGTAAATACAATTAATTCCTTCTGTTCTTTTGTCAGCTCAGGTGCTGTAGCAGCTTCCTGCCAACCATTACTGTAATTATCATAAAACTTAAACGTCTTTGTCAGCTTAATAGAACCAACATTTGTTTTATTATAGAACTGACCGAGGTCGAACTGAACGCCGGACATCTTAATGAAATAATCGTGATAATCATTATCATCTGGTCCTTTTTCAGCGTAGTTTCTATATACAATGTTTTCACCGTTTGGATCATTCTTACCTGTAACTGACTTATAGTTAACAAAGTATGTGAATTTACCATTCTTATCCACATCAACTATAAGAGTAATATCGATATAACCATCTGAATTCTCTATTCCAGGAACAGTTTTTGAAGGATCCTCTGTAACTCTGAAATAGAACGTTTTACTATTCGGAGTGTCACCTGTTGGCTTTTCAATATAGTAATGCTTCTGCTCATCTGTAAGGCTGTCATAGTTTTCACAATAGAAAGTGAAGCTACTGAAATTAACCGCACTCTTTCCATCAACCAGCTTAGTGATTGGAGTACCATACTTGTTAGCTTCTACATATATCTGATTATTCTTGTCTTCATACTCCTGAAGTAAAAATCTATAGTCGTCCTTCTTAACGTTAATAGATGGATTTTTAACTACCTCTCCCTGTGTAGCATAAGTATCTGTAAATGATTTTGTAAGGGAAAAATGCATCTGTCCATAGCTATCCTGACTTGATCCGCCATACAGGAAATGGAACTCATCTCTTACTTCTACAGTTGCACCAGTTACAATCCATCCACTTGAATTACCATCCTTAATCTCTACATAATCACTCTTAGGAATAAGCATAGCTCCGCCCATCTGAGAGATTCTGACAGGATTTTCTGTCATAATATTCCAGATTATAGTCTCGTTAAAATTAGACTGTACTGCTGCAGCTTGTGCCAAATTTCCACCATTTGTTGCAGTTGTTCCGTCATATTCTACTCCACCAACCTCAACAATCGGTTTTATTAATGTAAGCATATCAACTTCTTTATCATAAGCATCAATCTCTTTACCATTTGTAGGAATATTCTCATTGATATTGAATACTACCACAGTTGATGGATCTTTATGTACAATAAAGTCAGAAGCCCTTTTCAAGTATTTGACCATTATTGGATCAATGTTAATATAAACCACCTTATCCTTGAACTCATCCGAATCAAGATTGATATTTAGTTTTCCATTATTTCCAGCAGTACCATCACTGAGACTTTCCGGAGTAAAACTAAAAGGGTTGCCATTTTCATTTGTGAAATACTCGCAATCCCAACCATTAGGATTCAGAACATACTCAGGATCATTTGCTCTTGATTGAAGATAATATGACCATGCAAGATCAGCATCTTCAGGAGTATATCCCTCCCGCGGTGTCTCACCAATTCTGCTAATAAGTCTGTTAACATTTGAAGAAGCATTTGCATTAACAGCCTGAATCAACGGCTTATTCCCATACTGAGAATCATATATAATATTACCGTTTCTTGTTCCGTCTTGAGCCGCCTTCGTAGGATCAAAATATCTTGCATCCGTAGTCTCTGGATCCAACGAACCAAAGACTTCCTGAGGAGCCTCCAGATACATAGCTGACGCCGTAGATTTACCCCATCTTATCCAGCTTGTTGGAAGGCTGTCCTCATTACTAGGTGCTTCTCCTAACGCACCAATAAGAAACAACGCTGTTGATGTTATATAATCAACATCATTATTTCCACTATAATTTGTATACTTATTGGTTGCAAACGTGGTTTCCATGTGCATTCTCTGGTTAACCTCATTTGCAACAATACCATAGTCTACCGCACCACCGAGCACAGTTGCATAGTTAATCTGGCTCGCCGAATCATATTTTGCAGTTGCGGCCGCTTCAACTACATTCCTTTTCCGGCCTCCTCCGCCGTTTAGAACTACTCCGGAGAAAGTCATAACACCCGCCATGACGAATGATATTAATCTCTTCGTTCCTTTCCTCATTTTTTCTGATCCTCCTTTAAAATAATTTTCCCATAATTCTCTCTTAAACACTTTACTCACAGGAACCATTGAAATACTCCTCGATCGTATTTTCCTAATCTCCCACATTACCAACCTTAGAAATCAGATCTCGAAATCGAAAATACAATCATCACCCATATGGGCGCAGTATCCCCGTAAGTATATAGTTGACAATAAACTACCACACTATTTTCAGTTTAGCAATCATTTATTCACAATTTTGTCACTATTTTTTGTGAAAAATTCACTAGTAAATCTACATTGTGCTTTACTTTTCAAAGAAAGCACTGTATTTTGTGGTTTTTTAGTGTTTACATTGTTATTGAATTATGTCAACCAAAGGCGAATTTTCTATATTTTTGTCTATTTTTACTATATATTATGTTAACCGCATTCCTTTCGAAGCTTATTGTTATCGTTTCCAGGCCTCTCTTCTGCTTACTAAATCCGTTTTTTCGCTGCAAAACAAAAGCGGCTACGAGTCATTTTTCTGACTCATAACCGCCATATTCTACTTATTACATATCTAATATCCACCGATATACCGGTCAATTATATGAACACCATTACTCTCGGCTTTAACTTCCAATTATTTTGACATCTCCGCATCGTACTCCGCCATAAAGTTCTTCACGTAGTCCGCGTCGGAGGTGCACTCGATATATTCCTTACCGATCTTCTGTCTGGTCTCGTCACCCTTACCGGTGATGAGAAGGATCGTCGGTTCTGTGCACTCAAAGATAGCCTTTCTGATGGCCTCGCCTCTATCCTCGATCATCTCATAATTATGATTGCCTGCAGCCTCAACGTACTGCGCGATGTCCCTCGAAATCTGCTCAACAGGCTCCTCGCCCGGATCCTCAGCCACAAGGTATATCTTGTCAGAGTAAGTTCCCGCAAGTGTTCCGATGTCACGACGTCTAAGATATGACTTATATCCCGGACAGCCAAATATGGTAACGACCTTTCTTCCCGGATATTCCTTGAAGGTCGACTCGTAAAGCTTCTCAAAAGAAAGCTTATTGTGTGCGTAATCTACGATCGCATAAACCTTCTTGTCTGCTGTCTTGAAGAGCTCCATCCTGCCCTTTGAACGCGCAGTCTTAAGTCCCTCGTAGATAAACTCCTCAGGAATGTTGTACGCATTTGCGATGCAGATAGCGGCCAGCGCATTCTGAACATTGAAAAGTCCCGGCATGGTCAGCTCGAACTCTCTGTCGAAGTGGTCGCATCTTACCTTGAAGAATATCGAATCATCAACCTTCCTGATATCATAGCCGTAAACATCGCATTCAGGCTTGGTACCAAAAGTAAATACTTCCTCAGCCGCCTTCGAAGCTTCTTTGATCCTCTCATAATGATCGCAGTCCGGACAGATAAATGCCTTCTTAACCTGCTTAAAGAACTTCAGCTTTGATGAGAAGTAATCCTCAAAATCCGGATGTTCTATCTCACTGATGTGATCCTCAGAAATATTCATGAATACTCCCACATCCCACTTTACAAGATCAACACGGTCGTATTTCAGCGCCTGTGATGAAACCTCCATAGTGAAATACTCGATCCCCGACTTCACCGCATTATTGAAATGATTCAGAAGCACCATCGACTCCGGTGTTGTGATATGTGACTCGAAGAATTGAACTCCGTCGTAGGTATCGATCGATGATGTGATACCGGTCTCTGGCTTTCCGATCGACGCCTCGTACATATCAACGATATTCTTAAAATAGTAAGCTGTGGTTGACTTTCCCTTTGTGCCTGTAAGGCCAGTCAGGTTCAGCTTGCTTGCAGGATCATCGTAGAAAAGCACTGCCAGATAAGGCATAGCCTTTCTGATATCACTTACGATTATATTCGGAACCTTTGCCTCCGTATATTCCTTCTCGCTGATATAAACAACAGCACCCTTTTCTATCGCTGAATGCAGGTACTGCTCCTTAAAAGCCGCACCCTTACAGACAAACAGAGTTCCCGGTGTTGCTGCATTTGAATCATAGGTCAGATTCTCAACCACAACATCCTCAGAACAGCTATCCGAAACATACAGTCCGGCTTTTTTAATTGTCTCTATATACTCACTGATATTATGCATCATACGTGCTCCTTAGTTATAATACTGCTTGTATTTTTTATAATGACTTACATGCTGCTTCAGCATTCTGAGAGTTCTGTGCAGCTTCAGATCACCCTTCATAAATACAGGATTAACGAACTTTCCTTCCTTCAGCAGCTTCTTCAGCTTCTTCTTGTTTTCCGGATCCTTAACGTATTTCTTCGCAACAGGCTTCGGAACAACCAGCCACAGGTGCTCGCGCTTCGCCATGGTGAACGGAAGCGACCTGCCGTAGATGTACTCCTCCACGAAATACCTTGCAACATTGAGGCCCGAACCTGTAACATAGAAGTTCGAACGTCCCTGACGCGTATTTATCTCAAAGAATTTGTATTTTCCATCTCTTGAATCGTATTTGATATCAAAGTTAGAGAAACCGATATAGTGAAGGTCCTCGAGAAGGTTCTTGACCTTCTTCATAAGCTCCTCCTGAGGCTCGGTGATGATGACTGCATGGTTGCCCTTACCGTGAGGAGTATGCTCCTCAAGAAGAACGTGACCGAGGCACATCATCCTTACTCTTCCCTCGTGATCTGAATAAGAGGTCAGAACGCGCATGAACTCATCATTTCCCGGAATCATATCCTGGATGATGAGGCTGTCCTCATAGCCTGCGCCGTAAATATCACTGATAACCTTTTCCAGTTCGGCTCTGTCATTGATCGTATAAACCTTTTCCTGAGTCGGGAACTCATGCTCCCAGTAATTTATTCCGTTTGAAGGCTTAAGGATCACAGGGAATATGAATGGAAGCTTCTCAGGAAGGCTGTCGCCCTCTCTGTAAACCAGTGTTCCCGGATAATCGATACCATGCTTCTCGCAGAGCTTATAGAAAAGCTCCTTCTGCTGCAGGCTGTTCATAAGCTCGAAATCGATGTAAGGCGCAACTGCATTTTCCGGCAGCTCATTCTTATGCTTACTGATAAGCGCAACATAAGAGTCGCCGCAGCCGATGGTCAGAACCTTCTTATCCTTATGCTCCTTGCAGAACTTCTCAACAGTCTCAAGGAAAACCTCATCTGTATCGATCTTCTGATTTGCTGTATAAACAGTTATCTTACTTCCGTAGCTTGGTCCTGTCGCAAACTTTCCAAATACATACGACTTAACCTTATACTCCTCATAAAATGCTCTTGCAACACTGTAGGTATTGATATCCCCGCCGAACAGCATAGGGATAAATTCCATGTCCCTGAATTCCATTTATCTTACCGCCTTCTTTATTGATCTATAACAAACCTTATGCCCCAATATAAATGTCGATTATTGCAACAAAATATTATACTACTATTTTCCTGCAAAGTGAAGAGGCGGATAATATTTCCGCCTCAAGATTTTCACATATGATCATGGCCCTGCCGTCTCGGCCTAAGCCCGGCCATGATGCTATTCATCATAATCATCATCGTCTATCTTTTCTTCGTTAATATCACCCTCAGCAAGGCCACTCTCGGCCTCTTCATCTTCATCGTCCTCATCCGCACCCTGGATGTAATAAGCCACATCATCTATAGTCTGCTCATCATCGATAAACATTTCAAAATACATCTTCTCAACATTCGACAGCGTGAGCCTGTAGGTCTTCTTCTTTCCACCGAAGAGATGATTCTTCTTTATCTCCTCATGCTTTGACATATATTCAACATCGTCAAGATAAACCACATCTATCCTGCTGACATAGGCCACGATCAGATACGACTCTGTAACAAATATATTGTCGCTCTGATACAGCAGCTCGTTCCTCATCTCGTAATCAAGATCGGCAACAACAGATTTAACCTTTCCAAACCTTTTAAGTACTCTGGCCTGCTTAAGTATCTGCGGCCTGTAAAATGCAATGATCAGATACAGCAGAAGCACTGCGATAGCCCCCTGCAGAACATAGTAAAATACATCCAGCATCAATATCCACATCCTGGGATACCTCAGCTGATCCAGCACATAAACACTGTATGCCTTCTCCCTCGACTCTGTACCCAGCTCAAGTGTCTCCATATATTCACCGAGAATATGATCTGTAGTGAGCTCGTCCCTTACGATACGGAACTTCACGCTGTAGGCACTGCCCTCTGCCGCCTGCTTAACTCTGTCCGACATATCATTATCCAGAAGGAAGATATGCATCTTTCCACTTCTATAAAGATAAAAATAGCTGCCCTTTATCTTTTCGCCGGACTTATAATCAAAGCCGCTGTATTTCAGATCCGAAATTCTGACAAGCACATTAACCCTGCCGGAAAGATAATACTCCTCGGCAAGGTTCACATCATCCATATCATAGGTCCTCGCATCGTCCATCTTCCTCATATGAGAGATCGTGATGAGCGCCGCGAAAAGTATGACAGCCATCGGTATGGCCATAAGGATCAGATTCCTTATGAGCATTTGTGTGAAACGTTTATTTTTCATGATTTAACCTCAATGCATTTGATACAACGCAGAAGCTTGAGAGACTCATGGCAGCCGCACCAAACATCGGGCTGAGCTTAAGTCCCCAGATCGGATAAAATACACCTGCCGCAAGCGGTATACCTATCACATTATAAATAAATGCCCAGAAAAGGTTCTCTCGTATATTTCTCATTACTGCTTTACTGAGCTTAACCGCAGCCGGAACATCCGCTACAAAGCTCTTCATCAGCACCACATCGGCCGCATCGATCGCAATATCTGTTCCTGCGCCGATGGCAATACCTGTATCAGCTCTGGTAAGCGCCGGCGCATCATTTATTCCGTCGCCGACCATTATCACTCTGCTGCCCTTTTCCTGAAGCTCTCTGATAACCTTCTCTTTTCCGTCCGGAAGCACTTCGGCGATAACCTCATCAACTCCCGCAAGTCTTCCTATAGCATCCGCAGTCCTCTTATTATCGCCTGTCAGCATGATGACCTTAAGCCCCATGCTGCGAAGCTTTTCTACTGCAGCCGCTGCATCATCCTTTATTGTATCCGCAACAGCTATCATTCCAAGGAAGCTGTCCTCCTCTGCAAAATACACCGGAGTCTTTCCTTCCTCCGCAAGTCTTTCTGCCGCAGTCTTATATTCCTCAGGAATACTTACATATTCACTTATGAAGGCTTCCTTTCCTCCATAAACCATCTTACCGTCAACCCTGCCGCAGAGTCCGTTTCCGGAAAGCACCTTGAACTCGCTGACTGTAGTATCGGCTGCTCCTGAATTCTGAGCATAATTATCTGCCGACTTATTTTCACTGCCGGCCCTCTGTCCGGAGAGACCATCATTAATATATTTAACGATCGCTCTTGCGATCGGATGCTCGCTTCGTCCTTCAAGGGCTCCTGCCAGCCTGAGCAGTTTATCTTCCGAAACTCCTTCAGCCGCCATTACATCCGTCACACGTGGGTCTCCATTAGTTATTGTACCCGTCTTATCAAGTACCACGACCTCAGACTTACCGGTCATCTCCAGTGAAGCCGCAGTTTTAAACAGTATTCCTTTCCTTGCGCCGACACCGTTTCCAACCATTATAGCCACCGGAGTAGCAAGTCCCAGTGCACAAGGGCATGAAATAACCAGCACCGAAATAGCTCTTGCTATCGAAAAGCTGACTGTACTTCCGGTCAGCATCCATATGACAAAGGTCACTATCGCGATCCCGATGACAACAGGCACAAATATGCCCGCCACCTTATCAGCTATCTTTGCAACCGGCGCCTTCGTAGCCGCCGCATCGCTTACCATATTTATTATCTGTGAAAGAGTTGTATCCTTTCCAACTCTCTCAGCCTTGCACTTAATAAAGCCCGACTGATTGATCGTCGCTGCAGAAATCTTATCTCCTGCCGTCTTATCTGCAGGAATACTCTCACCTGTGAGGGCTGACTCATTTACAGCACACTCACCTTCTATGATAATACCGTCCACCGGAATGCTCTCGCCCGGTCTTACAACGAATATATCTCCAACCTTAACTTCTTCTATATTTACAGTAATCTCGCTGCCATCTCTTACAACGACCGCAGTCTTCGGTGCAAGCTTCATAAGCCCCTTCAGCGCATTTGTGGTCTTGCCCTTCGAATGAGCCTCAAGCAGTTTTCCGACAGTGATAAGCGTAAGGATCATTGCCGCAGATTCAAAATACAGATCATGCATATAGTCCATTGCCGATGCGCTGTCACCCTTTGAAGATGCATTTATCATCAGCGCCATCACGACAACGCTGTAAATAAAGGATGCCGCCGAACCAAGCGCCACAAGCGTGTCCATATTTGGTGCACCGCGAAGCACACCCTTAAAACCGGAAATAAAGAACTCCCGGTTGATGATCATAACTATCAGCGCAAGGACCATCTGCGCGATCCCGATCGCAGTATGCTTACCCTCCAGCCATGATGGAAGCGGCAGCTTGAACATCATATGACCCATGGATAGATACATAAGCACAACAAGAAAACCGATAGACAGAAACAGCCTTCTCTTAAGCTTAGGCGTATCCTTATCTCCCAGCGTTTCCTCTTTTATAGGCTTTGCCTTATATCCGGCATCCTTTACTGCTTTCATTATGCTTTCCGGGGTTGCTGTGCCTTCGACTCCCATGGAATTTGTGAGAAGATTTACCGAGCAGACCGTTACGCCATCCACCTTCGATACCGCCTTCTCAACTCTCGCCGAGCACGCTGCACAATGCATTCCCGATACACTGTATTTGTCCATAATTATTTCAATCCCCTCTATTTATTGAACTTCTTTATTATCTCAATAAGCAGCTTCGATATCTCCACTATTGACTCCGCACACACATACTCAAAACGGCCGTGGAAATTATGTCCGCCGGCACAGAGATTCGGGCAAGGAACACCCATAAAGGAAAGATTTGCGCCATCCGTACCTCCTCTTATCGGAGTGATCACAGGCTCTATTCCAAGCTCCTTCATCGCATTTGTTGCATTATCGATAAGAAACATATTATCCGGCTCAATCTTTGAACGCATGTTAAAATACTGGTCTTTCACTTCAACGGTAACTGCCTTCTCGGTAAAGCTGCTGTATTTTTCACTCAGCTCTTCAGCCAGTTTTAAAACTCTCTGCTTCTTCTCCTCGAACTTTTCCTTCGAGTGATCACGGATGATATAATGCAGTTCAGCATCCTCAACACTTCCACTCAGCTTGAGAAGATGGAAGAAGCCCTCGTAACCCTCAGTATATTCAGGTCTTTCATCAGCAGAAAGCAGGGTATCAAACTCTGCAGCTATACGTGATGCATTTAACATCTTATTCTTTGCCTCACCCGGATGCACATTAAGTCCTTTTATCTTAACAACCGCTGCCGCCGCATTAAAGTTCTCGAATTCAAGCTCGCCTATTGCACCGCCGTCAACCGTATATGCATAGTCAGCTCCAAAACTCTTTACATCGAAATGCTTTGTGCCCTCACCTATCTCCTCATCCGGAGTAAAGGCTACGGCTATCGGACCGTGGATGTATTTATTCTCTCCGCTCTTAATATCCTCAAGCAGTTCTTCAGCCATAGTCATTATCTCGGCTATTCCGGCCTTGTCATCCGCTCCGAGAAGAGTTGTTCCATCAGTCGTTATAAGAGTTTTACCTACATATCTTTTCAGCTCAGGGAATCTTGCAGGACTGAGCACGAGCTCACCCAGCGCTATATCCCCGCCGTCATAATCATAAACAAACTGCGGCTTCACATTCTCTCCGCTTGCCTCCGGCGAGGTATCCATATGCGATATGAAGCCCAGCACCTTTTCATTCTTACCGCCATCAGTTGCAGGGATCATAGCATAGAGATAGTTATGCTCTTCATCGTATCTGATATCCACTGCACCAAGCTCCTCAAGCTCCTGCTTAAGCAGTCTACCGAGAACCTTCTGTTTCTCCGTACTCGGAGAAAGCCCGCTTGTCTCGCTTGACTGTGTATCTATAGCGATATATTTCAAAAATCTTTTTATTGCATTATGTTCTTTTATATCCATTTCCATCCTACTACTCCTGCCCTTAAAGATGATGTGACTCAGAAGGTGATTATATCACAAACACACCTCATCCACCATCTGTTTATCATCCAATCTTACAATCTCTTTCATCCAATCTTGCAATCTCTTTCATCCAATCTTGCAATCTTTTTCACTCGATCATACAATCTCTTTCACACGATCTCGCATTCAGGCGCATCACTGCTTACACCCTCTCCATCCTGTTTGAAAGGAAATCAAACTTCTCTGCCAGCCTGCCCATCCTCATCACATAATGCCTGAGAGTCTGCACAAGCTCCTTAGGGTCATCCTTCATTCCGCCTCGCACCCAGCTGCAGATGACATTCCACATCGCACCGATATTCAGCGGCAAAATATAGGTCAGATCAAGATCACCGAAAACCTCCTCCGGTATAAGTCCCAGTGCCGCCAGCTCATCATGCCTTCCCGGTATCCTGTCATTCAGCTTCTTCAGCACCAGATACATCATATCATTTTTGTCCAGCAGCATAACGACATGCTTATTGGTATTTACGAAGCCGAGGATGACCTCCAGCGGTGACTTCACCTTAGTGGTGACCAGCTCCGTCGAATAAGCTATTATCATCGATTCAAGGATAGAGTCCATTACATCATCCTTCGATGTGAAATTTCGGTAAAAGGTCTTTCGCACCAATCCTGCCTCAAGGACTATCTGCTTAACGGTTATTTCTTCATATGGATGGTCCTCCATAAGTCTGAGAAGCGCCTCTGTTATCTCTGTTTTCGAGCGTATTGCCGATGGATTATTTGATTCGTTCATATCGTTCCTCCTAAAAGTGACACACTTGGGACATTATCGTGTATCTTTCGCCAACTCTATTGACTTTGCTCTACGTCCTTTATATCATAACGCCAAAAGATACACAAGTGTGTCATTTTAAAAAAGGAGGAAAATTATGATAGTTTTAAAAAATCTTGTTAAAAAATATAATTCCGGCTCTGAGGAGATAGTTGCATTAAACAGTATTTCCGCAGAAATACTTCCGGGGGAATTCACTGTGATACTCGGTCCTTCCGGCTCCGGCAAAAGCACCATGTTAAATATGCTTGGTGGAATGGACCGCCCGACCTCCGGTCAGATAATGATAAATGGCGAGGATATCTCGATGCTTTCCGAAAAGAAGCTGACCGACTACAGAAGAAAGAATGTCGGCTTTGTATTTCAGTTCTACAATCTGGTCGAAAACCTCACCGCCTACGAGAATGTAGGAATCGCCGCAAACCTGAACGACAACATAGATAAGGCTGCGGATATCCTGAAGGAAGTCGGTCTCGAGAAAAGAATGAACAACTTCCCTGACCAGCTCTCCGGCGGAGAAATGCAGCGAGTTGCCATCGCAAGAGCAGTCGCAAAATCACCTAAGCTTCTCCTCTGTGACGAGCCTACCGGTGCTCTTGATGTTGCCACCGGTGAGAAGATATTTGCACTTCTCAAGAAATACTCGGAAAACAAAGACACTGCAGTTGTTGTAGTTACTCATAACCCTGATGTTGCAGAACTTGCAGATCATGTGATCAGACTGAGAGACGGCCAGATCATTTCCGATGAAACAGTTCGTGATACAAGAAAGCATGTTAAAGCTTCTTAAACTCCAAACATTAACAACCGAATCATAACAACCAAATCACCGGAACATCCCGATCTGGTGATCATAACAACCAGCCTCAGATCATAAAACAAAGAAAGGACTCCACCATGAACTATTTATATAAAAAAATGCTAAGAAGCATAAAACAGTTTAAGTTCCAGTTCATAACCGTACTGCTGCTGGCGGTTTTGTCCGTTACCGTTTACTGCGGCCTCGAGGGCATCTGGTATGGCATTAAAACCGAATATGATAAAGCTGTAAAAGATACAAATCTCGCCGATGAGTGGATCATGGCGACTCATTTTACCGAGGAAGATATAGCTGCCATTAGTAATCTGGAAGGCGTTATCGATACCTCCGCCCGCATCCGTATCACCGCTATTTCTTTAGACAAGGAAGGTAACGACTCTGTCCTCAGCCTGGATACTGTCGGAAACGAAAATATCTCCACTATGATAGTCATGAAGGGCGCCGGCTATGACAAAAGCCATACAAACAGTGTCTGGCTCGACAAGGATTATGCCGCAAAGAACAAGCTTTCTGTCGGAGATACCGTTCCGGTAAGCTACAGCGGAAATACCGTCCAGGCTACTGTCGCAGGAATAATCCTCTCCGCTGAAAGAGCACATTTTGTCGGCAACTCTGATTATTATATTCCGGATCATCAGAAGTTCGGCTACGGCTTCATGAGTGACGATGTAAAGGATGCCCTTGGAATCAGAATTGGCTGCAACCTTCTTGAGATAAAGAGCAAGGATTCTGCCGTAAAAGCGCAGGTAAACGAGCTACTCTGCGAACGTTTCATCGCCTATTACGACAGAGGCACTCTCTTCGATACTGCCTTTGTTTCCAACCAGGCCAATAACCTGAAAAGAGTATCGCTGCTTTTCTCAGCTCTCTTCATCCTTCTTTCGATACTTTCGATGCATACGACCATCAAGCGACTGATCGATGCACAGAGCTCAGATATAGCTACTCTTAAGTCGCTTGGCTTTTCCAATAAGAGCCTTATAACCCACTATTCCATGTATGGCCTCTTTGTCAGCATTATCGGAACAGCCATCGGCTATCTCTGCTCATATCCTTTTTCGAAGCTTGTGCAGAGGTCCCAGAAGGATCTGATCGCACTTCCGAAATGGCCTATCAGACATACCATCGGTTCTCTTGTAATCATCCTTTCGATAATAGCTCTTTCAGTCCTCACCTCTATTCTAGCCGCAAGGAAGACTATGGCAGGATTGCCGGCCGAGTTCACCCAAAAAAGAGTTAAGCGCGGCAAGAGACTGATAATTGAACACTTTGGCAGCTTCTGGAAGAGACTTGGTTTCGGTATGAAATGGACCCTCCGCGACGCCTCAGCTCATAAGACCCGTATCTTTCTTGGCATCATAAGTGTCTGCGGCAGCTTCATGCTCCTTATGGTTGGCTTCGGTACAGCAGATTCCATCTCCTCCTTCACAGAAAAAAGCTATGACGAGGAGTTTATCTACACCAACAAATTCACCCTCAGCGCAGCAAATACACCTGAAGACCTCTCTGAACTCCGCAGCATGACCGACGGCCAGTTTATCGAGACTATTCAGAGCCGTATAACCTTTGACTCAGGCAAAGAAACCTATTTTAAAACTGTAACTGTATTTTCCGAGGGGGAATATATCAATCTTAAGACAGTTGATGAGGAAAAACTCGGAGATGAAGGCGCCTATATAACAGAAGGCATGGCAGTAACTCTCGGCATCGAAAAAGGTGATGTCGTAACTCTCTTCCCTTCTTTTTCCGACAGAAGCTATGAGTTTAAGATTGCCGGTCTCATACCTTCCAGCATGCCGCAGTCGCTTTATATCAGTGACAGGCTCTGGTCCGATGCAGGCGCAGCCTTCCGTCCGACACACCTTCTCACAGGTGATCTCAGCATAAAAGAAATCCTGAAGGGAGATGCAAGGATATCTCAGATGATAACCGGCGCTGAACAAAAAGAAAACCTGAATAACTTCAGGATAAAGTTTTCAGGTATTTTCAATCTTATGAAATATGTAGCTGTTATACTTGTTGTAATAGTTCTTTATAACCTCAGCATCCTGAGCTTTCTTGAAAGGACCAGGCAGTACAATACCTTCAGGGTGCTGGGCTTCCACTATAACGAAATACGTATTCTGGCATCCTTTGAAAATATCATCATACTGATCTTCGGAACGGCCGCAGGTCTCGTCCTCGGCTTTAACTTCCTGAATCTTTACTGTGCGACCTTCTCAAATGACACGCTGAAGATATACCCTGACCTTGCAGGGATCAATCTTGCCATAGTATGTATAATAGTCATCTTCTGCACTATCATAACAACCCTTCTTCTGGCCCTTAGGATCAGAAAGATCGATATGGTCCGTGCACTTAAGGAATAAGGATCATTCCAGATTCTTATCATAGACGGCTCTTTCGCCGCCAACATATTTCGGCCTGTGCCTTGCAGCAATGATCATAGCATCACCGATATTTTTATTGGTAAGTCTGAGAGGCACAGCAACCGGATGAATATGCATACCTATCATTACCCCTCCTATATCCATGCCTGCGGCAGCTTTTGCGCAAATACTCTCAACAAGCACCGGTTCAGAAAGATTATTATAATGAGTAACCGCAAAGGCTCCTCCGGCGTGGTACTGAGGGATAGCATTTACCTGCTCGAAACCGTATTTTTCTGCAACAGCAGCATCCACAACAAGCGCTCTGTTAAGATGCTCGCAGCACTGAACGGCAAGGTCTATGCCTCTCTCCTTAAGATAAGGAGCGATCACACCATAAACTGCTTCAGCCGCATCCGCACTGGACATGGTTCCCATACATTTTCCGATGATCTCACTTGAGGAACAGCCTATCACGAAAAGCTGTCCTTTTTTTATGCCCGATAATTCTATCACTTCAGAGATGACCTTCTTTGCGTCATCCTTTATTTTATCCAACAGATCCGAAGAAAGTGCCGTCAGATCCTCTGCTCTTTCTATCATCCTTCTAACCTCCGGTTTCTTTATTCGTCAAAAAGCGGTGTTGAGAAATACCTTTCAGCCGTATCAGGAAGTACTGTAACAACAGTCTTGCCCGGTCCCAGCTTCTCAGCAAGCTTTATGGCAGCAGCCACATTTGTTCCGCTGGAAATACCGCAGAGCAGCCCCTCTTCTCTCGCCAGCCTCTGAGCTGTGCTTATTGCCTCTTCATCCGTTACTATATAAATATCATCATAGATCGACTGGTTAAGTATCTTCGGAATGATACCGTCTCCGATACCCATCTGCATATGAGTTCCGATATCTCCACCCGCAAGGATAGCTGCATTTTCCGGTTCAACAGCCCAGATCTCAATTGATGGATACTGTGCCTTAAGCACCTCGCCGATACCTGTGATTGTTCCGCCTGTTCCTATACCTGAACAGAAACCGTCGATAGGTCCCGCAACCTGCTCCATTATCTCGAGTGCGGTATGATTCTTATGTGCCATAACATTGTTCGGATTCTCAAACTGCTGAGGTACAAATACCTTTGGATCCTCTTCGCCCATCTTTATCGCTGTCTTAAGACACTTATCGATACATGCTCCGATATCACCGTCATCGTGGATAAGGATCAGCTCAGCACCGTAATGCTTTATGATCTTTCTTCTTTCCTCACTAACTGAGTCCGGCATGATTATTATGGTCTTATAGCCCTTGACCGCACCAACAAGTGCAAGTCCGATTCCCTGGTTGCCGCTGGTCGGCTCAACTATTATGGAATCCTTGTTTAAGAGTCCTGCCTTCTCAGCCTTCTTTATCATATTAAGCGCGGTTCTGGTCTTAATGGAACCGCCTATATTTGTTCCTTCGAATTTGACAAGTATTTCTGCTCCGTTTTCCGGTGCCATCTTATTCAATCTGATCATCGGCGTGTGGCCGACTGCCTCGAGTACATTTGAAAATACCATTTTCTAAACCTCACAAACATTAGTTATACGCATCAAAGCGGATTGTACCATAATCACTTTATTTTTTCCAGCTATAATAAAGCAATATTTTCTATGCAGCAAAAAAGACCACTCCCTAAAGGAATGGCCTTCTATAATATTCTTTAATTAGTCGTGAAGCTTTCTCTTATCGATAGCTCTTACAGCCTTACCTTCACTTCTTACAATTGACTTTGGAGCAAGAAGGTTGATCTTTGGTCTGATACCGAGCATTGTTACCATTGAAGCAACAAGCTTTCTCTTAGCCTTATCCTCTCCGTCTGTCTCATGAAGGGCCTTGTAATTCTCTTCAGAAAGCTCAACGTTGATATCGAAGGTATCTTCATTTCCGATACGATCAACGATGATCTGATAGTTTGGTGTATAACCTTCCTTAAGGAGAACTGTCTCGATCTGTGAAGGGAATACATTTACGCCTCTGATGATGAGCATATCATCTGAACGTCCCTTTGGCTTGCACATCTTAACATGTGTACGTCCGCATGGGCACTTCTCTCTTGTAAGAACGCAGAGATCTCTTGTTCTGTATCTGAGAAGTGGGAATGCTTCCTTATCGATACTTGTAAATACAAGCTCGCCTTCCTGACCTTCCGGAAGAACCTCTCCTGTTTCAGGATCGATTATCTCAGCAATAAAGTGGTCCTCATTGATATGCATACCTGTCTGTGCCTCACACTCGAAAGAAACACCAGGTCCTGAAATCTCTGTAAGTCCATAAATATCATAAGCCTTGATACCAAGTGCCTTCTCGATATCATGTCTCATTTCCTCTGTCCAAGGCTCTGCTCCGAAGATACCTGCCTTAAGCTTGATATCGGCAGGTGTTAATCCCATATCATGAAGCTTCTCACCGATATATGCAGCATATGAAGGAGTTGAGCAAAGGATTGTTGAGCCAAGATCCTGCATGAACATGATCTGACGCTCTGTATTTCCTGATGACATAGGAAGTGTAAGGCATCCAACCTTGTGTGAACCACCGTGAAGTCCTGCACCACCTGTAAAAAGTCCGTAGCCGTATGCAACCTGGCATACATCCTCATCGCCGCCGCCTGCAGCAACGATAGCTCTCGCACAGCACTCCTCCCAGATATCTACGTCATGCTGTGTATAGAATGCTACAACTCTCTTACCTGTTGTACCACTTGTTGAATGAATTCTGACACACTCGTTAAGAGGCTTTGAAAGGAGTCCGTAAGGATATGCCTCTCTGAGGTCAGCCTTTGTAAGGAATGGAAGCTTTGCAAGATCAGCCAGACATGTAATGTCCTCAGGCTTTACTCCCTTTTCATCCATAAGCTTCTTATAATACTTATTGTTCTCATAAACATATTTAACCTGCTTTAAGAGCTTCTCTTCCTGAAGCTTCTTAAGCTCTTCAACAGGCATTGTCTCAATTTCCGGCTGAAAATACTTCTTTTCCATTCTTGTGTAACTCCTTTTATAATACTTAAAAAATCACTTTAGCGTTTTAAAGCGCTAAATTCATTGTTATTATACGAAACTGAAGTGAAAAACGCAAGTATTTACTTCAACAAATGCGTATTATAGCACATTTTTTTTCAAAGAAAAAGACCGGACCAAAAAATATTTGATCCGGTCGTCACTCTTAACCACTGTTATGAAGTGACCTTTGTCAAGAGGTAATTTTCAACTTGCTACCTTCTTTTGAACAGTCACATTTGTTTGTCTTTGACAGCATCTGGCAAGAGCCATTCTAACAGTCTCCGGCATGTAGCCACTCTGTTATTCGTGGA